>PBVT01000001.1 GCA_002728755.1 Myxococcales bacterium
GGCTTGGTGTTTTTTGATGGCAGCAAGCAAATGACGGATGTCGACCTCGAGATCGGTGGCGTCACCCGGTCGGACTTCGTCGATGCAGCAGGGTCGGGCATATTCCGGAGTGCCACCCGATCGGGCAATACGCTCTAGGAATCCAGGGAATTGCTTGAGGTCCGCTGGTGCATTACGGGCGCTATCGCCGCCAAATCCCGTATACCGGTCCTTAACATAGGTTGCGTAAGAGATCTTTGAGGTCTCGCCGTCCGAAACAACATCGATCCCGGATCCAACCTGGCGCTCAACAGTTGCTGCGACTTCTTCACCCATGGTGGATTCAAACACCGCTCGATCAAAAGGTTCGCCACGCTCCCGTGCAAAAATTAAATCAACAACCCGTTGGCTTCTCGGCAATGAGCCGACGTGTGTAGTCCGAATTGAATCACTCATGGGGCATCCTCACGCAGTGATCGGGTCTCGCCTGCCGGATCATCCGTCGCAGTCACGATAAAAAGCTCGGAAACGTCTTCCGACAATGGTTTTACGTCAATTTTTTCTTCTCCAGCCTGTATGAATGCGACATCACCAGACCCTAAAGTCTTACCATTACTCAGCACTACTGACCCTGTATTTGAGATCAACACGACGTCCATGTTTGGGACGTACCAAGGAATGTCCTCTCCACGACCCCATTGCACTCGTCGAACCTCGAACCCTGGGCGCTCCCCAATCAAAGCATTCGAGTTTCTGCCAATTAACTCAGTATCGCAATAAATTGCGTTATTGGGTCGCGGCGCCACGACTTTTGATTCGTCCGTGATTGTGTTTCGGCTATAGAAGCTGAGCTCATCTCCAGTGACAGGAACCACTGGAAGTAATCCGTCCGGAATTGTTTCACCATTCCGTGTATTGATGAGTTGTCCCGATTCGATCAATATCAATCCGTTGCTCCGGGCTTGTTCAAGAACCTCGGGCGCCCATACAACACCACCGCCTGAGTCGTCTCCGCCAAGGACTGAGAACATAAATCCGTAGCCATTTTCGTTGGTAGTACTAATCGGAGTTACATTTTCGAACCCACGGAACATGTGGGTTGGAAGGCTGATGAGATCCCCCGGACCGAGCACCACGTCTCCATCATCACCTTTTAGGCCCCAGAAAAACCGCCAAGAACCGGTGTGGATAATAAACACTTCTGCAGTTCGGTGACTGTGAAGCGAATTGATACAACCCGCCGGCTGACCTGCGCCACCAATATTAAAGCCTGGTGTCTCCTGAATGTGGACGTGCTGATCCGAGTTCTCAGACACCCCACCACCGATGATGGTGAAGTTCTCCTTGCCTTCAGTCCCGGGATTATAGGTATCAACGAAAGCAGTTCGACATGGAACAAGCTCGTTGAATCTCACATGTTGTACATTTCGCTTCATCAGATTAACTCAGTTCTTTCGGTTATCTTTTCAAATCGGTGTCACGGCTCAGGATGGCCTGCTCGGGACGCGATCCCCTCATACGCCTTCCTCTGTCATATTACTGAGCGCCTGTTTATTTCGTGCTATTTCCGACATAGAGTCATCCTTTCACTGCACCCTGAGTAAGCCCAGCCACAATCTGCCTCTGAAAAAACATCACGAGGAAAAACAGTGGCACAGTGGCTGATACTACGGCGGCAACAGCAAACATGATCTGCCCTTCGTTGTAGGTCGACCCGAGAAAGGCAGCGATAGCCGGAACCATAGTGCGGTTTTCCTCACTCAAGAGCATTGAGGTCACGGCGAAGTCATTGTAGGCGAGAAGGAAGCTGAAGAGCCCAGTCGTGATAACGCCTGGCCACATCACAGGCACGATTACATGACGGAATGCCTGGAATTGGGTGCAGCCGTCGACTCTAGCGCTTTCGTCTAGTTCCTTCGGGATGTTCTGGAAGAAGGAGTGCAGCATCCAGAGAGTGAACGGTTGATTGATGGCCACGAGCACGATGATCGTCGTCGGCAGAATGCCCCAGACGTTCCATTCAAAGAACGGCAGCATGTAACCTGATACAAGTGTGATCGGGGGCATGGCACGGAAAATCAAAGCAATGATCAGGAGCCAGAATGTGTAACGATAGCCGGAGCGAGACAACGCGTAGCCACCAAGAGTTCCGATGGTCAGTGACGAGCAGACCACGAAGAAGCAGACGATCCCAGTATTGATGACCGAGCGCCAGAACTCTTTCTTTATCCACGCGCCTTCATAACCAGCCATGGTGAATGGCGTACCATAGGTCATTTCTGTCCGTCGACCGAAAATAGAATTTGTCCAGTCGGCGATGGAGAAGAAATCGAGTTCGACCTTGAACGACCCCCAGAACGTCCAGATGAACGGAAAGGCGGCCACTATCAACCACACAACGATGAAACCGTAGGTCAGAAGACTAAATCCGACTGGTTTTCGGTTGACGCCAGAAGCCATTATTTCTTGTCCTTGAAATCACGCCATGTCCGCGCGAGAACCGGTGACAGAAGGATAGCGACCCCGACAATAGTCAGCACTGAACTCGTGGCCGCGGCTGAAAACTGCCGTGTTTCACCACCGAGGTCATTGAAGATGATCCAACTAAGTGATGTCGCATGCGCTTCGGCGTTAAAGCCGACAATGGGCTCGAACACTCTGAAATTGTCCATCAACTGGATGAGCGCAACAAAGGTCACCAGCGGCATCAGATGCGGAACGACCACATAGCGTACCTGCTGCCAGCGAGTCGCGCCGTCGATACGCGCTGCCTCAATCTGTTCCATTGGAAGGGTCTGCAGGCCGGCATAAAATACGACGAAGGCAAAAGGAGCAGCGTGCCAAACGCCGTAAACGATCAGTGAAACCCACATTAGGCCAGTCGAGGCTTTCAACGAGAAATTCGGATCGCCTACCATGTAGACAAGCGCATCTCCAAGAATCCCACGGCTGTCAATCATCCAAAACAGAATCAACGAACCGATCAGGGGTGTCACCGTGAACGGCAGAAGGGAAAAGAAGATCACTAGACCCTTCAGGTGCCGGTGAAGTGAATTCACTGCAAATGCGATGACGAGACCCAGGATTACCATCAACGGCGTCACGATGAAGGTAAAGGTCAGTGTGAAGGCCATGGCCCGGTAAAACGGCAGGTTCCTGAGACTGGCCCAGAATTCACCAAGGCCATCGCTCTTGCGCCAGGACTCCGCGACTTCGGCCAAAGCCAGGTGCCCACGATCAAAATAAATGGCGAGCCCCACTAATTGCCCCAATGGCTCGGCTTCACGCAACTCGCGTGTGGCGTCCTGATCAATTATGGTTTCTAAAATGCAGCCGGATAGCGGTGTACAGGTCTCGACTTCAACGAGAACCGCTCCGTGAGGTGTATACAGCGACTGAAGGACAACCGACACGATCGGTGCCGCGATGAACAGCAGCATCGCCAAACCTGTCGGCAGAAAAAACCAAAAAAACGTGCGGTGCCTCATGCCCGGCTACTTTGGAAACTGGGTTGATGCCGGAGAGGAAAGCCCCTCCGGCATATTCAGAAGCTTACTAGAGGTAACCCTTTTCCTTGGCAGCAGCAATGTAAGCCGCCTCGACATCGGACAGCGCCTGCTCAGCACTTTCTTTACCCTGCATGAAATCGGCAAGCTCAGCACCGAGTGCAGTGTGTAACAAGCCCTGGTAAGGCAACATTGGGTAAGGGATAGTGCCAGCATTGGCTGCTGCGAACACACCCTGTGCAGCGTCGGTCGGCTTGTAACCATCGATTAGCCATACCGCCAGAGGGGATGTCTCGGCGTTCAACATTTCCGGTCGGATCGCATGAGTCATTGCAATGAAGGTTGCCTCAGCCTCTGCATCGCTGACATTCTTGGCAACGGTCCAACCGTCCCACCACAAAGTTGAAGCCGGGATCGAACCGCCCCCAACGGTCATCGGGCCGGCGATTGCATAACCATTTCTGACCTCTTCCGGAACACCGTCAACAGTAACAAGTGTAGCAGCACGGCTACCCCACATATTCATGAGCGCGACGTTACCTGCACGGAATTCGGCGTTGGTCGCGTTGGAATCGTGGGTCAGGAAGTCGGGGTTCATGTATTCCGAGAGGGCCTTCATCATGTTGAGAGCGTTGGCGCCGGCTTCTGAATTCACATTTGGTTCAGCCGAACCAGCTTTAAAGTGGGATCCGCCGTAGCCGAGGAACATGTTGTTGAATTCCTGCGCGAGGTTCCAGCCAGCTTTGTAGGCACCACCAACCGGGTTTTGCTTGATTCCCTTTTCACGGATCATCTTGGCAGCGGCTAACATGTCCTCATAGGTTTTCGGTGGCTCGACACCGATCTGCTCAAGAACATCAGCGCGATAGACAAGATGCTGAGCGTTCGCCATGAAGGCAACAGCCATCACCTTGCCACCAATCGTGATCAGCTGGTTTTTCTTCAAATGCTGCCCGTGTTTAGCGACCAGATCATCCAGCGGCTGGATCACGTCTTCGTTCATTAACGCCACGATCGACGAGTTCGCGATGATCGCTGAAGTGTATTCGGCCGGGTTGCCCTGCATGCCAGGGACGTTGATCTTCTGGTGGTCAGCGGTCAGGTTTGTGGTGACTTCCGCACCAGAGCATTCCTGCGCGTTGGCGCCAACGGTTTGAATCGCCGGAAATTCATTCCCNACNATGCTAACACGAGCACCAATCTCACAGGCNAACGCTGCACTGCTCNCCAGAAGCNACGCCGCGCCGGCTAGAGCCAGTTTNTTTAGAAACATTTTTTCCTCCTAATTTCTCAAATTAGGTGCGTCTTGTAATCACGCACCGGGTNATTCCCCAGTCAATCAATCTAGGGATGGTTAACGAGAGGTGTTAGCCTCCAACTCGCGCACCTGCTCATCCTACAAGCAGGTCGCAAATCTCAAATTAAATTCTGTAAAGCGATTCATGGGTGATCGGTGGACATTCTTTTTCCATTATTAGCATCAAACAAATGACAACTCTCAGGCAATATTTTAAATCCGATTGGGTCTCCGATCCCAGCGCGAAATTCTTTCCCAGCTTTGCCGCTCACGAACGCATCGCCACAGCGCACGTTGATTTGAGTCGCGTCACCGAGTAATTCCATGCTGTATACCGGCGCTGACAATTCAGCAGTCTCCTTGACGACTTCTACATCTTCGGCACGGAAACCCATAACTGCTTTTCCGTCCGGCCCCTTGATCCCTCCAACCGTAACCTGTTCACCGTGAAACGTACCCCGCTCGATTACACCGGGCACGAGATTCATTGAAGGAGAACCAATAAATCCCGCGACAAACGTATTTGCCGGTTGATCATAGATCTCAGTCGGTGTGCCCAACTGCTGGATTTCTCCGTCTGACATCACCACCACGCGATCCGCAAGAGTCATGGCTTCGATCTGGTCATGGGTTACATAGATAGTCGTGACTTCGAGCTCATGCTGCAGATTTTTGATCTGCGCGCGGGTTGAGACCCGCAACTTGGCGTCCAAATTAGATAATGGCTCGTCCATAAGAAAAACCGTCGGCTTTCTAACAATCGATCTTGCCAATGCTACTCTTTGACGCTGTCCACCCGAAAGCTCTTTTGGCAATCGATCAAGTAAGTCTCCGAGTTCAACCATACGGGCAGCACTATTAATCATTTCGTCATGTTTTTCCTTTGGCACATTTCGCACCTTCAACGGAAAACGAATGTTCTCGCGTACGGTCATGGTGGGATAGAGCCCGTAGTTCTGAAACACCATCGCAACATCACGATCCTTAGGCTCCAGATCATTGATTCGCCGGCCACCCATATGAATATCGCCCGCAGTCGGCTCCTCAAGTCCCGCTACCAAACGCATGGTGGTGGTCTTGCCACAGCCGGAAGGGCCAAGAAGCACAATAAACTCCTTGTCTTCGATATCCAGATTAAAATTCCGGACACCCACCACGTCGCCCCACTGTTTGGTCAAATTACGAAGTTGAATCTGGGCCATAATTTCTCCTAAGAGCTAGTCTCGCATATCTTTCCTTAGAACCCAATTCAGGTAAGCTGTCTTACATCCAATTACCTCATTCTCTAGAACATGGAACGCTATCAAGAACACAAAGCACTGATTCTGGGTTATTACCAGGAACTCGAAACCGCCAACGCAGATAATGTTGTGAAAGTAATTCAGAAATACGCCTCTCCAGACATTCACTGGTGTGGCGTTCATCCGTTTCACGAACAGAAAGGGGAGGAAGCCATTGTGGAAACTTTTTGGCGCCCCTTCCTTTCCGCCTGGTCTCAAGTTCAACGTAGACAAGATATTTTGTTTGCAGGTACCAGCGAG
Source organism: Myxococcales bacterium (assembly GCA_002728755.1). GTDB lineage: Bacteria > Myxococcota_A > UBA9042 > UBA3505 > UBA3505 > UBA3505. The sequence goes on from PBVT01000001.1 coordinate 6,324, forward strand.
ATCGATAACACCGATTGGGTGATCAGTATGGGGCACTTCATGGGCCTTTTAGACAGTAACTGGCTTGGCTTTCCCGCGAATCGTAAAATGGCATTTCTTCGGTATGCAGATTTCAATTGCATTCGAAATGGAAAATTAGTACGTAGTGGATTTTTCTGCGACCTTATCGGACTCATGCACCAAATGGGCATCAATCCACTACCCCTACAAACCGGAGCCTCTTTTGTCTACCCTGGACCAAAGACACATGACGGGCTGTTGTTAGACTCACAGGATCCAGCCGAATCTTCCAAGACCCTTGATTTGGTCAACCGAATGAGAGAAGACTTAGCTGAGCTGAATATAAGTGGTGACGACCACCCTCCTCCCGAATTTCTAGCTAAAACTTGGCACAACAATATGATCTGGTATGGCCCGGCCGGTATTGGAGCCACTTACACCATTCCCCGCTACCAAGAACAGCATCAGTACCCCTTCAGGAGTGGTCTGACTGGCAAGGTGTTCCGAGGCCACGTCTGCCGTTTTGCTGAAGGCAACTATGCTGGTTGGTTTGGTTGGCCCAGTCTAACCAATCCCCCAGCCGGAGGATTTCTAGGACTGCCCGCCAGTGACACTCCGGCCGACATGCGTGTTGTCGATATTTATCGCCGAGAAGGAAACAAGCTAGCTGAAAAC
>PBVT01000002.1 GCA_002728755.1 Myxococcales bacterium
CGTCGGCTCGCCAGCAGAAGGGGTACTCGTGTCGTACCGTCTCCGAGCGATATACGATCCCACGCTCTTTCATATTTCGGATGATGTCCCGGTCGGCCTCTTTACAGAAACGGCCTTTGAAGTCCGTTACGCTGTCGAGGAAGCAGCCGTTCGGACCGACCAGTTGCAGCATTCCGACGCCTTCTTTCTTGGCGACCCGGCTGTCATCTTCACCAAAGGCGGGGGCCGTATGGACGACTCCAGTACCGGCACTGGTGGTGACGAAGTCCCCGGGGATCACGACCCAGAATTTACCGTCGTCGGGTGTGGCGTAGTCGAAGGGACCGCTATATTCCATTCCCAGAAGGTCCGTCCCCGAGACCGTCTTTACGATCTCGAAATCTTCGCCCAATACGGTTTCGGCGAGCGCCGCGGCCACGACGAAGGTCTCGTCTTCCTGCTTTGCGTAGACGTAATCCAGGCGGGGATTGACGGTCAGGGCGCAATTGGAGGGCAGCGTCCATGGAGTAGTGGTCCAGGCCAGGAAGCTGGTCTTGTCTTCCCCCTTGATGGGAAAGCGTACGGTTACACTGGGATCGTCGATGGTCTTATAGCCGAGGCCCACCTCACCGGAGGACAGGGCCGTTCCCCCCTGGGGCCACCACCAGACGACCTTATGTCCCTGGTAGAGGAGTCCCTTCTTGAACAGCTCTGACAGGGCCCACCAGACCGACTCTACATAGCTCTTATGGAAGGTTACATAGGCGTCTTCGGTGTCGACCCAGAAGGCGATACGTTCGGTGAGCTCTTCCCAGACATCGGTATAGCGAAAGACGGAATCAATACATTTTCGGGTAAAGGCTTCGACACCATACTCTTCAATATCGGCTTTACCGTGGATCCCCAGCTCTTTCTCGACTTCTACTTCCACCGGTAGCCCGTGGGTGTCCCAGCCGGCTTTGCGGGGCGCGAAATATCCACGCATGGTCTTATAGCGAGGAAAGACATCTTTGATGACACGGGTGAGAACATGCCCATTATGGGGGGTCCCGTTGGCGGTGGGAGGACCTTCATAGAAGATAAAGGTTTCCCCGGCCGATCGGCTCTGGGTGGAACGCTGGAAAATATCATTTTCCTTCCAGAACTTAAGGATCGCTTTTTCCGAAGCAGGGAAGTCGATTTCTTGGGGGACGGACTTGAACATGGGCTGATTCCACACCGTGAGGAGTTTGGGCAGGCTACGATACCGACTGGCATCCGTTCGTCAATGCCGAAGTGTGATTTCTACCCAAAGAGCAGGTCGGGGCCCTACAGACGTTCTTATTCGTGGACCGAGCGGGGGGAGTCGTGTTATGTGCCCAAGTCCGAATCTGAATCGAGTAGAGAGCCCCCAATGGACGCCTTTAATCCGACCGAAGAACACGCCGCCCTTCGCCGTATGGTGCGGGAATTCACCGAGCGTGAAGTCGACCCCCAGGCCGAGGAATACGACCGAAGTGAAGCCTTCAATATCGGGTTGTTCCGGAAACTGGGCGAATTGGGGTTGTTGGGGATCACCGTAGATCCAGAGTACGGCGGCGTTGGAATGGACGCCGTGGCGGCCACCATCGTGCACGAAGAACTCTCGGCGGCCGACCCGGGCTTCTGCCTGGCTTATCTCGCCCATTCGATGCTCTTTGCGAACAATCTCTACCAGAACGGAAACGACGAACAACGGAACCGTCTTCTACCGGGAGTCTGCAGCGGAGAGCTCATCGCCGGAATGGCTATGAGCGAGCCGGCGGTAGGTACCGACGTTCTGGGGATGAAGACCGTAGCCGTTCGAGATGGCGATGCGTATGTACTGAACGGCTCGAAGATGTGGATCACCAATGGGGCGATCAGCGATACGGAGCTGGGTGATGTCTTTCTGGTCTACGCCAAGACAGGAGATCGGGGACCGCAGAGTGTCTCTCTTTTCATCGTCGAAAAGGACAACCCCGGGCTCGAATTGGGCCAGAAGATCAAAGGTAAACTCGGTATGCGGGCCTCCACAACGGCCGAACTGGTCTTTACGGACTGTCGTGTTCCGGTGACCGATCTTGTGGGCAGTGAAGGCGAGGCGGTCGCCCATATGATGCGCAATCTCGAGATCGAGCGTATCACCCTGGCGGCTATGAGCACGGGGATCGCGCGGCGCTGCGTGGAGGTCATGAACCGCTACGCGGGGGAGCGAAAGAGTTTCAATAAGCTCATTCGTAACTTCGGCCAGATCCAACGCCATATCGCCGAATCCTATGCTGAGTACATGGCGGGGCGTAGCTACCTCTACAATACGGCGGCCCATCTGGCTTTGGATGCGGGCGGCCATCGGATTGATTCCGATGCGGTGAAGCTCTACTGCGCCACCATGGCGAAGAATGTGGCCGATCGGGCGATTCAGGTGCTGGGTGGCTACGGTTACGTTGCGGAGTACCAGGTCGAACGCCTATGGCGAGACGCCAAGCTCATTGAGATTGGCGGCGGTACCATCGAAGCCCACCAGAAGAATATCACCCGGGATCTGGCTCGTTTCGAAACCCTGCGCTGATCCGAAATCAGATACGCATTCCACCGTCGATGTCGATGCAGCCACCGGTGAAGTAGTCGCATTCGATGACGAACTTCACGCCTTCGAAGATCTCGTCTGGAGTGGCGGGACGACGAAGAGGCACGGCCTTCAGCATCTTCTCGAGCACCTCGGGACGCATTCCCTGTAGAATCGGAGTGTCTACGAAACCAGGCGCGATGGCACCGGTCCGTACCCCGTAGCGGGCCAATTCTTTGCCCCAGGTTACCGTATCGGCGACCAGTCCGGCCTTGGCGGCGGAATAGTTGCTCTGACCAGCGTTCCCATGGCGGGCGATGCTGCTGATATTGACCACGACGGCCGGTCCACCATCGTTTTCGATGATGCGAGCGGCAAACTCACGGGTACAAAGGAAGGGACCCGTAAGATCCACACCGATCACCTGGTTCCAATGCTTCAGGCTCATCCCCCGGACCGCGCCGGTTTCCCGGTCTTTCTTGACCAGGAGCCCATCACGAAAGATTCCTGCGTTATTGATCAGCCCGTTGAGGCCACCCAGACGATCCCAGGCTGCGTCCATGAAGCTGATCACCGATTCTTCATTGGCGACGTCACCTTCGAAGGTGTCGATAGCTCCCGGAAGCCCAGCTGCTTCGTCGGCGAGAGAGCTGAGCCCCTCGGCGTCTAGATCACAAGCGGCGACGTGCGCGCCCGCCTGGGCGAGGCTGAGGCTAAAATGACGGCCCATTCCACTGGCGCCACCGGTAATAAGAATTTTCATCTGGTCGAGCTTCATAGGAACTCCTGCTGTACTGGGTCACTGGTCGTACGAGGTGCATCGATCTACCACAGACCGCAGCCTGTGCAAGGGGAGAATTTTCAGCGGCCTCAGGGGAGGGCGGGAAAGAGCTTGTCCTTGGCCAGGTATTGACGAAGGATTTTGTAGAGCTCGTCTTTGGGGCGTTTCGGTATTCGGTGGGCCACTCCGGGGAATCCCACGAGCTGCGCCGAGTACCCCTGGGCTTTCAAATAGTTGACGCTGTCACGCGCCGCAGCGAGCGAGATCACGGTGTCCTTTTCGCCGTGCAGGGCGATGACCGGGACCGTTGCTCCTTTCGTAGGGGTTCGTAGCCGTCCAGGGAGGTAACCACCGATGGGTACCGCCAGGATTATTTGATCCGGGTGGTAGAGGGCCATCATGAAACTCAACATCCCCCCCTGGGAGAATCCGGTCACGATGGGTTTTCCAACCGTGGGCCGGGTGGTCACCAGATGGGTTAGAAGATCGGCCAGTCGTCGGGTTACGGTTCGTAGGGTTTTCGCGCTGGATTTTCGCGAGAACCAGGAGAAGCCACGCCCTTTGGGGTTGGGGGCTTGCGGTAGGATCAATCGCGCCGGCAGATCCAGCTCTCGAAACAGCCCCGCGAAGGCGTCTGGGTGGCTTCCCATACCGTGTACGGCTACGATCATAGGTAGAGGGGTGTTCGGGTTGGCCCCACCAAGAACGACCTCTGCATACTGGAGGTGCGTTTGCGTCGTCGGAGCGGCGACAGCGCTGCCGAACCAACCCGTCAGCCCGATGGCCAGGAGCAGGAGGAGCGATGCACGGCGCCTCATGTGATGGAATACCCGCCGTCCACTGCGTAGGTCTGACCCGTCACAAAAGAGGACTCCTCGGAGGCCAGGTAGACCGCCATCCCGGCGATCTCGTCGGGAGTCGCGTAGCGGTTCAACGCGGTCCGCTGGTTATAATGCTCGACTATTTCGGGTGTCTCTACCAGTACCGACGAGAACCGGGTCGCGACCAGTCCTGGGGCGATAGCGTTCACGCGAATATTCGAGGGGCCCAATTCCACAGCCAGGGTCTTGGTCATCGACACCAGGGCGGCTTTGGTCATTCCGTAGGCGCCTTGTAATGGCGCGGCGCTCAAACCAGAGATGCTGGATATATTGATGATAGAACCGGCGACCTGGGCGTTCTTCATCGCTTTCACCGTGGCCTGCGTCATATGAAGATAACCTTTGAGGTTCACCTCGAAGGTCTTGTCCCATTGGGCCTCGCTGATGTCGAGTAATGGGCCAAAGTAGGGGTTGGTGGCCGCGTTATTTACCAGGATCGTGGGGGTTCCTACCGTCTGAACACACCAATCGAGAAGATCGGCGATGTCGTCGGATCGGCCGATATGACAGGGGCGGATATATAGATCCTCTATCCCCTCGGCGGCCATCTGTTCGCGGGCTTTTTCCAGTCCCTCTTGTTTGCGGGCGGAGATGACGACCGACGCACCTTCTCGTCCCATAGCCGCGGCGATGGCGGCGCCTATCCCTCGGCTTCCGCCCGTGATGAGCGCAACCTTATCTTGTAGTCGACCGGCCATAGACGGCGATTCACTCCTGGAAGAGTTCCATGAACTCTTCCATATCGAGTGGCGGATCAAGACAGAGCTCCAGGTTCAGAGCCACATGATCGGGATCCTTCATGCCGACCAGGGCGCTGAAGATACCCGGTGTGCTGCGTGTAAATTGCAGGGCACGTTGGGAGTCGTCTTCGAGATGATCGCCGAGACGTTCCGCCAGCTGTGCGTCCATTTCACCGATGCGCCCCTGCATTATAGATGCGCTGGCGACGGGGACCAGGCCCACGGCCAGGGCCGCCGGGATCGAGGCGACCATCTGCTCATTTATGTTCTGGTTGGGAAGGGTGAGCCCTTCGGACATTCCCAGACTGAAGGGCATCTGCACGAAGCGGAATCGATCGTGTGGTCTATCACCGGCGGCTTCCATGGCGGCTTTGCGCGCGCGCATCAGCGATAGATTGCCCGGAGCGTGGCTATGCACTCGCAGGCTGTCCCAGGTAGAGATGCCATAATATTGGATCTTTCCGTCGTCGGCTGCCTCTTCCAGGAAGGCAAAGGCGTCTTTCAGTCGGCCGTAGAAGGCGTCGGGCGAGAGCGCGTTGATCTGCTCCTCGGGATTATGAATGTAATAGACGTCGATGGTGTCCACGCCCAGATTGCGGAGACTCTGGTTCAGCTGATCGGCCAGGTATTCCGGGTGCATACAATGGCTACCGCCCACCAGGTCGGGTTTCCGTATGGGGCATTCTTTGTCTCGTACGTAGGTCTCCATGAACCAGCGGGAACCTCCCTCGTTGGGGATGTATCCGCCTTTACTACAAACGATCAGCTCTTCACGCTTTGCCTGGCCGGTGGAGACGAGGGTGCTGATCGCTTTCCCAACGGCTCGTTCGGCCCGCTCGAAGCGATAGTTCACGGCCGTGTCGATGACGTTCACACCGTTTACCACCGCGGTTCCTACAGCTCGTGTCACCAGGGTGTCGGTCTCGTCATCGGGAGCACCCAGGTAGGTGCCGATACCAATGCTGGAGCCCATCCAACCGACGGCCTCTCGGAAGTGATTGTACGGTAACTCTTCGGCCTGTCGTTCGGCATAGGCCTCGGTGGCGGCTGTTGTGGCGTGTCCTGGTATACGCATAGTCGGTTCCCCTAATGACCGCCGGCCTGTCGAGCCACTGCTTCCGCTGCTTTGCGGGCTGCTTCGGGATCGCCCAGGTATCGGCTGGAGATGGGTTGAAGGGTAGAATCCAGTTCGTAGACGAGAGGGATCCCTGTCGGGATGTTCAGGCTGGGTATATCCTCGTCGGAGATCTTGTCCAAATGTTTGACCAACGCACGTAGGCTATTGCCATGAGCGACGACCAGCAAACGTTGTTCGGCTTGTAATCGTGGGGCGAGAACTTCATTCCAGAAGGGCAGGACCCGATCATAGACATCCTTCAGGCATTCGCTGGCGGGAAGAGGGATGTCAGACTGCTGATAGGCGGTGTCATGCTTTGGATGACGGGGGTCGTCGAGGCTCAACGCGGGCGGTTTCACGTCGTAACTGCGGCGCCAGATAAAGACCTGGTCCGCGCCGTGTTTTTCTGTGGTCTCCTTCTTGTCGAGTCCTTGTAGACCGCCGTAATGGCGTTCATTGAGACGCCAGTCCCGTCGAACGGGTACCCACAGGAGATCCATCTCGTGTTGGACGATCTGCATGGTGTGAATGGCTCGCTTAAGTAGCGAGGTATAGATCGTATCGAAGCCGAGGTTTTCGGCTTTTAATAAGGTACCGGCCAATTTGGCTTCGGCCATACCTTGTTCGGTCAGTCCAACATCGGTCCATCCAGTGAACCGGTTTTCTTGATTCCACGTGCTCTGTCCATGTCGAAGTAGCACGAGTTTTATGGCCATGAGTTACTCCGCGTGTCCACGATTGTTGGCTAGGCAATCTAGCCTCAAGAGTGGGCACCATGCAAGACAAGAATCCGTTTCTGTACAGCCGACAGAGGAATCTATTCGAAGATGGCTCGTAAGGGGTTGACCCGTAGATCGGGTTCTTCGCCGATACCTACACGATCGTAGAGGGCCGTAATGATATGTTCGGGGCGCACCACTTCGCCTTCGGGGTCGAGCGCACCGGTCAGCAGATTCACGGCCTGTGGGTTCATACCGTAATCCGACGAGGCTCCGATCACCTTCCCGCCGTCGAGACTTCCGCCAAGAAGGGCGCAGGAATTCATAAGCCAATGGTCGCGACCGCTGGAGGAGTTGATGAGAGGTGTACGGCTGAACTCACTGAATAGCACAATGACGACATGATCGAACCAGCTGTCATCCGTGTCCTTGTAGGGCGTTTGCTTGAAGTGGTCCACCAGGCGGCTTACCAGCTCAAAGCCCTCTTGTTGGTCGGGGCCCTGGTCCGTTTCCCAGTTGGTGAAATGGGTGTCGAGGGAGTTGGTGGGTGAGAAGCTCACCACGCGACTAACACCCTTCATGATGGCCGTTGCGGCCATGGCGGCACCCGCCTCGTTATTCGTGAGGGTGTTGCCCGTACCAACCTTATAATGGCTGTTGATCCAGTCGATCTCTTCCGAGTCACCGTTGGAGAAGTCGAAATAACCGTCGAGTTGCTGTGCCAGCATTTCATTGGTTTTCAGACGGGCCCCTTCTGCGGTTTGCCAAAGATTCGACATCTGTGCGTTCGGGCAGAGGGCCACGTTTCGGAGAAGTTCGTCGACCTGACGGTCGGGCAGTACACCGATATTTCCATCGCCCGGGCGAAGGGCACGCACCAGATCGTCTACAGTATTGGTGCGAAGAGCGGTGGCGTAATTCGCCAGCCCCCGATTATAGGACTCTACCCGAAGAGAAAGGTTGGGAATCGGCTGACCACCGCCCAGATGTTGGGCCAACCAGGTGTCTGTGGATGAGCCACGCGCCAGAATTCCGCTAGGAGCTTTTCCGGTCAGGAAACGTCGTCGCCCCGTATCGTGAGTCAGGGTCTCCATGCTCATGCCGCGAACGACCACCATATCCTGCGCGTGGTAGCGGAGGGAGCCGATGAACGGTCCAAGGTTCATACCTTGTACGGGCTCAAAGATCGGACCGCCTGTGGGCAGGTCCAGTCGGTCGTAGCCTGGCTGAATCAATGTGATGGCGCGGTTCTCGTCGGTAAAGACGTCCGGATCACGCGGATCCAGGCTCAACAACACGTCCCAGCCACCGGAGAAGTAGGCAAAGACGAAATGCAGGTCATCGCCCGGAGATTCGGGGTTGTCTGCGTACGCAAGCCGGCTCAGGGGCCCCAGCCCCGTCAACGCGGCCAGTCCTGCCCCGGCTCCAAGACTATTCGCCAGGAACCGACGCCTGCTCTGCGGGTCTTTGCAGGAGAGACAAGATATATCGTGGGGCTTATCAGTCATGATTCTTAGTAGGTGAAGAACTCTGGGTGGGTAAAGAGCGCCACGCAGACGGCGCGCCAGCCAAGAGCGGGGTCCTGTTCCAACTGACTAACGGTGTGGAAGAGCCAACGCCATTGGGCGAGGGCAGGGGAATCGATCTCCACATGGCGGCCATGGAATCGCAAAAGCATATCCTGGAGATTGGCGTTGACCTGTTCGGGTGCCGTATCCAGGGTGTCGGTAGCGTCCACATGTACAAAGAGAATGGGGTTCATCAACAGGCCGGACAATTCGGATTCGACGATCTCTGAGCAGACGCTGCGAGCGGCATCGGATAGGAATTTCTGGAACAAGGCGGACGGGTCCTTGATCTCCTGGGTCACAATGGCGTAATCGGGCACACCCAATGTGGCTGCCAGCTCCTGGAAATCACTCTCGTCATCTCCATCTTCCGACCAGATGATACCGCCTGCTACGACCTGCATCGAAGCGTCGAGCTGGTCGATGTCCATGCGCTTACGGCTACGATAGGGATCTTCCGCAGGTTCTGGGACGGGCGTCAGACCCGATGTACCGATCTCTTCTTGTACTGCGGGGTAGCTCTCTACGGTTGGGAAATATCCGGGATCTCCGATGGGCTGTTCGACATTCGGGCTGGCCACAGGTGTTGTCGTAGGTTCGGGACTGGCGGGTTCTTGCGGCGTATTTTGCGCGCGAACCTGCTCTTCCTGGCCCAGGTCGGCACAGGCGAACAGCAGCATAGAAGCTGCGAATGGAATCATATATCGGCTAAGGCGTTTCATCGCACTCTCCGATACAGAGGGCTCTGTACGATGGCTTTGACCAGAGCCTTCATATTATAATTGGACGTGGCGAAGGCTACGACCATGGAGTTGAGCCAGTCTTGTTCCGTTTCTGCGACGTCTCTACCCAGGAGATTTTGGGCCACCGTACGTGCCATGCATTCCGTGAGTCGGTTGTCGGCAAACCCTTGAAGCGCCAACAGTCGCGGTCCTTGCTCCACGTTGATGTGGTTGTCCTCGTGAAGGAACATATAGGCGGCGAGTTGCCCGAGATAGGGGTCCTGTTCTGGAGCGAGAGACTCGACGGAGTAGAACCGGTTGCATGCTGTACTACAGGCCATGCCTGTGGTCGCACAGAGATGACAGTCCATGTCGAAGGCCGGGAACTCGTCGGGGTTGATATAGCCAGCCCCTGCGTTCGGCCAGCGTCCCCAATGGGCCGCGGATGGCTCCAATACGGCATGACAATATTTACAGCCGGCTCGTAATTGTAGATCGGGCTCAGTCTGGGCTTCTTCGTCGGCCACAGGTAGAGCACCGCTCGGTGGCTCGAAGGGCTGACAGAGGAACTTGGTGTAGAACTGGCTGGCTCGTCCGCGGTCGGTCTGGAATCGAAGGAGGAACGCGGGGCTTGTGAGTACACCGGCGTGGGCTGAATTCAGCTCCATGGGGACCCATACATCGACGTCGGTAAACGCAAGATCGGGGAGAAGATCCATCGACACTGGCAGCGGGGTATTACGTAGTCCCGTGGAGACCTGTGCCCAATATCTCCAATAATGGACGATGGGACCGTTTACATAGGCGATGTTTCCGGTGAACAGTTCCGCATAGGAACGGTTCTGGAGAACCATATTTCTGACCCGCAGGTCGACGTCTTTACCGAAGGCATCAAGGATGATGTCTCGAGTCGTTCCGGTACCGCATTGGCGGAGGTTTGGACCGCAACCGCATTCGGGATCGTTTTGTCCCCCATTGGCGGTGCAATCTGTGCCGGACGAGGACACAGCTCTATCCTGCGCGTCAAAGGCGCATACGGCGACCTGGCCGACAGGACATCGGTTTCCAGAGGCTGTGTTGGTGTTACTGCTGACCTCATAGTAGGGGGTAATACAGACCCAGCCTTCCCTTTGGGCTACCTGATTACCTACCGTAAAGGGCTCGGTAATATAGGAGCCGTTCCCATCCATAACGGCTTGATCGTCCATTCCGGTACGGCATTGTGTATTGGCGCCACGATAGCGTGTGGCCTGCGCGCCCGAGCGATAAAGTACCCGGTTCGCGTTCCGCAAGGCATATACATTGGATAACAGGGTTCGAACTGGAGAGATGTTGTTCCAAAGGAGATCGCGATGCCAGCGTACGACCCGATCGGCAAAGGCGTCGGTGTCCAGCATTGTGTCTAACCACGACTCCGGGACGTCGTCTTCGCTGTCCAGAGCGAGATAATCATCCACCGCTGGTATCGTGCCAGTAACGTCTAATGTCAGGCTACGAAGGAAGCGGTATTTGTCCATATCTGGCAGAGGTTCCTGGCAGACTTGCTCACTATTGGGCAATTCCCCAAACGCTGGTTGCACCACGACGACCGTCATGAGAGCGAGCAGTATGGTTCCGAACCGTTTCATCGAATCTACTCCAGGAAACCGAGGTCCGCCCAGGCCTTAATTCGCTGTATGAGTTCGTCATCCAACGGTTCGCCAGGCGGCATCAGTCCCGTTTCCAAGGCATTGATGATCTCATCAATATTCTCTATCCAATGGTCAATTGTAAAGAGTTTTCGCTCTAATGCGGCTGCAGCGCCGTGACAATTACCACAAGCGTTCGTCGCGATATTCTCGATGTCGTCCGTCCAGATTACCAGATCGGGGCTCACGTCAAACCCGATCACCAACTCCACTTCGATGTCGTCGGTATAGACCACATCTATGCGCAATTCATGGGAGCCTTCCGCCAGAACCAGCGTGTCTAGAACCAGCTCCCAGGGAGCGTCGAGGGTCTGTTCTGGAGAACCATCGATGCTTGTCGATACGCTGCTGACCAGCTCGGGGAAGGAGGGGGTGATGATGACCGTCGTATTCGTGCTGATGGACTGCCCATCAGCGATACCGGAGACGCCGATGCTACGGCCCGGATTCAGGCGGTGGAGCCCCTGGTCCGAGACCACCAGGACCCGGCCACTGCCGTCGGCGTCGGCGAATGCTCCGTCGGGAACGTTATCGGTACCCCAGATTTCCATATTATAAATATGGTAGAGGGAGCCGTCGTCGGCTTCGACCCATAGGCCTGTGGCACCGGAATGCGCCAGGATCGATCCCGCGTCGGAAGGCATCGTGACGTCGTACCACCCTCCATCTGGCATACGAACTTCGACAGCACCATTGCTACTGAGCCAGAGCTCGCCGTCGCCGTTGGCACCAATCGATGTCGCGGAGAGGTCGGTACGCTCTACCAGCGCCACATAGTCTTCCCCATCTTGTTCCAGGGCAAATACCTGGTCGTCGGCCGCCGCCCACAGACCGGGCGTTTCGGATGCGGTCATGGCGCCCCAGGTGATCAGCGCGTTGCTGAGGTCCATATCTTCTACGGTTATGAGATAGACCGAATCAGCCTGCCAGAACTGGATGCCGTCACTGGTGGAGAACCAGATGATATCGTCGCCACCATTGGGGCGGGATAGGGCGTCGTGTACGGTGTCGCTCGCCAATACCTCGGCAAGAGGCGAGGCGACGAATCCGTCTTCGGTAGAGACGTAGATATTTGTGGGGGTGCCCAGAAGCAGGGTGTCGTCCGATAAACCAACGGCCCAGGTAATTGTAGACGGATCCAACTCTTCGGGAATCGAAAGAACTGTGGCGAGGCTCTCCTGGATTTGCCAGACCGCATCGGCCGTCGCCGCGAGGACTGTATNNTTACTAAGGACGCGGGCCCATACAACAGGNACGTCGAGAAGTGTTTCCTCGGAGAGNCTCTCGGTTCCGGCCATGGTCCAATAGAGGCCAGAGTAGGTGTCCGTAACCTCCTGNACGTCGGGAAGGGTGGGGATATCTGGCGTTGTATCTACGACGTCGGGGATATCTCCGGGGCCCGGCACAGCCTTCAACGGGCAGGCCATCATGGTTACGATACCCAGCCACACTGTGAGCGGAAGTAGTCTGCGAATTATGCTCACGGTCCACCCCTTGCGAATTGACCCTCGAATGATCGATTATGGACAATGGTGGAAAAGAGTCAATCGATGCCGAAAGGACTCTTTCGGAAAAAAGGAGTAGTATTGTCCGAATGAAACGAGTTTTTCTAATGGTCGGGCTTGTGTTTTTGAGCCTGCTGGTTTTGTCTTGTCGGCAACCGGAGCCGCCGGGATGCGTGCCGGGGAGTACGAATCCCTGTGTGTGCACAAATGGCTTGAATGGAGCGCAAATCTGCAAGGAATGGGGCACAGGTTATGGGGCCTGTGTCTGTGAGCCCGAAGTCACCGATCTGGGCGTTGACGTAGAGGACTCGGATACCAATGTCGACGATATATCCAATACGGAAGGGCTGAGCGACGTCTCGGCCGATATCGATGATCTCGGCGTAGATACCATGGAAGACGTTGGTTCGGATGTTGCCCAGGATAGCTCTATAATGGATGCCGATGGGGGCTCCGATGCGTGCTCTCCGCCGTTGGGCTTTACCCAGACGCAAGGCTACTCGAACGCCTATGGTCTACAACAGGTGGTGGGGACCGGGGGGACCGGTGCCTATCGCTTCCAGCTATTGGAGAATGCGTCCGGTGCGCTGTTGAACGAATTGACCGGTGCCTATCTGGCGGGTGGCGTCACCGACGTGACCGATACGATCCTTCTGACCGATCTGGGCTGTAGTGACGAAGCACTGTTTACTATCGATGTAGTGCCGCCCATTCTGGTCCAGCCCAAAGGACTAACAGTGGCGCTTGGTGCTAGTTTTACATTTGAAGTGTCCTACGGTTCGGGTTCTTACTCCTTCGAGCTTTTAGACGACGAGTCCGGTAGTCAGTTGAGTGCGACGGGACTGTTCCAGGCGGGTACGGAAGTCGGGAACGATCTTGTACGTGTTCTTGATGTACATACGGGTCAATCCGAACTCGCGACCATTCGCGTTCGACCGGTGGCTGGGATCACCGCCGATCCACCACGATTGATGTTGCCCCTTGGGCACAGTTATCCGGTACGAGTGCAAGGTGGTAGCGGTGTTCTCGATCTTGTGTCGGAGGGCGAAAGTATTGCGGTGGAAGGGCAGCAGATCACCGCCATCGCTACTGGGTCTGGAGTCGTACATATTACCGATCATTTCACCGGTGATACGGCGATGGTGACGGTGGATGTGGCGTCTTCCCAATTCTTCCCCGCATTACGTGTGGGGTATCTCGCCGAGGTAGGTGTAGTGCAGGCGGGGGGCGATATCGACGGGGACGGCTATCTCGATGCTGTCCTGGCTGTTGGGGAGTCCACGGTCGATTGGTTCAACTCGGGTGCCGTATATATCTATGACGGAAACCCGTTGGGATTGAGCCCGGTTCCAGTGCGCGTGATCTCGGGCTTTGCTCGTGAAGACCGGTTCGGCAACGCTCTGCTCGTGGAGGATATCAATAATGACGGCCTCGACGATCTGATCGTTGGAGCGCGACTCGCTGATCTGAATGGGGGCTCGTCGGGCGCTGTGTACATCTTCTACGGGGAATCGGGCCATTTCTTCAGCGCGGAACCCAGCAAGGTGCTTACGGGTCGATTCGGTAGCGATGAGTTTGGGAGAGCCATTTCCGTTTGTGATTATAACGGCGATGGGTTTCCTGATCTGGCGGTAGGGACCTGGCGTTCCGAAGATCGTGACGCAGAGCCGGTGCGTTCGGATCAGGGTGGTGTGGCCATATATCTAGGCTCAAAGAATGGGATCCCCGAGACGCCGACGCGTCATATATGGGGCTTTTCTCTACAGCCCGGCGGTACCTGGGTTGGGGTGAACGGTAGTCGGCTCGGAAGTGCCCTGGCTTCGGGTGATTTCGACGGTGATCAGATCTGTGATTTGGCGGTGGCTATCCTGGATGGCTACCCCGGGGGAAATGACCAGGGCGGAGTCTATGTCTATCGAGGTCAGTTGGACGGCGATTTCAGCCTGGGGGGACCGTCGGGTTATCCGAATGTAGCGATGCTTCCCCCCGATCCGAATTCCGGCAATCAGTACTTTGGGGATCGAATGACTGTTGCCGACTTTGATCAAGATGGGAACGACGATCTTGTCGTCAGTTATCGATATGGAATCGTCGGCGACCCGCCACAAAACCGAGCGGGCCGGGTGCTCATCTGGAAGGGGGGCAACCTCACAGCAGAGATCGCGGATTCCTGGATAGAGCCCGATGATTTTGATTGGGAGATCGCGGGAGATAATTCCAACGACTATGAGGGGTCGGGACTCGCGGTTGGCGATATCACCGGAGATGGTCTCGTCGATCTTGTGGTGGGATCATTGAGTAATGAAGTGTCTGGAAACCCATCGAATACTGGAACTGTACGCGTTTTTGCCGGGCAGCCTGGGGCGCTACCGGAGACCGAAGAGGCGATGGCCTGGGTAGGCGCGGTGAACGGGGACCGATTCGGCAGCTCGGTATGTGTTCTGGGAGATGTGGACTATTCGGGGCAGGAAGACCTGCTTGTATTCGGCCAATATGACGACAGTTATGGCTTGAATGTAGGTCAGGCCCACTTTGTGCCAGCGGACGACGCTAGTATGCCCATCGACCTGTTTCATTCGGGAGAGGCCGGCGGCTTGTCATTCGGTCGTTCGATGACATTCGTAGATGATCTGAATTCCGATGGTTGGCCCGAGCTGGTGGTTTCGGCTGACCGCGCGAGCGTTGCAGCGCGCTATCGTATGGGGATGGTCTGGGTCTATACCAGTGATGGTCCCCAATACCCCGAAGAACCAAGCCAGGAATTGGCGAGCTTTCCGGGCCATAGCAATGCCGATCGGCTCGGCCATCATATAGCGACCTTATCCGACTTTGATGGGGACGGGTATGCAGATCTGGCGGTTGTGAGCCTCGAAGACGATCGCCCGGGAAGCTACGGGGATAATTACGCGACTCCGAATGACTACACGGCTTCGTGTGCGGGCAATGGTAATAATCGAGGTGCCTTGTTCATCTTTCGTGGAACAGAGAATGGCGTCTTTGAGAATAACCCTGCGTTCGTATTCTATGGTCCAATGGCCGGAGATCGCCTTCGCCGCGTAGCGGGAATTGGCGATATGAATGGAGATGGCTTCTCCGATCTTGTTGTGACCAGCTATTCCTGGGATCGACCGAATCCAGAAGGTACGGGGACTATCAACAGTGTGGGCGGGGGCGTCTTGATACTGGGGAGAGAGGTCCCTAATCCCGATAAAATCAACGTGATCTGCAATGGTCAGGCTCTTGTTCTCGGTGCATCTGGCGGAGCACAGATGGGCTGGTCCGTAACCGGAATAGGCGATGTGAATGGTGATGGTTGTCGTGACTTCGCCCTCGGCGCCAACACCGCCGACCTGGAGGCTTCCAACCAGGGCCTCGTGTACATCTATTACGGATATAAAGAGGCTCCATCTACGTGCCCAACTGAGCTACAGGTAGCGGTTTTAGCTCCTGGAGCAGCGAACGCTGGAGCGGGGTATAGCCTCGCCGGAGGTGGCGATGTAGATGGGGACACCCTGGCCGATCTATTGGTGGGTGGCATCACGTTCCGTAACCCCGACAATGTGTCCGTAGGGGCGGTCTGGTTGCTCCCGGGATCGTATCTGGCCACCATAACGCCGCAGCCATTGAATGATGGCGTCGTCCCTACGCAGATCGAACCATTTGTACCACCCTTGAGTACGTTGAAGCTACGCCTTGAGGGAACGACGATAGGAGAGGACTTTGGTTACTCTGTGGCCTTTGTGCCTGACGCGACTCCAGATGGTCGGGACGCGATCCTCGTGGGACGAAGAGATAGTGATTTGAGTGGTGTGGCGGAAGCTGGTGCCGCGTCGATCTTTGTATACCATCCACCCGAGGGGGATGGGCCCGGCGGGTTCGCACAGACGCCTCTGGTGAATATTGGTGGTGAGACGATACGAGGTCGAAGCCAGATGGGGCATTCGGTTGCTACAGGGTGGACTCCCATGGGTGCGGTCTTAGGGGTTGGGGCTCTATATGGCAGCTCTATCGATGTGGACGCTGGTTCCGCGTATATCTTCTACTTCAACCCATAACGTCTTTATCCTGGTAACCACCGGTTGGACTGACGAGGGCTTGCAACCGAACGCGAATCGACGCATCATGGATCTCCGCTCTCTGGGTTTGTTGGGGGAGGATACGAGATATGTGGCTGGGTTGGTATCGCTACAAAGGTTGGTTTATTCTTGTCGCTCTGCTCCTGAGTACGGCTTGTTCTGGTGATGGAACGGTATCCCCGGATGCGGGATTAGATGTTGTAGATTCCGGGATCCCTGATGAGGGTACCGATGCGGGAATCGATGTGCCGATCGTAGAGGATCCGGGTGGGGGAGATACCGTGGATGCGGCGTCGGACATCGTTCTTGATGAAGGTAAACCGATAGACGAAGGGAGCGATCCCGGTTCGGTCGATGCGGGGCCAGAGGCTTGTAACCCTGCGCTCGCTATGTTGCCCTACGAGGCGCATACAAACCCCTATACATTAACCAATTTTTCGGCGTCTGGGGGAACGGGCGCGTACCGCTATGAGATCGTCGAGAACGCTTCGACCTCGTACATCGACCCATTGACGGGGTCCTATCTCTCGGGGCCGACAACAGGTGTTGAAGACCTGGTTCGGGTCGTCGATCTGGACTGCGCAGGATACGCGGAATCCCGCATTCATGTACATGAATCGATGATTGTCGCTCCCACCAATATGGAGGTTGGGACTTCGACCTCATTCACCTTCTCCATAACCAGCGGTTCTGGCGTATACGATGCCGAGGCTGATTCCGAGTCTGGGGGCTATTTCACGAGTGGGGGCGGGCAATTTACCTACCACTCTGGCGCCTGGGCTGGAACCGATTTCCTGGAAATTCGGGATATCGGGACGGGTGAGACCACAACGGTAGTTGTCCATGTGGTGGAGAACCCGACGTTCGAACTGGACCCGGCCATGGTTGTGCTCCCTGTCGGTCAGATTTTCGAGCTGGGGACCCGAGGTGGCAGTGGGGATTTTGAACTCTATTCTCCCAATGAGAATCTGGTCACCATGGATGGGATGATTATGGCTCTCGATGCGGGGACCTGGCAGCTTACTGTGGTGGATACCTACCTGGGCCATACGGAAATGATGACGATCCAGGCGGTCCTTCCGAACCAATTTGATGCGGTTCGGACTGGAAGCACCAATGAAGATTCGGTGGCCTTGCGTACAGGGGATATCAACGGGGATGGCTTTATTGATGCCATCTTCACACGTTCGATTATTCATGTGACCGGGTTGGAGTCGGGAGGATTATATATCTATGGCGGCACCAACGAAGGCCTGAACCCCGAGCCTGTTCGCGTCATTGGAGGAGCGAACCGAGGTGATCGGTTTGGGAGCGCAGCGGTCGTCGGAGATTTGGACAACGACGGTTTGGTAGATCTGGTAGTGGGGGCGAGCCATCTGGATTTCGGTGGGGGCGAAAGCGTGGGCAGTGTCTACATCTATCGAGGGGTGGCCGGAGCCTATTTCGAAGACGAGCCCAGCAGTATCTACCGCGGCGAATTTGGTGGCGATCAGCTGGGGCGCTCCCTCAGCCTCTGCGATTTTAATGGAGACGGTTGGCTGGATATCGCCATGGGTGGATACCAGGAGAACCGATTCGCCGAGACCGTAGCCTGGAACCAGGGCGCTGTCAGCATTTTTCTCGGTTCCGATACGGGCTTTGATGATGAACCCAGCCAGATGCTGTACGGACCCCAGCCCAACGGAGACTTAGCTACGAGCCTGTATATTGGTGGGTCTATGGTCGCGGGGGATCTGGATGGAGATGAACTATGCGACCTGGCGGTGAGTTTTCCCGGGCGTTGGGATCAGACACAAGCGAGCGGCGTGTACCATGGGGGGGGAGTTTTCGTATATCGTGGGGTAGCGGCCGAAGGACTCTCAGCTGGTGGTCTGGATAGTAACCCTTCCGTTGCGGTTCGTGGGCCTATCGGTCCGCCCAAGATGAGCAAATTGGGCCATAAGATGGCTACTGGCGATGTGGATGGGGATGGAAAGGATGAGCTGTTGATCTCCGAAGTGGGATACGCAGAGTGGTACGAGGCCGGCGTCGACAGCCAGTGGCGTACGCCGGGACGAGCCTATCTTCTGAGCGATGATAATTTTTCAGAAGAGCCCGTTACCGACTATATGGATCCCAATGAGCTCGATTGGTTTGTACAGCATTGCAATGCGTGTTGGGAGTCGGTGGCGCGGGCGGTAGATCTGACCGATGTAAACAACGATGGCCTGGCGGATGTTCTGTTGACCACCCACACCAGCTACTCAGTGTATGTCTATTATGGAGTTGAGGGTGGATACCCGGAGACAACGACTTCGGTTGTGTTGAGTTTAGCGCCAGAGGTCACCACATGGGAGGAGGTATTCGGCTCAACGGTGGCGGCTATTGGTGATGTGGATAACGACGGCCTTGAGGATATATTGACTTTTGCGGCCAGGAAGAGCGATTTGGGACCCGAAGTGGGGCGCTCCTATCTTGTATATGGCGACCCCCAGCGAGCGGTCGTTCCTCTGGGATTGCCGGGCGAGCCGTCCGGCCATCTATTTGGACGAGCTGTTACCGTTGTTTCTGGCGGGGGATCTAGTCATGCGGTCGCGGTCGGGGCTCCCCTCATGAGCACCGAGGAAGAGGGCATCGCCTCGGGGATCGCGTATTCGTACGCTGCGTTGGATGGTGTCAACTTCAGCTCGCAGCCGACACAGGAATATCATGGCACCCGGGCGGGGGAACAATATGGCTTCGCGATATCTGACGTGGGAGACTTCAATAATGATGGCTGGAACGATCTCGGTATCGTAGGGCGTCTATACCACCAACCCAGGTTCTATGATGAAGCCTCCTTTAGTGGTGAGACGCAGTCCTGTTATGCGGATCAGTTCACCGATATATACGACGATTGGCGTCATAATGTAGGGGCGGTCTACATCTATCTGGGAACGGGTAATGGCCAGTTTGAATCCGAACCGGCCTTCTTGATTCCAGGAGCACAAGATAACCGACATATTACTCATCTTAGCCTGGTCGGCGATATAAATGGTGATGGCTATAGTGATGTCGTATACGGGTCGACCAGCTGGCAGACCCCCGCAAGTGTTGTTGGTGGTGGGTTTGCCGTGGTGCTGGGGCGAGCGGTGGATCCGGCGGATAATGGAAAGACGCGTTTAATCTGTGCGACCGATTGGTTAAGCGTAGGTACCAGCGCGTGGGATCAAGTCAGAACGGGGGCTGGCATTGGGGATCTGAACGGTGATGGCTGTGATGATTTTCTGATAACGGAGCACTTGGACGACACGCTTGTATCGAACGCCGGACGAGTCTTCCTCATCTATGGCTGGAGCTCGACCAACGGAAGTTGTCCCAGTAGCCCCCAATCGGTAGCATTGGGTCCAGACGAAGCCTCCGCCTGGGCAGGTTATTCTGTTGCCGGGGGCGGCGATCTCGATGGGGATGGGATCCTCGATATTCTCGTAGGGGCTCCGGAGTATCGGGTAGATAATTTGCCCATGGGGGCCGTTTGGATGGTGTCGGGAAGTTATCTTCTGTCTTTGCCGACGGAGGATCTTCAGCCCGCTCTTAATACGACCGAAAACTGGCCCATGATTCCCTTTGGCACAACGGCGGTAAAGAAGCTCGTTGGGACGACCACCGACGGTCGTTTTGGGGTGTCGGTCGGGATGATCCCCGGTATAGAGCCGGATGGTCGTGCTGCCGTAATGATCGGTGCCTTCGACGATGGTATCAGTGGAACCCATCGGAGTGGTGGCGCCTATATCTACCGTTACGATACGGAGACGGGCTTTGAGTTACACCCCTGGGGTTTATTCGGCGGAGAGTCCGACCGCCCGGGAGGACGGATTGGAGAATATCTACATACTGCCGCCCATCCTTCTGGAGTGTCGATTATTGTGGGCGGTGAATCGGGTAGTGGGAGTGGGATCGATACGGGCTCAGCCTATTCCTTCGTCCTGCCTCAGATTGACGAATGATGGAGACGATGATGGGGCGTCTACTATGCGTAGCGATGGTGCTTTTATGGGGCTGTGATCGGGGCGCCAACTACATCACGATCATTCCGGATGAAGGCCCTCCTGTGGATGTCGTGGCAGATACAGGCACGGACATTGTCCAGGGGGATATTTCGGATAGTTTCGACAGCACCGATAGTACGTCAGAGCCCGATGTTCCGGATACAGGCGTCGAGGTAACGGATACGAACGTAGAAGACGTGCCTGTCGATATTGCGGTGGACACGGGGCCTGTGAGCTGTGATCCCCCTCTATCAATCGAACCCAAGGACTCCTATCGACTAGCTCTTCAACAACAACAATTCTCGGCGACGGGCGGAACGGGTGCCTATCGCTTTGCGTTGGAGGATAACGTCTCGGGGGCATTGCTGGAGCCACTGCTGGGATCCTATCTGACGGGTAGCGTCTTCGGTGTGACGGATCGGGTGCGAGTGATCGATCTAGGTTGTGTGGGGGAAGACGAGACCTCTGTACATGTTGTTTCGGAGATGCGGGTATTACCGCAGACGGTGTCGTTGGCATCGGCGATGAGTTTTCAAATGGATGTGAACGATGGTTCGGGCTCGTTTGCGTATGCGCTGGCCAGCAATGGCTCCGGTGGCACTCTGAGTCCAACGGGCTTTTATGAAGCAGGCGCGGGCACCGGCACCGATGTGATCGAAGTTCTCGATATGGAGACTGAGCAGGTGGAAATTGTCGAGGTCCTGGTGGCTGAGGAGGCGCATCTGGCAGCCGGACCATCGAGCCTTATTGTACCATTGCATCAACCCATACGACCGAAGATCAACGGTGGATCGGGAGTCTTTCGGTACGAGAGTGACGGAGATCTGCTCGACCATGGTGATGGTCGAATCGAGGCGGTCACGGTTGGTACCACCGTTGTGACCGTAGATGATGTCTACACCGGACAGACCACTACGCTTTCGATCGAGGCTGTGGCTTCCAATCAATTCCCACCAGTGCATATTGGTATGCGGGGGGATATTACAACCGGATTACAAGCTGGAGAGGTCGTGGTGGCTGGCGACCTGAACGGTGATGGCTTTGAAGATGTTGTATTGGCTGTATACGAAGCGAGTATTGACGAAGCCTACGAGGGAGCCGTCTTTGTATATAAGGGGGGAGCAGGTGGTATGGACCCGACCCCTGCCCAGGTTCTCCGCGGAGGGATCCGAGAACGATATTTTGGCTGGAGCGTGGATGTTGCCGACTTCAATTCCGATGGTCTTGAGGATGTGGCAGTCGGGATCATGAGCGATCTTGGAGACGGTAATTATGCCGGAGCCGTTGAGATCTTTCATGGTATTGAAGGTGGTTTCTTTGCGACGAGCCCCGGCCAGCGACTCGAGGCGACCTCGGCTTGGGATTACTACGCCCATAGCCTGACGAGTTGTGATTTTAATCATGACGGTTATATGGATTTGGCCGTTGGTGCGCCCTGGGAAGATAATTTGGGCGTCGCGGGTAGTGCCACGAATAATGGCGGCGTCTTCATTCACCTGGGCGGGGAAGATAAGCTGAGCCCTACACCGACGCAGATGCTGCAAGGGCGCTCTCCCACCGGTGGTGGGGTATGGGCTCCGTTGAGTGCGGCCTATCTGGGTATGGATATGGCATCGGGCGACGTCAACGGAGATGGCATTTGCGATCTGTTGGTGTCGGGCCGAAATGGCACCAGTGGGGCGGTATTTCTGCATCTCGGTATGATTGATTCGGCCGAGGCGCAGGGTGGGGTGACGCCGGAACCCTACCTGGCCTGGAACGGTAAGCACGCATCCTTCAACGATGGTTATTTCGGTTGGAGTGTGGCCGTGGGTGATGTCTCTGACGATGGATACGCCGATATCATCATCGGGGCCCGTTACGATGAATACACTACAGGGCTGTCGTGTTCCGTGAACGCGGATTGCGATCCGGCAGACAACACGATCCGATGTAACACCCATAAAGTGGATGGGGTGAATGTTAAGGAGTGTTCCCGCATCAATGGTGGGGCGGTGTATGTGAAAATGGGCAGTGAGCTTCCCTTGAGTAGCCTCGAGGACTGGAGCTCCTTCGATAGTTTTGAGCGCATCTACTGGGGTGGTGCCTCCTGGGATGGATTGGGCGGATTTGTTCATACAGCCGATGCAAACGGAGATGGCATCGAGGATGTCCTGATCGCCTCGGATACCGGCGGTACGGTGGGAACGGCCCGGCCCGGAACGTTGGATGTCTATCTGGGAGTCGCCGGTGGGCCACCGGAAGAGATCGCCTTCCGGGAGCTGCGGAGCATCTATCCTGAAGACTATGTAAGCGACAGAGACTGGCTTGGCCATGGTGTGGGAGTCCTCTCCGATGTGGATGGCGACCAGGTTGACGACTATTTCGTGTATATGGCGCGTGACGATCATTACGGCCATGATGTGGGGCGACCCTATGTGGTGTCGGGGGCGGTCGGAGAGAACGAAGAAGATCTCGACGTATGGTACCCTCTCGATCTTCCAATTATCGCCACAGGCCATGAGTTTGGTCGGTCGGTCGGTATACTTCCTGACCTGAACGGCGATGGGAATCCCGAACTGGCGGTCGGTGCGCCCCACGATAGTCATGTTAATGCGGCTCGGGACGGCTCTGTTTATATCTACGCGGGCAACGCCTCTGGCTTTGACACCGCCGCACCGATACAGGCTCTGCGCTCCCCTCAGATCAAGGATGCCAGTTACCAATATGATGTGTCCTCCTTTGGTCGGGGCGTGAGTCGTGGCGGTGATTTCGACGACGATGGCAACCCGGATCTTGTGGTGTTGGCCCAACGAGAGAGCCGACCTGGCAATCTATGGGCGGACTATCAAGTTGGACCCGGAGGGGTGACGACATGTGGTGGGGGTTTAGGCGCGGCCGGTGCTGTATACATCTACTCGTCGACAGCGGAAGGTCTTCTATCCGAGTTCCCAACCTTCACATACTACGGAACCCAGAAGTGGCAGAGCATGCACGGGCTTCTTGGTGATCTGGATATTAATGGCGATGGTAAGAGCGATGTGATGGCGTCGTCTCTGAATTGGGATTTTATGGGGCGTAATAATGTTGGTGGGGTCGCGATTCTCTTTGGTCGAGCCGCATGGGACGCCGAGAAGATCAATGTGATCTGTAACGAAGATGTCATGCTACATGGAGCCATCGCTGGGGATAAGATGCAGTCGATGGCCAGCCTGGGAGATCTCAATAACGACGGCTGTGACGACTTTGCTGTGGGAGCACCGTATGATGATCAAGCGGCGAATGACGCGGGAAGTGTGCATGTCGTCTTTGGTTGGGGGCCGACCTGTATGTATCAGACCATCCACAGGGTGAGTCTGGGGGTGGCGTCTGGTGGAGCCTGGATGGGGATCTCCCTGGCGGGTGGTCATGACGCAGATGGAGACGGTGTAAATGATCTGCTGGTTGGTGGAACGGGCTATCGCGTCGATAACCTGAACCATGGGGCGGTATATTTCGTGTCCGGCAGTCGGATATTGGAATATTCGCCAGAAGCCTGGACCGTGGGTAGTCGACCTACGATCCTTTACCCTCTATTCAACGCAAGCCTTAGCAATAGCGTGGTGGGCGATATGGTCAATGGAGACTTTGGTGCACAGGTAGGCTTCCTGCCCGGTAAGGGGACGGATGGCAACGCAGCCGTAGTCGTGACCCAGCCCAGAGGTACCTTTGGCGGTCCAGCTGGCACCGGTGGTGCCTATGTGTATGCGGTCGAGTCCGACGGTACCCTTGGTTCCAATCCAATCCTGGTAATGCATGGCGAATCGTCTCGGGCAGTGACCCAGATAGGAACCTCGATGGATACGGGTGTGGACTCGCAAGGTGGTGCCGTATGGGCCGTTGGTAGTCACCGGGCCAGTGGAGCAGGCATTGCGCGTGGCGCTGTCTATGGCGTGCGTATTCCGGCTCCATGATAGAAGAAATGGCTGCGCGGTAGTGGTATAGGAACAGTATGGGAACCATATACATCGACGCCGACGCCTGCTCCGTGAAAGCCGAGACCTACAAAGTGGCACGTCGGTATCGTTGGCCGGTACGGGTCGTGGCCAACCAGTGGTTGCAGACGCCAGAGAGCCCCCTCATTGAATGTGTTGTGGTGGATCAGGGGGCTGATGTGGCCGATGATTGGATCGCCGAGAAGGCAGGCTCGGGTGATGTGGTGATCACCAATGATATTCCTCTCGCGGCCCGTTGCCTCAAGAACGGGGCAAGAGTGCTGGGGCAGAAGGGGAAGGAGTTCACCGAGGACTCCATCGGCTCGGCACTGGCCGGGCGTGAGCTCTCTCAGGCTCTGCGGGAGATGGGGGTGGCCGCCGGTGGCCCGCGACCTACGGAAGGGAAAGATCGGTCCCGCTTTCTCGGTAAATTAGATCAGATCCTGGTGGCTTTGAATCGGGAAGCGACGTCGTAATTCCCATAGAAGAGATGGCATGGAGAAGACCATGAAGAGATGTATTTTTATCCTATGGCTTGGCCTCACGTTCTCTGCCTGCGAAGCAGAGCAGGTACCCAAGGCGCTCGATTGCGGCGAAGGGACCGAACAAAACGCGGATGGGACCCTATGTGTGGTGACCTCCGCCGTTCTAAGCGCGAGTTTTCAAGAAGGTGTCGACTCTGTAGACATCACCACGGATAACCAGGCGAGCTATGACGATGGCTTCGCGGCGGGGGAAGCCTCGGTCGACATCACCACCGACAACCAGGCGAGCTATGATACGGGCTTTGCAGCGGGTGTATCCTCGGTCGACATCACCACCGACAACCAGGCGAGCTATGATACGGGCTTTGCAGCGGGGGAAGCCTCGGTCGACATCACCTCCGACAACCAGGCCAGTTACGATGCGGGCTTTGCAGCGGGGGAAGCCTCGGTAGATATCACCACCGACAACCCCGACTGTGATTGGAGTGCCCAGCATTGGAATGGTGTGTTCTGTGCGGCCACAGAGTACGAGATCAGTCTTGGTGGTACGAATCTAAGCGGTGCCGTTCTAAAGTACGCGCAGCTTGGTGGGGTCGATCTCATCGGGGCCAATCTTTCAAATGTGAATCTCCAATACGCGGATCTTACGGATGCGAATCTGAGTGGCGCAGTTTTGTGGGCCGCCTTTGCCGCACCCCTGGCGGGTGATTGTCCGGCCGTCTTACCCGTGTCCTGGAGCTGTATCCTTCGTCCGGACGGCTCCCCGGTTCTGGTGGGGCCCGGTGCCAACCTCTGGGGCGCGGATCTCTCTGGAATGGATCTCTCGGGGCTCGATCTATCCGAGGCTCTCCTCAACAACACCAACCTGAGTGGGGCTGATCTCAGTGATTCCAGTCTGGTAGATGCCCAATTAACCAATGCCGATCTCACCGGTGCTGTCGTCACCAATACGGATTTCACGGGGGCCGATCTGACGGGCAGCGTGCAGACGGGGGCCAATATGGACGAGGCTCTCTTCTGTTCGATGGATAGCCATTGCGGTGATGATGATATCTGCACAACCGATAGTTGTGTCAGCGGCACGTGTCAGCAACTGGTGACGGAGGGCTGTTGTACGGCAGATGAGCAATGTGATGATGAGCTCAGCTGCACGGAAAACACCTGTTTTGAAAACCAGTGCCAGACCACCAATATTCTTACCGGTTGTTGCAGCACAGGGGACTGTGAGGCGGTCTTCGATATTCCAGAGAGCACCTTTGTTCTACCGGTGAATATTCCGGGGCCCGCCATCTACTATCCCGATGTACAAGCCGCGTTTCCCGAGGTGGATTGGAGCACGCTCGATCGCCTCTATATCCCAGCGGGTCATTATCGATATGTGAGTATACAGAATCTTCCCCATCGTACCGCGGACGACCCGCTGATTATCACCAATCGGGGAGGTCAGGTCCGGGTGGGAGCTCTGGAATTCTATTATCTATTTGGTCTGGGTGGTGGATCCAACTGGATCCTCACGGGGCGATGGGATCCGGTAGGGCAGACGGGACACCACGCCTTTCCTGGCCACGATGGGAACAACTACGCCCATACCGCCGGGACCTACGGTCTCCTTGTGGACGACGAATACGTCGGTAATGGTCCAGGCAATACAGCCATCTCGGGTTTGAGGGTGGGTGGAGGAGCCACGGAGTTTGAGATCGAGTTTGTGGAGATCACACGGGTAGGGTTTGCCGGCCTGGTGCTAAAGACGGACGACGTCGGGGATGCCATTATGGAGAACGTAAAGATCCACGACCTCTATGTGCACGATACGGCCAGTGAGGGGTTCTATCTGGGCAGTACCCAGACACAGCCCCAGCATCAGATTATGGGGATCGAGATCTACAATAATCGAATTCTGCGAACCGGGACCGAAGTGATCCAGGTGGGGCAGGTAGGGGGCGACAGCTCGATTCATCATAACGTCTTTATGTTGGGGGCCCTGGACTGGAAGGATCCCTTCCAACCGTGGCAGGACAACGCGACCCAATTATTGCCCCGCGAAGGCAGCGTCTCCGTTCATCATAATATTGTCATCGGTGGTGCGGAGTTGATGGTCAACCTCCATCCCATTGAGGCGGCGGGGGACGTGTATCAGGAGGGGGATCTGATCCATTACCACGATAATTATTTCAGTAACGGTCGTAACGCGGTGGGCGTTTACATCGGCTCGTTTGCCAATGGGTCGACGACCTATCGATTCGAAAACAACATCTTTCGGGAGATGGTCTTCAGCTATGACGAGATCAGTCCAGGGAAGTTGCCGCCCCCATATTTCGTAGGAATAGCGGG
>PBVT01000003.1 GCA_002728755.1 Myxococcales bacterium
GGTGCAGGTTCTGGCGCAGGTGCAGGTTCCGGTTCGGGCGCAGGTTCCGGTTCTGGCGCAGGCGCAGGCGTGGGTACGATGATGGGCTCCTCGACCTCCGGCGGCTCGTAGTTCAGAGAATGGCTCTCCAGGGTTCCCAGTCCACCTTCGTCTTCTCGTGCCTCCAATTGCTTAAGAATCGCGTTTCGTTCGGCACGGGATTGAAGTACGCGACGCATTTCTTCGACGGCACCGTGCTTTTTGCGGTAGTCGATTTCGCCACGCAGGGCTGCTTCTTTTCGTGCGATGTAGTCGTTGAATTCGCGGATCTCTTTCAGGCGACGAGCGTGGATTCGCTGAAGATCACTTGGATCACGAATGATGTGCGGCACGATGATCATCAGCAGATTCTTCTTCTCTTTCAGAACTGCCGTCTGACGGAAGAGGGCGCCAATCAGAGGGATGTCACCCAGGAATGGGATCTTATCCAGGCCCTGGGATTCACTGCTGCGAATGAGTCCACCGATAACCACGGGCTGTTCGTCACGCACGACGACCACGTTGGTTACTTTTCGTTTACTCGTAGTGGGCCCCAACGTTCGGTCGATTGATTCGATATCCTCAATGGACTGTTCAATCTCCATCCGTACAAAGTTGCTCTCGTTGACCTGGGGTTTGATCTTCAATGTGAGATCGGCGTCGACAAATTGGACGGATTGGAAACCACCACCAAATCCACCAAGACTACCGAGCCCACCGAGTCCACCAAGCCCTCCAAGACTCGAGAGCGAGCTGGTATTGCCCAATCCGCCGAGTCCAGCGAGGCTACTGAGTCCACCCAGTCCGCCAAGTCCACCACCTCCGATCGAGGAGGATTGGTAGGGGACCTTTTTACCCACCTGAATCTCGGCTTCTTCATTTTCGAGAGTGAGGATATGTGGGGTCGAGATGATATTTACATCGCTATTACTGGCGATGGCCTGGAGCAGAAATCCGAAACTGGGAATCGATAGGGTTCCGGATAGTCCTGTCGAGCTTGCGTTACCTGTGGAGACGTCGATCAGTGGCCCCTGTAGACCCGTGGCGATGCCACCTTTGTTCAACTGGTTGAGGTCGAATCCACTGACACCCATGCCGCCCAGGCCTACGAGAAATGGCACCAGCTCACCATCGATGTCTACGGCGGTACCGGCACTACCATTGATACCGAGTTTCCGGTCACGGCTGGTGGTGACCTCCATGATCATGGCCTCTACATAGACCTGCTTACGCCGAATATCGAGCTTCTCGATTACTTTCTGAAGGGTGAGAAAGTCTTCCAGAGTGGATTCGATCAATAGAGCATTGGTCTGCTCATGGGCCGTGATTTTGACCTCGCCCTGGAATAGCGCCGCAGCGCCACCACTGCTCTTGCCCTTCGCACCCTTTTTACTCTTGGATTTTGCCCTTTTTCGGCGCGATTTTTTGGCTCCCTTACTCTGTGTTAGAGCCTGCAGGGTTTCCGCGACCTCTTTCGAATCAGCGTTCTGTAACTGGTAGATGTGAAGCTCCCCTTCACCAGGGATCGGCACATCCAACTTACGAATGAACCGGTCCACCAACAGATAGGTGGTGCGGGTGGTCACAAGGATCAGCTGGTTGGTTCGCTCATCGGCGAAAATCTTTCGAACGGTTCCGCCAGCACTAGCGCTTGCCGTGCTTCCCGAGGGAGAGGCAACGGTTTTGGATTTCCGACCTCGAACCGTGCTGGATCTCTTGGGGGCTACTCGGGATTTCGAGCCCTTGAGAGAGGTTGCATCGGCGCCAAAGAGTTGATTGATCTTATCGACGAGCTCGCCAGCTTCGCTATAGAGCACGGGGCGAATAAAGATCTCTTCGTTCCCTGACGCTACGTCCAGTTCCCGGATGAGCTTACGGAGACGTCGTACGTTTCGTGCCGTGTCGGTAATGATCAGCGTATTGGTCGGGCCGTAGGGGTAGAGGTCGGCCCCTGGACTCTTGAACATATTCAGGACTTCCAACAGCTGATCCGAGAGCTGTACATGCTTGAGCTGCATCATATAGCTGATGATTCGATCCTCGGACGGCACCTTTTCACCACTTCGGACGACGGGGGCATGGTCGGATCGAGCTTCTCCGGACTTGGTGATCTTCATGAACTGCCCAGCGGGGACGATGCTGTATCCGTTCATGAACAGTGACGATAGAAATGCCTTATAGGCCTCGTACACGGTCACCGGTTGTGGCGACATGATCGTGATGGTTCCTGAGATGTCCTTCAACTTGAGGATGAAATTCTGTGCTCGGATACAAGCGATAAATTTGATGACATCTGTAAGGGGCGCTTCCTCAAAGTCGATGGAGATTTTGGTGTCCAATGGCAACTTGCGGCACCGAACGTCCTTTTCAAAATTCGTTTTGAAGGTAATGACGTCCTCAATATCCTTGTCTGCCGATGATTTCTCAGGCTCGTCGGAGCTTGTTTTTTCTGGTGCTTTGGGGGCTGGGGGTGGGGGAATACGGCCTGCACTTCCCTTGATGAGAGGTCCTCCGGCGGCTGGTGTGGAGCGTACCGGTTGTCGTTTCTTGCGCCGCTCGTTGCGTTTGCGCAGGGTCTCTGCCCGCTTGTCTGGAGACATATTCAACTGGCGTGGCAATGCCTTGTCGCGACTCATATCCAGGTTTTTCATACCCGGGCCTGCCCCACGATTCGCACGAGGCACACGTTCCTGTGCAATTACGAGCGACGGGAAGCTAAATACGAGCGTTGTAAAGGCTAGTATGCGAATAAGACTCGCAGCGCTGCCCGATCTTGGCCGTGTTGGGCTGCTCAGCACAGATTTGATTTCGAACCATGATTTCTTCATGCCATTTCTCGCCAATTGTTGTTTGAAAGAGCGTCTTTTCGCCCTCTCCTTAATGGATCGTGTAGTTGATGGTCCGTGGAGCGCCGCCTCGAATTACGTCGATGGCGATACTGTTTGCGGACCGTAGTTTTTCGAATAGCTGTAGGGCCTTGGTGGGGCTGTCGATGTCGTCGCCGTTAATCCGCTTCAGCTGATCTCCGGTCTGAAGGCCAATCGCTTTGTAGATGCTGTTGGGTCGAACGGCGGCGAGACGAAAGCCCTGGTATTTTCCACCGCGCATATTGGGGACGATCTTCGCTCCGGAGCTCAACCCGGCCATATCCTCAAGCTCTTCATCCAGCATGCTTCGGTCCAGGCGGTATTCCCATGGCCCGACCTTCTTTACGCCTTTCGACCAGTTGACCTTATTGGAAGTACGACGGCGCGAATCGCGACTCTTTGCCTTTCGCCGGCTAGTCTTACGGCCACGACCTGCACCGGGACGTGGAGGATATCGGCGGGAGTTACGACTGGCGATACCACCTTTCTTTTTCTCGCCCCAGAGACGAATACGCTCCTCTTTGTCTCCACGTTTCACCAGCATATAGGTTCGTTCGATAGCACTTACGGTAATACCGGGCTCCAGCTCTGTTCCGATACGAACAAGTTTTGCACTGCCACCCTTTTTGATGGTCGCCAGGGACCACTCGGTGTCTTCCGCCACCAGGGTGCCAATCAATTCCACGTTGAGATCACTCAGTGGGATGGCCTCTTCGTCCTCACCTTCACCGGTTCCTTCTCCCGAATCCATTTCACCAGAGGAATTTGTTGAATCACTTTCGAGAGCAGCGAGGACGCTGGGGGGAGGATCCGCATTGAACATACGCTCTTCGCCGAGCTCTCGGCCCAGACCTTCTTCGTTGTACCAGCGTTTCGTTAACGTACTGCTCTTAACGGACTTGGAGCTTGGTACGGTTACCGTTCCAGGGATCAGACCGTTTAACTTTCCGGCTACGATAGCGTTCACCGTCAAGGCACTCAGAAGGGCTACGACAATAGTGGTGACAACGGTCACAACCCAGAAGTACTTTTTGAAGAATATTTCGACCAAAAGAAGGACTCCGCCAAAAAAGGGATCGTCAAACGACCTGTACTAGCAATCTTCGGGCCACTTCTTCTTCTTCGCGGCAAATGGGCGGGCGTTGGGATCTGGTTTTGCTGGAAAACCTAAAGAAACCAATGTGTTGTGGCGTAGATCGGGGGGTGTGGCTCGTTGTGATTGGTATCGGTTATTCCTCGAACCCGCTCGATCTGGTGACACGTTGACGAGATGAGTGCGTTGGTTTTGCCAAACTGACAAACGGAATGACGCTTTTGAAATGGGGCACCTACGAGGCGGTTTCCCATTGACGAACTATGTAAACCAGGGCAGTCGTTGGTGACGTATTGCGGGGAAAGCGGTGCTTGTAGACGAACCACAGATTTCGGGCAGCCTCTGGCTTGATTCCGGCTCGGCGTCCGATGGGGCCGAACATCGGTGGCTTTGGCAGGGCTTATCTTCTGATGTGGAGAGCCCATTGCTCGTGGACGGTCCCGGTCAATGGAACGAGGCGCTGGATACAATCCGAACCGATCTGGTGGAGACGCCTGGTGCCGCCGGTGTTCCTCGATGGGTCGGGTTGATCTCATACGAGGCGGGTAGCCTGGTAGAACCCGCCGTTGGCTATGCGGGTCACCCGGATGTGATGCCTCTGGCCATGTTCTGGAGGCATAATGGTTCCTCCCAGGAATTATCCACGGAGGAGGGGGCATTACCCGCAGCCGCAGCATTCCCTTCGCCCTCGGTCGCCGATCACGAACGGCGTATTGAAGACGTTCGTGCACGTATCGGGGTGGGAGAGATCTACCAGGCGAACCTCGCCAGACGGATTGATCTTTCCTTTGATGAGCCGGTGAAGGGGCTGCAACTTGCGCGTCATCTGCAACATCGAGAGCAGCATTGCTATAGCGCCTGGTTACGAGTGGGTCCGGAGCTTGCGATCGTTTCGTTGACTCCAGAGTGTCTCTTACGAGGCACTTTTGGGAAGCCGGAGGTGTGGAGTTACCCGATCAAAGGCACGGCGGAACCACAGGCGGACGGTCTTCTAGGGGATCCCAAAGAGCGCGCGGAACATGTGATGATCGTGGATCTGGTTCGCAACGATCTGGGCCGTGTGGCCCGGGTTGGCTCCGTTCATGTGGATCCTCTGCTCGGCACGCGGGATATGCGTACATTACGCCACCTGGAGTCGCGTATTTGTGCGGAGCTGGCTCCAGGCTACGATGTTTTTGACGCCCTCAACGCGCTTCTTCCGGGTGGATCCATTACGGGGGCCCCGAAGATCCAAGCGACTCGGGTCATCGCAGATCTCGAAAAACGGCCGCGTGGCCCCTATACGGGCGCGCTTCTTACCGTCGATGCGGCAGGTCAGGTTGTGGTGTCACTGCTGATTCGAACCCTGGTTCTTCAGGGGAGTCAGGGGTGGTTGGATGTCGGTGGTGGAATTGTGTGGGCGTCCGATGCAAGGCAAGAGGTACAGGAGACGCGGCGGAAGGCTCTCGCTCATCTTGATGGGATGGTGTCCGAGATCCCTTAAAGACTGGCGGACTAGTCTTCGTATTCTTCCTCTTTCGGAATCGGCTTCATATGCAGGTTTTTCTGCCGCTTGTATTCTTTGAGGGCGTCATTGAATTGTTGGATTTCGGGACGCTTTTTGAGGGTATCCAAATCATCGGCTGGCAGAAGTTGTTCCATATGACCGCTTCCGCCCAGAATCTTCTGTAGGGGTCCCATGGTGTGCCGGTAGGAATTGATGATGCCAACGGCCACAATGATCGCTGCGATCAGAAAAAACACGATCGCTCCGACGCGAAGCAGGGTCGCTGTTTTCCGATGAACCTCGGCCGTATACAGGGTCGCGATCTGTTCGAGCGCGTCCGGTAGCTCACCGGACTTTTCACCGGCTGCGATGAGCATGACATCACTGCTCGACAGAAGTGAATTGGCTGCGAGGGCCGATGCTAACTGGTTGCCTTTACCGATCATGGCGACGACAGCGAGTGAGCGCGCATATACAATCGGGTCATCGGTTACGATAGCAGCGCTCTGTAAGGACTCATAGACCGGCAGGCCAGCCCGAAGGTTATTACATAAGGCGCGAGTATAGCTCTCTCGCGCTTTTCGAACATAGATTGAGGCGGGCCAGGGCAAGCGCCAGGCGAGTCTCTGAAGAAACGCCTTCAGAGGTTGCCGCCGGGCCAGCCATGGCAGACCCCAGAAGATCAGGAAAAGAAAGAGAGCGAGCCACGAAAGGTTGATCCCAACCTCCCAGAGATACACTTCCATGGAGTGAAAGATAATCTTGGGAATCGGAAGCATGACGATGGCCATGACCACCAGAAAGACGGGATAGGCCGCAGACCGAAGGATCGACAGTCTGAACTCCATCTCTGCTTCGACCTGTTCAGATAGAGAGCGCAGAGCGGCTGGAATGTCCCCTGTGCGCTCCGACGCACGAAGAAGGTAGACATCCGCCGGATGAAATAGACGCGGGCATTGGCGAGCAAGTTCCCAAAATGGCTGCCCGTCCAGAGAGAGTTGATGCATTTTTGTACAGGAGGCGAGCATGGCCCCCTTGGTGGATTCGCCAAGGATGGAGAGGGCGTTGGTTATGCTCATTCCGGATTCAAGGAGCTTTGCCATGCTCTCATAGACAACCTTACGTTGCCCTCTCGGCAACATGGGAGCCAGGTTCATCTCTGGTGTAGGAGGAGCCTCCGTATCGTCGTTGGTTGCCCTCTCTTCTTCTACCGACTCTGCTTTTTCCTGCTGCCGCGCTTCCCATTTCTCAAATACGATTCCGCAGGAAACGCACTCCGTGGAAGCCTCTTGTTCAAAACCGCATCGCGGACAATTCATAATGACATCGTACCATCTACAGACGGCCCACGCGATATGGGGTGGCCCGTTCTAGAATCGACCAAATCCCATCCACAGCTGACCTGCCAGATATTGTGTCCCCGCTCCATCTTTCAGGGTCTTTGTCCGCACATAACTATTTAGTACTTTCCCTGAGGATTCGTTACGGCGGACCTGGGGACGTCCAGGTGTTACCACGGAGCGATCGACGACCTCATTGACCTGGGCAAGGAAGTGGATCGTACCGTTGGCGTCGACTCGTTCCACAATCCCAACCAGCGTCGCTTCTTCGGGAGAATGAGGAGCATGGGTTCGCTCGAAGAAGACGAGGTCTCCAGGTCGGGGTTTCCCGGCTTTCGCGAATGTTCCATGTTTCTTTATATGACGTAGGAGCTTGGGGGCCGGATTCTGCCCCTTCTTTCCAGAGATCCCTACGTCAGCGACACGAAGAACATGCCGCATGAAATCGTGTTTCTTTCCCATACGGAACCCATACAACCGACGGCCAGCCGCCAATAAGGTATCCGGACCACAGGTATTGCTTGTACATTTGGTCTCTTGTCTTTGGATGACCGCGGGAACTCGAGACGGTCGTGCCGTACGCTTCTTTATGGAGCGTCGGGTATTTGAGGTTGTTTTCCTCGCGACCTGTTCTGGGAAGACCTGGCTTGCTCTACGGGGCATAACCATACTGTCATGTACGGGAAAGGGGATCTGAACATTCAGTGTCGACCGCGAGAAAGAGTATTCCGGCTGACCTGCTCCCCGCATGGTTGCACATCCGAGAAAGGCGAATATAACGATCCCCATGCATAGCTGCAGAGACGTACGAAAAGATTTGTTTTGTCGTTGGTTTTTCACGAAAAAAAACTTCCTTGGAACGGC
Organism: Myxococcales bacterium; assembly: GCA_002728755.1. Taxonomy (GTDB): domain Bacteria; phylum Myxococcota_A; class UBA9042; order UBA3505; family UBA3505; genus UBA3505. Next base: position 7,669 of record PBVT01000003.1, read on the forward strand.
AAGCCCCTCCGAGTACAACGGTAAAGTTCGGATTATCTTCAGTTTTATTGAGGATAAAGGGTGGTTTGATGCCGTCAAAAAACGCGATGGCTTGTTTTTCCCGACTCGTGCTAATTATTCTTTGAACAAAATGTAGAGAACTCCGTCTGTAGCTCATCACTTGTTACCGAGGACCCAATCATGCCTGCTTTTCAAACGATGCGTTTTTTTGGTTTTGTAGTTGCTGCTCTTTTCTTTGTTGCGTGCTTCGAACCGGAGAATGAGCAGATAGAAACGAACATTGTAACCCTGTCCTGGCAGGTGTCTGGTGGGACGTGCGCCACAGCAAAGATCCCCAATGTTCAGATCAATGTTTTCGACGAGAAAGGGGACCTATATGATCAGGTCGTGACGCTCTGCTCGAATGGGTCGACGACTTTCGAAGAGGTCGAGGAAGGCAGCTATCGTGTTCAGGTTCTTGGTCTAAATGAAGAGAACAACGCGACCTACGAGACACCGTCTCTGGATGTCACGGTGATCGCTGGACCAGAGCCAATCATTATTCAGCCACCGCTTCAGCTCGCCATTCGTCGTGCACATCTGGAGATTACCTGGAAATTTTCCACCGGTGGGCAATGTAATTTCGAAGGCGTAGATAAGATCGAAATCTCAGTATGGGACCAGGTGGTTGAGATGCAGGTAGCGCAGGATACAGTCTCCTGCACCTTCGATCCCAACGAACAGGACATGTTCCCCGATGGTACGATGCCCCGTGGTCTGGCTATCGTGGATCTAGCACCGGGTGAGGTCCTTATTGAAGGCTTTGGACTGGATGCCCAGGGATATCGCCTGTTTCATGGCACCGAAGAAGCGTTGAAGCTGAACCCGGGTGAAATCCACGAGATCGAACTGGTTCTCTACCCCTGCAGTGACGAAGGCGTAAGCTGTCAGTAATCCAGGTCAGCTCGTCTATCAGGGTGGGCCGAGGTAGAACAATCCGAGGACGTAATCGCCCGCCTGGTCGGCGGCGGCTCCGTCCACAGTGATGCGGACCAATTCACCTACGGAGAGGTCGAGTAGGAGCTCCTCTCCAGAGCCTCCTGGCACGTTTGCAGCCCCGAGGCATGTTCCACCGCAACTACTGGTCACGTAGAGCACACTGTCGAAATTAGTAGCCGCAGCGGGGAGCACAACAAGGTATTGGCCTGTCTCCTCCACGGTGTATTCATAGGATACGTCCTGCCCTGCACTTCCGAGTCCCGCGGCCAGCTCGCCACAATCTTCTACCAACTGCTCCTGAGGCGTCGCGTCGCTGGTGGTGCCGGCCATATTGGTCGGGGGGATGGAGAGAGATATGGCGTCTTCGCATACGTCTCCCACTTTGGGACAACCGCCTAGAGCCTGACAGTCTGGATCTCCGCAATCGAAGAATCCGTCGCCGTCGTTGTCAAAGCCATCTCCGCAGTCGGATTCAAGCTGTTGAATGAGCTCCACTCGCAACAGATAGGTTCCTTGTACGGCCAGACCGTTTGCAGAACCGTCTACCACAATAAAGACCTCCTGGTTTGCTTCTAGGGTGAAGTCTACGATCTCTCCACCCAGGCCGTTGACGTCTCCGCCAGCGAGACAACTCGCCCCATTCGCGCAGCTTTCCTTGATATATATGGCCGAATCAAACTCTGTTCCCAGGGGGTCCAGCTCGGCTCGATAGATACCAGACTTGGAGGATATAAAGCGGATCTTGGCGTCAGGGGCACCGTTACCGGTGGACGAATCCAGACCCGGACAGCTCTGCGCTGGTGTATAGGAGAACTGGTCTTGACCGGTAAATGTCGTACCCAGAACGGCGACGGCCGAACCATCTGTGGAGACTACGATGGGAGAAGCACAGCTCAGGCCAACGATGGGGCAAAGCCCAACCCCAGCACAATCTGTATCTGTACAGTCAATGGACCCATCGGCGTCATCATCACTACCATTGCTACAATTTACTTCCGCTGGTCCCAGGAAATTACCATGGAGGGTAAAGGTTCCAGATACGGGACCAATCGCCCCATCGAAACTCCAACCGTCGACGATGAGATAGATGGTTTCACCCGCTTCAATGGCAACCATTACGGCTTCTCCACCATTACCAGGACTATCATCGTCACCAGCCAGGCAGGTGTTTTCGATGTCGTCGCAATCGGTGACTGCGTAGAGAGTCGTATTGAAGTTGGTGTTGTTGGAATCCAATCGGAACTGATACAGCCCTGAGAAATCCGGGGTGAAGCTATAGGTTAGCTCTGGGCTTACCGAACCGCGCTTCGCAGGTTGGCCCTCACAGGAGAAGGAGGGGAGTTCATAATTTGGTGATGCGATGGTTGTGTCGCCCGTCAGAGTAACGGGCATGGAGGCAGGATCGATGACGATCGCATTGATGCACTGATCTCCAGGCGTCGGGCATGTGAACGTGCCCGTACAATCGGGATCCGCGCAATCGGAAAGACCGTCCTCGTCGTTATCCACATCATCCGTGCAGTCGTCTTCAACCTGTCGGATATTGAGTTGGTATACGCCTGCGTTGGATGTCAGGTTTCCAAATCCATCCACAACAACACTTCGGGTCTCACCGGCGAGAAGAGGAAGCTGAATCGACTCTCCGCCAAGCCCCGATACGTCTGCACCTGCATAACAAACACCTGGGCAGCCATCTCGGATGTACAGCACGGAGTCGAAACCTCCACCCAATCCAGGAGTTAGAGAGAATTCATAGAGTCCGTCGTTCGGCGGTGAGAAGAGATAGAAGACATCGGGACTTCCACCACCCACGGTATTGCTCGGTTCGGGGCAGGACCCCGCCGCGCTATCCGTGGTTGGAGTCGAATACATTGTGTTCCCTGTGTCGGAATAGGGAAGAGCGGTTACGAGGTTTGGTCCGAGGCAGAAGTCACCTTCCGTGGGGCAGGCCTCGGTGTCGCCGACACAGTCGACGTCACTACAGTCTGCAAACCCATCTCCATCTCCGTCCAGACCATCGGTGCAATTTCGCTCCGCCGGTTCAATCGTCAGTTCATAATCAACGCCGGACTGGCTTCCAGCGCCACCTCCGTCGACCACGACCCCCAGGGGTATACCAGCGACCATATCCACCAAGAGACCAGACGCCTCATTCGAGGCTCCAAGACACCAGTAGCCATTTGCAGGAGGACAGGTGTCTACGACCGCTATCGAGGGTTGCGTTGCCCCAGCAACACCCGTGGGGCGTACCTTTACGCGGAACCGACCATCGGAATCCGATGCAATAAGGTGGAAAGCGTCGGGTGTGTCAGCAGCGATGGCTGGTGCGCCGGGTCCACAGCTGTCGGCGAGGGCCGAGAAGTCGTCGGTGTGGCCGATGGTTGAGCCGGTAAACAGGCCAGGAGCCAGAGCTGGAGCATCGTCCAGGGTGCATGCTTCTCCGGGGGAGAGGCAACTTCCTGAGGTATCGCAAACGGGATCCAGGCAGTCGATCAGATAGTTGTTGTTGTCATCAACGTTATCGGCGCAGTTCTCGGGAGAGCAGGCCGTGTGGCTGGCACAATCGGGGTCCGCACAATCCACGGCCTCGTCGCCGTCATCATCAAAGCCATTCTGGCATAATTCTGTTGCCAAGCCTTCGCAGTTGCACGTCGCTGAGATGGTAAAGTCGCCGATCAGACCGTCTCGACCGTCGACTACGGCCACTCGGCTTGAGCCGATCGCCGCTTCAAATGTCACCGTGCCGCTGTCCGTTTCTTCGTTTTCCAACCCGGCGGTTAGACATGTACCCGCCACATCACAACTCAATGCGTTGTCAAAGACGAAGACATCGATGGATCCACCGCCATCGTCGCTGCGACTCCACGAGAGCGTAACGGTGCCATCGCAGTCAGGGGTAACTCGAAAGACCTGTTCACTGCCCTGATAACTTCCTTCCTGACAGGTGTAGGCGTCCCATTTATCCACGGAACTTAATGCGCCCAGGAAACCATTGAGGCTATCACCACAACCGAGCGGAAGACCGTCGGGGCAGATCGCGTCAATACAGGTCTCATCAGAGGCACAATCAGGATCTGCGCAATCTGTGAGCCCATCCAGATCATCATCGGTGAAGTTGAAACATTGGAATTCGCTGGTTTCGCAGCCCACGACTTCATAGCAGTCGGGATCCGTGCAATCGCTCTTTCCGTCTAAATCGTTATCCACTCCATCCGCACAATCCTCGGGGGGGATCCCGCAGGGGCAGGACACAGCCAGCTTGAAATTACCTGTAGCACCGACCCCACCATCTACGACGATGCGGTACGGGTGGTTTGACTGCGCATAGAATTCTGCGATGGCCTGGCCACCGGTGGGTTCGGGGGTATCCATACGTCCAGCATGGATACAACTATCGCCGCGGCATGGTTGGGTGCCGTCGAGAATCATGACGTTCAAAAGGCCACCAGCGCCGCCGGTCCGTACGACCTGCACTGTAGTAAGCCCGGAACAGTTTGGTGTGAAGCTGAAGGTTCGTTCCCCACCAGCATGGTTCAGGCTCTCGACCGCTGCGCAGCTATAGGATTCGATGGTGTCCGTGGTGGATTCATCCGAGAGGTTACCCGTCACCAGAGAACCACATTGCACCGTTTCGGCGCTCAGACAGACATCATCACAGGCGCCGCAGTCGGTTGGGCAGGTGTCACAATCCTCACCGAATTCCGACGCGCAGATTTCATCGCCGCAGTCGGAACACGAACCGCAATCCGTCCCACAGCTCAGACAATTTTCTCCCTGTTCCTCTGTGCAGATCCCATCTCCACAACAGTGGCCACAATCCTGCTCACAATTTACGCAGCTCTCCCCCTCGTCGCAGACTCGGTTGCCACAGGTGGGAACATTGCAAAGGGAATTCCAATCGCCTGGTTGGCATAGGCCGTACTCGCAGGTATCGCCAACTGTACAGCCCTGTCCATCGTCACAGGTGTTCAGGACAACGGTGTGGACGCAGCCAAGCTCCGGATCACAGGAGTCAGCGGTACATGGGGATCCATCGTCACAATCTACGTCCTGGCCTACACAGATCTTGTTTACACAGACGTCACTCTCGGTACACAGGTTGTCGTCATCACAGATGGTTGTGTTGGCGGTATGGATACATCCACCACTAATAGGATCGGCGTCGCACGCATCTTCGGTGCACGAATTTCCATCGTCACAATCCCTCGGGATTCCCCCGCAACCGGCGAAAGAGCATGTGTCGTTTACCGTGCACGGGTTGTTGTCGTCGCAGGGGTCGTCATTTGGTAGGTAGATGCACGTGCCGTCGTCGCAGGTGTTATCTGTGCACGGATCGTCATCATCGCAATCCTTGGGGGGACCGACACAGGACCCTGCCGTACAGGTTTCCCCCTCGGTGCAGTTATCACCGTCATCACAGACGGTCCCCTGTTCCGCCGGGCCCAGTACACAGGTCCCAGCTACACAACTGGGGATGACGCATCCTCCCGATGTGATCATGCTATCGGGACAATCGCTGTCTTCTACACAGGACTGTGGCCCAGTATCCGTACTCGTATCCGGCGTTACATCGATACCGCCGTTGTCTGTATTGGGAATGTTATTTCCGCCGTTTCCACACGCGAAAGATAACGCCACAAAAAGAAGAATGATACCTGGATAGATTCTATGCATTGGGTCCTCGTTTCCCCGATCCCTCTACAGTTTGTACCAAAGCCAGCCGTGCTTCGCATCCCATGCGATACATAATTATGATTTCCATCATGAGAGTAGCTGATCGATCAGCTCACCACTTGTCAGTCGTAAGCGCTGGCTAAGGGACCGGGCAATGTCCTCAACCAGTTTCAGGGCCAGGGGCGGAGACTCTTTTCTGAGAGTATTGAAATCGACATCGGCCATGACCATGAGCTCGGTCTCCACAAGCGCGATACAGGAGGCCGATCTTGGTTCCCCATCCACAAGAGCCATCTCTCCCAGAATCTTTCCTGGGCCCAGCTGCGAGATGACCCGCCGTTTACGACCGGTGCCACTCTTAACGACGGCTACTTTGCCGTCGACGATGAGAGACATATAGCTCTCTCTGGCACCCTCTTTGAATACGACGGTACCTTTTGTCGCTTTGAAGCTGGACATATATCCGGTCAATTCCTGCAGCTCTCGGTAACTGAAGCTCCTCGACCAGCGCGTTTTTTCGAGCGCTTCGATCTGGGACTGGACGGTCCGTGCGATCGGCACGAGGCCCGGAACAATTAACGAGGGTTCAGTCATTGGGCTGGATCCGGAGTATTGACACGGCACTACATAGGTCCCGTTGAGTCTAATCGTGAGGGGTTTCACGTCAAGTCTCAGAGAGGCTCTTTACGAAGGCGTGATTATCTGATGAGGTGCAATGGAAAATGGGGCCTTGAGGTAGATTAGGATGTTGTCACCGGAAGAAGCATTCGCTCGAGTTCAAGCGGCGGTCATACCTGTCTCTACGGAGGTCATGGGATATTCCGATAGCTTTGGCCGGGTATTAGCCCGTGATGTTGTGGCGACGACCAGGCACCCGTCCCATGACAACTCCGCTATGGATGGCTATGCCGTTTGTTCCGGGGATGGTTCCACGCAGTCGGAGACGTCCAGGTTGCGTGTAGTCGGACGCAGCCGGTGCGGTAAACCATTTGATGGTCGAATGTCTCCAGGGACGGCTGTTCGTATCTTTACGGGCGCACTCATCCCCGACGGTGCCGACGCTGTCGTTATCCAGGAGAACGTAACCAGCGAAGCACGTGATGCAACCCAGGACGATGGGTACGATATCGAATTTTCGACGACGGTCTCTCCGGGCTTGAACGTTCGTAAAGCAGGTGAAAACTACCAGCCAGGGGATGTTCTTTTGTCCGCAGGAACGGTCATCGGCCCAGCCGCGGTTGGATTATTGGCCTCCGCGAGGGCGTTGCAGGTTGAGGTGTTCCGACGACCTCGCGTAGCGATTCTTGGCACTGGAGATGAGGTGACGTCTCCGGAAATGGCGACAGGTGCGCCGGGGGAGATCGTGGATGGAAATGGTCCCATGTTGCAGGCTGCTGCGTGTAGTCTGGGGGCAGAGGTGATCTACCAGGAACGTTGTGGGGATGATCCAAAAGAACAACTGGATTGGTTTGCGAAGGCGGTCCTCGAAGCCGATGTTGTCTTGACGACCGGGGGGGCGTCTGTCGGAGACCACGATCTTATTGCCGATGTCTGGGAACATCATGGCATTGAAACCGACTTCTGGAAGGTCGCCATGAAACCGGGCAAACCTCTTCGTTTTGGTCGGGCCATTCGGGCCGATGGGGGAGTCTGCCTGGTTTTTGCTCTTCCAGGGAACCCTCTCTCCGCCTGGACAGGCTTTCAATTATTTGGTGCACCCGCTCTTCGTCGGATGATGGGTCATGAGGCGGTTCGACCCTTTGGAGTTCGACTGCCCATCACTCGAGAGATGAAGAAGCGACCCGGCCGGGCACATTTTGTTCGAGGGCGAGTTGTTTTATCTTCAGAGGGATATGCCTTTGAGCCCGCCACGCGTCAGGGAAGTGCTATGTTACGCGCCGCCGCCAGTCAGTCCTGGTTGGGGGAATTACCCGCAGACGCGTCGAACGTTCCCATGGGAACGGAGATTTGTGTTTGGCACCCGGACAGTGGTATCCGAGATATGCATCCAGGTCCGGAACAAACGGGCTCCGGATCGAAGGAGAACGCGTGACAACTCGGTCAAAAAAGGGCGTGGCGTTGGTGCTCGCCGGTGGACGTTCGACTCGCTTTGGGAGAGATAAAGCGCGTGAGCGTATCTGGGGAAAGAGCGCTTTAGAGCGGGTTGTGGACGCATTTATGAGTTTTCCACGTGTCTATGTTGTAGGCGGGGAAGGGCCACTGCCGAAGCGGGCGAAAGCGCGACTTATCGATAAGGATCCGGGTGCCGGTCCGTTGCAGGCTGTGATTTCAGCCTTTGAACAACTGGATGATTCCAACTTCTTTCTTTGTTCTTGCGATGTTCCGATGTTGAGTCACGGCTGGGTTCGCCATCTGGTGCAAGGAATGCACGATGAGGTCGACGCCTGTGTCCCACGATTGGATGGCTGGGCCCAACCAATGGTCGCGTACTATCGAAAGGAATCTCTGGATCATTTTCGACAAGCATGGGCGGATGGGGAACGTTCTCTTCAACACGTACTGAAGAGTATGGATGTGCAATGGGTAGAGGCCGAGGAAGCGGTAGCCGCTGGGCTCGATCCGATGCAGCTGGTTGACTTCGACACGCCGGAGCAGTTGAAGCAGCTGGTAAATACCAACACCGTGTCGGTCCGGTCGGGGTTGAAGATAGAGACCTATTGAATCATGCTTGTGCAGCGTCTTCTTTCGAAGTAGTTTGCCTCATGAATTGATTAGCAGGGATAACGTTATGACAGGCACCCCCATGCGTGATCGTATGGTCGAGATGGTACACCGGGTTCAAGACCGAATCTGCGAAGAGCTCACCCGGGTGGACGGACAGACGTTTCATGAAGACCGGTGGACGCGCCCACAAGGTGGCGGCGGACGAAGTCGGGTCCTCCAGGGGGGATCCGTTTTAGAGAAAGGGGGCGTGAACGTCTCTGTTGTGGAGGGGGAGCTCAGTAAAGAGGCCGTGATGTCCATGGGAGGGGGCCAGGCCGTTTCGCCAGAGATACGCTCCTTTTTCGCCACGGGGATCAGCCTTGTGTTACATCCGCGCAACCCCTTCGCCCCCACCGTTCATGCAAATTATCGCTATTTTGAACGGGGTGATCCTGCGGTCGCCTGGTGGTTTGGTGGAGGGGCGGATCTGTCGCCATCCTACCTTTTTCCGGAGGATGCGAGTCATTTCCATCAAGCCCATAAGGACGTCTGTGACCGCTTCGATCCTGCGTTCTATCCTCAATTCAAGGCATGGTGTGATCGGTATTTCTTTATCCCGCATCGTAAAGAAGGCCGTGGTGTGGGTGGAATTTTCTTCGACGATCTAAACGATAGAGATCCCGAAGCCATCTTNGACTTTGTATCTAGCTGCGCAGATGGCTTTCTTGATGCCTATTTNCCCATACTGGAGCGGAGAAAAGATACGCCCTACACCGACGAANACCGGCTCTGGCAACAGATTCGACGCGGTCGCTACGTGGAGTTCAACCTCGTATACGATCGTGGCACGCGCTTTGGTCTGCAAACCGATGGTCGCATCGAGAGTATTTTGATGTCATTGCCCCTGCATGCAGAGTGGCATTATTGCCACGAACCGCAGCCGAATAGTGCCGAAGCCGAACTCGTCGAGGTGCTTCAGACACCACGAGACTGGGCGGGAACCTACTGATTCCGTTCGTAGATCAGCCGTAATCCGAGCAGCGTCAGATCGGGTTCGACGCGTTGGATGCATCGAGAGGCGTCTGCGATCGCTTGTGCATATCCACCCGTGGCGATGACCGAGATGGGATCATCCTCCATCTCGTTTCGGGCACGATCCACAAGTCCGTCGACGAGGGCAACCGACCCAAAGAAGACACCCGATTGGATGCTCTGAACCGTGTTGCGGCCGATGGTTTGCGGTGGTGGCAAAAGATCAACGCGTGGAAGTTTCGCCGTGCGACTGAAGAGGGCGTCGAGGCTAAGAGAGAGGCCTGGTGCGATCGCGCCCCCCAGATACCGGCCTTTGGCATCGAGAGCATCCAGCGTGATGGCTGTACCCAGATCGACGATAATCGTCGCTGTCTGGGTCAGATGATAGCCAGCGACGCCGTTGACGATCCGGTCGGACCCTACCTCACGCGGGTTTTCTACCATGATCGGCATACTGGTTCGTGTGCCTACGCCGACGATAATGGCGCGGGTCTCGAGAAACTGATGCGCCATCTGGCTGAAGACCGGCGTTACCGGCGGGACAACGCTCGCGATAATCATGCCGTGGATCGCTGTGGGATCCAGCCCCTTCGTTTGAAGTAGGGAGAGCAGGGTTAGGTAGGTCTCATCTGCTGTCCGGTCCGTCTGGGTAGAGATGCGCCATCGAACCTTTAGCTCTGTGCCGTCGAATAGTCCCAGGACTGTATTCGAGTTTCCAATGTCGACTGCTAACAACATGATGGGTGTTCTGGTAGGGCGGGTAATCTATTTGCGCGGCTTCGCGCCGTGCAGTCTTAGCAGGTGCAGTGCATTTGTGCGATAGATTTTCTTTAGCACGCTCTCGGGAAGCCCGAGACCCGAGATCGACCAGTTGCCCTGGATTGGTACCGGGTGTGGCATTGGAGCGTCGTTGGTTTCAAGCCAACGCCAGTGTAAATCATAGAATGGTTTGATGTCGTGCGGTTTGGCCGGGACGGGGCCAGGTGCTCCCAACATTAGACCATAGGGGTTGATCCCTATATCTGTGCCAAACAGAATTCGATCCTGGTAACGCAGGAACAGTTTGCGGACTCTGGTCGGTGCGTGACGACCAATCTCCCCAAGTCGAGCGGCGAGATCCACATAGAAATTAGGATAGGTCTCCAGCATATGCTCCACCAGATCCAATCGTTCGGGTGCGTTTCCAAAATGGACCCCAATGAATGGTGTCTCTGGGAACAGGCGTACGAGCTCCTCCATGGCGGCGAGGAGTTCCAACCAGGACGGGACATCGCCGGATTGGTGACGTTTGTAATAGGACCATGATGGATGCTCGGCGAGCTCGTCGTATCGTTCATTTTCGGGGGTCAGCGGTTCCCAGAATGCTCTTGGATCCGCGGTATGAATCGCCACAGGTACCCCGAGTCGTCCGGCCATCTCCCAAAGAGGGAAGAAGGTCGGGTCATCAATTGGGACGAGGACGCCGCTCTCCCACCGAACTCCCAACCCCAACGCCTTGGAGATCTTCAACCCACGGTACCCGTATTTCTGCACCGCAAGCCGCAGGTTTTCAGCCTGCTGTAATCCCCAATTGGGGTCATCGATATTCCGATACGAAGGGGTAAAGAAATGTACGATTCTACCCTTACTGAGTTCGGTGATCTGTTGGTTTACCCGCATCCGTTGCTCGGAGCTTCCACCGGATAGATTTACAACGATATCCAGCCCATTTCTGTCCATCACCTGTATGGTAAAACGCCACACCCGGGGGTGTAGATGCGCATGGGCGTCGATGATACTACCCGCTGACGCGTGCTTAGCCGGTTTCTCTGTCTGCGCTTGGGCCAAGCCCGTAGTGGGAAATAGCCCGAAAAGAAGAAATCCCAGACAACCACAAAGGCTAAAGAAGGTTTGCGGCCTTTTCTGCAAGCGGACTTCTTTCGCCTTTTTCGAGGGTAACATGGGCAGAGATTGATTCTCCCTTGAAGGCTTCCGCGAGGTAGGAAAGCCCATTATTTACGGGGTCCACGTAGGGATTGTCGATCTGGTATACATCACCTGTGAATACGATCTTGGTGCCTTCACCCACACGCGTAATGATCGTCTTGATCTCATGGGGAGTGAGGTTCTGTGCCTCATCGACGATCATAAACTGGTTGGGAATGCTTCGCCCACGGATATAGGTCAATGGTTCGACTTGAACGACACCGAGCATCTCGAGCTCATGAGCTCCACGCCCTGTCTTTCGCTCTTTCTGGGTCAGGCCCATGAGCAATTCCAGGTTGTCCCAGATGGGTTGCATCCAGGGATTCAACTTCTCGTCGATATCACCTGGGAGATAGCCGATGTCTCGTCCGAGGGGGAAGATGGGGCGGGAGATAAGGAGCTTTGTGCACTCCTGGCGCTCCATCACCATATCCAGGCCGGCCGCAGAGGCGAGCAATGTCTTACCTGTTCCTGCTTTACCCGCCAGTGTTACGAGCTTGATCTCCGGGACCAGTAGTGCATCGAGCGCGAAATACTGTTCTCGATTTCTTGGCCGAATACCAAAAACGCCCGTTCGGAATGGGGCAAGCGTGCAGAATGTGTTCTCTTCGGCATCAAACCGGGCCAGCGCGGTGTCTCGGTCACGACTTTCGTTGCGGAGCATCAGATATTGATTCGGATGCATATCCAGGCCATCGGGCACCGGTGCGGATCCACTTCCATGGAGTCGTTCGATAAGGTTTCCAGGGACAACCAGCTCGGTAATACCGGAATACAGATCGGTGGCATTTACATTGCCGGCTTCAAAGTCTTCCGCATGAATACCAATAGCATTGGCGCGAATTCGCAGGTTGGTGTCCATACTTACAAACACCACCGGCATATCCGGCTCTGTATCTTTCAGCTCTTTTGCCACGGAAAGAATAGCGCTATCCATCTCGTGGGAGATGGATATCTCGTTGGCGATTCGATTCCGCAGAAAGGGTACCCTTAGCAATCCACCGGTTTTCATCGGAACACCATCTTTCAGGTTTCCGACCTTGCGGAATTCATCAATTACGCGCGAAATCTGACGTGCGTTTCGACCCAACTCGTTGAGTTGTTTCTTGAACTTGTCCACTTCCTCGATCACATAGATCGGCACACAGACATTATTGTCTTCAAAATGGAAAATGGCGTTCGGGTCATGGAGAAGTACGTTTGTATCCAGGACGAAGTTCTTTTTCACTTGTTATCTGCTCCGTAAGTGAATTTGGCTTCAAACCGACTCTTGCCCGCGGGATGGTTCACAAAGTAGATTGTCGCTCGGAATGAACCAGTCATCTTGGTGTGTTTTACCATAGCAATGTATGATCGATGATTGGTGTAGGATATCTTTGTAAATGTACCGACCCCCAAATGACCACGCTGGCGAACTCAACGCAACGTCTTTTTGTATAGACGCGCTTCCCAATTCCAGGTGCGCTGGTGCAATACGCTTTATGGCACTGGCCATAGCGCTATTTATGTTTTTTTGCGTGCATGCAGATTTCGCACTTTCGGCCCCCTCGGAGGGGCAAAAAATGAGTTTTGAAGAGGGGGCTCGCCAGATACTTGCTGATCCCCTCGATTTTTCTCTGGCACAAAATTATTGGCGCGAAGTGACCAGTCGTGGCGAGACCGAAGCCTTCGAAAAGTGGATCTCGAAACAACAAAAATCTGGAAAGTCCAGGTCTCTGATTCTCGCAGGACATCTGGCTCGCTTGAAGGGCAAGCCAGCGGAGGCCCTGGGCCATTATCAACGTGCGGCCGACAGGGCGAAGGATAAGGGACAGTCCTTGGCAGTCTTTGGGGTCTATCTGGCGGAGATTGGTAAGGGGCGAGAAGCTCTGACAGTACTTGAACGGGCCATAAAGGCGTCGTCATCAAAAGATGTGCGGTTGGCACGCTTTCGAAGAGCGGTTGATCTGGCTATCCGATTACGCGAAAAGCCGCGCATTGAGGCACTATTTCGGATCTTGGACTCCGCTGGAAAATCAAAGGCCCTGCAGATGGATAGAGCGTCTGCATTGGCCGCCGCTGGATACGACGCCGACGCGAGAGAGATCTGGAGGAAGGTGCTCAAAAAAACGAAACCATCGCAGGATCACCACCAGATAGCTGTTCGGGAGCTCGGTAAGAATCTGGAACGATTTGGTGACCTGGAAGGTGCTCTTCAGTTGTATACTCGATTTCTAAAGCGCCTCCCGAGAAGTCATTGGATTCGGCCGGAGATCTTTGAGCGGATTCTGGACCTTCATCGCCAGACGGGAGACCTGGAAGCGTTGCTCAAGAATCTGAAACGCTATGTGTCAGGCCTGGATCAGCTTCGTGCCAAGGCAAGAATACTCGAGGAGCTGGCCCGGACCGATGAGGCCATCAAGATCTATGAGAAGATGTTGCGACGCTATCGGTATGCTCCAGAGCCGTATGAACGGTTGGCGCGCTTGTATCGATTGCAGGGACGGTTGAATGATATCGCCAAATTATTGAAGAAGCAGATGCGGTCTATGCCGGGGGAAGTCCGGGTTCGGTTTGAGCTGGCCCGGGTTCTGGGGGAGCTTGGTCGGAGTAAGTCCGCTACACGGCTACTGGAGGAAACCAGCAGTCGGTTTGCTCGGGACCCTTCCGTTCAAAGTGAGGTGGTCGATCTCCTGGTTCGTTTGAAGGCTCCATCCAGTATGGTCTTACGCCAGTTCGAACGATTACGCCGCCTGGAACCCAGAGAGCCCGAACATCTGGAGTCCCTTGGCGCGTATCTATATGGACAACATAAACTGGATGAGTCGCAGGCCACCTGGGCGAAATTACTCAAATTGGTGAAGCCTCGATCCCAAGCGCATCTGCGATTAGCGCGTATTCTGCGCGATCATCATTTTGACAAGGATGCCGCGCTACATTTTGGGAAAGCTGTGGAGTTGTCCCCGGATGACCCGGAAGTGCTCGCGGCCGTGGCCGAGTGGAAAGAGCACCTTCGTTTACCGAACGAGGCCATCGTTCTATGGGACAAGATCTTAGCGGTTGATCCAGAGCAGAAACACGAAGAGACCCATAAGGCGGTGGACCGCTTACTTGAGCTGTTGTCGGAGGTGGGCCAACTCCGAGGGCGTGTGGAAGGCTATGCTGGGCACGTAGGTTCCAAAGATCTTGGCCTGGGAGAGTCCATTCTGGGGTTACGAGGGTTGGCACGCCTGGGACATGTGACGGATGCCCTGGAGGCAGGTCTCAAAGATGCATCGCTTAGAAACTATCCGACCCCCATACTCTATGCCCTATTGGGGGTTGCTAGACGTGGAGGGGATCACGAACAGATCCTCAAGTTCATTCAGTTGATCAAAGAAAATGATGCGCGCGCGGATGTGACTCTTGATGTGGAGCGTGCGGAGTTGCTCATCCGGTTGTCGCGGGAAGTAGAAGCCCGGGAGGTGTTGGCAGGTGTTCTGGCGCGGGCTCCCGGAGACACCGACACCCTGCGACGAATCGCGGACCTATTTGAAAGGCTGGGAGCAATCGGAGATGCCGCCGATACATTACGGCGGGCGTTGGAGAGCTACCCTGAAAAGACTGCGCTCGCCTTCCGATTGGCTTCGCTCTACCGTCGGATAGGGCGTGAATCGGAGGAGCGGACGATACTGGAGCATGTGATCAAGGTTTCTCGGAAACCGATCGATGTCCAACGTGCGGGGCGACGTCTGATCGCGCTGGCGCGCACTCCGACGCATCTGGATTCTCTGGATAGGGTTCTTGGAGCGATCATGATGGGGGTGGGAGATCCCACAGCAGCCTACAATTTATGGATTGATGTGCAGGTTCGAAGAGCCCGTCTAGTTCGCTCTCTGGATACTCTGGGGTTGGCACAGGAATCCAACAGAAAGCCACCACTGGGTCGGTTGATGGAAGCATTGGGTGGAACCGATGGCGGGGCGAAAGCGAAGGCGTTGGAGATTCTGGCGTTGACTCCTGCACCCGGCACGGAACAGGTGATCGCGTCGGTACTTGATGATCCAGATCCAGCCATTCAATTTGCTGCTATCGCCGTCCTTGCGGAATGCCGGTCCCAAGCAGCCTTTAATGTTTTGTACCGGAAAGTGCTCTCTGTACGGCAACGAACGCGGATGGATGAAAGGATTGTGCTAGCCGCGATCTGGGCTCTGGGAGTGCTTCCTGCTTCCGTGGAGATCCCATGGGGGCGTCTATATGAGGAGCGAGCGCGGCATGACCAGCGTCTAGGTCTAGTATTGGCGGCCGGAATTCGTAAGGACATCGGAGCGATCGATCTGATTCGTAGCGAATTGGCGAGCCGGAGCGATATAATTCGTGCCGCCGCGACCTTCGCGTTGGCGCAGCTCGGAGCGGAGGCCCCGGATTCTCTGGTTCGTGCCAATTTCGAATCCATTGCATCGGACCACGGCGTAGTCCTTCTCGCACGACGAGCTCTGGCCCGAAAATTCACCGGAGATGCAGCTCGTGACGCGATCACGCGTGCGTTGCTGTCTGGTAGGCTGGAGCTTCTGGGGGATCTTCTCTACCTGGCGCATACGGAATCGGCAGGGGCTCGCGAGGAGGATGATCTGCAACCGCTGTGGCAGGGCATCTTTCAGCCAGCAGCGGCTCGCCTGGAGTTCCGCTCTTTTCTTCCTGCGGCCCTCGCGCGTCAGGTAACGACCACGGAGCTGACCGAGATAAACATCGATTTGATTAACGCGACAATACAACGTGTTTTACAAGAGGCAGGGCAGGACAAGACACCGAAGAAAAGTTCGCGACTCATCGAACAGTTGGTACAGGTTCGAGGGGCTCTCGATGAACGTCTATCCTCCGCAGATCAGAGGTCTCTTTGTCGAGGTCTCGAGACGGCCATAGCGGGCACAGGGCTCGATAGTGGGGTTATTCCTGCCCATCTGAAGGTGGC
Organism: Myxococcales bacterium; assembly: GCA_002728755.1. Classification (GTDB taxonomy): domain Bacteria; phylum Myxococcota_A; class UBA9042; order UBA3505; family UBA3505; genus UBA3505. The sequence continues at coordinate 23,912 of PBVT01000003.1, forward strand.
GTTGCTCGGTGATTGCACAGGACCGGTGGAGATCGAATCCCTGGAAAATGTGCGCCGGGAATTACTCGTACTGATCTTTGAGCGTCTGACGGCGAGTTCACATCCGATACATCCTACAACCCGAAAGGCTTTGCGGCCTCGGATGGAAGAGCCGGGGTTGCGAGTACAATGGTTGGAGTTGGCGACTCGGCATTCATTGGAATTGGACCCAACGATTCTCAATCGGTGGCTTGACCCGGGTGCAAAAGCGCAGGCTGTGGCTACTTTACAGTATCTGGCGAGCACATCGGATCGGCCTTTGGATTCTTCCCTGCTGACTTCCCTCGAACGTCTGGCGCGTTCCCGTGATCTGCAAATTCGGGCATCGCTGGTTCGACTTCTATGTCGCCGTCCATTCAAAGAGGCGGAAACGTCGGCGGATCTCAAGGATCTACAGAAGGACACCCGTAGAGCTCTGCAGCTGGAGCGGCAAACCTGCTCTGCTCAGTAATCCCCGCCGTTTTCTTTGGGGTTGGGGAAGGGGCGTAAACGGCCATCAACCCAACCTGGAAATAGAGATGTTCGCCAGGGGGATAAGAGGTTCGAGCTTGGCCCTCCACAGAGATTATACCAGGCGGTCTCATCATCACTGAGGTCTGCGATGAAGCGGCCTACAGGGCCCGTATGAACGGCAACCCCTTCGGGTAGAACATGAGACACCGCAGCGTTCAATGTAAAGGGGCCCCCTTCAAATGGAATCGTCCCCATATTCAAAAGGGAGCCGATTCCAGGAATATCTCCCAACGCGTGGTCAAGCGAGATGGACTGGAATTTTCGCCAGCGCCAGGTGGATGGGGGACTTGGATACAGGGCGTATCCTCGAGCCACGCCTGTTTGAAACGCGCGAACCAGATGGGTCGACCAATCGTCATGTGCCGATACATATTGCGTGCGTGCCTCGATATCTTCACCACGCAGCCAATGCAGGACCCGTTCCTGAATCTTGAAATGAAATCGCGCTCGTTGAATCAAGGCTGGTGGAAGCTTTTGTAATAGCTGTTGCAACAATGCGTCGAAAAACAAGCTGTATACAACGGGTGCAGCTTCATCCAGTCCGTAGGAACCATCCCAGTTTTCCAGGAGCAGGCGTGCTTCTTGTTCATCGGTAGACAACGTGGCATCGGATAAAGCCTCGGCAACGATTTGTGCGATCTCACCAATAGGGGGACAGGTATGATCGAGCTGCACAGTACGCATCAGCTCTACGTCATGTTGTGGCGCTTCCTTGAGTCGCTCGTAGGCACGATCGGACCGAAAGGGGGGGTAGTAGGCCGACGTGCGGACAGCGTCGGGGTCAAGCCGGCTGTCGTTAGCGGTTGCAACCATTCCAGAGTCCGGATCGGTGTCCTGGGGTAGCTTGGAATAGGGAACTACAGATGGGATTTCCATCTCGTCTGGGGTGCAGGGGACGAAGGGCGTTTTCGGACCACGGTCCCAGAATCTACCGACGACATGGTGACCAATATGCTGGTCGGATGTGGCGAAGGTCCAGTTCCACGCGAGCGGACCCATAGAGATGTTCTCTAACGCTTTTACATGCGTCTCGTAGGACGTGGATTCCAGCACATCATGATATCCACGCATCATCGCAGCTGTATCTACAGGCACGTGATTTAACGCCAGGCTCAGCCCGTCAGGGGTATCAAAGTCGGGGACGATTGTACCGTGGGGGCCTTCCAGGAACGTGATCGCCCGTGGTGTATTGAGTCGCCTATGAATGGTTTCGGAGCGATGAACGAAGGGGACTGTCTTGCCGCCGACCCGGTATCCAGAAGGAGTGGTTTTGAGCCGGTATAAGAGGAATGGATCTCGCATCACATTGGTGATGCCGTATGCCACTCCAGGTGTTCTTCCTACTCCAAGGATCGGTGTTCCCAAAAAGCTGAGCCCACTGACTCGATGATCTCCGACGGTGATGGACAAGGGGTACCAGAATGGGGGCATCGGTGAATATGGTACATGCGGATCATTGGCGAAGAGGGGCGCGTCGTGTACGGACTTGCTACGATCTACTGCCCAGGCGTTGCTTCCTCCGCCGATCTCCGAGAAGCCATTCAGAGTTCGAGGTGTAGAGCTTTTCTCTGCGCGTGGAGTGAGCCAATCGGCAGGGATTTTCAAGGATGGAACCAGTGTTCGGGCTAGTTCACATCCCAGTTGTTCCACCAGATCCATTCCCAGTAGGCATAAATCCAGGGCAGAGAGGTCGACTGTAAACCCAAAGAAAGAAGGGATAGCCAGGCAGTCTTCCAATGAGAAATCCATCGGAGACCCTAGAACCAGGAATTCTGGACTGAGACGTCCCGTTTTTCCGCCATCACGTATACCCTGAACGAAGGCCTCGATTAGAGTGCGCATCTGGTCGTCCAGGTTGGAGACGGCTTCTCTGGCAATTGCAGTGTGGTTCACTAATCGATTGAAGCGGTCCAGGTCGCTCATACGACCTCCACCCAGTCGCCCACTGATCTCTGGAAACTGTACATCGCCTACGTATTCCGCGGTACGACCGGTCGCGAGCCGGCTCATGATCTCCACCTGCGCGGCCCGGTCAACCCCCTGTGCGACTCCCCACGCATAGTAGGCACCCGCCCAGGTGTTGGCACGAATCCCCATTACACCTGCGTCGTCACGCTTGCAGAAGACAGTGCTGTCGTCCGGCGCACGGAGGATGAAATCTTGGGCTAATGGATTGGTAACAGCGTTGCTCATCGATCGAAATCAGCAGATTTCGTTGTTCCTTACTCTGATTCATCGAAAGGGGAAACAAGAAACATCGAACAACCCATGTAACTTACGCGTGGCGCGGTCTGGAAACTGTGCTAAATTAGGCCAGAACCAATGGTTTGAGGGGAATAAGATGAGCCCATTCTGGGACCGTCGTGATCACGCGATGAAACGAGTCAAGCGAGCGTATCTGTTCGTTTCGTTATTGCTTACCGGGTTGTTCCTACTTGGCTACCTGACGATTCGGATCCTGAGCGGGCTCGCTATAGGAGCCATAGGAGTCGTTCCTGGTGTCTTAGAAATTCTGGGCGTCTGCATTTTCTTTGCCGGTCTGAGTTGGCGGATTATCGGACGTTATCGCAGAATATCCGGCCGGTTGGCGTTGATTGGAATGGGAGTGGAAACGCCCAACCCCAAGAACCCCAACCACAAAAGGTTCTTGAATATGGTCGAAGAATTATCTTCGGCGCTTGGTGTTCCTTGTGTGGAGCCCATGATTAACGATTGGATGGCTATCAACGTATGCGCCGTACAGACTGCGTCGGGCCGAGTCGTGCTTGTGTGCACAGATGGAGCGCTACGCAGGCGCACAGATCGCCAACTTCGAGCGATGGTTGCGCATGCTCTGGGACGAACGATTCAGCCCGAATTCTTTGAAATGGCAGCTACGAGCATCTTTTTTGGAGCGGCGTCGCAGGCTACAGGCCTGAAGGACCGTAGGGGGAAGTCTTTTCAGGCTCCCTCGATTGGATCGTTACGATTCTTGGTTCCCATATTGGCTTTATGTTGGAAAATGTGGCGCAAACCAACCGCAGGGGAGATGGATCTTGCGGTCGACCAACTCGCCGCGGACCTCACCCACGATGCGTTGGCGTTGGCGGAGGCTATTGAGCTGACTCTTCTGCAATGGCGTGGGGCGAAGTGGCTGAATCCAGCCTTTGAACAATGTGTGGTTATGCCTCTATACCTGGGGCATACGGAGCGAGTAGGGGGACAGAAAGCAAACCTACGTGCGTCGTCGAGTGTTCGTGTAGGAAAACTCGTTGATACGGTGATGGAAGCCTCGGCACCCGTCTTTCAGGGTCGCGCATCCGTGGATGCGCAGCGAAACGACGTGAAGCAGGGCTTTTATGTGATGAGGAAGCAGGCAATAGAAGGCCCGTTCCTACCAGACGAAATCGCCACTCGTGGCTGGCTTACTCAGCAGAGCCTGGTTCGTGCCACGGAAGATTCCGGCCTACCTACTTTTGCCTCGAAGATAGGGTCCTTTGCTGCTGTTTTTGAAAAGCGAGAGGATGGCTGTCCCCGCTGTAGTATTCCCTTGTCGGTGATTACATATGGTGAGCACAGCCTTCGCCACTGTGGGCGTTGCCGTGGTTACGCGGTCGGTGATCCCACATTGAATTCTCTCAGCCTGGAGCGCCATTCGAATATGTCTCCGGCCTTCCGAAAAAATGTGCGTCTGTCCGTGATCAAAGAGGCGCAAGCCCTGGAGGAGAATAAGGCAGCCTCGCGTATCTATATGGATGTCCAATGTCCCAGCTGTTCCACTGGAATGACCAATCTGCCTCTCGATGTGACCAGCGACGCGGTCATCTGGCGTTGCGATACCTGTGCATTGAACTGGTTCGATGCACATGAACTGCCATGTCTGGACATAGGCATGAAGCGTGAAACCGTGACCTGGGTCGAAGAAGAAGTGTTGGTACGAAAAGAACGTCCAGAGGAGATCTTCGAGGAAGAAAAGAAGTTCGATACACGATTGATGGGCGGTTCAGCGGAAGTCGGAAAGATGGCCGAAGATCTTCTGGATGCGAAATTACGGACGTCGATTGGACACCTGGGGCCAGAAGAAGAGCCCTCTTTGGCTCCAGAGCCCGAACCGGTCCGCTCCTATGAATCAGAGTCTGTTCCACGGATTCGTCTGAAAGAAGAGTCTGTCCCGCTCGATTCTCAACCCAAAGAGACACGTGTTGAACCACAACCCGTACAGTCTGAGGAGCCCGTAGAGCCTAGCGTTGAGGAGAAACCAAGGAAGGCAAGCCCGACGGCTTCGTCAGCTCGTGCCCGGTATCCAGGGGGTACGTCTGAACCCCAGCCGAAACCCGAAAAACAGGCACCAACCGAACAGCCGGCCGCAGGGTCGGCGCGTGCTCGCTACTCTGGAGGGAGCCCAGAATCCCAACCGAAGCCCGAAGCGCCGGCCGCATCCGAACAACCTGCGGCTGGATCCGCGCGATCCAGATATCCCAACCCGGACCAGCAGGGTGTCAGTCGGCCACGATGGACTCCACCTCCATCGGATACGAAAGACACGGGACCGCATTGGTTCGACGGTGAAGAGAAAAACGAGGAGAAACCGAAAAAGAAGTCGAGTTTGATATCGGCTCCCTTTGTCGCAGGCGACGCCCAGGAAGCTCGCCGTCGTCGTTTGATTCGAGAGCGTCAGGCCAAGATACGAAAAGATCCCGAAGAGGAATCGAAGGATCCGGGAGAGCCCGACAAAGACTAGAAGTCGAGCGTTTTACGCCCTCCGGGGCGAAGCTCTACCTGTTGTTTTCCAACAACAACTTGTCCCGCCGACATGACGATAACCTGGCCAGTTGCACCATTACGGTCTGTCATCTTGATTCGTAGGTCTCGGTTGGGCGGTCCCAGTGGCTTCCCTTTGAAATAGACCGTACTGCCTTCTTTTATGTCGCCTTTGACCCGAACCTTCAAGCGTGCGGGCTTGAATTTACCAAGGAGAGATTCCTTGATCTCGACCGCTTTCTCGGAGGCAGGAATGGTCAGAGTTCGGTTGATCTCCGCACATTCGATGCAATGTGGATGTACGATACGAAGCTTATGGCGACCAGGCTTGAGCTTGATCCCTACCGCGGCCCCATAGCCGCGAGGCGATCCATCGACAAAGATCTGGGCCGCAAGGGGTTGCACTCGGATTGTAACGGGTACTTCTTCAACGTTTTTTACGATGGCCGGTTTCGCTGTGGTCCCCACCGTTGTTGTTCGTTTGGGAACTTTCTTGATACTGCGCTTAGGTATTCGCCTTCGGACAATACGGGCTGTTTGCTTCGTACCTTTGTCTGAACTTTTTGTGATGATCGGCGGGGTTGGTTTGATGGGATTCGCCGGGTCGGACACGGGGCCTTTGAGCGGCTCTAGTATGACGTCGTTGTTCGACTCGTCCGCGATTCGCACATTGGTTGTCTTGATCACAGCGGCAACCACGGGTGGCTTTGCTATAGGCGCGGGGTCTGTCTCTATTGTAGGAGCGGGCTCGACGACATTCGCGGCATTCTCTGTAGAATCAGACGGGTTGGAGGAAGAGGAGAAGTGCCGAAACCCGACAAAAACAACCAGGGTAAGCAGTATCGCTGAGGCGACCAGACGGACCCAGCGAAGCATGGAGTTATGTTTCGACAGAAGCTCTAAGCCCTCTCTTGCGACCTCATGTTTGGGGTCCAGGGCCAGTAATCGATTAATAATGTCTAGTTGGCGCGCTCGATCTCGATGGAGCTGTGCTTCCGAGAGCTCGTTCTCAAGGTGTACGCCAAGATTTTCCCGGAGCTCTTCCGTCATCGCCTCGGGGGCCTGGTACATATTTCGGACCAATAAACGAGATTTCGGTACCAGATCGGGTGGTATGACCCGGTCGATCTGATCGGCGACCGTTGCCGGTGTTGGATATCGGTCCGCTGGATTTCGCGCCATACAGTTTTGAATGATCGCGGACAACTCCTGACCTACGAGAGGCTCTGCGTGACGTACATCAGGAAAATCACCTTCCAGAATACGTTTCATCACCTCGTGGGGGGTTCGACCCTGGAAGGGAAGCTCCCCGTTTGTCAGGGTGTAATAGAGCACAGTTCCCAGAGCAAAGATGTCAGAGGCTGGTCCAATATCGGCCCCCTCGATGACTTCCGGTGCCATATGGGCCGGTGATCCGACCAGCGCACCGGTCAGGGTCAGCTTGGTAACACCCATGATATGGGCGATACCAAAGTCCATGAGAAGAATGCGCCCATCGCGCGCCAACATGACGTTTTCGGGTTTCAGGTCGCGATGAACAATGCCGGCCTCATGAGCGGCTTGTAGACCACGGGCCATATCCGAGACGATCCGCGCTGCGGCTTCGGGTACGATGGGCCCATATCGGTCCAGGAATCGTTTCAGGGTCAGGCCATCGACGTATTCCATGACGATGAAAGGATCTTCGTTCTCTGGAGCAGCGTAATCGAAGACTTGCAGAATCCCGGGGTGGCGTAGTCCGGCTACAGCTTCCGCCTCTCGCTGAAATCGTAACCGTGCGTTTCGGTCTTCCGCCAGAGCTGGCAACATAACCTTGATAGCCACGGCACGTTTCAACACCCGGTCTTCACCCAGGTAGACAACGGACATACCCCCGTGTCCCAGCCGCCGAAGGACCTCATATCGCCCGAGTAGTACCCGGCCGTCGGCTCTGGATGGGACATCTCTCATACGTTCAGACTAACAGAGATTGTCGGGAGAATGCGAACTTCCATTATCATGCTCGCGATGTTCTAGGGGGTAACGGTGATCTATTCTGGTGGTGGAGATTCAATATACACCGTATGCCATGTCGCTCGCCCATCTCGATCCCGGAAATCAATCCGACCAAAGTAGAAGGCGTCAGGGCCAGGTGCGGGGACTGATGATGGGGTAACAAATGTCAGAGCTCGTTCGATTCCCGGGTAGATTGGCACCCGTAACCCCTTTCCCTTCAGGGTGAGTTTTCTCGGGGAAGCGTATGGCAACTTGAGTCGAAGCTCACAGGAGAGAGAGGCTTTGTTTCCTCGAGTACGCCCCAGAACAAGCTTCAGGGTGTATTTCCCTTTGGTTCGTGGCGTAAACCGGAATCGAGCAATGCGTTGGCCCAGGGCGTCGGTTACGACCGTTTTCGTAGACCCGGGCTCCGAAACAAGAACTGCCACATCGGTTACGGCAGCCCAGCTTTTTTCGGGCATATCCAGTTCGAACTCTACCGGATGAGCGGTCTGATCGACCGTAAACGTGTGGGTAACAACGTTGGTCTTGGATTCGAGTGTTTTGCGGACCAGCGTGCCGAGTAACTGACCATTGGCTGACAGTCTTTTGGCTTCGGCATCGTTCGATTGTAGCGAGAAAGAGAAGTGCAGCTCGTCCTTCTTTCGCTCCACATTACCAATTCGTGTGGGCGAATACCGGCTGGTTTGACTCGTGACCTCGACGGATACAGGACCTTCTCCCCGATGATGTCCGTAGAGAAGCACTTCCCAGATGCCGGCCTTTAAACCGTTCTCTCGATCCAGGTGAATCGAGTGCTTGGTATGACCCGGAATCTGAACATAATGGGTGTAGGGCTGGATGCGTCGTCCCTCCGGATCGTGCAAAAGTAGGAACGTGGTTCCCGGTAGCGCATGGGCTCCCTTTTGGGTCGCCTTGATGTCGAGGGTCCATCCGGCCACGTCAGGATCAATTTGAACAAAGCGGCGTACCACCTGACCTACGGAAACGGGTCCCCGGAAGAGGGAGCCATTGCCATCGGAATCGGCTCGAACATATCGAAAGGGGACGACCTGTCGGAGTCCGTCGTCTGTCTGAAGTACTGTTGTGGCTTCTACCAACCCCTGCTTTTTCCCAGGTGTTCGTGGTACACGGAAACCAAACGATACAGGCTCGGTGCCTTTGATCCCGGCTGATTTGCGTTGCGTGGTAATCCAACCGGGTTGCCCGGACCATTTTACGCGGCTGAAATAACGCGTTCTCTCTTCTGGTGTCCACCAATCAGGTAGAACGGCAGTGACTTTGAGCTGAAATAGATCGCTAGCCTCTGGGCGAGCATGCAGTCTCCAGAAGAAGGCCGACGTCGGGTTATCCGGATGGCGTCGATCTTCGACCGAGACCGAGAGCGCCAAGGGTCTTGGGCGTTTGGAACGGGCAAGGCGGTCCAGCTGTCGCAGTGCTCTACTGAGATTGGGGATTCCAGCACCTTGATCGAGATGTAGCTGACCTTTGAGGGGGCGCGCAGATGCGATTAACGCCGCCTTAACGTCTCCGTGGTGGAGAGTATATTTCGATCGGTGGGCGTGGTCCCACATTAAAGAGGTTAATCCAGCAGCAAGTGGTGCGGCCATACTGGTGCCGGCCTTTATGGGAAAGGCGTCGTAATCAGGCACGGAAGCAAAAGCGATACCGGGAGTAAGGATATCGGGTTTTGCTAGCTCTCCGCCCCGTGAGGAAAAGAAAAACGTCTGGTTTCCTGAACGACGTTGTTTTCGAAGGAGAGGACCGGTCTGCGTTTGTGTGTAGCCAGCGGCAGCGGTGGTCACGAGGAGTGAACCCGCTGGGGTACCGATAGTCGAGAGTCCCGGTCCGGAGTTTCCTCCGCTCACCACAACAGATAGACGGGGAGTACGTCGAAGCAGGTCGTCTACAAAGGTTTCGATTTCATGACGACCTTCTGTCTCCGAGCCGATGCCGTAGGAGATGTTCGCCACTACCGCAACGTCGTGTACTTGAGACCATTGGGCGGCATATTCAAGAGCACGTTTTTTGGCGTTTGTTGTACTGGCACCCCCCGAAAGGCTGGTATCTCCAATCTTCAGCGAAATGATCTGCGAGCCCGGCGCGATTCCATCAAAACCATCACGGGCCATTAATCGGTGCCCAGCGGCGATGGCCGCGACATGGGTACCATGGGAGCCTGATGCCATATGCAATTCAAGGGTCGGACCCGCGGGGCGAATATAGGCCATTACTGGGATCTGTACGTTGGTCCGTCCGGGCTTTCCATCCCCAAGCAATAGGATATCTCCGGTGGCGTTGAATGGACGACTACCGGGCCCTTCCATTTGCCCATTCTGGTCCGCATCCACAAGGATTCTCCAACCATCCTGGCCGGGAACATCTTTATCCCGAAAGACCACAAATAAGAAATGGTCGTCGGTCGATCCATTCCCATCCATATCGGTTCCACCGGCCCCTTGCAGCGATGCTTCTTTATAGCTTCCCAGCCAGACCCGGCCGTCGATGGCTTTGGAGAGGTGATTTCCATTCACACGGACCGTATGGTCGCCGTGTCGGACCATAGCGAATGTATCGGAAGTCTCCACCTGTGCCCGATTGAGAGAGACCAGATCCTGGTCAGAAAAGTCCCGGGCCGCGATCAGCTTGGGGCGATTGTCCGGTGTGATTTGGAGACCCGGAACGGTAGGGTCTACGCCCGTGTCCAATATGGCTACGACGACGTTTCTTCCATCCAGGGAGGGCTTTGTCTTGCGTATAGCATTGGCGCCGACCACATCACGACTCAGCAGGTCGCTATAATCGGCCGGTATCTTTGCCTCACTAAAGGAGGGTTGTAGGGCGAATACCAGGCAAAATGCCAGAGTCCAGACACGCACCATAAGAGACCTCTCGTTTGAAAAGCGGAGTAGGATTTGTGCGTGATCACTTGCTCGACGTCAAGTCGACAAATGTTTCCGTGGACGGGCCGTTGGTATCAGGCCATCTCCGGGTCGGGTATGGAGTCATCCGGCTTGGCTTTTCGGCCAATGTCTGGGCCCGGTTTCGTGTTCATGGAATCTTCGTCGCGGGCACGCCGTCGCTGCTCTTCAAGCACTCGAAGGTCTTTGCCGTCCATCAGCCAGTCCAGATGTTCGTCATCGATCGTTTCTAGCTCAAGAAGAGATTCGGCGACCTTATCCAGCAAGTCTCGATTGGTTTCGAGAAGTGTCCGTGCTCGAGTGTACTGTGACGTCACAGTCTGCTTGATTTCATTGTCGATCTGGCGGGCTGTGTCTTCGCTGTAGCTCTTCTGGCTATTGTTCAATTCCATTCCGAGGAATACAGGATCTTCATTCTTCCCGTATGAGATGGGCCCCAGATCGGTCATTCCCCAGTCTGTCACCATCTTACGCGCCAATTCTGTGGCTTGGCGGAAATCGTTTCCGGCTCCGGTGGTGAGCTCGTTGAACTTGAGCTCTTCGGCGATACGTCCTCCCATCGCAACGGCGATCCGGTTCAGGACGTAATCTTTGGAATAGGAATGGCGATCTTCTTCAGGAATCTGTTGTGTGAGTCCGAGCGCCGCACCACGAGGGATAATCGTGACCTTATGGAGGGGATCACTGGGGCCTTCGATAAGCTTTGCAACAATCGCGTGACCCGCCTCGTGCCAAGCGGTTGTCCTACGCTCTTTCTCCGATAGGACCATGCTCTTTCGTGCGGTGCCCATCAGAACCTTGTCTTTGGCGTCTTCGAAGTCCGACATATTCAGACAGTTTTTGTCTTTACGGGCTGCGGAAAGTGCCGCTTCGTTCACCAGGTTTTCCAGGTCAGCACCGGAGAATCCCGGCGCCGAACGAGCAATAACCGGCAATTTTACGTCGGAGCCAAGAGGGGTACGGCGCGTATGGACCGCCAGTATCTGCTCGCGACCACGAATATCGGGTCGCGGTACTGTGATTCGGCGATCAAATCGGCCGGGTCGTAACAAGGCAGGGTCTAGAACATCGGGTCGGTTTGTGGCCGCCATGATGATAACTCCAGCCTGGCTCTCAAAACCGTCCATCTCGACGAGCAGTTGGTTAAGCGTTTGCTCACGTTCGTCATGTCCACCGCCAAGTCCTGCTCCACGGTGCCGCCCTACCGCATCAATTTCGTCGACAAAAATGATGCATGGTGCGTGTTTTTTGGCCTGGTCAAAGAGATCGCGAACGCGCGACGCTCCGACACCAACAAACATCTCTACGAACTCCGAACCGCTAATGGTGAAGAATGGCACTCCGGCCTCGCCAGCCACTGCTTTTCCGAGGAGTGTTTTACCGGTACCGGGAGGGCCCATAAGCAAGACTCCCTTGGGGACACGGCCACCCAGACGGGTGAATTTCTTCGGGTCCTTCAGGAACTCAATGACTTCTTCCAGTTCGTCTTTTGCTTCTTCGACGCCGGCGACATCCTTGAACGTGATCTTGTTCTGGGATTCCGTAAGCATCCGATGTTTGCTTTTCCCGAAAGACATGGCTCGACCAGAACCGGACTGCATCTGTCGGAAAAAGAAGATGATAAGAAAGACAAGAAGCAGGATTGGTAGCCAGGTTCCCAGGATACTCAACCAGATGCTCTCACCCTTTACACCCAGATCATCGATCTGCATTTCCGGGTTGTCACGCATGATCTGAGGGAGGAATGGGTTCAGGTTCCCACGGGTCCGAAAACGTGTTCCATCTCGCCGTTCACCACGTATTTTATCGCCTCTATAGGATACTTTTACGATGTTCGACGAGGTCTGTGTTGCCAGACTTGGGTCCGTTGGCATAACCGCTGGCTCGGTAATAGATTTCTTCTTTGCACCCACTTGCCCATTGGTTTCGATGCCATTGGGAAGCGCTTCATGGACGAATTGGGCGAAGCTTATCTTTTCGTTCTTACCGGCATTGTTTCGCATGCTCTGGTAAAACGTAACGAAGAAGATGATTAAGACGGCCCAGACCAGAAGTGTTTTCGTTGATTGACTCAAAAAGATACCTGCAATTTGTCGACGTTTGAATGCCACTCAAATGATGTGAACAGACGACTCAGGCCGAAATGTACAACACCAACACCCGCGCCACTATCATATCGATCCCTGATTAGCCAGGCAATACAATGGCTAGTGGCATAGGAACATGTCGTACATATTAAACATTCCTTCCGGAAAGGGAACCCCTGGTTCTCCACAAATCTTTTTGCGTCCGCTGGGGTCTACTAAAACCGGCCAATGGCGGCGTAACATCGGAGGCACTCCAATCTTTCGAAACCGTTCCGATACGCGTCGGTTATAGCCTTCCGAAAAGGCCGTCCATTTTGAGCGAAGATACCGAGCTGGAGGGGTACAGTTTTTGAGCCGTTCCACTCCAAGAGGCACCAGATGTTCAAATTGTTGCGCGATATCAGGTTCGCCCGATCTGGGGCCCGCGATCAGAAATTCACCGAGCCGAAAGATCGTATGCGCCCCAGCGGTGCTGATGGATGATCCGGGGACGGGGTTGCGCGCCGCGAAGTCAACAATCGCCTCAACATGTTGGCGAGCTACGGTTGTATTGAGCCAGCGTTCAAGGAGGGGGCCATGTGTTAGAGCTGGAAGATTCAACAGGTCATGTACCGATAAGGGGCGGTTGGTCTGGATATCTTCGATGGATGCCGAAAGGCGTGGCCAGAGCTGTTGTGCTTCCTGTGTTAAGGCAACGAGCCGATTCGTAATACCGGGTTCAAAGCTCTCCAACTCGGGAAGAGTTTTGTGGCGAATACGGGTTCGCAGATAGCGCATATCGTGATTGCTTGGGTCCCGCACCGCTGGAACCCCCAGCTCCTGGAGTACGGCGTCAATCTGCTCCCGTCGCACATCGAGTAGGGGGCGTGCTCGTCCATCATCACCTTTGCGAAGTACGCCGCGTACTCCCCGGATGCCCGTCCCTCGTAATACACGCATCAGGGCGGTCTCTGCCTGGTCGTCGAATGTGTGACCGGTAAAGATATGGGAGCAACCCTGTTCTGCTGCAATCTCCTGGAAGGTCGTATATCGCAGCTTTCGGGCGCGAGCCTGAGTACCGGATCCAGGCTGCATATGAAGATAGGCGATATGCACCGTACTCCCCATCTGTGTTGCGAGGCGCCGCACGTGCTGGACCTCTGCATCGCTTTGTGCGCGAAGCCCATGATGCACATGCACCAGAACGGGATGTATGCGTTCGCGTTTCGCCAACTCGAGGCAGGCCCAGGCTAACACCGTAGAATCGGGCCCTCCAGACCAGGCTACCAGCACGCGAGCACCGTCCGGTACCCCACAGGGGCCGTCCAATGCGGAACGTACTTGCTCAAGGACCTTTTGGCTCGTCTGGGTTTTCATCACTTGGCTTCTCGGGGCAACTATCCAGAGCGCTGGGCGGGAGTTCGTAGCTACGCGTTCCTCGTTTGATGCGTACCAGTAACACGGCCCCTTCTGCATTTACCAGGGGAGTTCCCGGGGCGAGCTTGAGATTACTAATCCAGACCGTACTGTTGGCTTCCTTCTCAACGCTATCGATCCGCCCAACATCCAACACCGCAGCGGTTCCTTCCAGATTGGACAGGGCGAGAAGAGGGCGATGGGGTTTTACGTCCTGGGGGGCGGCCGCGTTCAAACCAAAGTCGGGTCCGATGGGGTCTTTTCTAACTCGTTTCGTCGCTTTATCTCTCCTCACCTGGTCCAGGGTCGCCAGCTCCGCATCCGGACAAGGAAGCCGGGCGATTACCTCGTACCAGTCCCCGTCACCGTTGTGGCTCTCTATTCGGTCTGCACCTTTAACCAGAGGGCCCGCAGTAACCCATCGGGTAGGGGAGTTCCCAAGGGCAAAGGCTACTCCATGAAGGTATTTCGGGAAACGGGGATCCAGGGGTGGTTTGGGATCAAATCGGGCGCGTATTGGGATCATTCGTTGCACTAGAGAGCGACGAAACGTATCGAATTGGTGGGCATTGCTGACCAGTTCTGCGAATCGTTGATGACGATTTACATTGAAATGCTCGAAGGGAACCGTTTTGACCATAGGAAGCTCACGGGTGGCCCCAGGTTCCGCATGAAGACCTGGACTCGTGAACGCTGAAAATACAGCCCATAGGATCACCGCCAGGAAACGTAGCTGGGAGTACCATGGAGATGTGGACTGGATGGGGGCGAGTGTCACGGGAGAGCCAACATACGTTCCATGGCTAGCCGAGCACCGTGGATGGTTTCATCAGGCACAATGATCTCATTCATTGTGGGCATAGCACGGAGTGTGTCGCGCAGTTTTTCGATCGAGATGCGGAACATATTGGGGCATAAAGAACGACTCAGAGGGACGACGGTACGGTCTGGGTATTCATAGGCCAGGCGGTTCGTCAGATTCACTTCCGTTCCAATAACGATTGTGTCTCCAGGCGAGCTCGATTCTACGTATTTTACTATGAACGCCGTACTTCCGACGGCATCGGCTGCTTCCACAACATTGGAGCAGCATTCCGGGTGTACGACGACCCGGCATCCCGGGTAGGTCTGCCGAGCTTGCTCAATATGCTCTGGGGTATACCACGTATGGACATGACAATAGCCTTTCCAGAGATAGACCTTGGCTTTTCGAAGAGCCTCTGGGCTGTGTCCGCCGTTCACCTGGTTGGGGTCATAGAGAAGCATCTCATCGTCGGGTATGCCCATCGTGTGACTGGTATTTCGGCCAAGGTGTTCGTCTGGCACAAAGAGGATCCGCTCACCTTGTTGAAACGCCCATTCAAAGGCTTTCTTCGCGTTACTGCTGGTGCAGACCAGGCCACCCTCCTGACCACAGATACCCTTGGTCGCCGCGTCGGTGTTCATGTAGACCACGGGAACAACGGTCTCTTTTTCCGGTAGGATAGCTGTTAATTCGTCGAGAGCTCGACCAACCGCGGGACCCGTGGCCATATCTGCCATAGGGCAGCCAGAGTTCAAATTCGGGTGGAACACTCGCTGTTCGGGCCTTGCAACAATTCGTGCACTTTCAGCCATAAAATGTACACCGCAGAAAGCGATGTACCGTGCTTTCTGTTGATCCGATGCCATCTGGCTCAGTTGGAAAGAATCACCACGAAAATCGCCGACTTCAACGATCTCCGGGCGCTGGTAATGGTGCGCCAGGATCACGAGCTCATCACCGAGATCGGCTTTAATACTCAAGACCTCGTCATAGAGTTCGCGAATGCGAGGCTTATCGATCGTACGTAGAAACGCCATATCAACTCACTTCAGAGAATCCCATCACTCAAAAAACGATTTACTTTCTGGATATCTTCCCAGACATCTCGCTTCCCTGCCGGGTTTCGCAGTAGATACGCCGGATGAAATGTGGGCATTACTGGCCATTGTTCAAGGGATTGCCAGGTCCCTCGTATACGAGTAATGGATGCCGTGGTGTCGAGCAGCGCCTGTGTCGCTACCCTACCGAGGGTGATGATAACCTTGGGTTGTATATAGTCGATTTGCTGCAATACAAAGGGTCGACAGGTGGCGACTTCGACCGGTAATGGGTCGCGGTTTTTCGGTGGTCTGCACTTAATCACGTTGGCGATATATACGTCCTCTCGGGACATCTTCATGCCGCCTTCTATGATCTTGGTCAGTAGCTGCCCAGCGCGACCCACGAACGGAATTCCCTGGGCATCTTCGTCAAAGCCAGGAGCTTCTCCGATCAAAAGGACGTCGGCCTCTGGGTTTCCTACGCCGAATACCACCTGGGTTCGACCCTGGGAGTGCAGGGGGCATCGCGTACAGCCCACGAGACTGGCCTGAAGTGTGCCAAGATCACCGTCCGGTTGGCGGGTCTCGTCGCGAGTCTGTATCGGCATCTCGGGCACCGTGTCCGGTGTTGGAGGCGGCGTATCCAAATTCTCGGTCGCAGTCGTTGTTTTCAGCTCTTCCACAACCACCGGAGCGGCGGCTGGCGGAACGCCATAGATGCCCTGGTTTTTGAGCATTCGCGCGTGCCGCTGGAGTTCTTTTGCCAGTACCGCAATCTCTGTGGATTGTTCGCCCGTCATGACACTTCCTTATCGCGCAGGGCGGACTGACTGAGCTCCTGCTCTAGCGCGTCACAGAGGATGCGGGCGACCGACGATTTGGCTTGGGGGGAGATGTGCAGGTCGAACTCACCAGGTCCAAGGAGAATACCTTCTGTATCTCCGGGGCCGAAGCCTCGTTGGTCTGTATACACGTGATTTACAAATAAGAGGTTGCAGTTTTTCTTCAACATCTTATTGCGTCCCGCAGTCTTCAGCGCCTCGAGATTGGTTTCGGTTTCCGCAGCGAAGCCCAGAACAATGGGCTTGGATTGTGCCTGGTTGACCGCTTCGAGAATGTCCGGTGTTCGTGTGAGACGAAGACTTGTGTCGTCTGCTGTCTTTTTGTGTTTTGCGTCTGCCATGGAGAGAGGTTGGTAATCCGCAACCGCTGCCGACATGCATAGTACATCTACGTCGGATACGCGCGCCATGATCGCATCACACATCTCCTGTGCCGAAGTAACACGGATGAGCTCGACACCTGGAGGGGGTTTGAGATGGGTCGGGCCCAGGACCAGCGTAGTCTCCGCCCCGCGCGCCTGTGCGCAGCTGGCGAGAGCGATGGCGAGGGATCCTGTTGCCGGGTTGGAAAGAAAGCGTACTGGATCGATGTACTCTCGTGTAGGGCCACCCGAGATTAGCACCCGACGACCGATCAGGCTCTGCTCCTGCGTCAAAGAAGCTGCGATCCGTGCGATGTTCTCGGGTTCCGGAAGACGACCCGGGCCGGTAACTCCGCAGGCTAGCTCACCACTGTCGGGTGGCAGGATCGTGTAACGTTCGAACTCGTCCAGCGTGCTGATATTGCGCTGGACGATCTCATTGCTCCACATATCACGATTCATCGCGGGGCATACCAATACGGGGCAGGTCGCCACCAACATGGTGGTGGTAAGAAGATCATTCGCCATCCCTGCTGCGATTCGCGCGATAACATCGGCGGTTGCAGGGGCAAGGATGATAAGATCGGCTTTCATGCCCAGCTCGGTATGGGGCATGGCGGCTTCGGTATCTGCATCAAAGATCCGAGTACCCACCGGATTGGATGTTAAAGCCGCAAAGGTTAGCGGCTGGACAAACTGTGTTGCCCCTTCTGTCATTTGTACGTGAACGTCGGCACCGGCTTTTACCAGTAGACGAGCCAGTTCACAGGCCTTATAGGCTGCGATTCCCGCACTTACCCCTAAAAGAACGGTTTTACCGTGCAGTGACGAAGCGGAAGAATCAGCGCTCGAAGTCGATGAGAACGTAGGGGCCATCCTGTTGGTAGATGTATCCTACTGTACGCTTGAGGTCGACTACTACTTTCACAGACTTACTTTTTTTGTCGTTTACGATGCGTACACGAGACACGGGCGAATTGAAATGCTCCGTGTCCAACTGGCGGGCGTTATTCTTCAGCGGAATGGTCGCTCCTGGAAATTCGATCACGACTTTCAAGGGCTTTTCGTAATACGCCGTGAACACGCTAAGCCGGTCGGTTTTGATGAAAACACGAGATGCTTCTGCCAACTGTTGGTATCCAATCCAGGACACCTGCGTGCGGGCTCCCTGTTGCTGCAGCGTACGCGATACTTTTTCACTGAACGCAGGGTTATCGTTAACCCGTGGAACAATGCCTTGATATCGTCGTCGTTGGTAGATGCTTCCTTTCAGGTCGACGAAAACTTCCAGGGTGTCACCTTGACCAAGACGCATCCCTTCCGGAAGCTTTTCGGTCTCCCCCTCGACCCCAGATGACGCACTGGAACCCGTTGGTTGGGGTTCAGCTCCCCAAACAGAAGTTGTCAGGAAAACCATAATTAATATGAGGATTGCTCGTAGCATTCACGCACCTGTACCTATCCATGATTCAGCCTAACACGGCTGTTGGAACCATGGAAATAAAGCGTGTGTAGGCCCGACTTATTCCGAATTCACGGTTCGGTGTGCAGGGAATTGAATACGAGCAGCTCAGGCGCGGCGGAGGAGATCACCATGGGTAACTGCGACGATCTGGCCGGAGTCTCCAATAAGTTCCAGGGCACCGTCTTGTCGTATTCCACGCAGTTTTCCACTGACCTTTTTCCGTTCCTGGTTGACGGTTACAGTTTCTCCAACCCAGGCCGCGCGGCTGTTCCATCGCTCGGCTGGAACCTCACCATGGACCATCTCTGTACGATAGAAGTCCAGGGCATCGAGAATCTTCAGAAGGATAGCTGTACGGTCCATCGGACGCTTCATATAGGTCGCGATAGTCGTGGCTTCCTCATTCACTGGAGCAGGGAGATCGGCCAACTCGGTGTTTACATTCAATCCCAGGCTGATAACCGCATAGGCATTGGCCAGGTTTCCTGGCGGTACATGCGATTCGGCCAGGATACCTCCGACCTTCTTGTCATAAATGAGTAGATCGTTGGGCCATTTCAGTTTCAGATTGTTTCCACAAAGCTGTTGTAAGGCGTCCGATACCGCAAGACCCATATGGAAGTTCACTGTGGGCATCCGATCGGCGGGCAGCGGGACGCGAGCCAGGTAGCTGATGATGACATCTGTATACTGTTGGCTGATCCAGACGCGGCCGGAGCGGCCCCGACCATTTGTCTGGTTTTCTGCGATTAAGACCGTGCCATCTTCGGCACCATTTGCCGCCATAGTCATCAGATCGGCATGGGTCGATTCGGTTTCTTCGACCACTTCAATCGGACCGATGTTTCGAAGGGTCATGCAGACGCGTCGAAGACGATCTACATCTAAGGGGAGAAGATGGGATGGTGTACGTGCTGGGCTCAAGATTGTACCTCCAGAATCATCGATAAATCACTATAGGGACGGCTATGTATAAGGGCCCCTACAGAGACCGCATCGAGTCCATCTGCCGCGAGTGGCGAGAGTCGTTCGATACGATGGGTGTTCATATTTCCACTTGCCTCTAGAAAGACGGATTGTCCTACCTGTGCGGCAATGGCTGCGATTGTTTCATCATTCATATTGTCGAGTAGAAGTGCGTCGGCTCCGGCAGCCACTGCTTCCAGAGCTTCGGCGGGAGTACACACTTCACATTGAATTTTCAAGCTATGCGGCGCGTGTTTCCGCGCTTTTGTAATAGCGTTTGTTATCGAACCGGCCACAGCAATATGGTTTTCCTTGATCAGAATTCCTGCATCCAAACCAAATCGATGGTTATGAGCTCCACCGGTACGGACGGCATATTTTTCCAGGGCCCGTAAGCCTGGTGTTGTCTTGCGTGTGTCGAGTATTCGCAAGCCACCAGCGACCGCAGTGTGGGCCGAAGCCACGGTGGCGATGCCAGTCAGATGGCATACGAGGTTCATGACAATACGTTCTGTGCTCAACAATACCGCGGCATCCGCTTCCACCTCGGCCAGTATGGTGCCTGGCGTCTGGGCGGAGCCATCGGGTACGGCGGAGAAGTTGATTGGACTACCTTCACATCGGGTTAGCGTATGCTTCCATGCAGATAAACCGCAGACCACAACATGCTCTTTTGCACGGATGAATGCGGATGCTCTGGTGCCTTCAGGGACGAGAGCGTCCGTGGTAACATCCGAACTGCCCAGGTCTTCAGCCAGGGCCACAGTAAGGATACGATCTAGAGAGGCTATAAGTGCAGGCTCCATCCGTCGCTTTGGATATAATCCGTTGCCGCTACTACTACGCCTAGGTTGCCTTGTCGAGCGTTGTTTGGAAAACGAAGTAAATTCAATGTGTTCTGCGGCATGATTTTAGGGCGCGCTAGACAAAAACCAGGGCTTATTCCTGGATCTCTATTTTACGGCCTGTCGCAAAAGCTCTTCGGCGTGTGCCTTTGCTTTCGGAGTAACGTCACCGCCCAGAAGACGTGAGATGATCTCCGTGCGTTGTTCTTTCGGGACCGATTGTACCTGCGTAAACGTTCGTCCATCAGCAATCTCTTTGGTTACATGGAGATGTGTATGGGCTGCGGCCGCTATCTGAGGCAGATGACTGACACATAAGACCTGACCATTCGTGGCCAGCGTGCGTAACATACGACCGACGGCAAGAGCCGCCTCTCCGCCAATGCCTGTGTCTACTTCGTCAAACACCGACACAAGCACTGGATCGCTCTCATGGGAGGCAGATTTCAGGGCCAATAATAGTCGAGATAATTCACCACCACTAGCGATCGTTTCCAGAGGGTGGAGCCCTTCACCTGGATTGAGAGTGGCCATGAGGCGGGGTTGTTCGAGCCCTTCAGGACCCGGTTCCTCCAGAGGATCGAGGCGTACCTCCAATCGCGCTTCTTTCATATCAAGATCCTGGAGGGTTTGATGAACCGCAGCCAACAGATCTTTCGATGCATTACGTCTTGCTTTCGTAAGCTCTCCACCTTGTTTTGATAGATCAACGAACGCCTTGTTCAGAGTCTCCTCCGCTGCCTCCACCTCGTGGTCGATATTTTCGAGCTGGCTCAATTCCGACCGTGCTTGCTCTACGGCAGCAGGTAGTTCTTCGGGATTGCAGCCGAACCGATGACGTAGTCGCCGTAAGGATTCCAATCGCGCTTCCATCTCTGCTCGTACCGTGTCATCCGCCTCGATACCTTCCCCGTATCGTCGAATATCATGTCCAAAATCGACGACTTCCTCTTGAAGGCGTAGAAGTCGTTCTTCGAATACTTCGACCTGTTCTGGGTCCAGGCGCCGAATCGTACGGAGAACCGTAGATGCGTCCGATAGAAGATTCTCCACATTGGATGTTCCGTCCGAGAAGATCGCGTGCAATTGCACGGTATGTTCTTGAATTTCAGCAGCGTGCACCAGGCGCTTCCATGCCGTCTCGAGATGTTCCTCCTCATTGGCCCCCGGATTGGTGCGGTCGCATTCCTCTAGCAGAAACTTCAGATAGTCCAGACGTTCTGCGCGGGACTGTGCCTGCTGTTTTAGCTGTTCGAACTGTTGCTTCGCGCTTGCCCAATGTTTGTAGGCGTCTACATACGCATCGAACCGCAGTCGAACAGGTCCGAGAGAATCGAGAGGCTCTCGGTGGAATCGTGGGTCGAGCAATCGGACGTTGTCATGCTGGCTTGTCAGATCGACCAGCAATACGGTCAGAGGCTCTAGTACACGTAGTGGCACCGCAATACCGTTGACCTGTAATAGATTCCGACCGGAATCACGCACAACACGTCGTAAAACCAACTGTGTGGGATCATCCGGGTCGAGCAGGTCGGCTGCGGCCAACTCCGCCTGTATGGGATGATCCGCTGGTATGGAAAAAACGGCGATTACCTCGGCCTGTTCTGCACCCTCTCGAATAAGTTGGCCACGCGCCCGCCCGCCCAACGCAAATCGAAGGCTTTCAACCAAAAGGGATTTTCCTGCTCCCGTTTCACCCGTGAGTACAACGAGTCCTTCCGGAAATTCGATGTCGACGTGCGCCAGGGTAGCAATGTTTCGAACAGAGAGGTGGACGAGCATGGATGGAGTTTCGGTTTTCGTTACGATTACGACAGCTCAACTGCCTCCGATAGCAGGCAGTGTGCAGTTGTATATCCAATGGTTTACCGGCACAACCGTATTTCTTCGGTGTTTTGTGCTTTCATTAGACACTTTTTCAGCTTCGGATCGTTACTGATCGCTTGCAGGCAACGAGTTGTAGCTGTTTCCCGGAGGATGAGAGTTTCCTCGGGAGTCATCCTCGTATCAAAATGCGGTGTAGTTGCCGTTATCCCCGCATTAATGAGTCGTTGGCACAACTCTATGTAGCCCTTGTCAGATCGGCCCTTGAGGCATTTTACACGGCAATGGGCGAGCTTTTGGCTATCTACATCAACGTTATGAGTTGGAAAACACTCGTTGAGGCAATTCGTATCAGTCGAACTCCTGGCACACGCTGCGAGCATAATAACCAGCAGAACAATGACGTAGGTAGAGGACCTATTCTGGTGGTGTCGCATGAACCCTCATACGGTTGAAGTCCGGCTTGAAACCGAGGCTACGCCGCATGGTTATCCATTGTCAAAAGGGCGAAAGGAATACGTTGGATATGGGCAATACTCTGGGGAGAGGTGTAACACCCAGTCCCCAGAGATACTTAGCTACGAATCGAACGAATCTGTACGGAGAATACGGCTCTCCGCTCTGTCCTATTCTTCGTCGTCGTCGCCGCCAGAGCAAGCCTCATTACACTCTCTCTGTTCTTCTCTCGCGGTCGCTTTGAGTTCGTCTCTTTCGTCTTTGTCTTCAGCTTGCATTGCTTCAGACCAGCTCGCCTGGAATGCTGCTTTGCAGGCTTTGGGACAGGGATCCATCTCGGGGATCTGTTTCTTTTTCTTTTCGCCGCCACACCCAGGTGCTGCGAACGCCGCCATTATCAACAAGAATAGGAACTTGGTGAAAAATCCTCTCATTATGCCCTCATATTTATTCGTATACCGATTGTAACGAGCTACCCAAACGTCCGGAGACGTAAGCAAAAATGCTAAGCGTGGTCCGCTTTGTTGTCAACCGTGACCAAAAACGGCGTACTGCAGTGCTCTCTTTGTGAGTTTTATTTGTTCCAGCCTGCACAGACATCGTGTTTTCTACAGAATCAGGTCAACGATCGCAGGCGTTGAGTTCGCTTATCGAAGCACTCTTCAGCACACAACCAATCTTGGATGGATCGACTTTACATTCCGCGATGCATTTTGTTTTCCCCAGGTCGACGCGTGCTAGATTTGCTCTGGCTTTTGTTCGCTCCGTCGGGGACAGCCTGGATGCCCATGCCTCTGCTTCGGATGTAAGGATCTGCTGGACATGCGAACAAGCAGCGTTGCACTCGGTTGTGTTGACCGTTTCGGGTTCTGCGGAGCTCGATGTATTTCGACAACCCGTGAGGAGCGGCAATCCAGCAAGGAGAAATAGAGCAATAAATCGATTACGTATGTACACCGTTCTCCGTTTATATGGGAGTGACCGGAGTGGCGGTTATTTTATGCAGCGTTCGAGCGATTTCACTCTTTTTGCTTTCATAACGCACTTTGTCGTTTTCGGATTCTTTCTACATGCGGCGCGGCAACTTGATTCGAACTTCTGTTGAATCTTTCTCGTAAGGCTCGCTCGTTGATCCTTCGGAAGATTGGAGATTAGTTTTTTCGTAGCGGGATCTTTCTTGAGGACTTTTACGGCATGTGAGCAGGCCTTTTTCGCTTCTTCATGCTCTTTATTGGCTTTCTTCGCACCACAGCCAACCAGGGTCAGCGAGCTAGCGACAATACATAAGACCAAGAATCTACCGAATTTCTTCATATATCTACCCGCAAATAGTGTCGCGTCTGTTTTCCCCAGGGGGAGGCCCATGAAATTAAGGCAGGGTAGTGCCCACTGTCAAACGCCATGGGGAATCGTCTATCGTCCGTCCTTGAACGGCTTGCCAAAGGAGAGGAGGCGTGTCTATGGTTCGCAGGCTTGAACGGCCAGCAGGAGAGATTCCTTCGGGCTATCGGGGTAAAATGGAGGCGAATATGAGCCAGGATGCGTTCACCAGCGTACTTGAGGAATCACGTAGTTTTCCGCCACCTGCAGATTTCGCGGCGTCGGCAAACCTTTCGAACAAGGCGGAATATGAGGCATTACGGAGTCGATCCCTTGAAGATCCGGAGGGGTTCTGGGCCGAGATCGCGCGCGATTTTCATTGGTATAAGCCCTTCGACACCGTCCTCGAATGGAACGAACCACACGCAAAGTGGTTTCTTGGTGGCAAGACCAATATCTCTACGAATTGCCTCGACCGTCACCTGGACGGGCCAGGCCGGCATAAAGCGGCGATTGTCTGGGAAGGAGAGCCTGGAGACCAGCGAGTATTGACCTATCAGCAGCTTCACAGAGAGGTGACTCGTTTTGCCGCGGCCTTGCGTGCAGCTGGTGTCGAAGAAGGGGACCGAATCGCGATCTATATGGGTATGACTCCAGAGATCGCGGTTGCCATGCTTGCCTGCGCACGTATCGGAGCGGTCCATTCTATTGTCTTTGCGGGCTTCTCGGCGAAAGCGTTACGAGATCGTATTCAGGATGCAGGAGCCAAGCTGGTCATCACGGCCGATGGTACCTGGAGGCGAGGGAGCGTATTGCCTTTGAAACCAGCGGTAGACGAAGCGGTGGCAGATTGCCCCACGATCGAGCGTGTCATTACATTGAAGCGTACAGGTAATGATGTCGCCTGGGATTCGAGCCGAGATCTCTCCTGGGATGAGGCAATGGCATTAGGACAGGAGGCAGCGTCGAAAGCGAGGGAAGAGGGGGTCGATCTTGGAGCTGCTGCAGAGCTCGATAGCGAACACCCTCTCTTTATTTTGTATACCAGTGGGACAACCGGCAAACCCAAAGGTGTTGTGCATACAACGGCCGGTTATATGGTGCAGACCGCATTTACTACCCGTACAGTCTTTGACCTGAAGGAGACCGATCTCTACTGGTGTACTGCGGATTGCGGATGGATCACGGGCCACTCCTATATCGTGTATGGGCCCATGGCTAATGGGGCTTCGGTCTTTATGTATGAGGGAGCCCCGAACTTCCCAGAACCAGACCGTTTCTGGGATCTAATCGCACGGCATCAGATTACTATCTTCTACACCGCTCCCACGGCGATTCGTGCCTTTATCAAGTGGGGAGATGCCTGGCCTGAAGGCCACGACCTATCCTCGCTGCGACTTCTTGGAACCGTTGGTGAACCCATCAATCCCGAAGCGTATATGTGGTACCGGAAAAAGATTGGGTATGAACGGTGTCCTATTGTTGACACCTGGTGGCAGACAGAGACGGGCAGTATTATGATTTCGTCCGTTCCCGGAGTAACCGATGGAAAACCTGGGAGCGCGAGTAGTCCGCTTCCGGGTGTTGATGCGGCGATCGTTACCGAAGATGGGCAAACCGTGTCTCGGGAGTCAGGGGCCTTGTTGGTGATACGTAAGCCCTGGCCGTCGATGTTGCGTACAATCTATGGAGACGACGAGCGTTTCAAGCAACAGTATTTCTCTACGATCCCCGGTGCATACTTTACGGGCGATGGCGCGCGTCAGGATGCTGACGGAGATTTCTGGGTCATGGGCCGGGTGGACGATGTGCTAAATGTTTCTGGGCATCGCCTGGGAACCGCAGAAATTGAGAGCGCGCTGGTGAGTCATCCTCTGGTAGCGGAGGCGGCCGTTGTTGGTGCTCCCGATGAGCTGACCGGAGAAGCGGTATTTGCCTTTGTTACACTGGAGGGCGGCCGTGATGGGTCTGAGGAATTGGTTGTCGAGCTACGAAAACATGTAGCAGGGGAAATAGGCGGTATTGCGAAGCCCAAGGAGCTTCGATTTGCCGCAGCCTTGCCCAAGACCCGTAGTGGAAAGATCATGCGGCGACTACTCCGTAAAATCGCTTCGGGCTCGACGGATCTCGGAGATACGTCTACCCTTGAAGATCCACGGATTGTCGACCAACTTCAACGTACGACAGCATAGAGGTTTCAGTACGGGGGAATGGGAGTGAGCTGGAAGGACAAAGCGGAACGACTATGCCTCTGGGTAGCGCGGGGGCCAGAACGGAGCCAGGACGGGGTTCGTTATGGCCCGTTCGAATCATCGGTCCTATTTGGTAGGAACCCTGGTCGTACACCGAGTCATGAATTACCGGACTCGTCGATCAGCCGCGACCATATGACGGTGGCGCAGGACGCCGAGGAGCATCTCTTTGTTGAGGATCTGGGGACGACCAATGGGACCTGGATCGATCGAGACTGCCTGCGTGGTGAATCGGCTGCTGTATCCGCCGGAATGTGTATTCGACTGGGAGATACCCTGCTGGTCGTCAAATCATGGGTTGAACCGGATGAAACCGACCAGGAGGAACCAGCCGATTGGGGAGCGAGTGAATCATGGATTGGCCACGGACCGGTTATACAGGACTGGAGAAAAGGCATAAGCCAAATCGGAAGAGCGGGACCTCTCTGGATTCGTTGCCCTGGCTACCAGGATGGTCTTAAAGCGCTTCGTGCAGTGGCCGCTCTTCGAGGGCTCGACTTACATATGGGCGCGGCGGATGGTCGACCGGATTCTCTATTCGGAATGTGGCATGACCCGACGGAACCAGCTCCTCCTGCTGCACCAAACCAGGTAATCCTTGAACTTCAGGATGGGCCGGTAACGAATGAATATGTCACCGACTTTTCTCTTCTTACGATGCCGTCGCTCTGTGATCGTATTGAAGATCTGCCAGCCTTGATCGACGAAGGACTCCGATGTCGATTGGGAGAGAGCCCTACGATGTCAACGGACGCTTTACATTCTCTTCTTTGTCATCCCTGGGTTGGAAGCATTGAGGAACTGGACGCAGTGCTCGACTCGATTGCGCAGTCCATTCGACCGATGGAACAGATCGATACCAAGCATCTTGCCGCTGAGGGCATCGAGGTTATCAACTCGTCTCGGAAGACCAAGATCAAGAAACGAAAGACTGCACCGGATGCAGACCAGCTACGGGCCCTTTTATTAGAACATCGTGGGTCGGTTCGGGCTTGTGCGCAGGCTCTTGGAGTCGACCGTAAACAGGTCTATCGGTGGTTGGAGACCCATGGTATACGTGCCGAATCCTTCCGTTGATTACGAATCTATAGTGTTCGTGGAGAGGCGTTCGAGTATGCGGTATTTGGCCATCTATCTTTTACCATTTTTGGTCTGGGTGGGCTCTGCGTGCAGTACAGCGCCGGCTGCGTCTGATGTCGAAATTCCGGATGTTGGTGGTCCGGATGTGGACAGTATCGGTTCGGACGTGTCCGCAGATCCGGTCTGGGTCGATGATGTGGAGATAGTGCTTATTCGCGCCTGCGGGGGCTGCCATGGATTCTCTGGTTGTGCGGCCGGTTCCTGCTTCCTCGACGATTTCAGCCTCAACCTGCAACAGGCTGAATCCGAAGAACTATGCGGTTCGATGACGGTCGGAGCCTGCCATGTGGAAACGATCAAGAATAAGACGATGCCTCCCGGTGGCTGCGAGCTGGGAGCGTTTGACTGCCTGACGCAGGAGGAAGTGGATCGGTTGGAAGCGTGGGTGGCCGCCGGTATGCCCGAGGATTAGAACCTAGGGAGCGCTGATCCTGTACGCTTCGATGTAGGAGGGGCCGCTGTCATTCCCACAGGTGTTCAAATACACCACATCATCATGAATCAATGGCATGGTGTATCGGAAACCAGGACCCTTCATTTTGGCGCTAACCAGCTTTTTCCCATCGGACACCCGAATGGCGTGGAGAGTCGCTTTCTTTCCCGGTCGTGCCGTCTCTACGACCCAGCCAACCTCTGTCTCCGACGCACCATGGGAATGCAACTGTAGCCTTGAGGGGTGACGACGGAAACGATCGACGGCCTCCGACGTAGCAAAGTCCGGATACGTCCAGAAAGGCGCAAAGCGTGGGGTGTCGTTTTCAATTACAATACGTAGACCAACGATGCCGGCCGGATGGGTATTATCTCCCATGAAGGTAGGGACGAGCACTACGGGTTCATCCCCTACATTTGTCAGGGTGGGCTGGGTGACGGACATACCGGCCCAGTACCAGATACATTGATCGCCGGGCACACCACATTGTTCTACCATTTTATGCCGGTCATACATGGTGCCCAGATGATCCGCATCGACGAGGTAGATATGACCATCTTTGGTCGGGTATGCGAGCACATTGATGCCATTTTGTAGGGCGATATATACGGGCGTGCTTCCGCCAATAAAGTCCAGGAGACCCCAGCATTCAAATAAGGTCATCCCCTCACAGCGACCGTCCGCAGGATCGGGTCGGCTTTGTCCGGGTAGAAGTCGAGGAATGAAGAGATTGGAGCACGACTGTATACAGCTCAGGGAGGGCGCGTCCGGATCGAAGTCGCTACAGAGATCCGGGTCACAACCCGGATCAAAATCCAAACCAGGGCCTGTCTTGATCAATGTGTTGGCGTAATCCTGTCGATTCAGGTCGAGCTGACCGTTTCCGGGTGCCAGCAACAGACTATAGTTTGCTTCATCCTGGATAACTAATGGGCCAGATGGTGCCCATAGCCCGCCTCCACATAGGCGGCTCTTGGAGCCCGATACATTCGTTTGGCCACAGTCGGATTCAGGGGTTGTGCAGAAGGTTGCCGAGACAGCCGCCTCGCTCCCTCCTGCCCGCCAGGCATCCAGATCTATTTCGAACGCCCAACCATGCCAGGGCTGAATATCTCTACCATTTCCAAAAGTTATATATGCTCGGCCCAGGTCATCACCTTCCTCTTTACCATGTACAATCGCGGAACGCCCCAGAGCATACCTGGCCTGGAATTCAACCATGCCTGTTCCAGCGGAGTCGGGTACGGACGTCGCCAGGTCGATCAGAGGGAAGTCGGGGTGAAGGTCTCGCGTAATCAGATCGACGACAACGACCCGGTGACGGATCCGATGATCCATGACGGTATGACTGTTGGAGCCGGGCTCCTCCCCCTCTGGTGTCGGCGTTGTATGGTAGGTCAGTACCATCAAATCATCCAGGATAAGCGGTGTGGCAAGACCGAAAGGATCTTCACCAGTGGGAGCAGGCACTAGAAAAGACCAGACCTCGTCACCGGTCTCGAGATCTAGACCAGCGATAGTTCCTCCTCCTTCAAAGATCAGAAGCAGAGGACCACTACCATCGTCGTACAGTATGGGAGAGGCGAACATACAGCCTGCATAGGATTTCCCGGGATTGTCGTTCGTGGGAAACAATCGCTCCAGGGTCAGGGTCTCCACGGATATATCCGCGTCGTTCCCTGTGCCGGTATCTGTTCCCATGCTCTCAGACGAACTACAGGCAGCCAGTAGGATAAGAAACGCCAGCCTCAGATATGGGTGTTTCAAGGTTGACCGAAGAAGAGTGGTAATCCGATTCATCCGGACTTCGTACCGGATTCAGAAGCGAGAAACAACCTAGCCTAGAAGAGCGTTTATTTTGGCCGCACAGATGAAATCATTTTCCGTCAATGCGTTGATGGCATGTGTCTGATAACTTATGCCACAACAGCGATAGCTGACCGTTAGATCGGGGTGGTGGTTTTCACTTTCTGCGACCCAGGCGACAGCGTTCACGAATGCCATGGTCTCTTTGAAGTTTTCAAAGGTGAAGGTTCTGGAGATGACGGTTTGGGATTCGTTGAACTCCCAACCCTCTACTTGTTCAAGATACCTCTCTGCCATCTCATCGGTAAGTGGGTCGATGTCTCCTTCGCAGGCGATACAACGCTTCTCGATTAGCCTCGTTCCCAACCACTGTTCTGTCATGAAAACCTCCGAACGCCGTTTCCCAGCGTTATGGAGAAAGCATACTCGACAGGATTCCTATTTGGCGAGGCCTCAAAAAAAAACACCCGAATCAACCGCAGTTGACTCGGGTGTTTATGGTGACCCCAACGGGATTTGAACCCGTGTGACCAGCTTGAAAGGCTGGCATCCTGACCTGGCTAGACGATGGGGTCGTGAAAAGATCCGGGGGCGGTGAGGCGCCGGGGACTCGAACCCCGCACCAACGGATTAAAAGTCCGTTGCTCTACCGGATGAGCTAGCGCCCCGCTGGGGCTTCTAGCATAAGAAGCTAGAAGATGCGAGTCCTTTTTGGGGGGCACAAGCAATGGGCCAGCCGGGTTGTAATATTCGCCCGAATAAGGATTATGTCGCTGTCTTGAAATCCGTTTCTTGTGGATCTTCAGAGTAGAAGATAGTTTTCCCCAGCTTTTCCAGTTGTTCATTATACAGCTTTGCAATATTGAGCGTGAGCGTTAACGTTATCGGTCACTATGATGGACCAGGCGACGAGTCGATAGCATGTTTCTCGGTCATAAAATTGGTGTTGTTGTTCCTGCCCGGGATGAAGAACCTCTCCTTGGCGATACACTGCACAATATACCCGACTTCACGGACCATATTCTCGTTGTAGATGATGGAAGTGAAGATGGTACGGCAGAGGTCGTCCGTAGTTTTATGCACGTAGACGCGCGCGTAGAACTTCGTATGCACCCAGAACCGGCCGGTGTGGGTGGTGCAATTCTGGCTGGGTATCAGGCTCTCTACGAAAAGGGATGCGACGTTGTCGCTGTCATGGCGGGCGATGCGCAGATGGATCCAGCGGATTTGAGCGCAATTATTCGACCGATCTGCGAAGACAGAGCCGATTACGTGAAAGGTGACCGATTCGCCCACGATGCCGTATGGACAACGATGCCCTTTGACCGGATGTTCGGTAATCTGGTTTTGACCTGGGTCACGCGCGGGGTGTCGGGGTATGCGAAACTCAGGGACGCGCAATGTGGTTATACGGCCATACGGTCGACCTTGATACCCAGTTTGATGGAACACCCGGTTCATCCAGGCTACGGTTTTCCAAATGCACTTCTAGCCCATCTGGGGGTGCTCGGTGTACGCCTTGAGCAAGTCTGTGTGCGGCCGGTCTACGGAAGCGAACGCAGTGGCTTGAACCTGGGGAATGTGCTGCGAACCTACCCAGGAGTTTTATGGAAAGCGTGGCGATTCCGTAAGACGCATCAAAGAGAGGGTGATGGGAAGGTTGATAGCTCACCGGAGCCGGTGGACGTATCCTCCAACGCTGATGTTGGGGCGATACACCATTGAAGATGAAGAGGTCGAAGAAACCCAGATTTACTCTGGTGACCTCCTCGTATCCGGCCTTTATGGCCCCTCACGCGGGCTGTTTTGTGCAAACTCATGTGCGCGCTTTGAAGCGACAGGGTTATCAGGTGGAGGTTATCCGACCCGGGCCGGCCGACCCGGTACAAGAGGAACCGGCCGATACGATTCATCAGGTGCCGATTCGTCGGAACAATCCAGGTAGCTTCTTACGGCAGGGCTTTCCCGAAGCTTTTGCCAGGAATCCAATACGTGCGAGCTGGGATTTTGTCCGTTGTGTGCGTGGTATGACTCGTACACTCGCACGGGTTGGGCCTTCGTCAGACTGGTTGATGGCGCATTGGGCTGTTCCGGCTGGTTTGGCATGCCTGGGGTATTTTCGAAAAACGCCTGGGGCCTCGCAGAAACTGATTACCTGGGTACATTCGAGTGATGTATACGCGCTTGAGAGGCTACCAGCGGGTAGTGTGTTAGCTCGTAATCTTGTGCGCAGATCCCATCTTGTTCTGGCGCCAAGTCGCGCCATAGCCGACCGGCTGGCCCACCGTGCAAAGGTAGATCCGGATGGGATCCATGTTCTACATCCGGGGATTGAATACCCAGACACTGTGACACCGATTCCGGATGGCCCCTTACAGATCCTCTTTGTTGGGCGCCTTGAAGCAATCAAAGGTGTGGATGGATTGTTTGAGCTTCTCCGCCAGCATACGGACTGGCGGCTGGTGGTGGTGGGAGACGGCACGGAGCGGTGTCGATTAGAACAGGCGGCTGCTGACCTGGACAATGTTGTGTTTCTTGGGGCGGTCCCGCCAGAGCGTATCCCGGAACACCTGGCTTGTGCACATGTCCTGGTATTGCCCGGCTCCGCTCGCTCTCGACGAACGGAAGGTCTTCCTACGGTATTATTAGAGGCGATGGCGGCTGGACGAGCTGTCGTCGCGGCCGATACCGGTGGGGTAGGAGAGCTTGTTGATACCAGGGTAGGAATGTTGGTTGAGCCAGGTAATAGTCACCAGATGAATGACGCACTGGAGCAACTGGATGGAGACCGGGAACGGTTACGTGCCTGTGGACATGCGGCACGAACCCGGGCTCAAAACTACGCCGCGGACCATGTCGCTACCCAGATGTTGGGGTATTTATAGGGCCAACCCCAAGATGTCGTAGTTTTTTTCGCTAAAGAACCAAAAAAATGTCCGATTCGATCCTAGTGGCGAATGCTCGTCTTTTGCCCGCCGTAGGGCGTTTTATGTGTTCTTTGGGGATAAATTAGTTTTTGTTGACTCCTACTACATCTTGCGTAATTTTGGCGACACACCACAAGATGTTGTATGTTGTAAACATGTGTTGTGTGGAAAACCAAAGGGTATCTTGTGGAGAAATTCGGAGGACAATGTTCGATTGATTGACGTATCCGCTTTCGGCTCGCTCGGTGCCGTGTGGAAAAGTCATAAAAATGGGCAGAACTTCTTGTGGATAAGAACAAGTTTAGGAAACAAAAACAGAAAATAGTGAACACGCTGAGAGCATACGGAGGGCAAAGAACATGAAGGTGAAACGACGCTTTACAACGGCAGGGGCCGACCCACTTAAAGAGGTACGGTTCGAAAATAGAAGTAGTCGAATCACAAATCCCGACGGTTCCGTCGTGTTTGAGGCAGAAAATATCAGTGTTCCGAAGGCATGGTCGCAGGTCGCTGTAGACGTGATCGCCCAGAAATATTTTCGGAAAGCTGGCGTTCCGGTCAAAACGCAACCGGTTCCGGAGAAGGGTGTTCCAGAGTGGTTGTGGCGAAGTGAGCCGCACGCTGATTTAGCCGATTTGCCGGAAGAAGAGCGTACCGCCGGTGAGATGGACGCGCGTACAGTGTTCCACCGCCTCGCCGGGTGTTGGACGTACTGGGGTTTCAAGCATAACTATTTTGATACCGAAGACGACGCGTTGGCCTTCTACGACGAGATGATGTTCATGTTGGCCAGCCAGTATGCTGCGCCCAATAGCCCGCAATGGTTCAACACCGGGCTGAACTGGTGTTATGGAATCACCGGGCCTGCGCAAGGTCATCATTATCCGGACCCGGTTACGGGCGAGATCAAGCGTAGCACCAACGCATACGAGCACCCACAGCCTCATGCGTGTTTCATTCAGTCTATATCCGATGATCTGGTCAATGAGGGCGGGATCATGGATCTTTGGACCCGTGAAGCCCGAATCTTCAAGTATGGAAGTGGTACGGGCACGAACTTCTCGTCTTTGCGTGGCTCGGGCGAGCCCCTCTCTGGCGGTGGGAAGTCTTCCGGTTTAATGTCCTTCCTGCAGATTGGCGACCGTGCAGCTGGAGCGATCAAGAGTGGTGGAACCACACGTCGCGCTGCGAAGATGGTGACTCTCGATGTGGATCACCCAGATATCGAAGCCTTCATTAATTGGAAGGCCCGCGAAGAGCGTAAAGTGGCATCTCTCGTTGTTGGTTCTCGTCTCTGCAACAAGCATATGAACGCAGTGCTTCGTGCCTGCGGTCCAGACGCAGACGCGGAAGTCAAAGATACAGACGATGTCAGGAATCCACGAAAAAACCGAGCTCTTCGGTCCGCTATCTGGACAGCACAAGAGGTCGGAATTCCGAAAAACTATGTCCACCGTGTTCTTCAGCTTGCGGAGCAGGGATATACCTCCATTGAGTTCGAGCAATACGACACGGACTGGAATAGTGAGGCCTACGCGACCGTCAGTGGTCAGAATAGCAACAACTCTGTCCGCGTAAGTCAGGACTTCCTGGAGGCCGTGGAGACGGATGCCGATTGGCGGTTGAAGCGCCGTGTCGATGGCAAGACCTCGAAGGTTCTTCGAGCGAAAGAACTATGGGGCCAGATCAACGACGCAGCATGGTCTTGCGCTGACCCTGGCCTGCAATTCGATACAACAATTAACGAATGGCATACGTGTCCAACATCTGGTCGGATCAATGGTTCGAACCCCTGTTCGGAATATATGTTCCTGGATGATACCGCATGTAATCTCGCGTCACTCAACCTGCTTCGTTACTACAACCCCACTCGTGGGACGCTTGAGATCAAGAATCTGGAGCATGCCTGTCGACTTTGGACGATAGTGCTTGAGATCTCAGTGCTTATGGCACAGTTCCCGAGCCATAAGATCGCGGAACTCTCGTACCGGTATCGTACCCTTGGGTTGGGCTATGCCAATCTTGGGACATTGTTGATGGTTCAGGGTATCCCCTACGACTCCAAAGAGGGGGTCGCGATCTGTGGTGCCATCTCCGCGCTTATGACGGGTATATCCTATGCGACCAGCGCTGAGATCGCCAAAGAGCAAGGTCCCTTTGCTGGCTATGAGCCGAACGCGGATTCCATGCTTCGAGTGATTCGTAACCACCGGCGTGCGGCCTATAATGTGGAGAGTAGCGATTACGAATCCCTATCCGTAACACCGATGGGGATTGATCCAGAGTTCTGTCCGGAGCCTCTTTTGAAGGCCGCCCAGAAGGCCTGGGATAATGCGCTGAAAAAGGGTGAAAAGTATGGCTATCGCAACGCCCAATCTACCGTTATTGCCCCTACGGGTACGATCGGCCTGGTGATGGATTGCGATACCACGGGCATTGAACCGGACTTTGCACTTGTGAAGTTCAAGAAGCTTGCGGGTGGTGGTTATTTCAAGATCATCAATCAATCCGTACCTCTCGCCTTGAGTCGGCTTGGCTATACGGAAACCGAGTCGAACGCGATTATCGATTATTGCGTAGGGAAAGGAACTCTTAAGGGAGCTCCGGCCATCAACCACGACACGCTTGCGACCAAGGGCTTTGATGCCGAGGCGCTTGAGAAGGTGGAAGGAGCGCTTGGAGAGGCTTTTGATATCTCCTTCGCCTTCAACCAATACGTCTTGGGTGCAACGTTCTGTACCGATACCCTTAATATTCCCGAAGAGAAGTTGAGCTCCTTCGACTTCAATATGTTGGAGTATCTGGGCTTCACCGAAGAGCAGATTCTTCAGGCCAATGATTATGTCTGCGGTCGAATGACGGTAGAGGGGGCACCGGGCCTGAAAGAGGAGCATGAAGCCGTGTTCGACTGCGCCAATCGCTGTGGTCGGTATGGTCAACGGTATATTAAGCCGATGGCTCATGTGCGAATGATGGGAGCGGCCCAGCCGTTCATCTCGGGCGCCATTTCCAAGACTATCAACCTCCCCAACGAGGCGACTGTAGAGGAAATCGGTGATGTGTATATGGCATCGTGGCAACTGGGCCTGAAAGCCAATGCATTGTATCGGGATGGATCAAAGCTGAGCCAACCATTGAATGCTACGGCGAATGATCTGTTGGATCTTGGTCAGGTGGTAGCGCCCGCGAAGAAGGCGGCGGAGAAGATTATCGTCAAATATCTGGCACGTCGTCGTTCCCTGCCATATCGCCGGGGCGGTTATACCCAGAAATCGGTAGTATGCGGTCATAATGTATATCTACGCACGGGCGAATACGAAGATGGTAGCCTCGGTGAAATCTTCATTGATATGCACAAAGAAGGCGCTGCTTTCCGTAGTTTGATGAACTGCTTCGCGA
Source organism: Myxococcales bacterium (assembly GCA_002728755.1). GTDB lineage: Bacteria > Myxococcota_A > UBA9042 > UBA3505 > UBA3505 > UBA3505. Next base: position 59,484 of record PBVT01000003.1, read on the forward strand.
TCTCTATCTCGATTGGTCTCCAGTATGGGGTTCCATTGGATGAGTTTGTAGACGCCTTCTGTTTCACCCGTTTCGAGCCAAACGGTATGGTCGTCGGAAATCCGTATATCAAGATGTCTACAAGCATCATTGATTATATCTTCCGGGAGTTGGCCATCAGCTATCTGGGACGCTCCGACCTTGCACAGGTCACACCCGAAGATGTTCGGCCAGATGCTTTGCACGCGCCCTCAGGTGGGACGTCTGATGAGCAGGCCGAGATTCTTGAGCTGGGCGAATTGGAGCGAGAGGCCGCAGACGTAGCACAGCAGACCGATATGTTCCGTCCGCAAAGTTCCCACCTCGAAGTGGAGATGACCGGTAAGGCGGCAGTCGGAGGCGGGTTCGCTGGACTTAGCGATCGGCTTCCCACGGCAGCCAATGATCAGGATGGTGCCGAACTTCAGGCTATGGCCCGGTTGAAAGGCTATGAGGGAGATGCTTGCACGGAATGCGGCAACTTCACCATGGTACGAAACGGGACGTGTCTAAAGTGCAACTCCTGCGGTTCCACAAGCGGTTGTTCCTGACCAACCTGGTCACGAACTGATTCGAGAAAGGCGATCTCCTGGAAAGGGGGTCGCCTTTCGTCGTTTGAGGGGGAAACTTGGCGCTCGACGGTGGTGGAGACTCGAAGGGAACGTACAGTCAGCGGCAGTTGACCTTCGATATACAAGCACGCTGGCGGTGGTATGATAGGGCAGGAACACCCTACGAATGACTAGTCCAGACAACGATAAACAACTGCTTAGGATCGCTGACGTCCGGTTTTCATTTCCGGATAGAGCGGATCGACTATTCGACGGAATCGACCTGTCTATAGGTCCAGATGAGATCGTAGTGATACTCGGGGGAAGTGGTACGGGTAAATCCACCTTGGCCGAGTTGGTATTTGATCTTTGCCCGACTCCACCGGAGTCCGGTTCCATAGAGCGAGATCCGGATTCGGTACTTCTATTGCAGGAAGGAGCCGTGTTCGATCATTTATCGGTACGCGGAAATATGAGGCTTGTACTGTCTCGCCTGGGACAACCGGTGGATGATGATGCGATTCGAATGCAACTGGGCCGGGTGAATTTGAATAATGTATCGCTCGATCTTCCGGCACATGCTCTCTCGGGTGGACAGAAACGAAGATTGGCGGTTGCACGCGCATTAGCGACAGGACCCCGGTTATTGTATTTCGATGAACCGTCTGCTGGTCTGGACATAGATAATGTTCGTGATCAGGGAACTCTGATTCGGGAACTTTGTGGTCGGGACGGGCGTAGTGGTGTGATCGTTACGCATGATCCGCTCCTCGCGGCGATAACCGCGGACCGTGTTCTTCTACTTACCGACGGGCGCTTTGAGCCAATCGCTTCGTTCACAGAACGAGTGGAACCATCGGATCATAAGGGGATCGAAGCACGGCAACGGACGATAGAGAGTGGAATTGAGGGGCGGTTGAAGTCGACCGGTGGTTCTGTAGCTACGGAGACCCCATCCGTTATGGAGCGAATCAGAACCGGACTATCCGAGAGCATGGATAGACTTCTTCTGCCTGGAGATCTTGTATTCGAGGTCGTCTGCGTCATAAGGAGATTGGCTCGTTCGGTAGCACACCTTTTTGATTTTATGCTCATTCTCTGGCGCTCACTCTGGATGGCCGGAGTGTCGGGGATCCCCTTTTACGGCCTCATAGGGCTCATTATTGGCTCGATCATCATGGTCGTTTTGAAATTGGCCTCACCGCTACCGTTTGCCCATACCCTGGAGCTGGTACAGGGGACCCCGCTTATTGCGCTGACGCCGCCGTTGATGGGGTTCTTGTTCATAGCGCGTTCGGGTTCTGCCCTGACAGCCTGGCTGGGCGGGATGGTCTACAGTCGGCAGGTGGATGCGTTGCGTACATTGAATGTATCTCCGGACGATTATCTGCGAGTGCCGATATGGCTTGGAGCCTTTATTAGTTTCGTCGTTACATCGACGTGTTTCTTATTGGCTATGTGGCTCGGGGCTGCAGCGACCGCGGGAGCGGTGTTCCTTGAGCCCGGTGCGATGGAGATTCTGAATCCGTTAGTCGCCGAATCCGCTGAATTACGACAGGCCAGCACAAAAATCCCCATCTACGGGATCATGCTCGCTTCGGTGATCACGTTTGTGGGGTTGGCGAGGAAACGAACCAGCGAAGATGTTGCGAATGGAATTACCAGCGCCATCATTCTGGGGACCGTAGTCGTGACAATTGGTGAGCTTTTGGCTCGTATTCCGGCTTTGATGGGGTGAGTTCATGAGCAGGAAACGAAGCCATCGCTTTTTCGCGACCCTAGTGGTTATAGCGCTGGTATATGTCTTCCTTATTCGTGGGACAGGGCCGGTGCTAGCACCCGTAGGCCTACAGATCCAATCTCCTGCACCGGGCTCTATCTTGCCTAAGGATGCCGAGATTTCGGTAGAAGGGCGCTTTACGCACGATCGGCCCACAAAGGTTCGTTGTGAAGACACCACCGTCGAAGTTGGAGAGGATGGCACGTTTTCGGTGTCATTGAAGAGTCCTGCGGACGGAGGCTTGTGGATTGTCGATTGTGTAGTCCCTGGTGGACGACAGACCCAGAAGTTTGCGCGCGCCTATTATGTGGACCCTCAGCCCAAAGGCGCGGACTGTACTGCATCGGAGAGCTGTTCGGGAGATGAGGTGTGTTCCTACGGAACGTGTCGTTCCAAACATGGTCCGGTCCAAAGAGACGGATCGGTGGACTTGGTACGTGAGGCAGGTGTTCTGGTCTTACCGGAAACATTTTTTCGTCGTGGCTATTCCAACTTTGTACCGCTGCTAGAAGAATCTTTGAATCAGGTAGTCGCTACCGAGATAGAGGCTCGGCTTGCCGAGGATACAATCCCGAATATCGAGGCATCACTGTGGAAGCTTCGTATGGGGATCAAGGTGAGCGATATCCGCCTATGTGATGGTGAACCAGATTGTAGTGGTGCCTTCCGGCTGACCTTAGCCCCCAAGAAACCCAATCTGATTCGGGTCCATTTGGCGTTCGAGAAATTGGCAGCCTCGGGTAAGGCGTATGTAAAGCTAGGCCTTCAATCACCTCCGATTGGAGTCGAGTTGAGCGGCCGTGGAAACCTCCAAACCGATATTGCTCTGGAGCTCGACCCAGGAGGTGGGATTCGAGCAAGTATTCAACCTGAGAGTTTTCGAATTGCCTTTGAACAACTTTGTTTCAAAAAGATTTGTCTGAACATTGCGACAGACGGTCCGTTCCAACAGTGGCTGAACCGTCAGTTTTCTACACCCATTTTGTCCGTTGCCGACGAGATGGATCGGGTGTTCGGTGATGGATTAGGAAATCTCAAGGGCGCCGCGGACGCGTTGGGGCAGACGCTCGAATATGGAGTTCGGTTGTCTTCGTTGGAGGTTACCGACGACCACGGGATTGCGGTCGTTTGGGATGTCGAATTCCAATCCCGAGGAGAGAAAGAGCCGGTTCGAACGATATCCTGGGCGGCTGCGAGACCGAAGCCTAAGTCCACACGCCCCTATCTTCTCATTTCTGATCGTTTGTCGAACTACATTATGTATCGATTATGGTCCGGGGGCTTAGATAAGGGGCTTCCTTCGGAGTGGTTGTCTTCTGTACGAGATGCCGTCTCCGTGAGTGGGTATGGCGTCCGTGAATTACGATTGGGTATGCCTCCAGTACTTCGACCCGTCAATGATGAACAGGGGCTCTCTTTGCTTCTACCCGAGGTGTACGTAGTACTTCGAGATGAAGAGGATTCGCAGAGAGCGCTGCGGCTTCATGGGACCATGCCGGTTCAGGTGTTGCCAGATGCAGGGAATACATCGTTAAGCTTTCTTTCGGGTGTTCGTTTACCGGCGCCCGGGGAATCGGCGGAAGAGATGCGCAATAGCCAAATCACGGTGGAATGTCATGAGACAGGCAAGGACGCGAACACCATCCCTTGCTCTGCGGACTCCTACCGTTTTGAGCGTTTAGCAAAGGTCGCTCTACAAGTTGCGCGGGGCGTCCGAACGGCGGTGGTTATTCCTCTTCCTCGCCCGGAGGTTCCCGCTCCCCATGGGCAGGTACGGGAGCTCGGATTCTCTCGAATCCAACTTCTCAATGATGCTCCAGGCTGGATTTTTATTGAGACGGATTACTAGGCAAAATTGGTGTTCCAAAAGGTGTGTAGCGACGTGGTAAGAGCCTTTTGAAGCCAACAGTCTTTTGTAGGGCTTTTGTATATTTTTTGACGCGGCTGCAACAGGAATGCAGAATATTTCTTGGGATAGCCGGGGTATACGCACGTGTTTGAACTCGTTTGGACATGGATTTCACGATTATGGAGACGCCCTCGTCGATGGCGTCGTGCGGTCGATCCACGCGATCGCTATGGCCGTCGTCATAGCGGTCAGAGTGAAGCGACAGTACCAATCTCGAAGCGAGAGGGGTCGGTACATACGCTGGACTTCGATGACAAAATCACATCGGGTCAGAACTTCGAACTTCGACCGTGGAATCACAAATATGTAGTACCGTCTCTGAACTGCGATCTTTTGCGCGAATACCTTGCCCGCTCATTACGAGTGGAGATCGGTAGGGTCAACGACGCAGCGGATAGAGCGTTTATTCAAAGACTTATCGATCTGACTCGCGTACCAGATTTGGAGTTGCCACCCTTTCCTACAGCCTCTCTTGAGGTGGACAAGCTATTGAGTAAGCCGGATCCTCCCATGGCACAGATTGTACGAGTTGTGGAACAGGACCCTGCATTTGTGCAGCGCGTATGGGCGCGGGCAAAGACGGCTCACTATTCGCAACCACCAGAGACATTACGTTTGGCAATTGCTCGTCTTGGCTTTGATGAATTGTGGAAGGTCGGAATGTCCCTCTGCTTGAATGAAGGGGTCTTTCGGGTTCGCGGATTCCAGGATGAAGTAGAAGAAGTTCGACAACACGGGATTATTGCCGCTGATGTTGTCTCCTGGGTGTCCGGACACGCACGAGGGCCATATTACATGGCTGGACTTTTACATGATGTAGGCAAGTTGGTTGTCTTCCGTATGGCATCGGTTCGCCATGCAAAGAATCGGCCCACTGTGGAAACTGTGGAACAGATCATCAAGAAATACCACCCTGCAGTAGGCGTTATCGTTGCCGAGGCATGGCAGTTGGGTGAGGTCGTGAAGATCGGAGCCGGTTTCCATCACAACCCGCTTGCTGCACGCTCGGAACAACGGCGCACGGCCGCGATGGTACAGGTCGCTGATATTGCGGCCCATGCGGTTATACCGAATCGTGGCGCACGGGAACATGTTGGACGCAAAGATCTGGTCGAAAAATTTGGCGCCGAATTAAATGTTCCGGAAGCTCTTGCACGGGCCCGCGGCGCTCTTGGTCGATTCGATGCCAATAAAGAGCGTGGAGCCGCCTGAATCGGTCATCAAATCAGCTCTTGGATTGTTCTGAATTCTGCTTGATTTGATCGGCATGCTGTAGAGGTTTGCCCCCAGAATTTCGATGAATTCATAACATGGCTTGAAGATTTTACTAATTTCTGGCATTCTAATTGTACAAGGATGTTTATTAAACCGGTGCCAGACAATGATTTCCCAGGTACCATCGTACCCAATTGTGGCTCATACCGCGAATAACGCGAACGCCGAAGCGGCGGCCACACAGCTATCAAAAGCAGCTGCTGATAGAGAGCAGGCGGCGAAGCCTGAGATCTATAGGAATATCGAGCGTCTGGCTGAGGTGCTGGATACCAAACAGGCTCCTGGTAAGGAGGCTGACGCAGGACCTGCATCGGTTCGGCAGCAAGACGACCAACAACGTATTGAACAGCTGGAACGTAAAACGAAGAAGGCTCGTAAGCGTCATAAGATCCAGGCTCCGTCGCGGGATGGCCGGACAGCCGCGACCAAGGCGTATGATACATCGCCCATTCCGTTCGATCCTGTTGGTACCGTCAAGAAGATGAAAGTGACTCGCAGTCTTGTACAGGCACAAAATGAGTTGCCTGTCCTCGACTTTGAGATTACGCGTGCTGTAGAGGCTAATCTTCGACAGGCGGAACATCAGATTCAGCTTTTACGAGAGCGAATCGATGGGTTCCAGATGAGCCTGAATAGTCGACGGGAACGCTTCCAGGAGTTGTTCGATAATGGGGAAGTTTCCGCGAATGGTGTTCATGCTGGAGTTCTGGAAGAGGCGATTCGCTTGCTCTCACCTTCGCCCGGAAATGATGATGGTGGCCGTGAAATGGGAGACTTGTCTAGCCGGCAAGCAGTCATCCGATATGTCTCGTTTGCGAATGCGCCGGACGGAGCTACGGTTGCACAACCGGGAGAAATCAAGTTTGATCTCGTAGCGTGATCTGAATTTGGTGTAGAAATGCCTGGATTGAGCTTCTGGTGGCTCATATGAAAAGTTCCGAACGTCGTCGGTTTACTCGGTTTGAAGAATCGGTCGAACTCGATGTGTGGCTACGTTTTGTGCCGAGCACATCGGGACCGGATTTGTCCAATCTTGGACCGAAGCGTGGCCGTATCATCAATATTAGTGGTGGTGGAGGCCTGGTAGAAAGCCTGCCCATTGATAATGTGGAAGGTGCACATGCGATCCTGAGTATTCAGCTGGAACCTGGTAAACCAGCCCTGGAATTGTCGGTCCGCGTTGTGGGAGTACGTCCCAGGGGCTCTGGCCTGGTTGGTCTGGGTCTGGTCTTTCTGGGGAGAGAGCAACTAGACAACCTTCCTCTTGGATCCCACAGGGAGAGGGAGTTAGAACGTGTTTCTCGGTATATTCTTGAGGCACACGGCCTAGCGAGGATCCCCGATGTAATCGGTGAAATGATGCGGGTCGTGACGAGCCAGCGAACATCGGCGCACGATCTAGCAACGCATATCGCCAAAGATAAGTTTCTTCAGGATAAGATTCTTCAGATCGCACAGAGCCCGATGTTTCTTACGCATGGGCGTATTCATAGCCTAGACGATGCGGTCCGTTTATTGGGTTTCCATAGTATTCGTAATATTGCGGTAACCGTCGTGTCGATGCGTCTCTTTTCCGGAGAAATGGATACTTTGGATGAAACCAAGGCGTTCTGGGCACACGGAATAGCGTGTGCGAATATCGCGGAACTTTTGGCTACGCGGAGTGGAGGGCAGCGAGATCAGATATTCTCAGCCGGTTTACTTCACGACATTGGTAAACTCGTTCTTCTCTGTACGTTCCAATCGGAATATACGGAATTACGGCGTTTGCTTCGTACAGGGGACCTTATGGTCTCCACCCTGGAGAAACACCTGGTTTGCCTGCCTCACGCAGATGTAAACGCGATGGTGGCGGAGAGACTCCAATTCGAGCCTCATCTCGCGATACCCTTACATGGGCACCACGATACGGAACCTTTCGTAGATAATACGACCGCGATAATTCATCTGGCAGACCTTCTCTGTCATGAAATTCGCTATACCTTCCCCAAAGGCGGGCAGGCGCCCGTGTTGAACGATAGCGCGTTGCCGTTGCTGGGACTGGATTCTAAGGACTTGGCGGACCTGCGAATTGAAGCCCCGCGCCTCATCGAGTCAATGCAGATTCGGCAACATCTTGCCTTGGCGGCACCTTCACCGTGACGTCTTTGCGAGCTCGTCAGCGGGCTTCCGGAATCGAATATGGAAGTGGTTTTTATGCCCTTTGCTATGACGGATCCGCGCCCAGGCGTCTTTGCCGCGTGGATATTGGAATAACTCTCTACGTGCCTTCTTAGACATCTTTCGTTTCTTTGCGGCCTCGTACAAGAGCTTCTGGACGTCATAATCGATAAAGATATGGGTTACCTGTCCTGTTTCCTGGAAACATTGAATCAGATCCAGGGAACGCTCTGCGTCCATCGTCTTTTTGGTACCGCGGAAGAAGTTTCCATCGAGGGACCGGACTTTCGCTACGTATCCGACATCAACATCCAGACCGTTCTGGTGCGAGCGATGGTCCCCAAACTTTCCTCCATGTTGTAGGCTGATATCGCCGACCACGACATCTGGATGGGATGACGACTTCTTATGGGCACATCGTATGGCCTGCTTAATCAGGGAGATGGTCTTGGGCGTACCCCACGTCTCTTTGGGATTTCGCACGACATATCCACGGCCCGGAGGAAATTGGCGGCCACCGATCAATTTACCATTGGTGTGGGTGCCCTTGGATTCGTACCAGGAATGCGAGTCACGGTGGCTTTTGGCCGGTGTAACCTTGCCTCTCTTCCCACGACGAGCGGACTGGCGTTTATAATGCCCTGTAGGACGCTTTGACCAGATCAGCCATACCATGGAGCGGCCGTCGAGCCCCTGCTTGGGTTCTAGTGTATTCCAGTTACGGATGGCAGTAGCTTTGACGCCATAGATTTTGGCTAGACGCTCAACCGTATCTCCCAGAAATACACGGTGGGGGAGACATTGCTGTCCCGATTTCAGCTGTTTTACCAGCCTTTCGGGACAAGTAGCCGTCTTCTTGGTGAAGTCAGGAAGACCTTGGACGGTGCCCTGATGACCAACCAGTAGAATTAAGACTAGTAGAATTTGTCGCATTGGAGCCACCCCATACGAAACTACCGTTTCAGTGCCAGCGTTTCCTGAATCATTTCATCGGCGGTTGTAATCGTTCGGGTATTGGCCTGGAAACCACGCTGATGAACAATGAGGCTTACAAACTCTTCCGAAATATCCACGTTGGATGCTTCAAGAGCACCGCCTTCAACAGATCCTCGACCACCGGTTCCTGGGAATCCGATGAGGGGTTCACCAGCGTCAGGCGTTGCGAGGAAAAGCGAACCACCCACACGTTCGAGCCCTTGTAGATCTCGGAAGTCTCCGAGTGCTACCTGACCCAGAACCAGCGCGAAACCGTTGGTGTAGTGGCCCGTTACGATACCATCACCTGCAACAGAGACGTCCACCAGGTCTCCTGGTGGGTGTCCGTCTTGTGTTAGGGCGTTGATTACGAATGGAGATGCAAACCCAGTGGTTCCCTGTAGCCCTGTACCACCGAGGGAGACCTCGTCACCAAAGTTGATTGCGATACTTTGGCCAGGAGTCGCACCAAGGAAATCGACGGTAGTTGTTAACGGCGTATGAGTTAATAACTCACCGTTTGTTGTGAACTGCAGGGAGCCAGAAAGAGTAATGGTGGGATCGCCAGGGATACCACCGACCACCTCGGATCCGTCGACCAATGTGAAATAGTCCCAGCCGGCTAACGTTCTTTTGAAGAAGACCGTTGCATCGTGCTGGTTTCCGAGTGAGTCAAAGATGGGGACTGACGAAGAGAATTCCGATGTGCCCGCCGCGTTCAATGGATCAAAGGGGAGCGCGGACGGTGCTGTGGTCGGATCCAGGTTTACATTGATATTGATGTTACCTGTGGCCTGCGGTGGGACGACAGGAGGATCGACGGTAAGATCCGTTAAAGCACCGAGAATGTTCCCGGCGGGGTCGGCGTCATAACCTTGGAGTCGAAGTCCTTCCGGATTGACGATAAAGCCGTCTTTATCGACATTGAAACCACCGGCGCGGGTGAAATAATAGTTGGCGATTCCGTCATGCTTTCCGAACAGAACGAATAGCCCCCGCCCGCTAATTGCGAGGTCGGTAGAGCGGACACTGGCGGACAGTGAGCCCTGGGTGAACACCTTGTCGATTCGACTTACGGCGGTACCTCCACCAAGTTGGCCCATACCCAATACACTTCGCGTTAAGACGTCCTCAAACATTGTCCGAGAGCGGCGAAACCCGATTGTGTTTACATTTGCGATGTTGTCACCGATTACGGTGATTGCCGTACTGTTGCTACTAAGACCCGAGAGCCCGGCATACATAGTGTTACTAACCATTATTTTCTCCTTCCGTTCCCTCTTGGTTTACTTCTGTATCTCGATGATATCCGCCATCGTTATACGAAGTTTCCCAATGATTAATTCTGCAAATCCGTTGTCGAAAGAGATGCCGTCGACAAGGCCGATGCCATAATGTTGCACCGGTATTTCATTGCCTTCGGTGCCGGTTGCACTGACCTCAAAGGAGTATTTTCCTTTCGGCACCGTATTTCCATTTGTGTCCTTCAGATCCCAGGAGAAATCCTGGAGACCGGAGGTTTGAGCTCCCATCGTCACCGTGCGAACCGTTTCACCGGTTGCGTTCTTGATGTTGATGGTTACGTCTGTTGCCTCTGCATCCAATCGGTAACGGAATTCGGCAGAATCCTGATCTCCAACTGTGATTTCGGATCCAGGATAGACCACCGTTCGTCCAACCAGACCAACAGCCTGGTTATTGATCATCCCAGCCTGCCCGACAGATATAGATGCGAGCCCTTCGTTCACCTGTGTAAGTTGCTCCAGGCTGGAGAATTGGGCGAGTTGCGCGACAAAGGCGGTACTATCCATCGGGTTCAACGGACTCTGATTCTCCAATTGGGAGATCAGAAGTTTGAGGAATTGATCCCTTCCTAAACCAGCCTGGGTTGCCCCTGCCGAGGCGGAGGAGGCCTGACCGCTAACACCAGCGTTTGTTTCATTGATTAACATTAGCGTGCCTCCTCAGACTGCAACTCGAAGCCCATCTCTGACATGTCATAATTCTGAACACGTGATGGCTCCATAGATTCCGTGGACGGTTCCGTCATTATGGAGATATCGGCCACTTCTATAGGAAATGAAGTCAGAGCCTCTTCAATTTCGGGCAACATGCGTTTCAGTACGTCTTGCGCGGCCTGTGATGAGACGATGAATGCTACCCGATGCATATCCCCTTGTTGTGGGGTAATAATCATGCGAACAGGAGCTCCCTGTTCATTGGGTAGCGTTATGGAAAGGCGGCGTCCAAGAAGACGTGGTTTAGCAGGCATGGCCCTGGAGGCCTGTTGTAAAAGCGTTCGTACGGCCTGTTGCGTCTGGTTGGTTTGGCCGCGTGTCGATTTTCCGAGATTGGCCTGGAGTGTTTGGGACGATTTACTATCCCCAAGATCGCCTCCCATATCTCCACCGGTGCTCGCGCCTTTAGCCGTTGTTTTTACGGTTGGAGCGGCGGCCATCTTCGATTGTTCCGAGCCTACCTGTGCATCTGCGCTCGGATTGGCGTTGGCTTGTGTCTGTTGTGGGGCCACTTTTACGTTCTTGACGGTGACACCTTCATGAAGTGCGAGCTTTTGCGCGTCTTTGGCCTGGGCCATCTTGTCGGCGATCAGAACTCGCTCGGCGATAGCGTCGGCTGTTGTGATCTTTGGCCCGGTCACAACTCGCTCCACCTTAGCCTGTTCATTACGGGGATCATGTCTCTTAATCTCACGATCTGTATCCTGTTCGACAACCGCCTGTGCTTGTAGCTGCGTGGTGGTTTTATCCACCTGGACTTCCACCGATTTTTGCCCGCTAGTCTTCGATTGCTCCATTACATATTCGACGACGCGCGCCTCCGCCGATTGGGGATCCAATCGAATCGTATGGTCCGGCACGGTTGAGCGAGTTGTCTCCTGGGATTGTGTGTCTACCTTTACCTCTGCCGCGATCTTCTGGGTGGCTTGCGTGGTTTCGGTCGTGGCCATGGAGATTGTCGATTTGATTGTCTCCACTTGCTCCGGTTGCTCCACAAGAGACATGACGTCCCTGGTGATCGATTCTTCGACCTGGTCGGTTTTACCCAGCTCTGTTTTTGCCTTCTCTTCGACCGGTTCTGCAGACTCCTGTTCCTCGGTTTTTGCCGTGGATTCAGAAGATGTCTTCTCCGGTTCTGCCTCGCGTGTTGATTCCGCTTTGGACGGTTCACTACGCTCGGATTCGTTTGCCTTGCTATCGTTTTGCGTCGGCTTGTTGCTCACCTCTTTTTTCTGATTTGGTTCTACGGACTCAACATGTAGATCCGATGAGGTGGTAGACTCGGCTTTGGCGGGTTTTGGTGCTGGGCTTAACCGCTTCTGTTCGTTGGAGAGGACATCGGGGAAGGCTCCCTCCAGCGCTACGAACTCTTCTGGGTTGGTAATGTCGACTTTTATCTGTTGATTATCGGCAACATTATCGGCGGGATTTGCGTTTCGGTTCTGGTGCAGGGGCCATATCATGATTCATGTACCTTTTGCTTAAAGAGACGGCGGTCTTTTTATCCATTACGGCCAAGATGGCCGCGGCTTTGCGCACCGACATTCTGGCTAGAATGGCGGATGCGACATCCAGGTCGAGGGCCTCGAGATATCTCGCTGCGCTCTCGGGCGGCATTTTTTCGCAGATACGCTTCAGGTGATCGAGCTTCTTGCCTCGAGCCATGCCTCTGCCGAGTTCTAGTTCTTTCCGGATCTTTTTCTCGGCCTTTTCCTTTTCCTTCATGGCCTTGATCTCATCGCGGATCGAGGTCAACTCTTCCTTCAACTTCTTGAATTCTGAGATCTTTTTGCTGAGGCGCTCTTCTGCGAACTGCAAATCACGCTGTGCCTGATCCATCTCGGAACGTTGTAATTGAAGTAGTTTTTGCTGTTTCGAGAGGTTTCGACTTCCGCTGGTTGATGTACCGCGAAGTTGCATTCGTTTTTCACCCGTTTTCCCATCCAGAACCTGGGCGGCTTTGTCCGGGGTCGTGGTAGCTGTACTTTTCGTTTTATCCGCGGCTTCCTGTGCGTAGACGGGCCGCAGATTTACGTCTGAGAGCTGAAAGGAAACCAGCGTACAGAAACAAAATACTCTAAATGCGAATGCTCTCATTCGTTGACCAATAACTCCTCTAGGCCCTGTATCGTAGTCGCTAGACTGCGACTGTCGGTACGGCCCTGGAGGAAGTAATCGGTCAATTTTGGCGTAAGTGTAATTGCTCGGTCTACAATTCGGTTTGTTCCGGGGCGATAAGCCCCTACCTGAATCAGGTCCTGGTACTCAGCGTGGATAGAAAAAATTTCTCGGACACGGCGTGTTAGCTGCAGATGTTCCGGGCTGATGAGCTCTTCTGCCATACGAGACAGGGATGCGAGGACATCGATGGCGGGGAATCTACCCGCTTCTGCTTGTCGTCGACTCAATATGATGTGGCCATCCAGAAGGGCTCGAACCGAGTCGGCCACCGGCTCCGTCATGTCGTCACCCTCTACGAGCACGGAATAGAAGGCTGTAATACTCCCAGAACCCAGATGATTCCCGGCTCTCTCTACCAGCTTTGGTAGCATGGCGAACACATAGGGTGGATAACCTCGCGTCGCTGGTGGTTCGCCGGCGGCGAGCCCAAGCTCTCGCCCTGCGTGGGCTAGTCGGGTCAAGGAGTCCATCACGAGTAGAACCTTGCGCCCCTGGTCACGGAAATATTCAGCAAGGCTGGTGGCGAGGAAGGCTACCCGCATTCGAAGGATGGCTGCATTATCTCCTGTCGCTACAAGAACGACGGTATTCTCCATACCTTCCTTTCCAAGAGTATGCTCAATAAAGCTACGCACTTCTCGACCACGTTCACCGACCAGACAAAGCACGGTAACGTCGGCGTCAGAGTTTCTCGCCAACATGGCAAGCAAAGTACTTTTCCCTGCACCAGCCCCAGCAAAGACTCCCAATCGCTGTCCTTCACCAGATGTCATCATGGCGTCAATCACAGCAACGCCGGTCTCCAAAGGCCGAGTAATCGGATGGCGCTCCATCGGGTTCGGAGCCGGTGCGTATATGGGGATGATGGTTGAACCGCGCAGGGGCGGGCCACCGTCTAAAGGTCGTCCAAGGGCGTCCACCACGCGACCGAGCCATTCATCTCCCACTTTCTGCTCGTCGGTGCCCCCTTCCGGTACGACGGATTGTCCCGGACCGATACCTCGGGGGGTTCCAAATGGCGCAAGGATTGTCGAATGGTCTTTGAAGCCAATGACCTCTGCTAGCAGGTCATCGCGTTGGTCATTGCGTATCCGATAGACAGCACCGGTTCGCGCATGGGGGAGAATAGCCTCGACCGTATCACCGGATACTCGCGTTACCCGTCCTCCCGGAACCAGATCTGGAGCTTGGAGGATTTCTGCACAATGTTCCAGGTCAAGCGCCATGGGGATCCTGTTCGTTTGGATCATCAAGACGAAGTTCACGGAGAAGGTCGCGTTCGATTCTTCCAAGTCGCGTATTTATGCGTGCATCAATGGTCATGGGACCCTGACGAATCAGAATGTCTCCGGGGGCTAATTCCATGTTTTCTTCGACCGTCCAATGCTCAATGGAGCGCTCTTGAGCGATCTGTTGCAAGGCGCGACGCATGGCCTGTGCGGAGGTGGGCGCACATACAAGGGCCACGGGGTCTGGGCCTTCTATAGCCCCCAAGGCGTTGTTGACCAGGCTTGTGATTCGTTCTGGGTCTTTATGAATACTCTTGCCGAGTATTTTTTTCGCGATCATCAACGCGAGATGTACGGAGTCTGATGTTACATCGCGTTCGATCTGGGCGAGACCTTTCTCGAGTTGGGCCGCTGCGTCTGTAAATACCTTTTTGGCTTCGCCCAGCTCCGCTTGCAGAGACTGTCGAATTTCTGACTGCCCCCGTTCATAACCCGCTTGTTCGGCTTCTCGAACCCGTTCTTCCATTCGCTCTTCCGCGTTTGGAGTGGGGGGTAGGGTTTCTGACGGAATGGAGACGTCCTCCGAAAAACGAGCCGGAATCTCTGACGGTTCGGGGGCCGGATCGGGGGTGTATTTGATGATATTCTTTTTCTCTTTTTTGCTCGAAGGAGAGCTGAAAAGAACGGGACGAATGCCCATGTCCACTTCATCGAGGGCGCGATACACGGCCATGGTCGGTTCGCTGGTGACCTCCAGGTTGGCAGAGACATCCCGGAAAACGGCTTTCTTCTCGGTCTTTGGTGGTTGGTTAGACGAATTCATCATCACCACTCGTGGATAGGTCGATTACTCCAGCCTGCGAAAGTCGAAGTGCCACACGAACAATTTCTGCTTGTGCGGACTCAACTTCACGTACTCGAACCGGCCCTTTCGCCTCCATATCGTCGAGAATCATCTCCACCGCGCGAGCAGAAAGGTTCTTGAAGATATGCTGACGAATATTTTCGTCTGCGGCCTTGAGGGCAAGCATCAGGGTCTCCCTGTCTACTTCCTTCAACAGCGCTTGTACTCCGCGATCCTCGAGGTTGATGAGATCGTCGAATACGAACATCAAAGCGCGGATTTCATCAGCAAGCTCTTCGTCACTTTCCTCGAGCTGCGTCATCAGGCTCTCTTCTTGTGACTTCTCCATGTTGTTCATGATGTCGGCAACCAACTTGATCCCACCCAATTGGCGACTGGCTCCACCACTCTCCGTAAATCGGATTTGGCTGATGAGTGCTTCTTCCAGAAGGTTGGTTACTTCTGGAGTCACGGTATCAATCGTGGCGAGACGCTGGATTACATTGCCTCGTACTTCGTCGGGCAACGCCTGCACAACGGAAGCAGCTTTGGCTGTCGCCATATGTGCAACGACAACTGTGATGGTCTGGGGGTGCTCCTTCGATAGGAGGCCCGCGATCATACGTGGTTCCGCTCGTTCCAGGACGTCTCGAAGTGCGCTCGCATCCTCTTCCAGGATTGCCTTCGCGGCTTCAGCTCCCAAAGCCTTTTCGGCGAGTCTGGTTATGTAGCCACCACCATCCTGTAACTGTGCCGTACCGGCTCCAAGTTCTTTGGCGTATTGTGCCAGAACTTCGTCACATTGTTCGATGGTGGCGTGTCGCATTTCCCGCGCCGCTTTGGCGATAGTCTTGATCTCCTTTCTGGAGAGACTTCGAAACACGTCAACGGCCGTATCTTCATCGAGGTGAACCAGGAGGATCGCCGCCATGTGGGAAGGTACGAGTTGAAAATTTGCTGCTTCTGCTGCGGTTGCCATCTAACTTTCTCCCGAACTCAGCTTTTTTGGGGGGGGGAGCTTGTTTGTGTGCGTCCTCCCTGTGGCATGTTGAGCCATGCCCGAACGATCTCAACAGTACCCTTTACGTTTTCGCGAGAGATCGCTTCGATCTCCTTTCGTAGAGAGCTATCAACTGGAGTAATCTCCCGTCGAATGGCCTGTACAGCCTCCTGGATAGCTTCATCGCGGAGCTCACCCATCAGGTCGCTGTCTGCATCCTGTATGAAGCCAGGCGGAAGAAGAGGCTCCTCCTCCAGAGTTGCTTCGGCTGCGGCTGCGGCTGCGGCCTCCTCTTCCATTCTCTTTCGGCGTCGCGCCATAAGGAATGCAACGAACCCTCCGAGTAATACCAGACCAAGAAGAATAACGAGCCACGGAGTTTTGGCTGGTTTTACCTCTGGTTTGGGTTCCTCGATGGGGATCTCTGGAGCAAATGGTACGACCATGAGCTCTACGGTGTCACCGCGGTCAGGATCGTAGCCGACGGTTCGTTTCACAATCTCGACCATCTGCGCGGTATCGATCGCTTTGTCAGGAATAGGCTTTTTCTCCTTAGCACCGGGGGTTTTTACGGTGCCAGCGCCAATTGCATTGGCATCGACAATAACGGCTACGGAAACCCGTTCGACGCCACCGATATTCTGCTCTGTATGGCGAATGGTACGGGTCAGAGCATAATCTACATGCGATGTTCGGCGTGAGGAATCACTTGCGCTGCCGGCCTCATTGGGAACCGCCGCTCCCGGAGCTTGCGGTAGATTGCCGGGGGCTCCTGCTACCTGAAGTTCCTCTTTATTTCGTTTCGACGCCGCCTCATCTGTTTTACGTTCCGTCTTTACGACTGACCCCTCTGGATCAAGGATCTCTTCCGTTGCGTTCATCCGCGCCATATCCATTTCGACATGCACACGTGCGGTAGCGTGGCCAGGTCCGACGATACGTTCCAGTAGAGCCGTCAACCGTCGTTCGAGCCGCAATTCGTATTCGTGCTGTATCGCCAGTTGCTTCGTTCCGTCTCCCTTACCGCCAGCGGTGGTTTCTTCACTCAATAGACGCCCACGATCGTCGACAAGAGCAACCCGCTCTGGGCTAAGACCTTCAACGGCGGTACTGACGAGGTGGGTGATTCCTGTGACTTGTCGGCGGGTTAAAGTCGTACCGCGTCGTAGCTTAATATAAATGGAGGCGGAGGGTTCGCGTTGATTGCGTTGGAAGACGGAGCGTTCCGGGACAACGAGGTGAACTCTTGTAGCGGCTACCGCAGGGAGGCGGGAGATTGTTCGAGCCAGTTCTCCCTGTAGGGCGCGAGTATAATTCACTCGTTGGGTGAAACTGGTCATGGTCAGGGTACTCTTATCGAAGAGTTCAAATCCGACGCCTCCACCTTGCGGTAGACCTTCGGCGGCGAGATCAAGCCGGATCTGATGTACCTTGGAGCGGGGAACCTGGATGGCCGAGCCATTCTCGATCAGTCGATACCGTATGCCCTGTTGACGCAACTTGGAGACGACGTGACCGGCGTCCTCTGCATCCAACTGGCTAAACAATGTCGCGTAGGTCGGGTCTGGTTGCGCTACTCGCATGATCAAAAGCACGAAGATAACGGTCGCCGCGATGCCGGCGAGCGCGATAGAGCGTGATAATGCCGGGGAGTTGCTCCACCAGTTTTTAAGTTTTTCGAAAAGGTCCATCATTGGTTCACCAGCTGCTTGGCATGTTCGGTTCGGTTACTCTGCACGTTAGATCTGCATGCGCATGATTTCTCGGTAGGCTTCCAGGAGTCGATTCCGGACTTGTGTAATCATACGGAATGACAGTTCGGCTTGTGTAAGGGAGAGCATAACGTCGTGCGGGCTACCGTTACCTACGACTGCGTTTGCGGCAGCCTGGTCGGAACTTTGTAGATTATCCCGGACGCCGTCGATAGCCGATTGGAGATCCGCTGAAAAATCATCTGTAGTTGTACCAGATTTTGCGTTTTCTGGATCCCGAAGGAGCTCATTTATGCTGGCTTCGAGGCTTGGCTCAATGCGATTCATTTTGAATTCCTATTGGTTATAGGGCTTATACAGATGAAGACGAGATCCGCATGGCGGCACGCGCCATATCTCGAATGGAAGAGAAGGCGGCCAGGTTTGCCTGATAGGACCGCATGATGGTGATCATATTCACCATTTCTTCGACGGAGTTGATGTTTGGAAAGGCCACGTAGCCGTCCGGGTTGGCGTCGGGATGACCTGGGTCGTAGACCATCCGTGGAGGGGCTTCGTCCGAGACGATCTCTTTGACCTCTACTCCATGGGGGCTGTGCTCCAATTCGTCTGCGAGCATGGCTCCAAACTCATCGGGTGGCGGGACAGGGCGAATCACCACATCACGGCGTTGGTAGGGACCTCCGTCGGCCGTGCGGGTGGTATGCGCGTTGGCGAGATTACTTGATGCTACTTCAAGGCGTGTGCGCTGCACATTCAGTGCACCGCCCGCCAGCTCAATCATGCGAAATACGTTAAGAGACATGATTTATCGACCTCCTTCATCGATGGCATAACGGATCAAAGCCATCTTGCGGTGACTGACCTGTGAGACCAGTTCGTATAGGAGTTTATTGGCTGCCATCTTCATCATTTCATCATCCAGGTTGACCTGGTTTCCGTCGAAACCGGTTTCTGGCCCCGGACGATCTTCAACAGTTGGCTCTGCACCGGCGGGCATTCCTTCAGACTGGGATTGCAACATCTGTGTCAGATAATCGTTGAATTCCAGGTCACGAGGGACGTAGCCCGGCGTGTCAGCGTTTGCGAGGTTGGTATTGAGAAGCCCTTGTCTCTGGTACGACAGATCCATGGCGGACCGCAGCCAGGGAAGAAGGGGATCTCCGAGGATTCCCGTCATGGTGACACCTCCACATCGTCGTTTAGACAGATATGAAAAAAGGAGAGATTTCGGCGCAATGCTGCCAGCATTTCATTCCCATCCTCGGGGGGAGGGTCGAGCACTACGATACGGGGGAGCGTTTTGTGTAGGAACTGGCCTCGAACTCGGGTCACATGGAGTTGTTGAATGGCCCGGTTTAGTGCCTCAAGACTCTCTAAGGACCATTGCGTGACATCCCGTAGGACCCATGTGCCAGATGGAGGTTCGTCATTACTCGAGATGAACGCGCCCGTGTTCAAGAGTTCCATCGCGTCTTCGACGGAATTACATAGGTGCATGGGGAGCTCTGCACGTCGTCCGTAGAGGTGCAGGAGTTGGGCAACATTCTCACGTGTCTGGTCGTCAGCGCCTTCAATCAGTACGGGGGAGTCGGCCAGTGCAATGCCTCGTAAGGTCTGTTCAATCTCCGAGAAATCCGGCGCCTGCGCCCGGCGAGGAGGTGCACCATTCACCTGAATCGAAAGCTGCGGTTTCTCGTAGGTTTTAGGCAGCGTGTTCTGGTTTGTCATTGTGTCCCCTTCTTCCTTGAACGCTTTTTGACCTTTCGTCGGCGTTTCTTTCGTGATTTTTTCTTTTTGGTCTCGGCAAGATCTGGAGCGAGATCCATCAACTCTTTCCATACGTTTGGCTGTTCCACCTGGCCGTCTGGCGCATCCGTGTTCGGCGTTGACGAGCCGGCTTTGCCATCTTTTTTGGTGGGGTCCGGCCAGACGACCCCTTTCTGTGCTGCAAGAAAACGGATACGATCACTGACGACCAGTCCACTGTCAGGTTGGCTCGCGGCCTGGATAAGTCGCTGTAATGATTTTTTCTTACAGCTTCGTGCACAGCCACTGAGAACCAGGTTTCCAATACGCTGGAAATCGATGGGATCAAGACTCTGGTCACCGAGTAGCCTCTTCAACTCGGTGGCAGCTGTTTCCATACGTTTCAGAGCGGAGAGCGCCTCGACCCGGGCCAACCTCATCTTTGAGGTCGTGTCTCCGCCGGGTACCTGTTTACGGATCGAGCGAAGAATACGGAGGGCCTGTTCAGCTTTTCCCTGGCGGATAAGCTCCTCTGCTTTATACATCTTAAAGCGCCAGTTCCTTTTGGATTTGGGGTAGCGGGAGTGGAAGTACTTTTCCACCAGCTCGGCACGATTGGGGTCTTGTGCCTGCACATAGCCATCCCAGAGACCGAGGATGAGGTCCTCACGCTCCGTCTCACTGGTCTCTTTATTCAGTAATCCGAGTAGAAGGTCGATACGCTTGTCGTATTGCTCCAACTCGTTGTAGGCGTCAGCCATAGTACGTACAACAGTGCGCTCTAGATACCCGTGGTAGGGTTTAAGGCTGCTTTCATAGACCTCGACCATCTGTACCCATGAACCATGGCGTGCGAGTTTTCGTAACCAGGCATTTACGACCTCCGACGTGAGGCTTTGCATGGCCTCAAGGTCCGCGGCATCAGGCGATTTTTCCAGTATGTGACTCAGGTTCTGTAGGGCTTTTTCTGGGTTGCCGTGCTCAAGCATAATGCGAGCGATTGCATACGATGCTTCGATATCTACAGCGGGGGTTAACGCGCCGGCCCGGATATTCTTGAGTGACCGCAGGGGGTCTCTTCCCGAGGTGTTTAATGAACCAAGGATATCCCGGATACGAAGTAATTGCGCTACATCTGCTTTCTTGCGAGGGCCGCGGATACGAGACCAGTAGACAGTCTTTGCCCGCGATATTCCCGCATCTCCACGAAGCTTCACGGACATATCTCCCAGACGGAGCTGAGCCAGACCCGATTGCCAGGATGTTCCCTCATCCACTGCACGTCGGAACAGGGGGATAGCCGTATCCAGATCGTCTAGACCGGCCGCGGCTTCGGCCCCGATAAGCCAGAGTTGACCACTTCCACGCCGGTCGGCGCTAAGTTTTTTATCCGCCTCGGTAATGACCTCCATTACTTCCAGGAGATCTTTTCCATTCATAGCGATGATCGCGTGTGTGAGGTAAGCGGCGTACTGCCATCGCGCGGAACGCTTCATCGCCAAGGTGTAGGTTCGTAATACGTCTAGAGCTTCTTTGACCCGATCCGTAGATCCGAATAGTCGCGCCTTTGCCATGGCAATATAAGGTCGCATTCCTCGGTCTTCTCGCTTTTCGATGCGCATGAGAAGAGATTCCGCCTCGGGGAAGAGCTCCTGGCGCATGAGCACTTCGGCGGCGATAAGGAGCGTTCTCTGGTAGTTGTACTCATCTTGTTTCCAGGGGTCGCTATTCTTCTGCTCAAACGCCCAACGTTCATGTTGATCGAAGTTTTCCTCGCGCCGTAGAGAATGTTCCGCCAGGAGCGAACGAATAAAACTTCGGCAATTGGCGTTCTGCGCGTGTTTCATGGCCCGTTGCCCTGCGCCGGCTCGAATCTTTTTTCCCTTTCGTGCGGTGTCGATGAGGTCTTGCGCACGGCGGGAATCCGCGCAAGGTGTGTTTCGAGGTATACGTGGCGTCAACATCGGAAATTTGGGGCTTGTATAGATGCCGGACAACTGGCCAACGACCGATGAGGCGCGGGGCATGGGGCGCCGGGCCGCAGGGAAGAAACTGAGGAGCAGGGTGGCGGGTTTGCCCAGATTTCGAACCGAGACTCGTGTCTTGGGGGAATGCAGGCGGATTCGTATGGAGAGCAGTCCGTTCTTTCTTTCGATTCGTTCCACAGAGTCCACGGTATTGCCGAGGCGTTCCTGTAAACTCTTCAGGAACCCGGTCGGCGCGCCTTTCACCTTCAGCAAGACGACCTTGTCGCCGGCTGTGTGGTTTAGATTCACCCGGGTCTTCGCCGAGATGGGAACGGTGATGTGAAACTCGTTGGTCGATTTCGCAAACGTGTTCGGAGACCAGGTCAGGGCCAGGCCCGTCATGGCCACAAACAACCAGGGAAAGATTTGCTGTCGTGAAATACCAAGTTTCATGCTCTACGCGGGTTACAAGATCAGTGCCAATCCGGACGGACAAAAAAAATAGTACCTCAGTTGTTCGTTTATTTTTTGGGACACAAGGATTCGGATTCTCAGACCAGCGAAATGTCGATGGTTCAAATCCGGATGTGCCAGGAGATGGTTGGATCGATCGTCGATACGGCGCCTTTATCGAGCGAAAATCTGGAAATTCCGGGCCTGTCGAAATTCTGACGTTCGACGCAATGCGCCCCTCTAGATCTCCAGTAGATTCAGTCTCTTCATCTTTTCGAGAAGAGTCGTTCTTTTGGTTCCCAGCATCTTTGCAGCCTGGCTGCGATTACCATCACTTTGGTTCAGCGCGTGCGAAATCAGCTCTCTCTCGTAGGCTTGAAGAGCGTCGGAAAGGGACTGTTCGGGTTTGAGTTGTATGGGGGCTGGGGGCTGCTCCGGTTTGGGCTGTGTTGGTATCACAATGCGTTCTGGTTCCTCGGCGGGCTGCGCTTCGGATAGAAGTCCGTCGAGAGACATTTGATACGGCGCATACCGTATACGATCTTGCAAATGGTCTGGTGTGATCGTCGTACTGGGTGGATAAATTACTGCGACTCGTTGCACCAGGTTCTCCAGTTCGCGGACATTTCCCGGCCAGGAGTATTTGCGTAGCATACCGACCGCCTCGGTTGAAAAGCGCGGAACAGCGGTCTTCATCCGCTCGGAGACCCGGCGACAGAAGTGTTCGATCAGTATGGGTACATCGTCCGGTCGATCACGGAGGGGAGGTACGGAGAGGGCGACAACATTCAAGCGATAATAGAGGTCCGCACGAAATCTCTTTTCCTGCACTTCCTTCATCAAATTTCGGTTCGTGGCGGTTACGAAGCGAACATCCGCTTTTAGTGTGCGCGTTGAGCCGATGGGCTGAAATGTACGTTCCTGGAGCACATGAAGGAGCTTCGCCTGTAGATCCAGTCGTAACTCACCGACCTCGTCCAAAAACAGGGTTCCACCACGCGCTGCCTCTACACGACCGATACGATTACTCGTGGCACCAGTGAAGGCCCCTCGCGTATGTCCGAATAATTCACTCTCCAGAAGATGTTCGGGAATAGCAGCACAATTGACCTCTACGAATGGACCTTCTGCTCGATTGGAACATTGGGCCAGCTCGCGCGCGACCAGACTCTTACCGGTGCCGGTCTCTCCCTGGATAAGAACGGTAGCGTCTGTATGCGCTATGCGCTTGAGGCAGTCCATAAAGGGTTTAATCCAGAGTCTGTCTCCCACGAGAGACCAGCTGTCCTCTTCTTCGTCACTCACCGGGTGTGTATGCTGGTGTTCGGAGATCACGCTCTGCAGTGTTTCGGAGAGTTCGGCGACGCTTACGGGTTTTTCAACGAAGTCGCCGGCTCCATACTTCATTGCCTTTACAGCGGTATGAACACTTCCATATCCGGTCATTATAACAAAGGCAGGGGGATGCGAGAGCCCCTGGGTAAACCGAAGTATATCCAGGCCGTCCACTTCCGGCATTTGTAATTCACTTACGACCGCATCAAAGGGTTTGTCGCGGAGCATCGACATCCCCTCGCGTCCTCCGTTTACGTGAACGACTTCTAACCCTGTCTCCTTGAGTCCCTGCGCCAGAAAAGAGGCTGTGTGGGGATCACTGTCAACGATAAGAACGCGATGTGTCATGAAATCCGAAGGAGTAAGACTACGAGGATATCTATCTGCCAGAATAGCGTCAGACTAACATGTCAAAATAGTGGCACACAAGCAAAAAAGTTTATCACCACCCCATATGTTGCCGTTTCGTCCCTGTCGAGTTTCTATAGGGTACTATTACACAAACCCCAATTAGATATATCGTATAACACCTTGTAAATACGTATAAAAACCGAGGCTGTTCGGGGCAGGTTAATACACGGGGAGGGCTGTGTCATATTGTTGACACGTGGAGGGGGTGAGTAGGGCTGGAAAGATCGTATGGCTTGCCCCTGAGCGCCATTCGTGGTGATCATATAGGAACTGACCGATTCGAAACCGGTTGGTAATCTTGAAGCAGAAGTCCCAAACGTTGTATTCAAATAGACTGAACCAAGTTGGCACGAACTCTGCTACGCGGGGCCGTAGTTGTTTTGTGTCATTGGGACATAAACCATCTAGTTGAGTTGGAGAATCATGGCCGCAGAAGAAGAAATCAATTCAGTGGAAATCACCCCGGTCAAAGGGGGCGGACGCAAGAAGCTTGTGCTCGTTCTTTTGTTATCGAGTCTGATCGGGGGGCTCGGTGGAATCATGGTGGTAAAGACCTTCTTAGGTAAGGCGCCCCCTGCACAGGATGAATCGCCCGATGAACCGGATTCCGATGATGAAGACAATTCGGGTGGTGAGGGATTGGGAGGTAACGATCCCGGGGCAGAGGATGACGATGCTCCTCCGGATGATGCACCGCCATCTAGTCCCAAAGAGTTGGAGAAGTTCACTGTGAATCTAAATGAACCGGGGGCACCAAGATACCTGGTCGTTACCGTGGCATTGAAGTTGGACAAGCTCGCGGTGGAAGAGGAGATCGATGAACGGTCTCTGGAGATCAAGGATCTTCTGAGTTCCTATTTCTCAAGCCTGCGCGAACGCGACACGCGGGGAGAGTCGGCTCGAGAGGAAATGAAAACCAACATTCAACGGCGTCTAAACAACACGCTGCGTAGTGGGAGAGTGTCGCAGGTACTGCTCCCAGAATTTCTGGTTCGATAAACTGTATGGAAAACGTACTTTCACAAGAAGAAATCAAGGCGCTCGTCGATGCCGTAAAATCAGGGCGGGTTCGGCCTTCGTCGAGCCGGGTGGAACCACATCCTGACGATGTGGAGATTCTTGATATAGCAAGTCGCCAGCGGATTATTCGTGGGCGAATGCCTGCGTTGAATATTCTTAGTGATCGCATGGCGCGTCCCATCCGAACTGGCTTATTCAATCTTCTTCGACGAACTTGCACGGTGGAATTAGAAGAAGTGCAGCTTCAAAAGTTCGAAGAGTTTACGCGGGGGCTCCCCGTGCCGGCCTGTCTGAACGTATTCCGTATGAATCCGCTACGAGGGGCTGCGATCGCTGCCATTGATCCCGCCCTTATGTTCAGTCTTGTTGAGCTTCTATTTGGTGGAAGAGCGGTTCAGACGGACTTTAGTCCGGGGGACCGGGAATACAGTGCTATTGAGTTGAATCTCATTCGTAAGATCATGAATATCATCCTGCAGGCTCTGGTAGACACCTGGGCGCCGGTTGTGTCGATCGAGACCGAGTTTTTGCGGACAGAGCTTAATCCACAGGGGGCAAGTATTGCCGGGCCGGCCGAATCCGTAATCACGATTGCCTATGATATCAAAATGGGTGAGATGGCTGGAAAGGTGAGCATCGTTATTCCAGAGCATACAATCCAGCCCATTCGAAATATTCTCGCGTCGCCCCAGGCTGAGCGGAATCAGGACAACACCTATCTTGAAAACCTTCGCACTCTGGTGACGAACATTGGCGCAGATGTGACCGTTCTACTCGGTAGCGGGACGTTACACGTTAGTGAGCTGATGAACCTGAAGGTGGGAGATACCCTACAACTTGATACCGACTCTAGAGGTCGACTGCCTTTGATCGTGCAAGGCCGAGAAAAGTCGGTAGGAGTTCCGGTGATAAGCCGTGGTCGAATGGCCCTTGAGCTCGCATGTGCTCTGGATGGAATACCGCCGGAGCTTGTGGACGACTATGGCGAGGAAGAAGAAACACAAATTGAACCGGAAACCGACACACAGGTTCCGGATGTAGATCCAGTGGCTTCAACAGGACTGGAACCAACCGAAGGCATTGAAGGAGAAGAAGATGTCTGATCCCCAAGTACCGACCGATTCGCCGACCTCACCGGTAGGAGAACAAGCTCCTGGCGTGGATGCGGCACTAAACAAAGCAGAAGACGATCTGACTAGTCTTGAACGGATCATGGACATCCCTCTGGTGGTGTCGGTTGAGCTGGGGCGGACGCGTATGCTGGTGGGAGATCTTCTCCAGCTAGGCGCTGGATCGGTTATTGAGCTTACAAAACTCGCCGATGAACCTCTGGACGTCTTCGTGCACGGCAAGCTGGTCGCGCGCGGTGAAGCAGTGGTTGTTAATGACAAATTCGGTGTGCGACTAACGGATATTGTGAGTCCGACGGAACGACTCCAATCCTTGAGCACCTGATTTATTCGCTGGAGAACCCCTATGGCTACAACCTCCATACTACTAACCAGTCTTGCACTCTCGGTGGCCCAATTTGCCGGGCAACCGGTACCGGCGGCGGATTCTGCTCTACCCAAAAACCATATGGAATTGGTAGAAACGTTACGGTCCACGGATGTGCCCACCATCAAAACAGCGGCAGAGCCAACGGCTGCTACACAGGAACCCGTATTGGTTTCAGCGAGTAGTGTCGAGAATCTGACAGAACAGAAGATCTCCCAGGTTCGTCAGATTCGGGCAGAAGCCAACGAGGGAAAAACGAAGAAGGCGTCGGGTTCGGGTGGATTGTCCTCGCTCCTGGGTTGGATGACGACCTTGCTGTTAATGGCGGCGACCGCCTTTGGTATCGTCTGGGGTCTCAAGAAGTTTCGTCGTCGAGGAAAGCAGGAGCTAAAAGGCAAAGATCTAAAGCTTATGGAATCGCTTTGGCTCGGACGTGGCCAACGCCTCTTGCTGGTATCTGTAGGCGGCCAGCGAGTATTATTAGGTGCCACAGGTGGCGGGATTCAGTCCCTCGCTGTGGTCGCAGACGACGGGATCTCGGTGCCTTCTGAGGGAGGGACCGCGACCAGTCTTGTGGTACAAAAAGCTGGAAATGTTCCCAAACCGTCACCGGTAGCAAACCCGGCGCGCACGACAGCATTTTCTGAGAAGATTCGAGAAGAGCTCGACAAATCGAAACCTGTCGCAGAGCCCACAGAGAGCCAGTCTCGAGAACGCGTGAAGCAGATTCTCCGCCGGCTCAACCGCGTTTGAGTAGGTTATGGATCCAGGCGCTATCAGTATACCCATCCAGGAAGCTGCGGGAAATGCGCCGTTGAGAATCCTCCTGGTACTCACCATTCTGGCTCTTATACCAGGATTGGTGATCTCCATGACCGCGTTTCTTCGAATCGTCGTGGTTCTGGGATTGATGCGTCAAGCACTCGGGCTTCAGCAGATGCCGCCGAATCAGGTAATCATTGGTATCTCGATATTCCTGACCTACTTTGTGATGGGTCCGTCGCTAGAGCGCGTCTATGCGGATTCTGTAAAGCCGTATATGCGGGGAGAAGTCTCGGAGACAGAAGCGTTGTCGCGAGGGGCGGGACCTATGCGTGACTTCATGCTTTCACAAACACGTGATAGCGACCTGGCTTTGATGGCAAACCTTGCCAAGGAACCGGAATATGGCACTCCGGATGATGTTCCAATGCGAGTCGTTGTACCCGCATTTATTGTGAGTGAGCTACGTACAGCATTTGCCATTGGGTTCTTGTTGTTTATTCCGTTCCTCGTGGTTGATCTCGCGATCGCCGCATTATTGAACGCATTAGGCATGATCATGTTGCCGCCAACGGCAATAGCCTTGCCTTTCAAGTTGCTGATTTTTGTTCTCGCGGATGGCTGGGCATTGCTCGTTGGTGCTGTCGTTCGAAGCTTTGGAGGCGCATAATGCAGGTAGACGTCGCAATTTATGTGCTGAAGAGTGCTCTAACCACGGGTGCCATGATTATGGCACCTGTCCTTCTTACCGGTCTGGTTGTTGGAATCATGGTTGCTGCGACCCAGGCGGCTACCCAGGTTAACGAACCGACTTTGACCTTTGTGCCCAAGGTTCTGGCTGTTGGGTTTGTCTTTGGTCTGATTCTTCCCTGGGCGTTTCAGCGTATGATTCTTCTCGTCCAGATGGTGATGTCCCAGGCCGGACAGATTCTGATGAACTAATGGCTGACGTTATCAGCCATGGTGACATAGGGTTGGCGACCCTCCTCGCCTTTGTACGCTTCTCTGCGTTCTTTTTGATCGCTCCCATCCCCGGGAATGGAGCTCCCCCGACGGCACGTGTTGCATTAGCCGCAGGGGTTGCCTGGGCGATGGCACCGGGGTCTGCGTCGTCCATGGTCGGAGTATCCCTTGTGGGAGCAGCGGTTGTTGAGATCGTTATAGGACTGGCGATGGGCTTTATGTTGACCATGGTAATCAACGCCTTCCTGATGGGCGGCGAAGCTGTAGGTCATCAGATGGGGCTAAGCTCACCGAGTTTCATCGACCCACGTCTTCCAGGTCAATATACGGTCATGGGTGGTGCTTTCTTCTTCTTAACGTTGGCTATCTTTGCACTCTCTGGGGGCCCGGGCCGGATGCTGGTCCTTCTCTATCGGTCCCTGGAGTTTGTCCCTCCCGGTGGTCCTTTTGCTCCGCCCAATGTATTGGAGATGGCGCAGGTCTCCGGATCGGTGATGTTTCTTACAGCGGTACAGGCGGCTGCACCAATGATCGCATCGGTATTTGCAGCCCAGATGTTGCTTGCCGTGCTCGCCCGAGCGGTTCCGACCATGAACCTCTTTATCGAGGGGCCAGGCCTGACTGTTGCAGCAGGTGTTATTGGCCTGATTGCGTCGGTACACACATTCGCACCGTTAGTTGATGCGGTCTTTATCGAGCGTATGGAAAATTTGGCACGATGGTTGCTTATGTAAAAGCTGATGGCCCAGGAAACCGCAGCAGAACGTACCGAGGAACCTACCCCTAGACGCAGGCAGAAAGCCCGCGATGAGGGACAGGTAGCCAAATCATCTGAAGTCGTATCGGCTTTAATTATGGGATTGGTGACTGTGGTCATCTTTTATTGGATGGCCTATATCACTCCGGGACTCG
Organism: Myxococcales bacterium; assembly: GCA_002728755.1. Lineage (GTDB taxonomy): Bacteria > Myxococcota_A > UBA9042 > UBA3505 > UBA3505 > UBA3505. The sequence goes on from PBVT01000003.1 coordinate 88,205, forward strand.
TGGATTTCACGCAGAGCGCATTTCGTCTCGAGAACTGGAGAGAGATAGAGCACGCTGGGGCACCTGCAATCGTACGGTCGGTTGGCGCAGAGATCGCTCGGATCGTAATCCCTGTCGCGCTCGTAACCGGCATTATTTCCCTACTCGCCAACCTGGCCCAGGTCGGTCTTTCGGTGAACTGGGAGCTATGCAACTTCAAATGGGATCGTTTGAACCCTCTGAACTGGTTCAAGAAGATGTTCTCGCTTGAGCTGCCCGTAGAACTTACCAAGGCGCTGTTCAAGGGACTCGGTGTTATCACCATCGCGATTCTTGGCTTATTGGATGAGCCCTACTATCTCGGGAAATTGATGTTTTCGAGCTTGCCTCAACTCGGCGAGCATATGCGTGACCTGGCTGCAGGCGTCTTTTTCCGCGTCACGCTCGCCATGGTCGCCCTGGCCATTATTGATTACCTATGGACCCGGATGCGCCATGAGCAGAAGATCCGGATGACCCGCCAGGAAATACGCGACGAAATGAAAGAGATGGAAGGTGATCCCTACCAACGTGCTGCACAGAGGCGCCGTGGGCGGGAGATGGTCCAGGAGGCGTTGGCTTCGAACGTGCGTGGAGCGACGGTTGTTGTCCGAAATCCGACACATTTTGCGGTCGCACTTCGATACGAGCGACAAGTGGATGAGAGTCCAAAGGTTGTAGCGAAGGGGCGTGGCTACAAAGCATTACGTATTATTGCATTGGCGCAGGAAGCCGATATTCCGGTGATTGAAGACCGGCCGCTTGCGCGCACCTTGTACCGGTCTGTGAAAGTCGGAAAGACCGTGCCCGTCGAACTGTATCGTGCCGTAGCACGGTTGTTTGCTGCTCTATATAAGTCCCAGGGCGTCGCCGCGGAGAATCTGACATGAGCACTCCAGCGACCAGCCCGCGCAAAGGGATCATCAACTTCTCCGAGCTTCTGGTAGGCGGCGGCTTCCTTGGGATTGTTGCGTTATTAATTCTGCCGTTGCCACCAACCGGTCTGGATCTATTCCTGGCCTTAAGCATGGCTCTCGCCACTGTCGTATTTTTGACAGCACTTTTTTCGGAACGTCCGATCGACTTCTCCGTCTTTCCCACTCTACTCCTGATCACGACACTTCTACGGCTTGCACTGAATGTGGCGTCTACTCGTCTGATTCTACTTCGTGGACACGAGGGCGACGACGCGGCTGGTGATGTAATCCAGGCCTTCGGTGACTTTGTTGTCGGCGGTAACGCTGGCGTCGGTATTATCGTATTCATTATCCTCGTCCTGATTAACTTTGTGGTCATCACCAAAGGTGCGGGGCGTATCGCCGAGGTTGCTGCGCGCTTCACTCTAGACGCGATGCCCGGTAAGCAGATGGCGATTGATGCGGAACTCAACGCCGGGACGATCAATGACGCCGAGGCACGCCGCCGCCGTGGTGAGATTGAAGAACAGGCGGATTTCTATGGTGCGATGGACGGGGCGAGTAAGTTCGTGCGTGGAGATGCGATCGCGGGTCTTGTAATTACGGCCATCAACCTTGTCGGTGGAATCGCGATTGGGTTGGCACAGAAGGATATGAGCTTCTCAAGCGCGGCTGCGACGTATTCCATGCTTACGATCGGTGACGGTCTAGTTTCGCAGATGCCAGCTCTCGTCGTATCGACCTCTGCTGGTGTTGTCATATCGCGAGCTTCGGGGCGCTCAAGCTTTGGTGCCGAGGTAGCAGAACAGTTACTCGCCGGGCGTCCAGTATTAATTATATCGAGTATTTTCTTGATGGTTCTTGGTCTGGTGCCAGGGCTACCCATCATGCCGTTCGGTATCCTCTCTGCGTTCCTCCTCATCGCGGCGCTTCGCAAGCATAAGACCGTAAAGTTAGAGGCTGACGCAGCGGTTACGGAAGAGTTGGATAGGGGGCCACCGCCCGAACCGCATATCTCCGAACTGTTACGAGTAGATACTTTGACCCTGGAGGTAGGGTACGGGCTTCTCCAGCTGGTGGACACGAGTCGTGGTGGAGATATTCCCGAACGCGTGAAGAAGTTACGTCGTCAGCTCGCGGAGGAGCTTGGCATTATCGTCCCACCGGTTCGTGTCATTGATAATCTGGAATTACAGTCCGGGGAATACGTGGTGAAGATCTATGGTGCCCGACTTGCCAAAGGAAAGGTTATGCCCGAGCGGCATATGGCCATTGATTCGGCGGGTATCCAGACCTTTACGAATGGTATTCAGGTCAAGGAGCCCGTGTTCAATCTGAACGCCTTCTGGATCGTACCGGAGGATCGGGCCAGAGCGGAATCTCGTGGACTCACCGTGGTGGATCCGTCAACCGTTATGGTTACACATCTGGCAGAAGTCTTGCGTAGAAACGCCGCTGAATTGATAGGGCGGGATCAGGTAGACGAGCTCGTCTCCTATATGCGTGAATCCGCACCCAAATTGGTGTCTGAGCTTATACCCGATCAGATGAGCCTCGGAGAACTGGTCGTGATTCTTCAGCGGTTGCTGGAAGAACGGATTTCGGTCCGGAATCTGCGCCTGATTCTAGAGGCGATTTCTGCAGGAATCCACAAGACAAAAGAGCCAGGGATTTTGACCGAAATCGTACGCGCGAGCTTGAGTCGACAGATCACCAGCTCAGTGACGGACACGGACGGAATTGTCCATGCGATTACCCTGGACCGAGACAGCGAAATCATGCTACGAAATTCGCTGAGTCCAACGGGGGTCTTGGCACCAGAACCGATGGTGTTCCGAAACCTGGTGCAGACGGTTGCGGATCACTTCCAGAAGATAGGAGACAGCGGCAATACAGCCTGTCTTCTTTCGGCTGAAGATCTACGTAGACCTTTATATGAATTATTAAATCTCCACCTGCCCGATTTGTCCGTGGTTGCTCTTCGTGAACTCGATCGTACGTCCGAGTTACGGATTCAAGGAACCATAAGCGGACTTGACGCGTGAAGGCGAACCTACGATGCATGTGCAAGTAATTAAAGCCCAATCTCGACGCAAATTGCTCAGCGAAACGCGGCGACTTCTTGGTCCCGACGCGTTAATCCTGTCTGTGCGAAAGGAACCCGGCTCCAAACCAGGAGAATTTGAGTGGGAAGCTGTCGTTGGGATGGATCCGAATGACGGAGAGCTCGCTACAAATGTGGTGAAAAAACTTCCTGTACCTGACCAGCGTCCACCACGTCTGGAATTGATTACGGATGTTCCCCGGGAGGCCCCAGCCCCTGCGCCGAAACCGGCTCCTGCTCCGAAACGCGATTTGTCTCCCGTAGTAATCCATCCGGCGGCGCAGAAGTTGATGGAGGTTCGCTCCAACTTAACCCAGGAATTGGGAGCCGTGCTAGAGACCAGAGGTCAGAACAGCGATGGACTCTTGCGAATGGGACAACGGTTGGCGCAGTTGGAGTCCGACCTTCTGACCAGTCTTATGCAAGAGCTGGACATTCCAATCCGCTTTGTTCCTGTTCTTCGCGATCTCTACTCCTCCGGGTATCCAGAAGGTGAAGCATTACGCTTGTTGAGCATGGTCCGTCACCATACGGACGGTGATAACGATATCGAAATGGCTCGGTTCAAATCCTGCTTACGGAAGGTTATTCGTCGGGAAGTCAAAGTTGCCGACACCGAGAACGATAACAAGCCAGGGGTTTCGATTTTCGTAGGCAGCTCTGGTGTTGGTAAGTCGGCCATGGCGGCGAAACTCGCGGCAGATTTACGTGTTACGAAAGATGCTCGACCGGTCCTGGGAGTATTGAAGCCCAATCGAGCTATCGGAGTCGCCCTTATGCGGCGCTATGCAGATTGTCTGGATTTGGATTTTGTCCAGATTCGAACCCGATTGCAGCTGGAACATCTTGTAGAGATGGCAAAGCATACCCGCGTTATTCTGGATACTCCTGGAATCAGCCCGTTCGATGAGGGGCGTCTTCGTAGCCTCAGAAAGACCCTGGATGCGATCCCCAACGCCGATGTCCATACGGTTGTGTCGAACAGCATGGGACAGACGGATGTGTTATGTGCCCTCGACGCATTTGGACATGTGGGCGCCGACCAATTCGCGGTTACTCGTCTTGATGAGGCACCATACCCTGGGCGAGTTCTTACAGCTGCAGCTCGTTCTGGCTTGTCTCTCAGCTACTTGTCCAATGGCACCCAGATCCCAGACGATCTGGTCCGGCCGCGCCTTAAGAAACTGTTATCCTCTGTTCTGGAACCCAAGAGGGCCATTGCTTCATGAGTAGGAACGGCAGCCAATACCAGGACCTGAGTCAGCTCAGGACCCCATCCAACGATGGGCCTACCGTCCTTACGGTCGCTAGTGGCAAAGGCGGTGTGGGAAAAACCCACCTGTCGGTCAATGTGGCCGTCTGTCTGGCGGATATGGGGTATCGTGTTCTGGTTGTAGACGGGGATCTGGGGCTAGCCAATGTGAATGTTCTGTTGGGTATCAATCCTGGCTATCACGCAGGTCATCTTCTCGATGGAACACAGCCGTTTGATAAGGTAGTGGACGAGATTGAGGAGAACCTACACATTCTTCCGGCAGGGAGTGCGATGGTTCAAATGGCGGAACTGGATATGGCATCGCAGGTCCGTCTTCTTGAACGCCTCGACCTATACCGACGTCCCTATGATTTTGTGCTGATCGATGCGTCGGCCGGTATCGGGGCGAATGTGCGTTTGGCGCTGGCGATTGCACACCAGACGATTGTTGTAATGAATCCAGAGATGACCTCGTTGACCGACGCCTATGCATTGGTAAAGGTCGCCTTCCGATCGGGCTGTAAGGGACCGTTCCAGGTCGTGGTCAACAGGGTACGGCTAGCGGAGCAGGCGCGCGAGATGCACACCTGCCTTAGCTCCGCAGCAGGAGCGTTGCTTGGATTAGAGCTTGAGTATGCCGGATATGTGTATCTGGACTCGGTAGTGGAACGGGCGATGCGGGAACAAAAACCGTTCGTCCGGGTCTATCCGAGGGCGCCGGCCTCCCGTTGTATTACTACGTTGGCGCACCGTCTGGTTGCGCTCAATTCTGGTCGGAAAGAGTCCAGATCGACGGGGGGACGTTAAATGAAATTGGGAATCGAAGAATTGGGTGGTGATGTATGATGAGTAACCCATTAAAGGGATATAAGGCCCACGTTCCAGGTGGCAGGAGTGGCCCCAACGATGCGTTGGTTCGAAAGCACGCCCCTATGGTCTACCGGGTCGTGCGGCATATCGCTGGAAAGCTTCCCCATACCGTGGATAGCGAAGATCTCTTCGGGGCCGGCATGGTTGGATTACTAGAAGCTATCGAAAAATACGATGAAGGTCGTGGTATTGCGTTTGAAGCCTACGCACGAATTCGCGTCCGGGGAGCGGTTTTGGACGCGTTGCGGAAGCTTGACCATCTAAGTCGTCGAATGCGTCGCAAAACGAAGTCGGTTCGCGCCTCTAAGCGGGAGCTTGAGCAAAGCGCGGGGCGTCCGGTCAGTGATTCAGACGTGGCCGATACCATGGGCATGTCGGTGCAAGAGGTGCAATCGAGCCAGAGTCGCCATAGTGCACCGGAAATGATGGACCCGCAGATCATGGATAGTCTGCAGCTTGGGAACCTCTGGGAGGGGGGCTCGGGTGTGCTGGAAGGGCTCGAGCGCCAGGAGCGGATCGAGTTGGTCGTACAGGCCTTGTCCCAATTACCAGAACGAAACCGATTGATCATGGGGCTCTATTATGAAGCAGAGCTTACCCTGAATGAGGTCGGTCAGGTGGTTGGTGTAACGGAATCCCGCGTGAGTCAGATCATTCGAAAAACGGTAAAGATGATCCGTGAATATATCGATACTCTAGATAATACTGAGAGCTAGACCGGCCCACTGGACCAGCATCGGGAGTGCCGATGAACCAAGCCATTCGAAGATATGAGCGGATACTGGATCTTCTCGATCGGGAGCGAACAATTGCCGAGGGGGAGTTGGCAGAGGTCATGGTGCGCCTGAATGAGATGACGGCCAAGGTGCAAAATCTGCGAACGGAGCTTGCCAGCCTCGGCGATATAAAAACCCATGGAGCAGGGCACAACGTCTTGGATGAGCTAGTTTGTCGCGAGAATGCGACTGTCAGGATTTTGGCGCAGTTGGATATTTTGAATGACAAGATCGAGTCCTATGACCGCGATATCGTGGAGCCGGTCCGGCAGAAAGTCCATGCAGCGCACCGAAAATGCCGCATGGTGGAGACGCTCTTGGACCGTCGGCGGGCGGAATACAAAAAAGAGCTGCAGCGCCAGGAGAATGTACTGCTGGACGAGTCCGGTATAACCCGTTGGCGACTGGCTCGGCTGAACGAGGAATCCTGATTACAGGATATATTGTATCGTTTATCGGTTGAATTCGTCTGTGCACGGTCAAAATCGGTGATTTGTGGCCGATAGGTCTTAGGTAGCGGGAAGATTTTCCGTTTTTGAAACCTGAACGGAGCTGCACAGACCTATGTCACATGGAATCTATACAGCTGCCTCTGGGGCAGTTGCTCGGCAGACACATCTGGATATGTTGGCGAATAATCTCGCGAACTCCCAGACAGCAGGTTTCCGGGAAATGAAGGCTGTCTTTGAGGAAGTTCTTACGCCGGCTACGTCGGATGCCCGTCATATGGTCGTAATGGGGCCGAGTCGTATGTCTATGGCCCAGGGGCCAATGATCTCTACGGGTGATCCCATGGATCTGACAATCCAGGGGGACGGTTTCTTCTTGTCGGAGGAGCCCGATGGAACCTGGTCCCTATTACGCTCTCTTCATGCGCATAGTAATACCGAAGGGTACCTGGTGGATAACCAGGGGCGATTTCTTCTGTCGCGCACCGGAAGCCCGGTCATGGTTGATCCCGATATTCCGTTCCAGATTTCGGATGAAGGTGAGGTCATTCAACGAGACCAGACGGTCGATCGTTTATCTCTTGTCGGCGTTTCAAAACCCGCAGCGCTCGATCCCCTTGGCCATGGTGTGTACCGGGCGACGCACGAATCCGGGAATCTATTTGCCATTCCAGCCGAGGTAATCGGAGGGGCCGTCGAGGGGTCCAATGTGAAGCCCGTGGAGTCCATGGTCGAGTTGATTCGTGTGCAACGAGATTTCCAATCACTCGTTAAAGCGATGCAGGCGTATCGAGACGCCGATGACGAATTAATTCGAACGGCTGGTCGATGATCGCACGGAAAACAAGACCCCTTTTATTTCAGTCTAAGCCAGACCGACCGATTGCTGGTGATTGGACTTTGCATTACACCGATGGAGATGCCTGATGCCACGAGCTTTATTTACAGCCGCCTCTGGGATGGTCGCTCAGCAGCTCAANATTGATAACATTGCGCATAACCTTGCCAATGTGAATACGACCGGCTTCAAACGAGCCCGTNTNGAGTTCCAGGATCTCCTNTANCAACGTATGCGGATCGCNGGTACGGGNACATCCCGTGATACGGAAGTNCCAGCCGGTCTTCAGATTGGTCATGGAACNCGGCCTGTGGCGACGGAACGAAANTTTGGTAATGGCCCGTTACAAGCAACGGANACCGCTACCGATCTAGCTGTTGAGGGGTCAGGGCTATTTCAAATCCGTCTNCCTAGCGGTGAGTTGGCGTATACCCGCTCCGGAGCGTTCAAGATTGATAGTCGCGGCCAANTGGTTACNCAGGATGGCTTCCCCCTGGAACCGCCNGTCGTATTACCTACTGATGTGACGGATCTNGCTGTTGGATCNGANGGCACCATCACGGTCATGACGGCGACTCGAACATCGACAGTCCAAATCGGCCAAATTCAGCTGGCGAATCTCTTGAACAAAGGGGCGTTGGAGCCGATGGGCAAGAATATGTACCGCGTTACGGGAGATCCGGGAGATATCCACCTGGGCGCACCGGGTAGCGATGGCTTCGGTACCATTGCACAGGGATTCCTCGAGAGCTCGAATGTTCGCGTTGTGGAAGAGATGATTGCCCTGATTACGGGCCAGCGCGCCTACGAGGCAAGCTCCAAAGTTATTCAAACAGCTGATCGCATGCTCGAAGATGCGAATCGCCTGAGGTAGTTCGAATGGGCTTGGTTTCCACCATACTAATGGCGTTATTGGCGGTAAGTCCGGGTGAATTCCGGTCGGAATCACCAGCCGAAGCGGTCCAGAATGCCGCAGAATATGTAACTGGTGAGACCGGAATGCTACCGGACCTGGGGACTCGGACTTTTGTCGGGTTACCCGAACCTGCGCCAGGAATCACTTTTATCGCTCGACCAATGATGGGTCCCAACTCTTCGGACAACCTGGTTATCGAAGTTGTAGCCATGCGCGGTCGAAACATTGTTGCCAGCCGGCCCTTTGTTTTTCCGCGCGAACAGTTACGACAGGTTGTCGTGGCGAAACGCTCGATTGCTCGAGGTTCGCGTATCCAGGCGGGCGATGTCCGTCTTGTGGAGCGAAAACGTTCCGCTGGACCAGAGCGTCATTTTACCGATCTGACCGCAATCGTGGGTCAGGTGACACGAACACCTATCATCGCTGGGCGAGCCATCTCTCTGCGACAGGTTCGCCGGGTCTATTCGGTAAAACGCGGAGACAAAGTCAAAGTACGAGTATCGACGGGAAGCCTCCAGATAAGCATGTCTGGAAAGGCTGTAGAAAATGGTGCGACTGGCGATGACATCAAGATTCTGAACCCGATCTCAGGTCGCGTTATTGTTGCTCGTGTCGTGGGGCCCGGCCTTATGGAGGTGGGCCCATGAAGCGTCTTTTTGTGATAGTTGCTCTCGGTGCGATGCTTGGAACGTCCTGTGGCGTTCGTCACGTAAAGCCATACGAAGTAAAGCGGCGCCAATACAAGCCGCTTGAGAAGCCCGAAGCGCCATTACCGAAAAAGACGGATGGTTCGGTCTGGCAGACGGGTGCAAGTGGTGGAACGCTTTTTACCGATGTTCGAGCTTTCGCAAAGAACGATATTGTGACGATTCGTATTGAGGAGACAGCATCCGCGACTCGTGCGTCAAAAACCATGCTTGGACGAAACTCAAGTCTCGGCATGGGGGCGAGTGTGATTGGTGTATTTGGTACGCCGGGGTCCAATGGTCAGAGCAATAAGGGGATCGCAGGAGCCAACGCCGAGAAGTCGGTGGAATCGGGTGGAGAAACGAGTCGGAAAGATGAGGTTCGGTTCACGATCGCAGCTACCGTTACTCGTGTTTTAGCCAATGGGAACCTGTACCTCGAAGGTCACCGAGTTGTACTCGTGAACGAGGAAGAGCATCACTTCCACATCAGTGGTGTGGCACGCCCCGAAGATATTGAACAAGACAATAAGATTCCGTCCTACAAACTGGCGGAAGCCCATGTTGAATTTACTGGGCGTGGCAATATCACGAACGAAGAACAGGCAGGCTGGCTTGGTCGATTCCTTCACCATATCTGGCCCTTCTAGAGAGAGCAGAACCGATGCGTAGACTTGGAACAATTCTTACAATGCTCTCTCTTCTGGTCTTTCTTCCGGGACGTAGTGAAGCGGTCCGAGTCAAGGATCTTGTTCAGGTGGAAGGTGTGCGCTCGAACCATCTTGTTGGTTATGGCCTGGTGGTTGGCTTGTCCGGTACGGGAGATACCCGTCGGAGCTCGTTCACGAATCAGTCCCTGACGTCTCTACTGCGTCGAATGGGTTTGAATGTGGACCCATCGCGCCTCGATGTCACCAATACGGCCGCTGTTATGGTGACCGCAGAATTGCCACCGTATTCGAAACCGGGGGAAAAAATAGATGTGGTCGTAAGCGCCATGGGCGACGCGCGAAGCCTGGAAGGCGGTACGCTCCTTATGACCCCTGTGCGAGGGCCAGATAATACGGTTTATGTGGTAGGGCAGGGGCCCGTTTCGGTCGGCGGCTATGCTTCAGGTCATCGAAACTGGTCTCGGTTGCGTCGAAATGTACCGACGGTCGGACGAATTCCTTCCGGTGGGCTCGTAGAACGAGCAATTCCAACCCGGTTTATTCGCGATGATATCGTCACGCTGACTCTTCGAGAGGCGGACTTCACGACGGCAAGCCGTATCGTGACCGCTATCAATACTGCGTTGAATCGGCCATTGGCCTCCGCCTCGGGGCCTGGCGAGATAAAGATCGCTCTAGATGCAGAGGCGAAAAAATCCCCAGTGGCATTTGTTGCGAGTATTGAATTGGTGGATGTTGTTCCAGACAATCCCGCACGGGTTGTTGTGAACGAGCGCACTGGAACGGTCGTTGTTGGTGGAAACGTCAGCCTTGGGGCTGCAGCGGTAGCGCATGGAAACCTGGATGTATCGATCGAGGTGAATTACGGCATCCTGCAGCCGACGCCTTTTGCTCCGGGTGGAGCGGTCATGATGCCGGTTTCGCGAGTAAATCCAGAGGAAGCGAAGCCAAAACTGACCGAGATCCCAGCGACGACAACGGTGAACGGTCTCGTACAGGCCCTGAACGCTCTTGGAGCATCACCTCGGGACTTGATCGCGGTCCTACAAGCCTTGAAGACCTCCGGGGCGCTCCACGGAGCTCTAACGGTGCAATGATGACGAATCCTATGATGCAAGCATCGGTACCGTTGAATTCGGGGTATGGCAGTAGCGACAACCTGAGCGTTCTTGCTGCGACGCTACAAAATAGTGGTGATAAGCCCAAGGAATTGCTGGAAGCGAGTCGTCAGCTTGAGTCGGTCTTCTTGAATACAGTGTTCGAAGAGATGGCGAAGAGCGTCCCAGACGATAACCCCTTATTTCCAGAGACACCTGGGCGCGAGATGTACGAACAGTGGTTTCGGTCTGCTGTAGCCAAGGATTGGGCCGCTCATGGCGGTATCGGCCTTGGCGACAAGATGGCTCGCTCCATGGGATTGACCGAAGCCCAGATTAATACAGCGAATGAGCAACTACGCCGGACCGCGGGCATGGCCCGTTACCGGGAAATTGCCAAGTAATCCGCCTGGGAATGTGAAGCATGAAACGCCATCTAGAAAAAAAAATGGGGCATAGGGGTTCAGTTCTGAGAGATGTGGTCGATTTGTGATTAGTGGAATTCAAGTGTTTTTGATCAAACGCACAATTTGAGAGGAAGAGAACAGTGACTTCAGTAAAGATAACAGGCGGCCCGCCCCCCGTTGAACGGACCCAGTCGGATCCTAAGACTGAACGCCTTGAGAAAGGTCGGTCGAGCGAATCCGGCGAAGCGGTTCAGTTCAACCGTGATGACACCTTTATTCATCAGATGTACGAAACGGCCAAATCCGAAGTGGAAGAGGCCGCAGCCGATCGCGTGAAAGAACTACGTCGCAAGATCGCAAACGGTGAATACTCCCCAGACCTCCAGATCGTTGCCGAACGATTGCTGGCCCAACTGGAGGGTGGTGAGTAAGTCATGTCTACCAACGTCTTGCATAATACAGATCCAGGTTGGGTTGAAATGCTTCGTCAGGAGACAGGCATGATGGAACGCCTGGCCGACCTATCCAAGCAGGCCCGTATAACGACTTCGCATCAGGAGTTGGGTGAATTGGCAGACATTTTGGTAGAGCAGGCTCGGATCTGTGACCGTATCGAACGGTCACGCGTGATACGCGCCACGAAATTACAGGCCATGGGACAGAATCCATCGGATTTTCTCGTAGTGGCCTTAAGTGACACGGAACCAGATGAACATGCGGACGTTGTGGAAGCATTTGGCCTCTATATGGAGAAAGCCAAGATCGCGCAGCGTGAAGTTGATTTGAACCGTCATTATTTCGATTCGGCCCTCGCCACCGTGGAAAACACGATGGATACCATCATTCAGGCGGTGTCTGGCGGAGCCGAAACCTATGACTCCAACGGCGGAACCCGTGCCACGGGTAAAGCCCTTTGTATGTCGACGCAGACCTGAGAGTAGGACGGAATGCCAGGACTTACAGACATACTCAGTCTCGCCCATTCGGGTCTTACCGCCGCGCGCGTTGGGATTCATACGGTAGGGCAGAATGTGTCGAATTCCAATACCCCTGGTTATCACCGTCGAGTGCATACCCAGGAGACCCGACAGGGAGTCAAGGTCGGTGGGAATTACTTCCTGGGCATGGGCGTCAAAACCACGGGCCCCGAACGCATTGTCGATGACGTGATTGATAATCGTCGCCGCAATGCACGGTCCGATATGAATTTTGCGGGTAGTCGTTCGAATATGTTGTCGCGGACCGAAGTTATCTTCGGAGACCTGGACAGTGTTGGTCTGACCCCGGCGTTAGATCGTTTCTTTGACGCTTTGGATGCTCTCACAGCCCAACCGCAGGACGCAGCAATTCGTACCCAGGCTTTGTCTGCGGCCGAGTTCTTAGCGAACCAGGTAGCCGACAGGGCACAGGACCTACGGGACATACGCCAGTCTCTAGATGAAATTGTCGTAAGCGAAGTTGGATCGATCAATACGAAGTTGGCAGAGATTGCCGAGCTCAATGAGAAGCTTCGCTTTCAACCGGCTTCTCCCAATGATCTTCTCGACCAACGAGCCAATCTACTGGACTCTTTGGCGGAACAAATCGGGGTTAATGTCCTCGATAATGGTGATGGCACTGTTAACGTATTCCTCGATAATGGCTTTGCGCTGGTGCTTGAGAATGAAGCCCGGGAGCTTACGGCTGCCGTGGCTCCCACGGGACTCGTAAACGTATTTGCTACAAATACGGTTCATGATGCCACAGGTACTCTTGACCTGACCTCAAACTTGAACGGTGGTTCGTTGGGTGGTGTTCTGGCGGCGCGTGATCAAGACATTCTTCAGTTACAAGAAAACCTCGACCAATTTGCCTTTGACTTCATTAATTCTGTTAATGCCGTTCATGTGGCGGGTGCGGGTCTTGATGGGGTAAGCGGTCGTAACCTGTTTACGCCCCCCCCACCCGGTGTAACTGGTGCAGCCGAGTCGATGTCGATTGATGCTGCAGTGGCTGGCAATACCGATGCTTTGGCTACACGTTCAGTGATTCCCGGTCCACCACCCGTTCCGGCTGGATTAGGAGACAACCAGAACGCATTGGATCTGGCGGCCTTGCGCGATATCAACCTGGCGTCAGGTGCCCCGCCGGCGGAAACAATCCGGTCTATTCTGGGGGCCTTCGGTGATCGAGTCCATGTGGCAGAGATTGATGTGGTGACGTCCGTAGCGGCCGAAAAAAGCATCACAGATCTGCAGCAGTCGATCTCGGGCGTCAACATCGATGAAGAGATGCTCAATATGCTCAAATTTCGGGAAGCGTTTAGCGCGGCCGCAAAGATGGTCCGTACCGCCGACGAAATGATTCAAGAAGTAATCGCGCTGAAGCGCTAACCCAAAGACGATATGCGAATAGCTAGTTCAACATTCTTTTCCAATACCAACCTTGTGTTGCAGCAGCGACAGCTGGAGTTGGCCCGTGTGCAAGAAGAGATCGCCACAGGACGGAAAGTTTTGAACCTTGGTAAGGACCCGGTTGCGGCGCGTAATATGCTCCAGCAGCAGGGGCGGTTGCGTCATCTGGACAGTCGTCGCTCTTCGATGCAGACGGCCGATATGCTTCTCTCGACCTCAGACGGTGTTCTGCATTCGATTCAAGAAGCAGTGAAGACTGTCTATGAGAAAGCGGTGCAGCTGGGTAATGACTCTTATAGCCTGCAGGATCGACAGTTTGGCGCGAACCTGGTTGCAGAGATTCGGGAACATATACTGGATCTAGCGAATACAGAGGTGAACGGTCGTTTCATCTTTGGTGGTTTGGATAACAACAACGCACCGTATGATGCTCTCGGCGCATTTAACGGTGATAATGGCCAGGTGGTTGTTTCCCTGGGATCCGTAGATCCAGCTGGAAATCTGAAGGTAGTAGAAGCCACGGTAGAGGGAGGTCAACCCTTTGAGGATCCCGCCGGTGTTGGTCCCAACCTATTCGGTATTATTGATAACCTCGTCGCTGAACTGAATGCGAACGATGGACCAGGAATTCAGGCCCTTATCGGAGATCTCCGAGATGGGCTGGATCGTGTATTGTCTGCACGCCAGAGCGTCGGCACCTTCCAGGTGAAAATTCAGGGCGTTCAAGATGCGGATGATCTTTCGGAGGCGGCCTCGCAAGCTCTTCTATCGCAGGCCGGAGATACAGATCCTCTCGAAGCGGTTCAACGCCTTCGAGAAACACAAACCAGTTTTCAAGCCGCGATGGTTTTGGCTTCCCGATTGGAAGGCCTCAATCTCGTGAACTTTATCTGACCAGGTAACGCAGGATGCGGAATGTATTCCAAATAGGGAGTGAGCAATGCCAAGGAGGGCACGTTAATGCTTTTGCTGTCACGAAAACCGGGCCAGGGCATACGAATCGGAAGCGATATCATTATCACCGTGAAGGAAGTCCGGGGGCGCCAGGTTCGACTGGGAATCGAAGCTCCTGGGGAAGTGCCGGTCTATCGAGAAGAAATCTATCGGGCCATTCAAGAAGCGAACCGCGATGCGGTGGCTCGAGACGACTCAATGCAATCAATTTACGATATTTTCAAAAACCCTAAACCAGAATCAAAACCAGATACAACGGAGGATCAATAAAAATGATCGTCAATACAACTAGATTTGGACAGTTAACGATTGATGAAGAAAAGGTCATCAACTTCCCGTTCGGAATCCCGGGCTTTCCGGAACTCCAGGAATGGTGCATCTTGACGCCAGACGGACAATTGGGAGTCTCTTGGCTGCAGGCCGTAAAAGACCCTGATGTAGCTCTTCTGGTCGCCGATCCAGACAGTCTATTCCCCGAATATAATGCGGAGATAGACGAACGAGATCTTGGTCCTATCGGTGTTTCGATTAGCGCTGATAGTCCAGAGGTCCCCGATCTTGTCATGCGTGTAGTGCTCACGGTAGACCGGAACAACTCCGTTGTGACCGCGAACCTCCGTGCGCCAATCGTATTCAATATCGGTACCCGACAAGCCATCCAGGTCGCCCTGCGACGTGGAGATTATTCGGTTCGTGAAACGTTGGCACAGCCAACAGAATTAGGAACCGGCAATACCACCGATGGCATGGAGCAGTTGAGTGTCGCTACCGGCACATGATCTTGGCTGGCGGAAGCGCTGGGAGAGACTTACCGAAGCGTTGGAACATGAGTTCTTCGCTCCCGATCCCGATAGTGACCGTATCTCAGAGATTACAGTTCGTAGACAACGACTGCTTATGGATGCGGCTCCTCCCCCGAAGGAGTTCACAGAGACGGATAGGGAAACACTTCGGAAATGGCTCGAGTCGATGCTCCAACGGGAGCAGGTATTACAAACCAGAGCGAAGCAGGTACGCACAGACCTCCTTGGGTACATGCAATCGTTTTCGGCAAGTAATCAACTAAGAGATCGGCTCCCAAAAGAGTCTCAGCAACCAGTACTTCTAGATAGTGAGATCTAAACCGAGGAAACTCGGTTGATTCTGGTTTCCACCCCGGAGAGAAAGGCCCCTGGCACCGGCCAGGCCCGCAATCTCTCCGGGGTGGTTTTTTTTTGTTATTCGAGCTCTTGGGTTTGGCTATTAATCTGCGACGCAAGCTCGTAATTGAATGTATGGCATGGTGACGTCGATCTCTGTAACACCGGTCTCCTGTGACGAGAATGAGCCGATGTCTACAGCGTGGCTATGGCTGCCGGCCCCATTGGTGTTGAAAGAGGATAGATTGAACGAGTGGGTATGATCGGATGTGCCATGTGAGCTGAACCCACCGATATCGATCCAGTGCCTATGGTTTCCACTATCCTCCATGCCGTCCTTGCTGACCTGACGGTCGGGAGCTCTATCGCTGGTACGGTAGGTTCTATGGATGTCATTATTGGGATACCCTTGTGCTTCGTGCCCATCACCGTCGTAAGGCGAGGCACGGCCGTGGTGACGGTGGTTACCCTGGTGATCGGTGTGCGCACCGGGAGGATCGACATGATGCGAATGGCTTCCCGCTGACGAGGAATTCTCGCTTCCCGGATCGGCGGAATGGCTGTGTTCTCCGACAGACTGGGTCGTGCCTGACGGTGGGTCAACCGTGTGGCTGTGCCCAACGACCTGGTTGATGGTACGTACTCCAAGGTTTGCCAGACTCGTGCCCGTTGTACCCTCAAGATCACCACCTGTAGGAAGTCCGAGCACGGCCCGACCTCGTAGGGCGACATATTCACTGAAACCAGCGGGACAAGGACCAGCAAAGAAAGCTATCATCCCAGACGGGAGTCCTCCCCCAGCGGCGCAGGTTATTGTTCCGTCTGCTGCGATCCCAGTCATCTGCTGACCCGCAGGGCAGGTCTGGTTACTTGTGGCGAAGTCGGTTCCATCATAGGTCGTGTCTGTATTGTCATCGCCGTCGGCGATGTCGGCGGGGATACCGGACAGATCAGCCCAGGCTCCGGAGAAGTGGTCACCTGTTATGTAGCCGGCACCACTCACCATACTGAGTACCTCGGCCTCGGAGAGCTGATTGTTATCGTCACCATCTGCGATGTCGGTTGGGATACCCGTAAGGTCCGCCCAGGCGCCAGAGAAGTGGTCACCCGTTATGTAGCCGGCACCACTCACCATACTGAGAACCTCGGCCTCGGAGAGTTGGCTGTTGTCATCGCCGTCGGCCAGATCGGTGGGCAGTCCATCTTTTGCAATTGGGTTGAGGCTGGCATCCAGATTTTCCAGGTTACCCTGGACCGTATCGACGTTGGCCTGGACTGTGTCCACGTTGCCCTGGACTGTGTCCACGTTGGCCTGGACTGTGTCCACGTTGATCTGGACCGTATCAATATGTCCTTG
>PBVT01000004.1 GCA_002728755.1 Myxococcales bacterium
CCGTCCCGTGATCCAGTAATAACCATCCTCATCTCGCCGGGCCCCATCGCCTGTCGTGTAATAGCCGGGAAAACTCGAAAAATAGGTTTGTACAAATCGTTCATGATCACCATAGACCGTCCTCATCTGACCAGGCCACGACGTCTTGATGACCAGATTTCCACTGGCGGCCCCTTCCAGTTCATTCCCCTCATCATCTACCAAAGCGGGTACTACACCGAAAAAGGGACGAGTTGCCGAACCTGGTTTGAGGTCGGTAGCTCCCGGCAAAGGTGTTATCAGTATGCCCCCCGTTTCAGTTTGCCACCACGTATCAACGACCGGGCACCGGCCATCGCCAACCACCTTGTAGTACCACTCCCACGCTTCGGGATTGATCGGTTCACCTACCGTCCCCAGTAAACGCAATGAAGATCGATCAGTGCACTTGACCGGTTCATCCCCCTGCCCCATTAGAGCACGGATTGCGGTCGGGGCAGTATAGAAGATATTGACAGCATGTTTATCGACAATCTGCCAGAACCGGCTTGAATCCGGATAAGTGGGAACGCCCTCAAACATTAGCGTAGTCGCACCATTCGCCAACGGGCCGTACACGATATAGGAGTGCCCTGTAATCCAACCAACATCAGCAGTGCACCAATAAACATCACCGTCACGGTAGTCAAACACGTAGCGGTGAGTCATTGCTGTATAAAGCTGATAGCCCGCCGTGGTGTGCAGTACCCCCTTTGGTTTTCCAGTCGATCCCGAGGTGTACAGTATGAATAGCGGATCCTCGGCTTCCATTTCCTCTGCCGCGCATTCAGGGGATACGCCATCCATTCCTTGGTGGTACCAGACATCTCTGTCTGCATTAAGAGGAACCTCGGTACCGGTTCTCTTCACGACAATCGTCGTATGGACCTCAGGGCATTCCTCCAGTGCTTTTTCTACGTTTGCCTTCAGTGGTACGTTCCGCCCTCCCCTCGGGCCCTCGTCCGCTGTAACAACGACGCGGCAGTCGGAATCCAGAATTCTGTCACGCAGTGCATCGGGAGAAAACCCACCAAAGACCACCGAATGAACCGCACCGATTCGGGCACAGCCCAACATTGCCACGGCGGCTTCTGGAATCATCGGCATATATATGGAGACACGGTCTCCCTTTTTTACGCCTCTGGATTTGAGAAGATTTCCAAACCGGCAGACCTTTTCGTACAACTCTGCGTATGTCACGACCAGGTCTTCATCAGGCTGATCAGACTCCCAGATGATTGCGGCCTGGTCAGCGCGTGTCTCTAAGTGCCTGTCCAGGCAGTTGACCGTCGCGTTAATCCGCCCTCCCTCAAACCAGCTGATCTCACCGTTGTTAAAGTCAAAATCCATGACTCTATCCCATTGCTTCGACCAGTTGAGCAATTCGCCGGCCTGCTCAGCCCAGAAGGCTTCGGGGTCCGCAATCGACTTCCGATACAGTTCCTCGTATTGTTCATTGTCAATATATGCAGTGTCTGAGAACTCTCTGGGTACGGGATATATCCGACTATCACTCATTGCTCTCTCCTTAGTTCTGCCTTGAACATTCCGCAGAAATATAGGTTTCGGGTCAGCTAATGACCGTCCTTGGTCCACAGACAATCATCACCAAGCAGCATGATCCACTTCGCATGTTCAGCAAGCTCATTTTCATCTGCGCACACTACCACAAACTCGCCCTTTTCCACTTTGTTGGTCCTGCTATCCTCTGGCCGGGCTCTAGTCTTAGCGAGCATCGCCCTGCTGTCGTCGCCAAAGCTAAATGCTGCTTGGCCGCCGGTCATCGCGATGTAGACATCCGCCAGTATTTGTGCGTCCAGTAGGCCGCCATGGTAGGTCCTGTGGCTGTTGTCTATGTTATACCGACTGGCCAGCGCATCCAGATTGTTACGCTGACCCGGATGAATACGCCTGGCGAGCGCAAGACTGTCCGTAATTTCGCAATAGTTTTCAATGGGGCCATAGTCAAGTCGCGATAGTCTGATTTCATTATTCAGGAAAGAAACGTCGAACGGAGCGTTGTGGGCAACCAACTCGCTGTCTTTTATAAATTCAAAAAACTGACTGGCGATGTCGGCGAATATCGGCTTATCAACGAGAAATTCCGGAGTAATACCGTGCACCTCGATCGCCTCATCATCAATGCCACGCTGAGGATTGATATAGCAGTGAAAATGCTTATCGGTCTGGCGGCGGTTCATGACTTCCACGCAACCGATCTCAATCACTCGGTGGCCAGCTTCCCAATCAAGCCCCGTCGTTTCGGTGTCAAGAAAGATCTGACGCATCAACAATCCAAGCCTAGATTGACTGACGCTGGATCGATCGATCGATAGCCTGATTAGCCAAGGTATCGGCACGCTCGTTACCGCTATTTCCAGCGTGCCCTTTTACCCAACGCCAGTCTATGCGGTGACCTTGACTCGCCTCATCAAGGCCCTGCCACAGATCCTTGTTTTTTACCGGCCTTCCTCTTGAGGTTCGCCAGCCGTTTTTTTTCCAGTTATTGATCCATGTTGTAATGCCACTACGAAGGTACTCGGAGTCGGTATACAGTCGTACTCGGCTGTTTCGATCCAGAGACTGAAGTGCGCGCACCGCCGCGGTCAGTTCCATTCGATTATTGGTTGTATTTTCCTCACTGCCACTGAGTTCTTTCTCATTATGGCGTTGCTGGACGACTGCCCCCCAACCTCCAATCCCAGGGTTTCCTCTACAGGCACCGTCGGTATAAATCACGAACTGCGTTTGGTCTGGAGCAGGCATCACAGCAACCCACCACCTCGAATTCTTGTTGATTGTTGAGCCACAGGCTGTAGGCGCTTTCTGCTACGCAGACGTACAGCGTCCTTCCGGGCCCGTACCAGTCGAACATTCAGGCTATTTTTTCGTGCAACCAATAGGTATGCCCCGGAGAGTGCCGGCCACCATCGTCTGCCAGCGGTTTCCATAAATGCCATCCGTCTGAGAATTGCCATGCTTTCAAATGGCGGCCGGTAAAAGTGCATTGAACCGCCAATCGTTTCTAATCCCAGTAGCGAAATCCAATCCTGAATACGGGTGACGGGCAAATAATTGCCATTCCATGGCATATTCTCCTTGCGACCATAAAATAGGCGGCAAAGACCCCAGATCCCGAATGGGTGTAAACCACAAACAACCAGGCACCCCTCAGGCGCTAGTATCGTCGCCGCCTCTCGCAATACCACTCTGGGATCCGGTGTGAAGTCCAGTGTATGAGCTAAAACAAAAAGATCGGCCGAATTGCGACCCAATGGAATCGTGTTCCAGTCTGAAACGACACTCACACGGTCCCCTGTCAGATTATCGGCGTTGACATAAATTCGTAATCTAGAATCTACATTTTCCAGGAAATCCACTACGCCAGGCCCCATCTGGACCGCCGTATCGTGATAACGGCAGGGCAACGCCTTGGCCAGGTGATGCAACGAACTCTTGGTCAGCGCTTGACCGAGTTCTGTCTCGAACCAGACGCTAAGCGCCTGAATCTCTTCCCTGCGAGTCTTTCGATGGGGCATGCGAGATAAACTCAACCTTGCTACCTTTTGAAACCCTTATTTCAAGATAAAGATTATCAAAAAGATCCTATACCCGTCAGTCGGGATTTGATCNAAGCCCAAGCTCCATGACAAAAGCATCTTCCTTGAGGCCCTGGGACCTGTAGTAGTCCTTNCGCACGGCCAATCCTTTGAATCCTTCCNCCTCGTAGAGAGCCCTGGCTCCCTGGTTGCTCGGTCGAACTTCCAATTGAATTCTATTCGCGCCAAGTCGTGAGGCATCTAAACAGGCTTTGCGCAAAAGGCGCCTCCCCAAGCCCAGCCGCTGTTGTTGTGGCTCTACAGCCAGATTCAGTAGGTGTGCATCATCTCCACCCACTGACATAATCAGGTAAGCGCCAACCCGTCCATTGATCTCTAAGACCCAGCATTCGTACCCCGCATCTAGGCAGTCCGTAAAATTTCCGGAAGTCCAGGGAAACGCCGCGACTGACTGCTCAATCAACGTGACCGTATCCAGATCGGAAAGCGTCATCGGGCGGCACCGTTTCCTGCTCTCGCGAGGAACCGTCATCCGTGGTTCTCTAAAATTGCCCTGGCGAACGCGAGATCCGCCCAGGCTTTTCGTTTTTCTAGTGGCGAACGAAGAAGGTACGCCGGGTGGTAGGTCACAACAAGCGGAATACCAAACTTCTCGTACTCGTGCACTCGGCCTCGCAGTCTGCTGATCGGATCCGTCTTCTTGAGTAGCGACTGTGCCGCAAAGCGTCCCATCGCGATAACTATTTTCGGCTGAATATTCCGAATCTGCTGATGCAGGTAGGGCTCACACTTGCCGACTTCATCACCCATCGGGTCCCGGTTACGCGGCGGTCTACATTTGAGGACATTAGCGACATAGACCTCATCTCGATTTAAACCTAGGCCATACAACATACTGTCCAGTAACTGACCTGCCCGACCGACAAACGGTAATCCCTGCTTGTCTTCTTCCGCACCCGGGGCTTCACCGACCAGAAACCAAGTCGCGGTAAGGCTTCCAGACCCAAACACGGTGTTGCTGCGGGACTGGTGAAGAACACAGGCCTTACAGCCCCGCACAGCGATCTCGACTGAAGACAGATCCTGCACATCCTGGAATTGTCTCGGAGCCTCACCAGCAATGCCCGCCTGATCCTCCCCGATATACTCTTCATCAGCAGGTTGTCGTTCTTGGGAAAGAACCCAGCCAGTAATACCCATGGCATCCAGGTAGCAGTTGCGGCTCTGTCTGTCCACTTCCCGATGTATCTCCTTAAACCGTACCACTTAACTGGGGATGGACCTGGTTATAATTTCCCTCCAGCCTGTTGAGTGCATTCACGTAAGCCTTCACGGAAGCGACCACTATATCGGTATCGGCCCCATGACCGTTTACGATCCGCCCTTCTCTTTGAAGGCGAACGCTGACTTCGCCCTGGGAGTCTGTCCCAGACGTAATATTGTTTACCGAATACAGAACCAATTCACTGTCAGAAGGAAATACGTTCTGCACGGCCTTATATGAAGCATCTACAACACCGTCACCCTCGCCTCTGCCCGTCTTTTCCACACCGTCGACGGTAAGTACGATCTCCGCACTGGGCATCTTACCGGAACTGAGATTCGCCATCATGGAGATCAGCTGAAGTTTTTCATTGACCTGACTCGCTGCTCTGTCGGTCACTAGTGTCTGCAGATCCTCGTCAAATATCTCGTGCTTTTTATCGGCCAGATCCTTGAACCTGGCGAAGGCTTCGTCACGTTCAACATCGGAATCAAACTCGATACCGAGCGCTGCAAGCCGTTCGGTAAAAGCTCGACGTCCTGAGTGCTTCCCGAGTACCAGGCGATTAGCCGACCAACCCACGTCTTCAGCCCGCATAATTTCGTAGGTCTCCCGAGCCTTAATCACACCATCCTGGTGTATTCCCGCTTCATGAGCAAACGCATTCGCCCCCACGATAGCCTTGTTGGGTTGCACAGGAAACCCTGTCACGCTGGATACGAGCCGGCTGATCGGAACGATGTGGGTTGTATCGATTAAGGTATCACAGGGGAAAACATCCTGGCGGGTCCGGACAGCCATAACGATCTCTTCCAATGATGCATTACCCGCACGTTCACCCAGACCATTAATAGTACATTCAACCTGCCTAGCGCCGTTGAGCACGGCGGCCAGAGAATTAGCAACAGCCAATCCGAGGTCATTATGGCAATGAACAGAAAACACAGCCCGATCAGAGTTTGGAATACGATCGATCAGGCTCCGAATCAGTTGTCCGAACTGGCTCGGCATCGTGTATCCGACCGTGTCCGGGATATTGATCGTCGTGGCACCTGCGTCAATGACGGCCTCCAGGATCCTGCACAAAAAATCCGGTTCGGAACGTCCTGCGTCTTCGGGTGAAAATTCCACATCATCAGTACTGTTACGAGCCTGCTTAACCGACAATACCGCCTGGTCCAGTACCTCGCTGGGAGACATCCTTAATTTCTCCTTCATATGAATCGGTGACGTAGCGATGAAAGTGTGAATTCTCGGTTGGGCAGCAGCTTCCAGCGCATCTGCTGCCAATCCAACATCCCTTGCGTTGGCTCTAGCCAATGCACAGATCACGCTCTGGCGAACGGTATTGGCAACCTTCTCGACCGCGTCGAAATCCCCCGGACTGGCAGCAGGAAATCCAGCTTCTATGACATCTACTTTCAGCCGTTCGAGCTGACGGGCGATCCGTATTTTCTCCTCAGCGGTCATTGAAGCCCCAGGACTTTGCTCACCATCGCGAAGTGTCGTATCAAATACAATCAATCGGTCTTTCATTTTGTACCTCGTTGAATTCAACGTTAAACCGCATGCCTAATTCCCCGTAGTTGGGGGGCTGTTTCTAGGGTGTGGCACACCAAACCTCTGTTCAAGAAACGGCATTGCCGTTCGGCTTATGCAGAAGCAGGGTTGTTAGATTGGAAAGAAGGTATGTGCGCCTAGCGGCGCAGCAGCAGATTCAGGGGCAGATTCCGACTGACCGGCCAGCACATTTTGACTTTGCTGCGCTTAACCTTTGTGTTTGATTTGATAGTCATCGGTGTGAAATTCCGAGACGGGCTCGCCCGTCACATCTAATAGCGAGTATAACTCGGGATCAGATTTTATCAACTCCTGCTTCATTGGCAGTGTCCGACATGCTGTCTTCTTCCGGAGCGGTGCTATCTGCCGAGAAAACCGATTTCCCAGTCTGCCTGAAATACAGCCAGGCAACAGGACCGGAAACCAGAAACCCGGCGGAAAGCAAAAGCAGTACCCGTGGTGGATCAAAAGAGATCAGCACGAAAACAAACACCAGAATCAGCAGCGATACAAACGGCACGCGATTTTTGAGGTCTAGATCTTTGAAACTCCGATAAGGCAGGGAACTGACCATCGCTAGAGAAAGCAGTACGACTAGAAAAAGATTGCTCCACACAATGACTTGTCCCACTGAGGATTGACTGGCAAGAGACCACAAAACACTGGCTGCTACCACGGCTGCGGCGGGACACGGCAGGCCTTGAAAATAACGGCTACTCTTGTTTTCCTGTGTATTGAACCGGGCCAGCCGAAGAGCAGTTGCCGCAACGTAAATGAAAGCCGTCAGCCAACCGACTTTACCTAGATCCTTCAGGCCCCACTCGTAAAATACCAGCGCTGGCGCCACGCCGAATGCCGCCAGATCGACAAGACTGTCATATTCCTTACCAAAGTCACTGACCGTATTGGTCATTCTGGCAACACGGCCATCGAGGCTGTCTAAAACGGCTGCGACAATGATCGCGACTGCAGAGTGCTCAAAGTTACCGACGGTTGCTTGGACTATTGCATAGAAAGCAGCAAACAAACTCCCTGTCGTAAACAAATTAGGCAGGATGTAGATTCCCTTCCGGCTTCGGTCACCCCTCTCTAGTCGCCTGACTTTTCCTGCCTTAGTCATATTCATTAATCTGAATCCGGAAGAAAAGCAATAATATCACTGCCGGAATTTACCCACTTCCCCAGTCGGGCGACGATACGGCTTCCTTCAGGCAGATAAACATCAACCCGTGAACCGAATCGAATAAAGCCGTAGCGTTCTCCACGTTCAACGGATTGACCAACAGTAAGATACGAGAGAATTCTGCGCGCGACCAGACCGGCAATCTGAACACTGGTGACGTCCCAACCTGCTGGTGTTCTTATGTGAATTGCCGAACGCTCGTTAAAAGCCGATGCTTTATCCAAGGCTGCGTTAAAAAACTTACCCTTGTTGTACCATCGCTCGACCACTATACCGTCTACCGGGGTCCGGTTCGAATGCACCGAGAAAATGTTCATGAATATGCTTACTTTTACCGCCTCACGGGCAAGATAAGGATCCCGAGTGGTTTCTATTGATACGACTTTACCGTGGGCAGGCGAGACAACGACACCCGACTGCTGAGGGATTGATCGACGGGGGTCACGGAAGAACTGGACGACCAGCACTAACAAAATCCATACCGGCGAGGCCCAGGCCACACCCGCCCAATAGTGAATTGCTATTGCCGCAACCAGTATCAGGGCTATTCTTGACCAACCCTCCCTCGCGATGACCGGAGAGTTCATCCGTTAACCGGGTTGGCGAAGCGAATACCCGTACCGCAATGACACGTCAGTTGACGCTTTTGTCGACCAGTTTCCCTTTCTGGATCCACGGCATCATCGAGCGTAGTTTTTCCCCGACTTCCTCGATGGGATGTTCCTGGCCCTGAGTCCGAAGTTCCTGAAACTTTCTGCCACCCGAACGGCTCTCACTCATCCACTCTTTGGCAAACTCCCCAGACTGAATTTGGGCCAGCACTCGCTTCATCTCCTCTTTAGTCTTATCACTGACTATCCGGGGACCACGAGTGACGTCACCGTATTCTGCCGTATTGGAGACCGAGTAGCGCATGTTAGCGATACCGCCTTCGTAGATTAGATCGACAATCAGCTTGGTCTCATGGAGGCACTCAAAATAAGCCATTTCCGGGGCATAACCCGCATCTACCAACGTTTCGTATCCAGCCTGGATCAGAGAAGTGATACCACCACACAACACGGTTTGCTCCCCAAACAGGTCGGTCTCCGTTTCTTCCTTATAGGTCGTTTGAATTACACCTGCTCGTCCGCCACCGATCGCACAGGCATAGGACAGAGCGACATCGCGGGCCAGACCCGAGGCATCTTGCTCAACCGCTATAAGGCAGGGCACTCCGCCGCCTTCGACATAAGTCGAGCGGACCAGATGCCCGGGCCCCTTGGGTGCGATCATTATGACGTCCACCTCCTGTGTGGGCTCAATAAACCCGAAGTGGATGCTGAATCCGTGGGCAAAAGCGAGTGCCGCGCCTGCTTTAATGTTCTGTCGAATTTCGGCTTGATAAATGTCGGCTTGTAACTCATCCGGAACAAGCACCATCACGATGTCAGCCCCGTCAACGGCTTCCGGAACGCCCGCTACGGAGAGTCCTGCTTTTTCAGCCTTATCTCGAGAAGCAGAACCCTCGCGCAAGCCGACCACCACGTCGACTCCACTATCACGCAAGTTATTTGCGTGGGCATGACCCTGTGAACCGTAACCGATGACCGCAACTTTTCTAGCCTGGATAAGACCCTGGTCGGCATCACTGTCGTAAAAAATCTGCATCTGCAATACTCCTTTTAGGTTTCATTTAGAAAGGCTCTACGGTCATCTGCACCTAAAGCCGCAACGCTCGTTCACCCCTGGCGATCCCCGACACCCCGGAACGCACGACTTCTATGACATCTGCATCCCCAAGAGCCTCTATGAACGCATCCAGCTTGCCCACGGGACCCGTTATTTCTATGGTATAAGTTTTGTCTGTGACATCTACGATCCGACCGCGGAAAATATCGCTTAGCCGTTTGATTTCCTCACGATAGTCACGTTCGGCAGTAACCTTAAGCAGCATCAGTTCTCGCTCAATGTGACGACCTTCCGTCAAGTCTACTAGTCGAACCACGTCGATGAGTTTGTTTAACTGCTTGGTAATCTGCTCGATAATCTGATCTGAGCCATAAGTGACGATTGTCATCCGAGACAGAGTCTCATCCTCGGTTGGCGCCACGGTCAGGGATTCGATGTTGTAGCCTCTTGCGGAAAACAAACCTGCAATCCTCGACAGTGCCCCAGCCTCATTCTCTACCAAAAGCGAGATAATTCTTCTCATACCTTAAGCCAGCTCGCGCTCTAAAGGGACCTCACCGCTGGAAGACGGCTTGAGGTGCATCTCGTTATGTCCGGCACCAGACGCGATCATCGGATAGACGTTCTCGGACTGATCCGTAATGAAGTCGAGAAAAATCAGCCGGTCTTTTTGACTAAAAGCTTCCTTGATAGCTGGTTCAACATCCCCAGGCGCGTCTACACGAACACCGGAATGACCGAAACTTTCAGCTAGATTTACGAAATCAGGCAATGCATCCATATAGGAATGTGAGTATCTCCTGTCGTAAAAGAACTCCTGCCACTGCCGGACCATGCCCATATACCGGTTATTCAGATTAATTATCTTGATGGGGAGATCGTACTGCTTGCAGGTAGAAAGCTCCTGGATGCACATGATTATGCTCGCCTCACCCGTAACGCAGGCTACATCAGAGTCGGGATGAGCCAGCTGAACCCCCATGGCAGCCGGCAAACCGAATCCCATGGTTCCAAGGCCACCGGAATTGATCCACCGGCGTGTATTGTCGAAACCGTAGTACTGAGCTGCCCACATCTGATGCTGTCCGACATCCGAAGCCACGTAGGCTTCTCCTTTCGTAGCCTTATAGAGGCTTTCAATTACGTACTGAGGCTTGATGACCTCGCTCTGACGGTCATAGTCCAGCGACCGGTAAGAACGCCAGTGATCAATTTTTTCCCACCATTTCGAAATTGCAACGGGTTTGTCGTCTCGTTTAAGAGATCTTATTCTTTCCAACATGGCTGCCAGAACAGGACCCGCTTCACCAACAATCGGTACCTCGACATGCACGTTCTTCCCTATAGAAGACGGATCAACATCAACGTGAATAATCGTTGAGTTGGGTGAGAACTTCTTGAGGTCCCCTGTCACACGATCGTCAAACCGGACCCCTACGGCAAGCATCACATCACACTCGTACATGGCCATATTGGCCTCATAGGTTCCATGCATCCCGAGCATTCCCAGAAAAAGCGGGTCACTGGATGGATAGCCGCCGAGTCCCATGAGCGTGTTCGTACAGGGGAATCCCAGGGTCCTGACCAAGGACGTCAGTTCTCTTTCTGCACCACCTTGAATGATTCCGCCTCCCGTGTAAATGCACGGCCGACTGGAATCCAGCAACAGATCAACCGCCCGGGCTATTTGCTTAGGATGCCCCTTACAGACTGGCGCGTAAGACCGGATATCAACAGTTTCTGGGTAACTGTAGTCGGTCGTCTCAGCTGTGATGTCTTTGGGAATGTCGATTACTACGGGTCCCGGCCGGCCACTGCTGGCAATGAAAAATGCTTTCTTGATAGTCAATGCAAGATCTTCAACCCGTTTGACCAGAAAATTGTGTTTCACACAAGGTCGAGTAATTCCAACAGTATCGACCTCCTGGAAAGCGTCATCCCCGATCAATCCGGTCGGAACCTGTGCTGTCAATACCACCATTGGTATTGAGTCCATAAAGGCAGTCGCGATACCCGTCACAGCGTTGGTCACACCGGGGCCGGAAGTCACGAGGACTACGCCGGGCTTTCCAGATGCCCGGGCATACCCATCGGCCGCGTGGGTGGCACCCTGTTCGTGACGCACCAGCACATGTTGAAGAGCATCCTGTTTGTAGAGAGCGTCGTATATATGGAGGGCTGCACCCCCGGGGTAACCAAAAATATGCTTTACGCCCTCGTCCCGCAGGCTTGCCACCACGATCTCAGCGCCAGTCAGTTTCACTAGTTGTTCCTATTCTGCTATGCCTCTGAAACTCGGTTTTTGCCGTAGTTTCAATTGATTTACCGCAAACATTAAAGTATAGCTTTACCCTGGAGTTCCTGTAAATTCTTTCTTTGAATCCAGAACCCGGTCGGATGGAGCGACTGTCCTTCTTGTGATATTCCACTGGTCCTTCAGTCCTGGACAATGCTCACTAGCCATGCGACGCTCTTTCATTGCAACAGATGCTGGATTTCTTTGGCTGCCCGCCGAAGGCTCCGTTAAATTACCAGACCGTGAACTGCATAATACCCTGACCTTTTTTGATAAGAATAAACGACGCATGAGCACAGTTTTCATCTCTGACCTTCATCTGTCACCTGATGACAGCGACCTCATGGGCCATTTTCAGTTTTTCCTGGAAAATCTTCTACCGAAAAATACCAGGAGACTTTACATCCTTGGGGACTTATTTGAATACTGGCTGGGTGATGACTCTGCAAGTTATCTGAGTCAAACCCCTGTAGAACAATCGTTGAAACGGGCATCTGATGCTGGAATCGACACATTCCTGATGCGCGGGAACCGGGACTTTCTACTGGGAGAGGCCTTTTGCGACAGGACTGGCTGCCGACTTATCGAGGAACCCCATTTCCTGGATGACGGTCACCAACGCGCCCTATTACTGCATGGCGACAGTCTTTGCACTGACGATATCGAACATCAAAAATTCCGCACGATAGTCCGGTCCCTCGACTGGCAGAAAGGTTTTTTGGAAAAAACAATTTCTGAAAGAAACCAACTGGCTCTACAGGTTCGCTATCGAAGTGAACAGGGTAAATCCATCAAGCCCATGGACATTATGGATGTCAATGCCCGGGCCGTCACCGACGAACTGGACAAAGCTGCGGTCCGACTGATGATACACGGACACACGCATAGGCCCGATATTCACAGAACACATCGCTCCGACGGCACACCCGCATTGCGTGTTGTTCTTGGTGACTGGTCTCAAGGGCCCAGCTATGCCGAACTGGCTGCTGGCCACCTGACTCTTCACCATGCAGGCTCCCACCGGGGGATCGACGTGGCTCAGTGATAAACGCTCATATCTGTTGAATCCAAGTCATTCGACTGCTGAACACGGCTGCTGTCACCACGCAGATCGGCCAGGGTCTTAAGAAACCCAGGAGTAACATCACCAGTTACGTACCGACCGTCAAAACATGAAGTATCGAAATGCAAGATATCAGGGTTGCCTTCGCGTACGGCGTCAATCAGGTCGGAAAGCTCCTGGTAAATTAGTCGGTCGGCCCCGATTTCTTGACAGACTTGCTCGGTACTTCTTTCATTCGCCACCAATTCACTGGCAACCGGCATATCTATACCGTAGACATTCGGGTGCCGAACCGGCGGCGCTGCTGAAGCAAAATAGACCTTACGCGCACCAGCCTCTCGGGCCATCTGAATTATCTGACGGGATGTGGTGCCTCGGACTATCGAGTCATCCACCAGCAGCACGTTTTTGCCCCGCAGTTCCAGGTCTATGGCGTTCAATTTCTGACGTACGG
>PBVT01000005.1 GCA_002728755.1 Myxococcales bacterium
AGAGCTGGCTGCTCCCGTAGAGAAGACCATCCTTCATAAAAAGCCCGTACAGGTTTCGGCTCGCCAGAAACAAAGCGGCCCTGTGGACGAACCACTACCGGTGGCGGACGAGCCCCATGAAGCCACCAGTGTGGGGGTTTCGCCCCTTCCCGACCCGACCCCCGAGCCCGAGCCCGCTCCAGAGCCGGTTCCCGCGTCGGACGCCAAGACGGTCGCCGATGCTCTTGAGCCAGCCCGAATACAGAAATACCTGGATCAAATCGCAACCCTGACCCGGGAGCGGGATGAGGCGGTAACGGAGCTGAAAGACGTACGTACACAGCTCGAGCAATTGGAGCAGGACCACCAGCGCAAATCCAACCGAGAGGATCGGTTCGAGATCGAATTGGAGGCCTTGAGCGAGAAATACCGCGTCCTGAAAGATCAATCCCGTCGGCACGCAAGTCTGGTCGAAGATCTTCGTGAAGAGATCGCCACAAGAGACGAACAGATCTTCGACCTGGAGCGCGAGCTGGTCGAAGTTCAAGGTACGGCTGCAAAGCTCAACGAGAGTATCGAGGGTAGCCAGGACGTCATCAAAGATCTCAAAGTGGCCATTACTCAACGGGATCGTCGATATGAAGATGGTCAACGTCAGCTGGATCTGACCGAGTTCGAATATCGTAAGGTCAAAGATGAGTTAGAGGCGCTGCAGAGTGGTTTCAATCAGGAGAACACAGATCTCAAGAAGACCGAACGTCGCCTCTCCCATATGAAAGAAATCCTCGACGAGAAAGAGGCGCATATCGAGAACCAACGGCTTCAACTCCAGGAAAAAGATCAAGAGATACGACTCGCACGAATGGGCGTGGGGATTGAAGACCTCGAGGCCGAGAAACGTAAGGTTCTCGAAGATTTCTATAAGAAGAGTCATGAAGTCGAGCAGCTGGAAGGCGACCTCAAAGAGCGAGACTTTCAGATCAAAGAGCTACAGGAACAAGTCAGCGCAGCGAATGAGCGGTTGGACCAGCTCATGAACAAAGAGATCGATGTCGCCGGACACCCCGACTACAAGGCCCTGGAGCGCAAGCTCACCAACGCCAAAACACGGGCGAAGACCGCGTCGGAGAAATCGAAAACGCTGGAAAAGTCTATCGAAGCCTTTCCTCCGGAGGACCGGGAACGTCTCGAAAACGAGATTCGCTTCCTGAACCGAAAGCTCGAGGTCACCAAGGAAAAATCGCAGGCAGAGAAAGCCAAGGCAAAGAGTGTAATCAACCCCGAGGGGGTAACGGAAGCCCTCGAAAGTTTCGAGCAATGGCGAACCAATCTTGCACTCTTGAAGACCTATGTGCGAAATTTGAAAAAGGGCAAAAAGGATCTTCCCGAGGCCACCAAAGAGTCGATTGAGGGATTAGAAGGCTTATCAAAGTTGTTACAAACCGACGGACGGGAACTCGAGAAGAAGCTCAAGAAGCTGACTACGAGGAGTAAGAAATGACGGACAGCAGTGGAAAAATCCCCTCGCGGAGAGAGATCACCGACCTCATCAAAGCTCGTTACGTTCTCCTCTACGTCATCAGCCATGAAGAAGAACGCGCGCTGAATCTGATACGGGACATCGCGACCAAAGAGGTCCGCCACCGCCGAAAGGTGTTCACATGGTCCGTTACCGAGGGGATTCAGGGAGAAGACGGAGAGTCCATGCCGGATCACCGTGATCCGATGCGCGCCCTGGATTTCGCCGTCAAACTCGAAGAACACGCTATCTTTGTACTGAAAGACTTCCACCCCTTCATGAAGGATCCCGGACTGGTCCGTAAACTACGTGACATCCATCGAGCCTTCTCCGAAGGGCGAACCATCCGTCATATCGTACTACTCTCCGGTATCTTCAAGATGCCGCCTGAGTTGGAGAAAGAAGTTGCTGTCATCGACTTTGATCTACCCGACCGCCAGGAATTGGACGGCATCGTGGAAAACGCGATCCACAGTCTCCCACCCAATACGCCTCTCGCATTACGTGAAGATGCCGACCTTCGGGACCGGGTGGTAGAGGCAGCCCTCGGTTTGACCGCCGAAGAGGCGAAGAACGTCTTCGCCAAAAGCCTGGTGCGTTCCAAGGACTTCGACTTCGACGTTATCCTGTCCGAGAAGAAGAATATCATTCGAAAAAGCGGCCTTCTGGAGTTCTTTGAGAGCCGCTACGAGATGACCGATATCGGAGGGCTGCTTCCTCTGAAGGCCTGGCTAAGCAAACGCCAGAAAGCCTTCTCAAAGAAGGCGCGAGACTTCGGCCTTCCCCTACCCAAAGGTATTCTGCTGATCGGTATCCCTGGCTGCGGGAAATCGCTGACAGCCAAAGCGGTCGGAAGCCTATGGCGTATGCCATTGCTTCGCCTGGATGTCGGTAAGGTCTTTGGCTCTCTTGTGGGTTCCTCCGAAGAAAACATCCGTAAAGTAATTCGGACCGCAGAAGCCGTCGCCCCGTCCATTCTATGGCTGGACGAGCTGGAGAAGGGCTTTGCAGGCGTCCAAAGCAGCGGTGAAACCGACTCCGGCACTACGGCCCGTGTATTCGCATCGTTCATCACCTGGCTACAGGAAAAGGACTCCCCCGTCTTCGTGATTGCAACGGCAAACGATGTTTCGGCCCTTCCCCCGGAGCTTCTCCGTAAAGGACGCTTTGACGAGATCTTCTTTGTGGATCTCCCCAACGCGAAGGAACGAAGCGATATCGTACGCATTCATCTAGGTCGTAAGAATCGTAATCCAGACGACTTTGATATCGAGGCCATTACCCAGGCCACTCAGAACTTCTCGGGTAGTGAAGTCGAACAGGGTATCGTCAGTGCCCTCTATGACGCCTTTGACGAAGACATCGAGGTTACCTCCGAGCACATCGAGCACTCCTGCCGGGAGATTATCCCTCTAGCGTTCACGATGAAGGAAAAGATCGATAAAATGCGGGAATGGTCCAAGGCACGCGCACGCATGGCCTCGACCCCTGCAGAAGAAGTAGAAGCCGAAGACACCCCCCTGGAAATGTAGGCCTATGAGTCATTTTACGAGCGTAGAAACGAAGATTAAGAACGTAAACCTGCTCAAACGGGTTTTAAAAGAGCTGGGCTATGAATTTACCGAGGCCGAAGAAGGTCAGAAGGTTCAGGTTAAAGGATACCAGGGCCAGAAGACCGAAGCCGATATGGTGATCCACGCCAGCAAGACCTACGACATCGGCGTACGAGTCACCGAGAAGGGTGTACAGTTTATTTCCGATTGGTGGGGAGTCGAGACGACCCGTGGTGTGAGCGAAGAGGAGTTCATCAATTCCATCACCCAACGGTATGCCTACCACACCGTAAAGGACGCCGTATCGGCCAAGGGCTATACGGTTCAGGAAGAAGAAGTCGACGAACACGAAACCATCAAAATCAAGGTAAAGGGGTACTCCTGATGCCCGATATCACCATTGAAATCGCAAAAGACGGTTCCGTTCAGATCTCAGTAGACGGGGCCAAAGGCGCCAAGTGCGTCGACATCACCCGCTTCCTGGAAGATGCCCTGGGAGAAGTGGCCGCTCGAGAACTTACGGCGGAATACTACGAAACCGAGGTGGAAGAGACGGTCAACGTGGGTAAGGACGACGGAGACTAGATGTCCGATGGATCCGACCAGAACGCCCCAGAGGTATCCACGCAAGAAGACAGCGTAGAGGCGAGCNTNCTCCTTCAGTCTCTCTGGNACCGANATCACCGACTGGCCGAGGACGTAGAGACACGGATCCAGGACCCCCCCAATCTGCAACGTAGCTACCAACTGGCCGCCAACGCAGAAGCGGTTGAACATCTGGCGGCCACCGATCCGATCGTGCAGATTCGAAAACGTATCCATGCTCTGGAAAACCCTGGTACCAAAGCGGCCAATCGGCAACGCCCTCTAGCTCCGCCAGAAGATCTCCCCTTCAAGATGGAAGAGGTGACGCCGCAGATGACCCTACGGCCGATCCCACGTGTGGAGCGGGAACCTCCCGATGAGCTTCCTTTCGAGGCCGCGGAATATACCCTGCTCTCGCAAACCCAGAACGAAGTCGAGGGGATACACCAGCAGGTCTGCCAGACCATCCGCCCCCAATTAGTCACGGTGTGGAACCTGGATATCATGATCGCCCATCGCCGTTTCCATCAGAGCCTGCTCCATAGAACCGACTGGTCCGAATATCTCTCGGCCGACCGTCTCGAAGCACAGGACGGCCCTCTCTGGCGCAGGAAAATCTGGGAGCGCTGGGATACGATACTCGATCCCATTCCCCATGAAGACCGGGCCATGGGCAGTGGCTATCTCTTCAACGAAGACAATCCCATTCCCATGACTTGAGGCAACGCGAGCCATGCGTAGGTCAATTCTAAGCTTCCTGATCTTTTTCTCCCTGACCGTCGGTCCTGCGATTGGGTCGGCCAGCGCGAACTCTGGGCATTATGGTGGTCCGGGTACGTCGGTGGTCCCGCTCCAGTCAAACGACATTCGCATGGTCCGCGAATCGGTCCATTTTGTGGCGGTAGACAATCTCAAGCATTGGGGCCCCATGACCTGGGAAGTGACCTGTGTGTTCACCTTTCAGAACACCACGGACAAGGCCGTCGATGTTCCCATGGGCTTCCCCATCTCACAGATGCGCTTTGGGCACCCTGACGCTAAGCCCGTTGTAACCATGAGCGACTTCAAGGTAGATGCCAACGGGAAGACCATCGCGACAACGGTAAAAAAGGATGGTTCCAAAAAATATCCGGCCGGGATTCATAGCTGGTCGCTGCACTTTGCACCCCAGGCGACCCATGTAGTGACCACCCGTTATTCCCTTATGGGCTCTCGCACCAATGACGGCTACACCTACGTTCGCTACACCCTCACCACGGGCTCGACCTGGAAGGGTCCCATCGAAGACGTAAAGATCACCATTGAAACCCGTGACCATGCCGGCCTCCCACCAGACAAACCCGGTGAAGGCAACGACCCCTGCATAAAAGAGGGACAGACGGATTGTATGCTACCAGGCGTTATCGTCTCCGGTGGCAAACGTCCCGAACAACAGACCATCTTCAGCTGGCATCTACGTGATCATGAGCCGAAGCACGATCTGCTCTTTATCTATATGGCCGCCGCCCACGACCGCTTTTTCCTGCGCCAGATGTTGGGCTCCGATGGTGATACCATGGAATACGAGGAGAATATGCCGGCCTACGAGGAGAGTGAGCTACGGGATCTGATGCTCGCTCTCTACGGCAAGTCCCTAAAGGGTCAACGGCTGTATACGGAGCTGGTTAAGCATTGGTGGTACTATGTAGATCCTGCCTTCGACGAAAGCAAACTGAAGCTCGAGCCAGACGAAGCCAAGATCCTGCAACGGAAGTAACTAGTCTTCGTCGTGTTCGCCCAGTAGCGCCCTATCGATATGACTGGCCGCGGCTCGTATGAAGCCCAGGTCAATTCCTGTGGAGACCCCCTCGGCTTCAAATCGCTCCACCACGGATTCCGTAGATACGTTTCCAGGCGCGCCAGGGGCAAAAGGACAGCCTCCAATTCCACCGGCGGACGAATCAAAGATACGAATACCCATCTCGTGACCAACCACAATATTTGCCAGCGCTCGCCCACGGGTATTGTGCATATGCAGAGCCAAGTTACCCACGGGAACAAATCGAGTTACCTCGGAGACCACCTGGCGAACCCGGGTCGGAGTCCCTACACCGATGGTATCCCCAAGAGCGATCTCCGCGCAGCCCGCCTGGTAGAGACGATCGGCGACCTCTGCCACCGCTTTGGGATCGATGGGCCCCTCATAGGGACAACCGAATGCAGTACTCACATATCCTCGAACCCAGACCCCATCGGCCTGCGCCTTCTCAAGAATGGGTAGAAACCGCTCCATGGACTCTTCGATGGTCGCGTTCGTATTCTTCGTGTTGAAGGTCTCACTGGCCGCTGTAAAGAGAGCGACGTTCCGCACTCCTACAGAGCAGGCGCGATCGTAGCCTCGTAGATTTGGAACCAGAACCAGAAGACGCAGTCCATCGTCTTGTAGATGTGCTGTGGCCGCAAAGACCTCTTCCGCGTCGGCCATCTGTGGCACACGCTTTGGATGCACAAAAGACGTCGCTTCAATAACCGGACAGCCCGCCTGGGCCAGCAATTCGATGAAACGAACCTTATCCTCTACAGCGAGCAACTTGGCAGCATCCTGCAAGCCATCCCGTGGCCCTACCTCAACAATTTGGATGCCATGGGAAGCCATTATTCCGCTTCCTCCGGCTCAATACGAACAAGCAGGCTGTCCTGGTCGACCTGGACCCCAACCTCGGTTCCTACCATTGAGACCGTACCATTCACTGTGGCTCGAACTCGTTGCTCCATCTTCATGGCTTCGACCACCACCAGGACATCGCCGACCTCGACCGTTTGCCCCGCCACACATAAGACATCCAGCACTTTCGCCGGCATAGGGGAGCGTACATCACCCGAGGCCTCAAGATCGCCCCGCCCTCGAGTGGTACCGTCGATACCTTGCAATGTGAAAACGCTGGACCCATCGTGAATCCATATCTGGCCCGCCTCGTCACGAGCCACATGAAAGCGTTGCATACCCTCGCCGGTCCAGACGTCGTATACGCCTTCGCCGCGCTGCCAGAACTCCAGGTCGACGCTACGGTCGGAGATCTGAACCCGGGCCTTGCCGTCCTGTAGTTCCGCCACAGCCAGAGATTCCACCTGGTCCTGGCATTTCCAGAAGCGCGTCATTACGCCCTCCCCTTCACGGCCCCAGGCCGCCACGGCGAATAGAGATCGGTATCATCCGATCCAGAACCGGTGGCCCGCCCCCCGGACTCCAGGGCATCGAAGACCGCGGCCACACCATAGATTCGATCGGAAAGCTCCGATTGCGCCTGCCAATCGGCCATCTCTCGTTCGATATACTGGGTATCGACCGTCGTCTCTTTCATGGCCGCCACCAGGTCCGCCAGAAAGACAAGATTGGTTTTGGTCCCGAGAATCACCGTCTCCCGCAGAGTCTGTTCCGTGAGACTGAGTGCCGCCTCCCGGTCGCCGGCCGTGCATATGAGTTTCGCAATCATCGGATCATAATCGGCCGAGATCGTATCACCCGACTGGACGCCCGTGTCGAAGCGAATCCCCGCCCCAGACGGCATCACAAAGGAGACCAGGTGACCAGGCGCAGGAAGAAAGCCTGCGGCTGGATCCTCGGCGTAGATACGACATTCCACCGAGCAGCCCCGCCCCACTAGATCGTCCTGTGAAAACCGTAAAGGCTGACCGGCTGCTACCTCCAGCTGGGCCTTTACCAGGTCGACCCCAAAGACCTCTTCGGTGATGGCGTGCTCCACCTGCAGGCGAGTGTTCATCTCCAGGAAGTAGAAGGAATTATCGGGACCGAGCACGAATTCGACGGTTCCGGCCCCAACATAGTTCACGGCCTTTGCCGCCTGGACTGCCGCCTCACATAGGGCCGTCCGCACATCGTCCGGGAGCTCGGGAGCCGGCGCCAGCTCGACCACTTTCTGGTAGCGACGTTGGGCGGAGCAGTCACGCTCTCCCAGATGGACTACGTTGCCATGGGTATCACCCAGAATCTGCACTTCGATATGGCGGGCCGGGCGAACCAGATGTTCAAGATAGACGGTCGCATCACCAAAGGACCCCGCTGCCTCACGCCGAGCTGCTGCGAGGGCTTCCGCAAGCTCTTCGGGTGCTTCCACCCTTCGCATGCCTTTACCGCCGCCGCCCGCGGATGCTTTCACAAGGAGCGGGTAGCCCACATCCTGTGCACCTTTGATCAGGGCATCGTCATCTCCCGCGTCGATCCCGGGGATAACCGGTACGTTCGCTTCCTTCATCAGCTCACGGGCCCGAATCTTTCCACCCATATCCCGGATCGTATCAGCGGCCGGCCCCACAAACCGAACACCGGCCTGCTTGCACCGTTCCGAGAAGTCGGCGTTCTCCGAGAGAAAGCCATAGCCGGGATGTATCGCGTCACAGTTGTGTTCGGCAGCGATCTCTAAGATGGCATCCATATCCAGATAGGCCCCACGGGGATCTTCACCCGGAAGCTCTACGGCCTGATCCACATACCGGGTGTGAAAGGCGTTTCGATCGACGGACGAGAAGACACCGACCGTAGGAATTCCCATGGCCCGAGCGGTACGACAGATGCGTACGGCGATCTCGCCACGGTTACAGATCAGTAGACGTTGAATGGGATTCGATTCAGACACAGGATCACTCTTCCAGGGTTTGCACGTAGGTTGCTGTTCGTTTCTCAAGGAAGGCGCCCAACCCTTCGCGTCCCTCGTCCGATGCTCGCGCGTCGGCGCTGAGAGCCGCCATCTCCTCCATAACATCGCCCGGATCCCGACCATGCACATCGTCCGGAATACTCCAGGCCCGTTGCACAGCCTCCGGACCACAGGACAAGACACTGATGAGGGCTTTCTGAATGCGCTCATCCATGTCTTCGTCGCTGCCACAGAGTATATCTACAAGACCCATATGCACCGCGTCCTGTGCGCGAATCCGATAGGCCGTTGCGCATAAGCCCTTGGCGCGCGCCACTCCCAATCGGCGGGTCACATATGGACCGATTACCGCCGGCAAGATGCCCAGCTTCACTTCACTCAATGAGAAGGAGGCCTTGGGGCCAGCGAAGACCAGATCACCAACGGCCGCCAAGCCCACGCCACCTCCGAAGGTGGGTCCCTGGACACGTACCAACACGGGCTTTCCCATGGTATCGAAAGCCCGATACATCTGGGACAATTTCATGGCATCTTCGACATTCTGCTCTCGAGTATAGCCACCTGTGGTGCGCATATAGTTGATGTCGGCGCCCGCACAAAAACATTTCCCAGTGCTGGAAACCACCACCACACGGATCGCAGGATCGGCCTTGAACGTCTCGGCCGCACGGGTCAACTCAGCGATCATCACATCGTCGAAGGCGTTGTACGCTTCGGGGCGATCCAATACGACCCAGCCAACGGCCCCTTTCGATTCGATCTTTACAGGTCCATCACATACGGAAGATGCCATAGCGACTCTCCTCAATGGGTTTGTTCAAGGACATGGAGATGGATAAAGCGAGCACATCTCGGGTCGACGGTGGATTCAGGATCCCATCATCCCAGAGACGCGCTGTGCTGTAGTATGGGCTCCCTTCTCGCTCGTATTTTTCAAGAATCGGTGCCCGGAAGGCCTCTTCCTCTTCCGCGCTCCATTCCTGACCATCCCGCGCCAATTTATCACGTCGAACGGTCGCCAGAACACCGGCGGCCTGTTCGCCTCCCATCACGCTGATACGCGCCCCTGGGTACATGAACAGTAGACGGGGATCATAGGCCCGCCCACACATGCCGTAGTTGCCAGCCCCATAGGATCCGCCCACCAACAGTGTAAAGCGTGGTACCGAAGAATTCGCCACCGCATGTACCATCTTCGCGCCATCTTTGGCGATACCGCCCGCCTCGTAGGCTCGACCGACCATGAAGCCGGTGATGTTCTGTAAAAAGAGCAGCGGAATGCGCCGACTATTGCAGAGCTCAATGAAGTGGGTTCCCTTTAAGGCGCTCTCCGAAAACAGAATGCCGTTATTGGCCAGAATGCCCACTGGATAGCCCCAGATATGGGCAAAGCCCGTAACCAGGGTCGTTCCATATCGTGCCTTGAATTCATCGAATCGGCTACCATCGACGATGCGCGCGATCACCTCACGGATATCGAAGGACTGGCGTAGATCCCGTGGCAGGATGCCGTAAAGCTCCTCGGGATCATATTTCGGAGGCTCC
The DNA here is from genome assembly GCA_002728755.1 of Myxococcales bacterium. Taxonomy (GTDB): domain Bacteria; phylum Myxococcota_A; class UBA9042; order UBA3505; family UBA3505; genus UBA3505. The sequence goes on from PBVT01000005.1 coordinate 9,837, forward strand.
GGTGAGAGCAGATTCATCGACACCCGCTTCTTCCGATTCAGGTTCCGCACGATCTGCCGTACGATTTCAATGGCGTGCTCGTCATCTTCGGCGAAATGGTCCGCCACACCGCTCTCGCGGGTATGCACATCGGCTCCGCCCAACTCCTCGGCGGTTACATCCTCTCCCGTCGCAGCCTTCACCAGGGGCGGTCCCCCCAGGAAGATGGTGCCGGTGCCTTTTACGATCACGGCTTCGTCGCTCATAGCGGGAATATAGGCTCCACCGGCTGTACAAGAGCCCATGACCGCGCTGATCTGCGGGATTCCGGCCGCACTCATCTGGGCTTCGTTATAGAAGATCCGACCGAAATGCTGTTGATCGGGAAAGACCTCGTCCTGCATGGGCAAAAACGCCCCACCGCTGTCGACAAGATAGATACAGGGGAGATTATTCTCCAGAGCCACCTGCTGCGCACGGAGATGCTTACGCACGGTCAGAGGATAGTAGGTTCCACCTTTGACGGTCGCGTCGTTGGCGATCACCATACACTCATTTCCCTCGATGGAGCCGACGCCCGTCACTATGCCGGCCGATGGTCCTCGTCCGTCATAGAGGTCCCAGGCCGCCAAAGGCGAAAACTCGAGGAATTGCGTTCCCGGATCGATCAAAGCTTGAATCCGATCGCGTACGAACATCTTCCCACGCGACTCATGCAGGTCGCGCGCTTTTGCGCCCCCACCTGCGTGCACCGTTTCAATACGACCAGCCAATTCATCGGCCAAAGCGCGCTGATGCGCCGCATTCTCTTTGAATTCAGGGCTGTTGACCTTGATTTGACTATCTATGACTGGCATCCCCATACCTCGCCTTGTTGGATGGGATAATTTGAAGCAGCATACTCTCGTTTCTCGTCTGCGCAAGCGCCTTTTTCAGACCGTAAAACCCGAGGCTCCGGACGTCGTACCAAAGGCATCCCCTCCCTCGGGCGTTCGAGCCCAGAGGTGCAGGGCCTCCCAGCGAACATCTTCCTCATCCGGAAGGGCCGTAATACCCGCCTGGGTGTCGATGGTTGCCTGATCGGCCAGGGCATCCAGTTCCTTCTCAACATTTCGCGCCGTGGCGATGGCCTGCCCATACCGTTCCGCCTCCAGATGCCCCTGCGCCTCGACCATTAAGGCATTCAGCTCGGGGGTCTGGAAGCCTCCAAGATCGGGCCGAGACAGGGCCAGCTCTGCGCGCAGGCTGTGGATCTCAGCGATCGATCGGCGGGCTACGTTTTCCTCGTTAAGCTTTTCATGGGCAATCCACTCCGCGTCCCGTAACAACCGCTGGGCACGACTCAAAACACGGGCCGCCTGGTGCCAGTCCGGGTTGGCCTGACAGGCCAGATCGGCACGTATCTGGGCCAATAGCACACGCCCTTGTTCGTACCGTTCACGGGCCGGCGATCCCTCGTATTCCTCCAAGCTAACATGCACGGACACCTGATCCGCCAGGGCACGCACCTCTTCTTGTAGAACACCGGTTCGTTGGTATTCGCGCTGCGCTACAACCGACTCTTCCAGGACTTTATGAGCTTCCTCGTGAAGCCGGACGCAAGCGCGGTGAAGACCGACGCAATCCGGTCGATCCAGCTGAAGTTCATGCCGCAGGCGTGTAAGCTCAGACGATTGCTGCTTCACCTGGTCTCCCAGATCGGGCGCCGCAAACCGTGGGTCCCGGTCCAGCATCTGCTTCACCATTGCGACATCCCGCTCGACATCCTGTAGATGTTGCAGCGCTTCATTCCGTAGTTCTGCAAAATTATCGTCTACATCTTCCAACTCATCAAAGACAGTACGAGCCGCTCCCAGCGCCCGCCCAAAACGCTGCAGAACCTCTCGGCTCCGAAGGCCAGCCTTGGCATCCGACGCAAACGTCGCTGCACATTGCCTCGCAAAGGCCAGAAGGCCCTCGATCTCTTGTACACGGCCACGGAGAACCGTCAGCGCAGCATCATTATTCTTCGTTTCCAGCTCATCCAACCGGGCCGTAGCCTCTGGATAACTGCTCTCCATCTCTTCCAGCTCGGCGGTCAATCGCTCCAGCTCCTCTTCCACGGAACCGGGAACCTCCAGAGCCGTATTCACCAACTGATGTAGCTGCTCACCCCTGTCGACGATCTCCTGGGCCAACTCCACGGTGCGATCCGGGTTGATCACAACCACCGCATCGACAAGCTCCCCGTACCGCTCGAGGGCGTCGGCCAACATCCCCTCCGGTTCAAACCCAGGCTCTCCGATGAAAGAGTTCTCCTTACGAAGCCCCTCCACACGTTCCACCTCTTGACGCAATCGGGTGAGACCCGCTCGAGCCATTCGAACGGAGTCGATAGATACGGAGGCCGACGACTCCAGCTGTGCTGTCTCCGCACGGAAGGATTCCATCGCCTCGACCGCAGCCAGAGGGTCGGTCCAGATCATCTTCTCCATACGGCTCAGCCGTGGAGTAATCGCCGTAAACAGATGAGCGTACCGCATCGTATCCACGCCCAGGCGGTCCAGGGCTCGAAGAGCCGATTGAGCCACCTTTAAAGAGCGTTTGGATTGCACCAGCTGCATCGGAACATCCCGTAACGCTTCGTCCAGAAGACGGAGTGTTCCGATCCATTCATCCAATGGGCCCTCGGCCCACTCCAACCACTCTCCGGCAGGACGTCTGTCGCCCCATTCGTCGGGAACAAGACAGCGGAAATCCAGGTTCTCCTGGGACATCATTCCCACTTCCAGAACATCGTCTTCAAGCAGCGACAACACCTTTCGATGTTGATCGGACTCCTCCACATCCTCGGCCAGCTTCAGCTGTAACCTGGCGTCTTCCAGGCGTAACTTCAGCACATGGCAACACATGAACAGCTCGTCTGACTTCCGACCGGCAAAGCTGAATTTCTCGTGGCTCAGGCCCTCTAGCCGTTCGTAGAGCCCGGCCGTCCCATATACAGAGGGATAGCTGTTTTGCAGGTCTAATATTCTTCGTTCGAGGCGTTCCAGACGTTGGGCCCAATCTTCCACCCGCTTCTTCGACTCCTTATCGGATATGGGCGCGGGACCTCGTCCTCGCCAGAAGGCCAACCAGACACAAAGAAGAATCAGGAGACCGACCAGGATAGGGAGACTGCGATCCAGAAAAGATCGGGTTGGACGTGAATCTTCGACATAACGCTGAGCTGTATCCATGGTTTGTTGCGCCCGGCGAATGGAGCGAAGTGCTTGCACGGGACGGGCGCGAAGTGACTCTGTGTCGTCCAAAAGCTCTTCCGCGAGGCGAACCAGATCGTGCACCCCAGAGCTGGCCTTATAGCGCACCACCGCTTCTTTCATGCGCTGAAGTCGACTCCACGCGCGCTCCAGTTCGGCGCCGACATTCTGTTCCCCGGACACCGTCTCTTGTTTCAATCGTGTCAGACGCGCGTCTACCGCTACCACCAGATCCGATAGCGCCTCGGCATATTCGGTTTTCTCTACGCGACCAGCAAACCCACTCTTTTCCACCACGGCGGAGATCTCGGCCCCCTCAAACCCCAGTTGTGCCCAGGAGGTCCCTGGCACCATCCAGATGGTTCCATCCGTTTGGGCGAAGACGATCAATACCCCGTAGTTGGGGTCCAGACTCTGGCTCCAATGCCCCTGTAGTCTCGCCGCATAATCTCGTAAACCCGTGGGTTTCTCACTCGAAGGTTTACCGATCACAGCGACCGTATATTTCGCAGACACCTGGCTGTCGAAAACGAGAAAGGCACGGAATGGATCGTACACATCTGCAACCCCCACGACCGCAATGCGGTGGGCAGACGAATCCAGAGCCGGCGGATAGGCCGGCAGCGAATCGCTTGCATGGAGCTTTGTACTGAACAATAGAAGCCAGACAAAACCTACCAGAATCGCAGCGCGAACGGTTCGGTATTGGGACCAATTTCGCATCGAATAATTCGCTCTCCTACCGCGAGTTTTCTACACCCCACCGAGGCCGTTCGCAAGTGGTATACTCATAAGAGAACTACCCATCGCGCCCACGGCCAACCGCGTATCCGATTCCAGTGCTTGCCAGCTGTCCATTGGCGTGGGATTTTCAAGCCATAATTGATTCTTTCTCGAGCCTCGAAAAATGTCCGCTCCTGTCATCTCGCCCGACGTCCTCGAACTCCTCCGTCACCAGAGCGGTCTGAGCATAGACCGTGACGGCTGTTTTCAGCACAAAAGCGGGCCCATTACCCACGAGCGGATTCTTGCGACTCTGTACCGAGGGTTGGAAATGAACGATGACGGTCAGCTCATCGTTCGCGTGGCGGATCAATGGGCCTATATCCCCTTCGAGGACAGCCCCTATGTCGTGCAGAATATCCGTGTCATGGGCTCCGAGCCCGCAGAAAACCTTGAACTGCTCCTGGTCGGTGGACGCAGAGAGCCTTTGGATGCTGCGAGCCTGGAATTGAAAGGAACCCACGACCTGTATTGCCAGGTCGAATCGGGACGAGCCTGGGCCCGATTCTCTCGGGTCGCCTACCACAACCTCCTCCCCTTCATCATAGAACAGAAGGCGGCGCCGAGTGGTTATGGCATTCAACTCGGATCCACCATCACGCCCATCGCCCTATTTGTAGACAAATGACATACCGTCCGACTGTCCTGTTATTTGATATCGACGGCACCCTGGTCGATGCCGGCGGCATGGGAAGGGTCGCCATGGAGGAAGCCTTTTTCGAGGTCTGCGGACGACGCGATGTGTGCAGCTTTACCTTTGCGGGCCAGACCGACCGGATCATCGCAGAACAAGGCCTGAAGAACGCGGGCATGGATCCGACCCCCGAGAGGATCCAACGTCTGCTATCGCACTACCTGGCGCAGATCCAGGCGGAGATCGACACGAACAATCGGGCACGCCTCTATCCGGGTACGGAGGCGCTCCTCGCCAGGCTCTGCCAATACGACCACCTCGCCCTGGGCCTGGGCACGGGCAATATGGAGGCCGGCGCCTTCTTGAAACTACGCGCGGCGGGGCTCGGCTCCTATTTCTCCTTCGGGGGCTATGGCTCCGACCACGAGGACAGAGCCGCCCTTATCCGGGCCGGGTTTCAACGTGGCACCACGCAACTCGGTTGCGAAGAGTCCAGCTGCCGTCGCGTGGTAATCGGCGACACCAGGCTGGATGTGGCAGCCGCCAAGGCCAACAACGCCGAGACGCTGGGGGTTCTTACGGGGGGAGATACGCGCGAAGAGCTGGTTTCGGCCGGCGCCGAATGTATCGTGGAGACCCTCGAAGATCCCCGCGCCGCCACCTTCCTCGTCGGAGCCTGAGTACGGCTTACGCTCCTTACGGGGTGTCCAACAGACCGTAACCCTGGTAGGGGGAATCCGGGTGCAGCCGCACATCGTCGGGCAGAGGTGGCAACAGCTCCCATGTCTCCGGATGGTCCGGTGGTAGCTTATTCGTATGCTCGCCCGGCTCGATACAGCGGTAGAGTTCGCTCTTCCATAGCACGTAATCGCCTTCGGTATAGTAGACCGGCGCGTTCGCGTTGGCTCCGGCTAGATCGGTCCACATCTCCACCAGGAAATAGTCGAAGTCGGCTGGGAAACCCGAATCGACAAAGACCACCGGATCGCTGGTGGAGTTCATATTACCACTCGCCACCACATTCGGCTTCGATTGAACAAATTCGGAGGCTCCATCCCAGGTATTATCAAAGAACTCAATCGGGTTGGTTTGGGGACCCGCTATTCCAACGAAATATGAGGGCGGCAACTTCCCTGGGCTGATCTCGTC
>PBVT01000006.1 GCA_002728755.1 Myxococcales bacterium
AAGACCGGGATCGGCCTTTCGCATTACCGCCTGCGTCTCATCGCTCTCGACATGGGGGCCGGTGCTCTTCGCCTGAATATTATCTTCGACGATCGGCTTCGCTTCTTTCCCAGCGGGTTGGGTTCGATGCTTTTGTTCTTTGCTCATATTTAGTCTCGGCTCGAGGGCAGTCGTTTAGTTATAGGGTAATCAATAGATTCAATTCAACGTCGCCAATCTTCCCCTTCAGGCGGTATCCACGAAACACCCATTTGTTGGTTCGCGATCGTCTGGATGTTTTCTGGGGGATTGGCGCGAGAAATAGCTTGGATTCACCGGGGCTCAATTCACCGAGATCTTGTGGTTCAAACTTCGGCATCGGCTTGCCGGAACCACCCTCATAGTAGAATGCAAACTCAACATTCGAGGGGAGGGGGCGATCAAAGACGTTCGTGACTTTGAGTACGGTGTTCTTCTTGTAGAGGTTTCTTCCTGTTGTTTCCATAGGGGTCGCAGTAACCAGCGGTAGAGGTTCGATCCTCGTGGCCTCGATGTATACGGTTTCGGCAAGTCGAGCTCGGGTCGTGTGCCCGTTGCGGTCGGCCTCGTCCGAGGTCCAGTCGGATCGCATCTGGGGCGTATGGTCCTCTTCAGGTGGCGGGCATGGTCCTGATTCCTTGAGTTTTCGGTCGAGGCCTTTGACTCGCGTTCCATAGACGATTACGGCTGAATTGATGGCGCCCTTTGGTATGGGGCCTTGCAAGAAGACGTTGGTCCGACCGAGTCGATAGTCTGCCCCCTTATAGAGGAGGCCGTTCTCTAGACAGTATTGGGAAGGCGTAGCCCAACCTGCTTTCGTATTGGCCACCAGATGCCCTACATAGGCCGTGCCCGCGTTGGTCCGTAATCGTCCATTTGTGCGGTAGGCCGTTGTTTGCGCCTTTGACGAACTGGCCCCAACCCTGGTTGTCGCGCCCGGGGCGTCTTTGAACGTACCGAAATACCAACAGCTCATGGTAAACGGGAGCACAAGCAGGAGGATAAGAAACCGTCCGGTCCGAATATGTTGTTGTAAGGGCATTCTCTTTGTCTTGGGAATCTATTGCTGTTGGGCTCGGAACAGATGTTCGGTGACCACTCGAGCTGTTCCTTTGTTCTCGCTTTGTATGCCTACGAGTGTGGCCGCTTTGTCACGAAACAGGGCGGTGGTGGGGGCTACGCAACCTCGCACTCGTCGGGGGGCTTCTCGGCTAATTATACCTAGATGGTCGCAGATGGATTGGGGGGGATTCGCGGGGAATTGCTTTTGCAGTTCGGGGCACCGGGCGGTCGTAAGAGATTCCAGAACCGGAACCGGTTTTTCACTGGCCACAATCACCAAGGTCTGCATCGGTACATCTTTGGCTGTTATCTTATATCCACCCGGCCAGATCTGGCGTACTGGCTCGGGCGTTGCTTCTCGCTTGGCGAGGAGCCAGTAGTCTCGTTTTTTGTCTACAGCCACTGCGTAGAGATGAACGTTCCCATCGGTTTTCGTTTGCACGCGCAATAGAGACCCTTCGCTTATGGGCGGAGAGGTACAGGTTCTAAGACTTGTTTGCTCTTGTTTCCATTCCCCATCCAACTGTGTTTCGACCGCGGCCAGGGAGGTCATCTGGAGAGATGGGGATGCAGCCAGAAGAAAGGAGAGAAGGAAGAGCATGTCAGTCCCCCCCCTCGGCGACTTCTTTCTCTACGGCTAGAATCGCCGCGTTCTCCATGACTTCCAGTACATCGAGGATCGTCCCAAATGTATTGTAGTGAGTCGGTTTTGCCGGGAACGCGGGCATGCGAGTTCCCGTTGCGAAGGAGAGCAGCATCTTGATGGCGTTCAAGTTTATTACCATTTCCGCCCAGAGCTCATCGGCCTTCTCATTTAACAAACTGGTCAGGTAGGATTTGTACGCTTGGAGTGCGAATAGCTTGGCGCGCAGGAGTAGATTGGAATCTTGTGCGAGCTGATATTTGACGTCCTCGATAGCCCAGTTGACGCCATTCAACGCATTTACGCGACCGTGCACATAGTCTTTGATTTTCTGTTTGCTATTTTCCAAATAGGCCGCTGTACCCAGATACATTTGACTGTCGAATCGATCAGCCGTGAGTTGAGCCAACTCATTACGCCGTTCGCTGCGTACGAGATCTGTGACGCTGCCCGAATGACAGCTGTCGATAATGAATCGAATGTTGGCTCCGCGGCTTGTCGCACCACTGATCGTGGACTCCACCTGCGCGTTGGAGAATATATCGTAATAGGACCAGGTATAGTCGATCCCCACGAGGCCCTCGGGAGCACCATGCCCGGAGAAGGCGAGCACCAGGTCGTCTCCCGCCTTCAGGCTGGAGATGACGCTATTATAATGGGCGTCCATCTCTACGGCTGACTGGTCGTCATGCTGGCTAGTCTTGTAGCCCCGCTGTTCCAATTCGCCCGCGAGCTGGCGGGTCTCGGGGATTGGTCCTGGAAGGGGGCCAGCGCCCTGGTCGAGATAGTTGTTATTCGCTACCAGAACAGCCTTGCGGGCGTTTTCACCACATTCACTCGTGTTATCTGCTTCGCGGCCTTTTTGTCCGTGTTGCGCAACTTGCGGATGATGTTGTGGCTGCTCACCCCCGACAAAGAGAGTCTTCTCGCCCATCATCAGGAGCACTTCGTCGATTCCCAAGTGCGGGTTTTTATCGAGCGCTTCTATTAGCGCGGGCGTGAATGAGTTGTCGAAGGACCACTCTGTGGATGTCGCGGCGGCGATGACGGTGGCAGAGCCCTCTTCTGGTGGGGTTCCTGTTGTCCCTTCGTCTTCGCATTCGTCGTATTCGTTTTCTTCGGAGGGGACGTTACGTTTCTGGACAGTGGCGGCACCACCATGACCAGCCATCTTATCCAGCTCGCCCTCGGCGGATTTGCCCTGGACGACCAGATCGGCCACCGCGTCGGCGTGTTGCTCGTATCTGTCACCGGCCTGACCGACTCCAGATTCTTTCTTTTGAACAGGCTGGCCGGAGGCGGGCTCTGACTCTACTTCGATTCGTGTTGCGATCTCCCATCTGCGCTCTCGACCAGCGGTGGGACTATCGAAATAGTCTACAATTTCCTCCTGTTCACCGGGGTACCAGAGAGTCTGGTTACCCTCGCGGGGCCATGGATCGTGCAGGTAGACGTTTCCGATCGGGTCGGAGCCGGCATTTACAAAGTGTCCAGAGTCCGAGTCTTCTTGCACCAGTACGATGGCGTAGGACACTCCAGGTTCGGATGGCAATGTGGTCGTAAACAAGTATTCGATATCCGCCCAACCACTACCTGTTATCAGATTGAAGGGAGCGATTGCTCCTCCAACTTCCGCCATGGCGGCAACCTCCATACCATCTGCACCGCTATCCGGATCGGCTACGGTAGTAACGAATAAGGCTTCGGCCAGCGGAGAGAGCCGTAAAAGGTCAAGCGTTTGGGCTGCGATATCCCTGGGAATACCCTCTACATCCTCGAGGAGGGCTTTCGCGTGTTCCACCGCGTCTGTGGCAGAGGAGTAGCCAGGCGGCTTGTCTACGGTCGGTCCTTGAAGGTGTTGGATACGCTCTTCGAGTTTGGTTTTTACTTGGTTGGCCAACTCGGCCACAGCCGTGGGACCCGACATGATATAGGGGCCTAGTGCGACTTCTGCGCCACATCGCGCTGTATCGAAACGCGAAGAGCTTACGTTTTGGGTCACTTGTGACATCATCTCCAGAACCTTGGCGCCATCCCAATTACCGTCCGCATCGTATGGGTTGGCAAAGAGGTCTTCTTCCGGATCCCTGGTGATTCCGGAGTCTCCTTCGACTGCGTTGTGTTCGAGATCCGGATCTCCTACAACCTCGGCACCGTTTTCTTCTTCACGCTGCACAGCGCGCTGGGTGGCGGCCTCGCTGGAGCCGCTGCCGGCCATTTTGTTCAGCTCGCTCTCGGCGGATTTACCCTGAACGACCAGATCGGCCACGGCGTCGGCGTGTTGCTCGTATTTGTCACCGGCCTGACCGACATCGCCTTTGAGAGATACCCCCGCCCGTTGTTGCACCACATGCGCGGCCTCGTGGGCGGCGGTGTGCAGGTCGGTGGAACCCGCGAAGGCGACGTCATTACCGGTTGCGTAGGCGCGGGCACTGATGGCCTGTGCGGCTGCGGCTGCGGCGCCGCCGGTGTGAGCTTGTACGCCCGTGACATCGTGCTTACCGAAAGAGGCCTGAATCGTGTCGAGGTAGGGGAGGGACCCGCCGGAACCTTCCACTCCCTTGGCCGCCACGGCCTGGACCCAATCACCCGAGGGGGCTCCCGGCCCGGATTCTTTGCGTTGGGTCGAACGCATTTTTGTGCCTTCGCTTGGTAGTTCCCAATTGCCATACAGGAGTGCCCACATTCGATCTCGTCGGTAGAAGAGCCATTCCTTAAACCTGGGTCCGTTTAAATCAGTGGAGTCCAATGGCCAGATCCCACTGGTGGTTGTTGGAATGTCGGATCCATTATGGCCGGCCTCGATTTGGTCCTGGTGGTCTAGCACGTAGCGTGTGACCTCAGGAGTTAAGTCCGGTACGCCACGAATATCGTTCGCGTACATCACTTTCATCATGAAATTGAACATCGGCGCGCCACCCGGCTCGACCATGTCAGCGGATGGATCCCAACCGATCATTGTTGCTGTCTTGTTCAGATCATGACCATGCCGAATCAAGAATGCCGATACTTGTGCCGTGACCGCCGATACCATGGGGCCTAGATATAGCGCGGTGTACAGACCGATATGGGGGGCCAGACTCAGGAACGTAGATGCACCGCCCGAAAGTGCCATCACATTATTCAACTCGGTTATAGCCGACTGTACTTCTGTTGGTGCGGCGGATGAGTCCTGATAACTCAGATAGGCATTTGCTAATCCAATGATACGGCTAAATTTGTCTAGATATTCTGTATACTTACCTGCTGGTGGAATCACACCACCGTTGATCGCTGTAATCGTAGAGGCCATGTCACGACTAAGGTCATTGAGCGATAAACCTATGCCTAGGCACGTATCGATAAAGCCAACGACTTTGGCGATATTGTCGGTGTCGCCGGAAAGGTAGGCGAGCCGAAGCTGTTCGTCTAAGGTTGGCTTTAATTCTTTGTTTTCTCGTATTCGTTGACGGATTGCGTTTCGCGCTTTTTGGAGTTCACGTGCAGCCTGTCGTCTGGCGGGTGCCGTACGGTGTAACTCAACCTCTTCCTCAAGCTCTCCCATGCGCGCGAGCAATTCCCCTATTTCACGCGCCTCCACCTCGTTGAGTTGTTCTTCCGCTTTTCTGAATAGATCAAGGTACTCCAGCATATCAAGAATGTCGGCGTATAAAACATCGGCTTTGGCTTGGTACGGTGGTTCGAGATCCATCTGCCAAGCGGGCTCGAGGATGTTGGTGTATAGGCGTTCGCTGACAGGATAGAGCTTCTGATATTGGAATTCGGGGTTGTGGGCGGCTGCGTGGCCAATCGCGCTGAACAGCTCAGGGATGGTCATGCCCTCTTCGTCTTGTTCGACGTCCTGTTCGACATCACTAGCTGTATCCGTATCTGTGCCCGTATCTGTGCCCGTATCTGTGTCCGTATCTGTGTCGCGGTCGGTGTCCGGGTCGACCTCTTTTTGTACTACCCGCTGGGTGGCGGGCTCGCTGGAGCCGCTGCCGGCCATCTTATCCAGCTCGCCCTCGGCGGATTTGCCCTGGACGACGAGATCGGCGACCGCGTCGGCGTGTTGTTCGTATTTGTCACCGGCCTGACCGACGGCGCTTTTAAGTTGAGTCGTGGCCTGGTTGTCGACGCCCTCGTTCTCGACGATGACGGTCTCGCTGTTCGACTGTAAGGCGGCAGCTGCTTCCTCGGCGGCCCGAAGCAGCTCTTCTCTGGAGATCCCACCACTATTATCAAAGTCCAATGCGTCCAGGGATAGTTTGGCGGCAATATCCGCTTTCTTGGCTCGGTTTGCTGTGCCCTCGGGTAATTCGTTTGCGACAGATTCCTGCATCTCTTGTTCCGAAATCTCGGCGTCGCTATTGGGGTTGAGTCGATTGAAGACCTCGTCGAGCAATTCCTGCTTCACGTTTCCTTCTTCGTCGAAGACATCTTTCGGAAGCACTTTATTAGCGACCCCCTGGAACTCTGCGAAGGTGACGATCTCATCTTCGTTGGTATCGAGATGCTCTAGGAATGCGGCGGCTGCACGATCGTGAACGATGCCAAGGAAGCCTCCTTTGACGCCGACATTCTTGAGGTGTTGGATGACCTCGTCACGGCTGACCCCTTTGTCTTTGTCGAGGTCCATGCGATGGAACAGATCGCTGATGAAGTTTGCTAACGGGGCTTCTGTCGGAGCTGCGTCGGACACAGCTGCGTCGGACACAGCGGTGTCGGAACCTACGGCGTCTGATACCGCTGCCTCTGATTCGGCACCTTCCGTGGTGGGGGTGCGTTGGATCGGTGCGGANTCGCTNGNNCCGCTGCCGGCCATTTTGTTCAGCTCGCTCTCNGCGGATTTGCCCTGGACGACNAGATCGGCGACCGCGTCGGCGTGTTGTTCGTATTTGTCGCCCGCCTCACCGACGCCGCCCTTGAGAGAAACGCCCGCCCGTTGTTGGACGATATGGGCGGCCTCGTGGGCTGCTGTGTGTAGGTCGGTGGAACCCGCGAAGGCGACGTCGTTGCCCGTCGCATAGGCCTTGGCGCCGATTTGTTTCGCTGCCTCACCGGCGGCGCCGCCGGTGTGAGCTTGTACGCCCGTGACATCGTGCTTACCGAAAGAGGCCTGGATCGTGTCGAGGTAGGGTAGGGTACTGCCGGAACCTTTCACACCGTCGGCCGCCACGGCCTGGACCCAATCACCGGAGGGGGCTCCCGGCCCAGACTCTTTGCGAGAGACAGCGGCTCCTTGCACACCACTTGATTTGGCCATTTGCTTGAACATGGCACGAAGGGGACCGTCGAGTTCACCGGCGATTCGGTTGTAGCCGATAAAGTTCACGATGCTCCTGAAATCGCTGCTCGAGGACTTACTGAGGATCATAAAGATCTCAATTTCTGCCCAGGTCGGGGTGATCCCGTCGCAAAGCCAAGTGATGATCCGAATGCGGCTGGAGACGGCGAATCGTGGATACGCGTGTTTCGCCATCACTTTACGGACCCGTTCCCAGTCTCCACCGTCGAGGGTTTCGGCAAGTTTGATATAGCCCATGACTTCGTTACCGCCGCAGTTCTGGACCAGGAACTGGGCCAGGTTGGGGCGGGCGTCGAAGATATCAGCGATCATCTCCTCTTCCCATTCGCTACCACCATCGCAACATTTGTTTACGATGGCGCTTAGATCGTACGAACCAGCGATCGGATAGAAATTGCGGCGGAAGAAAGTTCGTAGGAGGGCGGCCTCTTTGCCGTCCGTCTTGTTCATGATGACGTAGGCGCCACCAGATCCGTTTACGATGATCTCCAGATCACCAGCGAAGGCCGAGGCCCAGAGGACATCCTGGATGCGGTTTTCATCATCGTTACCGGTACTTCCTCGAAGCATCCCGTGGATCATGCGGATCCGTTCGGCCGCGCTCTTGCGACTAAGTTGGCCATAGGGAACGCTAGCGGCTTCTCGGGCTGCGTCGTCGTCCATCACTTCACGGCTACTGTCCATGCTCGGATGCAGGGTCTTGTCCTGTATCTTTCCGAGGGAGCTCATATTGTCTTGTTTGGTGGCGTCACCAGAGAGGGTAGCGGCATCACCGGATTCATCCGTCACATATGGCCCCTTACCCGTAAGCCCTTCGTCGACCAGAGCCTCCGCGCGGGACCAGGTGTCGGCCCGCTCTGCCGCCATATCGGCGTCCATTACGTGTGTCATGGCGATGTCCATGACCATCTGTGGGGTCCAGTCCACTGGTAATCCGAGCCGTTGGGCCATAATGGGGAGCATCTCGGTGGTGGCGGCGTCGAAGACAGGCCCCATGGCCATGAAGTCTTTTTTGAAGTCGCTGATGGAGACCCCTGGCATATGCGCGTAGTAGCTGTTGAAGACCCAGGCCTCTGCGCGCGGTAGATCATAACGGATATGGGCCTGCATAGAGACGACGAGCGAACGCACTGCCGCCAGTACCCGGGCACCAGCCGCCGTCGCATCGATCGGCAGGCCGAGTCCTGGTGGTCCCGAAACATCCCCGGCTAGATTGGCAACGTTGTACACTTCTTGCATCGTCGTACAGGTCTCGAAGGCCTCTTTCCAATGGGCTTCTACATGGCCGCCGTTCTCAAAGGCATTGAAATTGTCTTCGTACAACTTCTCGAAGTACATAATGCAGGCGGCTACATACGAGGGATAATAGAAGTTTCCGCCCTTGGTTAGCGTCACTTCGTTTTGACTGACGATTTCGTAGACCTTGGCGAAGAAATACCGGAAGTCGGTGACGTTCATATTCTTGTCGAGCATGCCGTCGGCGCGTTGTTTCTGTGCCTCTTTGATCTGCTCGGCTCCCGCGATCCGGACCGCGTAAGTCGCCCCATCTTCTATGACGGCGGTATTCGGTGGGATCTTGCTGCGTACCGGTGGTAGGGGGGTTCCGCGGAGGTTTCCGGAGGTCTCCCATTCGGACTTTTCGGTGTCGGCCCCCTCTACATGGTCGGGGCCGACGCCTTCCTTTTGTACTACCCGCTGGGTGGCGGGTTCGCTGGCACCGCTGCCGGCCATTTTGTTCAGCTCGCTCTC
>PBVT01000007.1 GCA_002728755.1 Myxococcales bacterium
GGACCAACTAAAGCTCAGCGTCCAGGCCTAGGATTCGTGAGCAGACTCTTCGTACGGTGACCACACAGCGAACTGCTCCAGGTCATCCTCGTCGGCCTGTGATTCTGATTCCCCGGGGACAGGTGAGCTCAACAGCAGATATTTTGCCATTGTCGGGAAGAGGAACGACGTCACAACCGCCAATAGGATGATACTGTCGTAGAGTTCCTGGGTGATGATGCCTTCTTTCAGGGCGATCGTGCCGGCTACAATATTCAGACTCAATTGGGCTGCCACCAACAGGCCACCAGCAACGGTCTCCCTCGGTGAGAAACCGACGAATAGAAGCGTAGACGAAGCCAAGCCTCGCACCACATAGGACACAACCAACAAGATGAGGAAAGGCTGAAGAATGGCCCAGTCGGTCAAATCTGGAATATTGAACCGAAGCCCAACCTGAATAAAAAACATTGGGATTAAGAAACCAAATCCCATTGCCAGGAACTTGGTGTCGAGCACCTGTCGGTTGGGGAACAAAGCCCCTAATGTAATACCCGCCAGGAACGCCCCAACGATATGCTCCAACCCGACGGCAACCGCTACACCAACAAAAAGGGCTAGCAGGAAGAGCGAAAAGCGCATTCCTGTCTCGGAAGGATCGTGAGCTTCGAAGAGGATGCGGAATCGTTCGGGGAACCACCAGATCATCGCGCGCAAGAGCGTCAATGCGATGTAGAAGAACACACCAACAACGACGACACTTAAGAGCTCGATGCTTAGACCGCTCTTATGGACAACCTTGAACACGACCACAATGAGCAAAGTCACGAACTCAGAGATCAGAGAGCTGAGTAGGATCAGGCGCCCAAACCGACTACTTCCATGCCCCACTTCGCGCAGAACCGGGATGACCACGCCCACACCCGTCGCAGAGACGATAAGAGCCAGGAAGATAGGGAAGTCCAACAGCACCATCGCGATCAGTGCCAAGCCTATGGATAGTACATAGATGACCAATGCCACGACCGCGTCGCGCCGACTACGGGAAAGGATCTCACGGAAATCGATCTCCAGGCCCGCAATAAACATCAAGAACACAAGTCCCAGTTCCGCTAATTGATGGAGCCAGGCCGGGTTTCCAATCATCTGGGCACCGGAATCTCCCAGCGCAACCCCGAACATAATCTCAGCGACAACAACGGGGAGTCCTACACGCTTGGCAATAAGGGGTATAAAGAAGATCCCGGCCAACAAGACGCCGAGAATCCATAAGGTGGTGGAACCACCATGACCCGCGGATGCGAACGGTATAGAGATGGACGAGATATCAAATGGCGTGATGCATTTCTCGCGGTAGAACCATTACCGAGCTATTGCAGGAATGCACCACATGGAAGTCCACGTCCGGATTAAAGATATTACGTGGTTCGATCCCCACAGTCTCCATCATCACGAGCGTATTCTCGCTGGCCGCACGCCGTGCCACTACCGACACTGGATTCCCATCGATCTTCTCTACGGCTACCTCCTTACGATGCAATTTCGCCAATTCCACCAGGAAGAGCTCCAGAGTGGAGGGGGCGTCTCCTCTCCGTGTACGCGTGGGAAGAATACGGTTGTAGAGTTGTAAGGCCACGACATGGGCACCGTCGAGACGCGTCACATCGACTGCGATCTCTAGAGCACGACGGGTTTTGTCGATATCCAGGCAAGGGACCACAATTTCCGAATACGGGAATGACCCTCGGGAAATAAGAACCGGCACGTCCACTGCGTTGATTGCGCTACGGGTAAAGGACGTTCCAGAGAATTTCCGGAACAGACCAATCTTCTCCGCCGGTAGAACCACGATTCCAACTTTTCCCTTACCCGTTAGCTGGGTTAATGATGGAAGATTCCGATCCTCCGCAGTACCAACATGCAAACTGACATCGGCCTCTTTGCATTGTGCCTCCAGACTCTGCAGGAGGGCGTCGGAATCGAAAGAGCCCAGGCCTTCAGGAAAGACGACAGCATCGAGACCACTCGCGCGACTCGTCCGGGTAATATAGATAGCTTCCGCTATGTTTGTCTCTGTCGGCGGCTGAAAGCCAAAGATTGGCAATAAGACTCGGTTTCCATATTGCGCTGGGAACTGGAGTTCACCGCTGAGAAAGGCTTCCGCAACGCCACGTACCAGATGAGAATCACCAACCAGAACAATTCGATCACGCGGTAGAAGAACCGTGTCTCCTCTCGGCAAAATGAGCGTGTTGCCCCGATAAATCGCAGCGATACGAAAGTCTTTCGTAGGGAGGTCCCCCACGGTCAACCCGGCATAGTAGGAGCGCTCATGTAACTGTACCTCCAGGATTTCTCCCTGGGCCAATCCGATCTCCGTGGTCTCCACGATACCTGTTTCAATTCGATTCCGAATCAGCGCTGCGGATGCCGCGGCCCGATTGATCGCAGTAGCACCGATCTTCCCAAGCCATTCTACGGCATCAGCACCAGCCGCAAGTGATACAATTACGGGGGTGTTGAAGCGATGCCGCATCAGCGAACAAAACGCGATATTGGCTTCATCATCCGTCGTACAGGCGACCGCATATCGAGCACGTTCTGCCCCTGCTCGACGCAAGATCATCTCACTGGTTCCATCTCCCTCAACGGTCTCAACATTGGGGTGGATCCCCAGACGTTCAAAACGTGTAGTGCTCGTATCGAAGACGGTTATCTTCCAATGATGGTCGAGGCGGGAGATCAACTCTCGCCCTGTCTTCCCACACCCCAATATGAATATCTCAAGTTCCTTCATTTGCTTCCTTGAAGAAAGGTCATCAACCAACCCCCAGACCCAAACCAAACCGTATGGCTCCTATCGAAGCCATACGGTTCAATTTGAATTCCGAAGTCTACGGTTGAACTGGAAAATTGTCACGCCGCTATAACTAGCACCGGCAATCCAACTCCAGAATCAGGAAATCCAAGCGGAGAGGCTCTCTCCAAGCTCTTGATATGCTTTGCTGTTTACTCGGATCTTGAGGTACGCGTCGAACATCTGCTCAAGGGTCGCCTCAATCTGTTCCAACTGTGCCAGTCGATCCAGAAGTACCGCTTCTTCATCACTTCCGTCGGATACCCCATTGGGAACCTTAAGGGAGCGAACCACCCATTCGTCCGTGTCCAATACAAAGGACCATTCCCCGTCGGGACGGATTACATGCAGCTTGGCTCGAGTAATCTTCTTGCCCGATCGAAGCGCGGCACGAAGTTCTGATTTCATAGACTGTGGCTGCCCCTGAAAGGTGGACGCGGCCGGGCTGTCGCCCTCACCTACCACTGTCAGCGAATCATCAAAAAAGATCTCCGTATCTTTCCCTGCTTCCTTAAGTTGCCCGTCCGTTTCATCCACGCGGCGGTACAACCAGGTGAGAAAATCGCGGCCGAGTAGTGCGTACTTGCTCTTTAATGCGAGATAATCCATGACTTCCCCTCCATTATTCCGCGTTCAATAACGCGGGGATGTAGATAGGCGCCGGCAGCGCTTGTTTCAGTAATTTTGCGTCATCATAGTTTTCGTCCAGCAACCGAACGAAGGGCTCACTCGGTAATAGCTCGACACCAAAGCACGACTCGAGAAGTTCCGCGCATGTCTCCACAACCGTCTTCGACCCAGAAAAGATCCGAACGGTTCCGTCCGTTAAGGACCAGGCTACATCTGCCACCTGGATGGCCGGAATAACCTTTTTGTAGAGCATAAGCTCGATACGCTCTTTTATCGCGGTACGTTCCGCACGACTCAATCGACTTCCCTTCTTTTCTTCCGCCTGCGCCTCTTCGGCTTTGATTAAGGCACGGGTATATGCAGATGGGAGCTTCAGCTTATCGCGACGATAACTGAAGATTACGTACGACCCCACAAAGGTCTTCTCGGAATTGGCATCGAATTCCGTCGTCAGTATCTCATCAAATACTACAAAGCCGTGCGATTCGACCTCACCGTCCACCACATCAGGATCCCGGAAGGCATTCTTCTCTAAGATCGCAAGGATCTTCGTACGATCGAGATCCTCCATTACTTTGGGGTCCATCGTCTGAAAGCCCCGCCAGGTCATTGATCCACTCTTAAGCGCCATAAGTTCCACCTCAATACAACTGTTTCTAGATCAAATGGGCTTCGATTGCGGCGACCCCGAAGCTCCGCAAAACACCCACTCGTTCCGATCTTACTGCCGAGAAACTACCCCTCTGATTCAGAGGTGGCAAGCATCGATTTTTTGTCCTCAGGCCGACGTTTTTCTAGGCCAGTGATCCCGCATATATCGAACGACACAGCACGAGAAAAGGAAGACGGAAGAGGCGTAGTACAGCCAGATGGTCAGCACCGCAATACTCGACAGGGTATTCCCAAAAGTGTCCGGTAATTCGGCGAGGTGATCGATATAGATCTTGAACATCACATGGGCAATGCCCCACAGGGCACAGAATGTCACCGCCCCTACCGCGAGATGAAAGGGAGCCAGCTTGCGCTCACCGAACACATAGACCACCACAAGAAACGCCATCGTCAATACAAATACAGTCATCACAGCTCGCCAGAGAGGTCCGGAGAGACTGTCCACAAAACCCCAGAAATAGCTCGATAAGACAATGAGCATTAAGGCCAACAAAAAGAACACCGCGACTCGTCGTTTATCTCGAACAAATTGCCGGCGCCGGTGACTTCGAAAGATGTTCGATACCGCCTTTTCAAGAGCGTTTAAGAACATAAAACAAACAACCACGAGGAAAACGAAAGCCACGCCCCCATCCAGTCGGTGCGAACGCACAAGGCCTCGGACCTCCCTGGCCAGACCGTCATCGATAAAAGGAAGAAAATATCGAATGGGTTGGGCGACCTGTTCGTAGGTTTGACTCGCCTCTATCTCCTCCGTATGTGGCCCAACCTCCACCTGCACGGATCCCAAGACCACCATGGCGACGATCAGAAACGGAATAATCGCCAACATCGCAAAATGCGCAATCGCAGCCGCGTTCATCGGACAGTTCGATTGGCGAAAGATCTGGATGATTCCCAAAACTGTATCGAGGCCTCGTTGGAGGAGGCTTTTGGGAGCCGGTCCTTTATGCGGATCCACGATGGTCATCTACAAAGAATGACCCCGGATCGGTCTCGGGTCAAAGGATTTACCGACGATTCCATCGTCGGGACCAGCGAAGAAGCCGTCTGTATCCAGGCCCCTAGACCTTACGATCTAAAAGACTACCCATCATGGAATCTACGGTCTGTATCACACGGATATTTGCCTTAAAGGCGTGACCCGCACCAAGCTGCTCCACCATCTCGGCCGCGATATCGGTATTCGAGGCCTCTACGGTCTGACCATCTCGATCATAGATAGCGTGGGGTTCATCCGTTTTTTCAATCCGAGTTCGAACGCCGCCAGTCTCCACGTCCTCGGCCAGCACTCGTCCGGGATCATAGCCATCCGTATTACTATTCGCCACATTATGGGCCGAGCTGGCCGCTCGTGTAGAGGCCGCTTTCAGTCCGCTCTGGGCAATATTCATGGCGTTCGTGATCTTCATGAGCACACTTTACCGTAGTTCCTCGCCGGATTCCAGAATGTTAGGTTTCAACCCACGGAAAACCAGGGCCATCAACGACATATAGAGTAGTAACCAGAACCAGGAGCTGCCTTCCGAATTGCCCGCTCTGCAGCCAGAGCTACTGTTCGTTCCTGGACCGATTGTTTGAATTACATCCTGGCCGCTCGCTCCGTCAGCCCCTGTCTGGGTGGTGTCCTCGGACGTTGGCGGCTGACAGGCCGAATTCTGACCAGGGATACATAGAGGCGGAGATTGGTTGGTCAGACAACGCATGGAGCACGGACAATCCGAATCCGAGGCACATTCATCGGTGCAGAAGAAACTACCGGGCTCCCCCGAGATAGACCGACAATAACCGGCCGCGCACTCCGCATCTGTG
This sequence comes from Myxococcales bacterium, assembly GCA_002728755.1. Taxonomy (GTDB): domain Bacteria; phylum Myxococcota_A; class UBA9042; order UBA3505; family UBA3505; genus UBA3505. The sequence goes on from PBVT01000007.1 coordinate 5,951, forward strand.
GTGCAGGTATCTCCAACCTTCAACTTCTCCGGGATACAAGCCCCCTGTTGTGTCGCCGGATCAACCGTAACGCATTGTTGACCTTCCGGGCAGATGGGGTTGCCAGTGTTACATTGTACTCTACAGAAATATCCAGCGTCAGGAGAGATTCCTACACATAGCTCCGAGCAACACGCATCCGCGCTACTGCACACATCGCCAGCTTCACGGCATGGAACCGGTAGACAGGCGCCATCGGTCCCATTCAATGAGTAGGGACTACAAGAGAACCCCACAGGGCAATCGTCGGATACGGTACTGCATTGCTTGGAACAGATCTGCTCAAACCCCGTGTCCTGGCAATACAAACTACAATCGCATTGGTCGTCGGAAAAACAGGTGTCTCCTAATTGGCCCGGACCACAGGTAGGAGGCGGTTCCGTGAATCCCAGATCACAGGTTCCTCCCTGGCATTGTCCATATTTACTGTAATACTCCTGCCCGTTGTTTGGGTTCGTCTCCACCACATCGGGGCAGTCCGAATGGCTCGAACAGGTATAGGTCCCTTCCGCGGGGTATAGATAGCATGCCCCCAGTCGATCGTCGTCGGTAAGCGTTGCAGTTTTCAGGTTTGGATCGGCGACAGGTGCCATCGTGGGTGGGTCGAAGTTGTTGTACTCCAGTACATGTTGCATCCCGAAAAAATGCCCCTGTTCATGAATCGCAATGTTCAACACATCTTGCACAGAGCCATTCCAGCTTGGCGTCCCGCTTGTAGACCACTGGTGTTGGCGACCATTGAATCCAATGTCGGCCTCGAGAATCATACCCTGGAAATTAATTAGCGGCCCCGTAACACCCAATACGTACGAGCCAAATCCCCAGGCATTCCCTTCAATCCAGGCTATCTCGTTTTCGCCATTTCCGGAGGAGCCGACCGAGGTAATCTGATTATTCTCGGTGGTGCCTAGATACGTGAAAGAGATCGAAGTACACGGCGTGCTTTCCCAATCAGCGAACGCGTCCTTCACCTTTTGAAATTCGCTTCCATTGTTGATGTCATCGGACCCGTCGACATGGATCTTGTAGGGCACCGTGTTGCTGTTCCATCGAACAACTTTATTTCCCACCATAGAAATGCTGAACGCCGAGGCTTCTTTAGCCACGGCACCGACAAACACAATCATCAGCAAGGAAGACAACAACCGCACGAAATCAACCTCGTTATGCACAACAGGTAGTGTCGTTTATACGGAAAACGAGACCAAAGTGAAAGTTACGGCCTCATTTTTTTATCCATAAGTTGCTGGAACCGGAGCAAAAGACCGCTCTACACACGACCTCAATGCACGATATCTGGATTTCCAACGGGAGGTCGCGACTCTTTGATCGGTCCAAATTTCTTCTCAAAGCCATGGACGGCCTCTGTGAGCATGCGTGCCAGTCGTTTCGCATGACCAGGGCTCATTAATATACGGCTATGTAGCTTCCCATACGGCGGTTTCGCCGTAAGAAAAAGGAAATCCGCTAAGAATTCCTCCGCCGTATGGCTCACCATTGATGAGTTGCAGTACGCGCCCTGTCGGGTCTGTTCATCGGACTCGATTCGTATCTTGATGGGAGCCCGTTTTGTTTTTTCATCCGCCATGATGATCTTCACTCCAGGGAAAAGGTTCGGAAACCTGATGTCCTGGCCGCGAACTATCATGGTTGGATCGATTTGGCACGTCATCGGGGAAAACAGAACGCCCGTCGACCGATCTACATTTATAGAAACATGTGTTTTTTTTTGACGATCCGGGGACTTGCGCTGACCATGACAGATGTATCGGCGTGATAGCGAGGTCCTATGAGAGATACAGTCCGAGATCTGCTCCATCTGGTAACGGATGTCCAAGCCGTTGGACAGATATCGTTGCCACCATCAAATCTTGCACTGGCGGCTCTCTCCCCTGACGGTCCAATGCAGGACTATACTCCTGTGCCAATTGAGGAGCCGATCCCCAAAGCGACTGCCCTGAAGGCTGTCGAGACTGCAAAAGAAGAAAACGAGCCCTCTGTTTCCTCGAAAGAGATCGAGCGTGAACAGTCGACTCAGCTGGTGGAACTTATGCGCGACCATAGTAGTATGCTGAATGATCTCCAATCCGAGATTCGTCGTTTGGACGTGGCACGTGCAAAAGCACAGACCGAATGTGAACAGCTTTCCACGAACTGTCGGAAGCTAGAAGAGCATCTACGGCTGATCCAAAACGAAATAGATGACGAACGGAAGTCGTCAAAAATCAGTGAAGCCCGTGCCAATCTCCTGGAACAGGCCACGACGCTTCCCTGGTGGCGAGTAATTCAGCGACGAGATCTGATGCGAAGAGCACGCGCTCTGGTTCGGGCACTGCCCGCAGCCTGAGTAGAAGGAGTCTAAGGGAGGGGCGAGGCCCGGGAAGGAAACTTCCCGGGCCATTTTAATTGCACTCCTAGAAATCAAAGATCGTATCGTCCGAGATCTGGTTGGGATCGTCGCCCAGATCCAGAATGGTCAGACCGTCGAAACCCGGGTTTGGAAGTTCGCAATCACTGGCTACCGCTTTGTCGGTAAACCCGAGACGCGCCAACGTGGTGATGTCCAGATTGAAGGTTGTGAACGCCACACGGCCATCACGCAGGGGAACGATCGCAGAAACATCCGCATCTTTGAGTCCGGTTTCCACTCCATGGGTCAACCACTGATCATCCGTTGGATCGAGCGGGGTTCCCCCGTGGTCAAGGCGCATCAAAGCGCCACCATCCTCTCCACAGACATCGAAGGCTCCAATCCAGAGAACATTATCTCCCTGTGGAGTGAGAGTCAGAATATCACCATCGGATAGTAGGCCCCGCTCATCGGACCATAAATACCACGCACCCAATTCTGGGGTGCACCCTCCGGTGAAACTCTCATAGACGTAAAGGCCATGATCGGTGCCGACCCAGAGGACATTCTGACTCGCCGATAGACTCAATACGGTGCTGGTAGAGTCGCCGGTTTCGCCCCCGGGGACCATCCAGGTTTGTTCATCATCGCTGGTATCCGTAGGCGTTCCCCGCGTATTCAGGAAGAGCAGTGGCGCCTCCGCTCGTAGCCAGGTGGANGTNAGANAATCCTGATCATGTTCGGTGCTGAANCCAACCCACAGATGTTCCGGGTGATTGGAGGCAAGAGAGAGCACAGTNCCAGGTGTGATGTAGGTCCAGACAGAGGTCGTCGGGTCCCAGAGNTCCCCACCATGATGCAGGTGGTATAGACCCGCGAGGGTGCCGACCCAGAGGCCTTCGTCTCCATCGGGTAGAAGGGCCGTAATGGTCTCTGAGAATTCCTGTACCAGCCAGGTTTCGGAGGTCTCGACCTCAACAGAGGCAAGATGTGGATTCAACGGAGGGAGGAAATGTACCCAGTGGTCATCGCCCTTATCCAGGGAGTCCTTGCCCGGATGAAACCAGGTAAGACCGCGAGACCAGGAGCCGAGCCAGATACCATCTAACTGATCTACCATCCTGGTGACCATATTTCCGCGCGGACCCTCGAAATCATTCGTCCGATCCGAAAGAAGTTTTCCGCCTGGGTAATGAATCGATGTAACGGAACCATCGCCTTCCAAGCGAAGGCCCAACAGACCGTCATGACTGGTACCAGTCCATAAAATGCCGTGATCCCCTTCCACCAGGGCCAACGCGTTGACCCCGTAGCTAACAGCAGGAACTGGGGCCGAGACCGTAGACTCATGGAACGCATCACCGTCGTGGTAGGTAACCTGAACCGTCGCTCCATCAAGAAAACGAGCGGGTTTTTCTACGGAAATATTGATTCGAGGCACTGGGTCCATCCAATTATCCGTCACTCTAACATCCGGGAAGACTATCGTTGTAGAATCCGGGAATTCGATCTCCACACGTGTAACGGTCTGATGACAATCGATATCCAATGCGATCGAGATCTCCACGGCCTTGCCCGTATAGGCGTTCACGATTCCCGGGTCACCTTCAAAAATCGTCGATAGAACGGGGTCGGTCCCCTCATAATCCTGACTAATTTCTACCTGTGTAATGCGTACAGCGTCGCCGCTAAATCCCTCCCCATTCATTCTGGAACAGGTGCGCCAATCCATCCGCACACAGCCGATGAGACCAGGCAACAAAACCAATCCAAAAAATAGCCACCGAAACCGTATAGGTCGGGTTACATACCAATAATTCAAGCGAAACAAACGACGTTCAAACATGAGCCCACTCCTTTCATAGGTATTCACAAACGGCTGATTCGATCAGCCATGGAAACTCTAGAGCAGAAGTCGTGCCAATCTGTGACTAATCGGTCATCAATTAGGGCAAACGGACCACTGGGAAGCCGCCACTCACCTTCCCTCATGGGAACTCACGGGAAACACACCCGGACAAATTAGTCCGATTAGTGGAGCGAGACTGCCACCGAATGGATAACGTCTACTCCGATCCGGTCGGTTCGTAGAGCTGGAAGATCATATCCGTACCAGCTGCATCGGCGTGACAGTTCGAACATACAGACTGTGCTATGGGCAACCGGACAAAAGCTTCGTTCTCGAAGTTTCGCTTGTATTCATACCAGGTCCACCCGTTTTCGCTTTTTTGAGCCGTGGCGATCAGCCAGGGATAGTCCTGGTCATCACGATAGGACTCTTTGACGATAATTGTTCCGAGTGGATAGGGGTTTACCAACGGGATCTGTAGTTCACCGTCGGCATAGAGGTCTTCGACCGTTACGCCACAGGCGTAGACATTCTTCGTCCCAAAATGAGGATCATGATCGCGTGGCAAGAGAGGCTCTGCGTTCATTTTCACGCAGGCCTCATATCCCATGATATTGGCAGGAAGCTCCTGGCAACCGGCCATAAATACCATTCCCCCAATCAACAAAATCAAACTACGCAAAAGAACCTCCTAGCTAGGATTGTACGGCTGGAAAGCGACTTCGGTCAATCTGTGAGCGCGGGTAACACATAGACGTTGGACGGAAGATGGCAGAGGGCGTACATTAGTACTGGATGGGAATGTAGTTGGACTGCGAGGAAAATGGGTATTCTTTCATCGCTGATATTATCTGCCGCGCTATTGGCAACGTCACCACCTGTCGCTGAACCGAAAGCTGCAGCCGAATCGAAAGCTGTAGAGGAAGCCGTGGCAGTGGAAATAGAACGCAACCTGACGGTTCGTTTAAAGACCGGGATCTCCTTTTTCACAAAGAGCCAATCCACCGCCATACCTCATCTCTTAAAACCCAATATCCGATTGGAGCTGGCCCGAACGCTCACGCCCAAAACGGAGATCGGCGTAGATGTAGGTTCCGTTGTCACGACCAATCCAAATTATCGCGTCCTGACGGGCTATCTTTACGCTGCCGGTTACTTCCACACGGGTAGCTTGTACCGAATCGGTGTGCGAGGAGGAGTCGGTGCCGGACCCGGCCCAAGAATTCTCTACGCAGATCTACGAAGCCAACAGGACCTGACGGGTTACACCCAATTCGGGGTCATCATGGACTGGCAACTGCCGGTGGATCGGCTCCAAATCGGTCTCCAGATCCTGGTTGAAAACCTGAGTGTGGTTACCCTGGCTCTTACCACCGGTTGGAAGATCTGATTCACCGTTCGCGGTTTTCTAAAAAAAATACGATACTATCTACATCATGGTAACGAAGACGGAACCCACAACGGAATTCGTACAGGAACTCATCCCCTACAGCCGACGGGTGTTTTGTAATCGTAACCTTCGGATGGATACGATCCGATATATAGGCTTCGACATGGATTACTCGCTGGCTCTTTATAAGCCGGCGATGGAGCACCTCCAGGCGGAACTTGTGCTCAACAGCATGGTCGATGTTCTGGGCTATCCACGCAGTATATTGGCACTGAAATACGACCCGCAATTCGCGATCCGTGGTCTCGTCGTCGATACGGAGCATGGCAATATCTTCAAGATGAACGCGCATCGCTTCGTAGGAATGGTCTGGCACGGAGGTGGTCCCCTCGACAAAGAGATCCGCCGAGACATCTACACAAACCGCAAGATCGACCTGTCCGACCCGGGTCTGATGATGGTGGATACCCAGTTCTCCCTTCCCGAAATGCATCTGTATTGCCAACTTGTGGGGCTCTTCGACAAACAAGCAGATAATGAATCCAAGCCCACATACGATCGGCTCTGGCGAGACCTCCGTGGCGCCATGGATGTCCTACATAGTGACGACAGCCTGAAAACGATCGTTCGCGGTAATATTCCAGAGTACATCTACAAAGACCCCGATCTACCCGAGACCCTGCATCGATTCCGATCCGCGGGGAAAAAGCTCTTTCTACTAACCAATAGTGAACCAGAGTATACGCGGGCTGTAATGACCTATCTTCTGGATCAGGGGCACCCAGGCTACGCCAAGTGGGAAGACTACTTCGACTTCATTATCGCGTCCGCGCGAAAGCCAGGTTTCTTTGTAGGAGACACCCCCTTTCTCCATAGCAATGAAGATGGGAGTTCGCAGTCCATACCTGTGACCCAATTACGAAGGGGTCAGATATATACGGGCGGAAATCTCCAGGAGCTTAAGCAATGGACTGGAATGCGTGGAGATGAGGTTCTCTACGTTGGAGACCATCTCTACGGGGATATCCTCCGCTCGAAACGCGACACGTCATGGCGTACGGCAATGGTCGTCCAGGAGCTGGAGCGCGAGCTACTAGGCATGCAGGAACACGGTTCGGACCTAACGGAGCTGGATCGACTGGAGTCTCGACTCTTTCAGATTAATCTCGAGCGAGCGGCCCACGCGATCGATGGGAATCGTGATCGAAGATTGCAGGGGGAAGCTCGACAGCTCAACCAGGAAGTCCTGCGATTAGAAAAACAGATCTGCGTACACTTCAACCACACCTGGGGCATGATGGTCCGCGACCGCGCGGAATTAAGCGCGTTCGGGGCACAAATGCAGGATTACGCCTGCATCTACACAAGCCGTGTATCTAATTTCCGGCTCTATTCACCGGTCTGGTATTTTCGCTCACCTCGACAGCGCATGCCCCACGAACAGTTGCGCTGAGCCCTCTACGTCTCAATCCAGAGATAGAGGAGCGCCGTGGCGTAATGTGTTCACCGCGAAGGAGCGGGTGTATAGGTGGCAGCGGGTTATAGCCCACCAATCCGGAGGATAGGGTCCTTCCGAGAGGCTCTGGAATGCACAGAGATCGCGCCCTGGCTCCACCCCTCCAAAGAGGGTGTCAATGCACTCGGAATAGCTCTCCAACGGCCCGTCCGCGACACAGGTCGCGTAATCTGCCGGGTCCAATCCTACACTTGTATCCGTGATAATTAATGCTCCGGAAACCGCCTGGTACCTGTCCAGGACCGACTTGAGACTGCGCCAGGCCCTCGCGCTATCATCCGTCATGGCCAATACCGTCACCCGATTCCCCGTCGTCAGAGCAGATAGGGCATGGACCGCTGTCTGGGTAGGTAACTTCGCCTCTGCGGCCAGCACCAACACCGATCCTCGCGACAAGCTCGTTCGATCGTAACTATCCTGTCCAGGAACGCGCCGATTCGGAGTCGAACCCGCCAGATGGTGTCGTAGGTCCCACGTCACCCATTGGGCATAATCCAATAGGAGCTGGGGTTGTGCAAAGACCCCCTCCCCTACGCTGCGTATCGTCGTTGCTACTGACGAAGCGGTCGACGCGGAGTGAATGTCGGGTCGTGGCCCCGGTAGATGTATCCACGGCTTGGATTCTGGCGGATTCCAGGCGATTCGGTTCTCCACAGCGGAGCTCGCTCGTTGCGGACGAAGCGTCGACACATACGACCTACCCCCGGCCTTTGGACCCGTTCCCGAATGCCAATATCCTCCGAAGGGCTCGATGGAAACACGCGCGCCGGTAATGCTCCGGTTCACATAGATATTGCCGCAATTGAGTTCGGAAGAGAGTTGGTCGATATCATCCTGCGATTGGGAAAATACACCACCAGTCAACGCGAAGGGTGTTCCGTTGAACACCTCTACGGCCTGCTCCAACCCTCGATAGGGGATAAGATGAACCACCGGGCCAAAGATCTCCCGCTGGCCGAACGATTCGGGGTCGGACACGGCCTCTATGGGTAACTCGAAGACCGACGGGCCCACAATATTACCGGGCCTATCCTGGCCTTCCTGGGAGCGATTCAACAGGACGCGCCCGCCCACGCGCAGGCATTCCTCTTCGGATTGACGAGCGACCTCCTTCAACCGATCCGCCTCGAATTCACTGATCACGGGATTTACATCCACCCCCGGCTCCAACGCCGGGCCGATCTTCAAATCCATGACTGCACGAATAAATCGCGCGGTGAATCGGTCGTAGATCCGTTCATCCACCAGAATCCGGGACGCAGCCGAACATTTCTGTCCCGCATGACCAAAAGCCGAATAGAGACAACCGCTCATCGCTTCATCCAGATCTGCACTCGCGGTAACGATGATCGCGTTCTTTCCGCCCATCTCAACAATCACGCGACAAGCCCCCGAGCCCGAGGGAGGAATACGTCGAGATAGGCTCTCGTAGATTCCCACGCCAACTTCCTTCGACCCGGTAAAGACACATCCAGCCACCCGTTCACTGGCGAGTATACGTGCACCGACTTCACGCCCTGGACCAAGGGCATGCTGAAGCACATCCTGGGGTACACCCGCTTCATGAAGCAGGCTCACCAGATATTCTGCTATCAGCGGGCTGTATTTCGCCGATTTGAGCAACACCGTATTTCCCGCCACCAACGCCGCAGAGGTCATTCCGCAGGGGATCGCGAGGGGGAAATTCCAGGGAGCGACCACTCCAAGCACCCCTCTTGGAGCACGAGGCGCGTCCGCTCTGTCTTCGGCCGCAAGCCGAAGCGCTTCCAATGCATAAAATCGTAAGAAGTCGATGGACTCATCGATGTCCGCCAAGGCTTCCGCGCGATTCTTTCCCGCTTCCTCAGCGACCAGGACCGCCGCTTCTATTCGTCGCGCCAATAAGAGATCAGCAGCCCGTATCAATGCAGCGGCTCGACCACCGGCGCCCTGCTCTTCCCAATGTGTCGACGCCTGAAATGCCTTCTCAAGCATTGCGTCCGTATCCGCCTGGTTGGCCTGCGTGACAGTCCCCACAACAACGGAATTATCCGACGGTGAGACACTGTCGATTTGCGTTCCATTCCGACGATCTGTCGCCAGGTCTAGACGAGTCATGGCCCCCGGGTGATTGATTTCCGCAGCCAGGGCCTCCCTATGCATCGGCCGATACAGCCGAACGGGAGCCACATTACGAAACCTGGGTAAATCAGATGTCTTCGAACGCACCGCCGCATGCATTCGCCAGGTCGGCTTTGCACGCTTTCGTCTATATCGTTCGCCCGGCCGCATGAGGATGCGATCCGGATCGAGCCCTCGGCGGGCCTGTGTAAGCACACCGGCCTGCGAGCTATTTTCCATGATGCGCCGGACCAGATACGCCATTCCCACCAGTAGAGAGCCTACCGGTATATAATTGCGTACAGCCCAGCCACGTTCCGCCATAGCAATCGCCAATCCTTCACTTGTCATATGAAGGACCTGGTGTTCGATCGGGGGACTCTCGGGATAGAGGACCTCACGCGCCGCTCGAGCGAAGCAATGATCCCTGAGATTATGGCTGCCCAGACAGAGTTGCACTTCGTCTGGATGCTCGAGAATACGTATACAGAGTTGCTGAAAATGCAGATCGGATTCGACCTTATTCAGGAACTGCGGCGCATCAAACCCGTGGGCTTCGGCTTCTATGGTTTCCTGATCCCAATAGGCACCTTTGACAAGGCGAATGGGCATACGCACCCCCCGCTCCCTGGAGAAGCGGATGATGTCATCGAGGTGCTCGGCTGCATCTCGGAGGTAGGCTTGTACCGCGATGCCAAGGTGTGGGTATTCCTTCAGGGTCGGATTCGATGTCAGCACACGACATAACACCGTAAAATTGAGGTCTCGGACCTCATAATGTTCGGCGTCGAGATTGATATACACCTGATGGGCCTGGGCCGCTTCCAGGATCTTTTTCAATCGCGGGGCAACCGCCGCATAGGTCCCGTCTGGGTCGTCCGGTTCGAAATGTGCGCATAGAGCAGATAACTTGATGGACACATTGGCTGTCGGGATACCGGCCGAATTACATCCGGAGTTCGCGTCCGCATCAAAACCGCGGATTAAACCCAGAACACGTTCCAGATAGGTGTCCGCCTCTGGTTCACTCACCACGAGCTCACCCAATTGGTCGAGCGTTGCAGATCGTCCGGTCTTTGCCAGACTGGCTAAGGTTCTCTGGGCTTCCCCGATGGTCTCTCCCGCGATCAGCATTCGAGCAAAACGACGCACCGTAGCCCGAGTGATGCGCGCGAGAAGACGAGCTGGGACACAATAGGCCACGCAGCGAATCATCCATAGGGAGCAGATGAGCGCTAGGGGCAGTCGTCGCCCAGAATCGAGAGTTCGCCGTACGGTCTCCATCAGCAGACGTTTGACCTCGACTCCTTCCTCATCAAAGTCCAGAGATGGAAGCATCGCCACGAAGCGCAACATATGAATCCGGAAAGCCGGGTAATCCGCCGCCAGATCGAAGCCCAGCTGGGTCAGACGTTCCATAAATCGCGGGGAATAACTCTCGATTCTACCGAGCAGAGATCGTCCATGACGACCAGCTGTAGCCTCCACGGACGCCAACGACTCATCCGTCGCCCCCTCCGAGTGGTCGGCGATAAGATCGACCAGACCATGCCGGGCCGTCACCCGCTCTATCTCGGAAGGCCCCTCTGCGCAGCTTGAATCGAGAAACCGCTGAATATGATCTGTAAACGCGTCGGCAAGATCTGAAGATGTTCCCGTTGAATCGAGAGCATATGCTAGAACGCGCTCACTGAAGAAATCCAAAGAGCCCAACGCCAGCTCGCGCCCGGACACGTCGATCACTAGAGATAGGATAGCCCCGTCTACATCGACATTTCGTCGATAGAGCCCCGTCCCCAAAGGAAGAAGCGCGTCTTCTATGGCGGACTGCAACGCGGGGCGTAGGCTGTCATTCGGACCATATACATGGTCTGAAAGATCTTCCGAGAAGACGAGCTGAAAATCGGCAAGAGCTACACGGCGGAGTTGCGGTAGACGCACTACACCTTCGCCTTGCCCCTGGTCCAACCCATGACTCCCCTCATCCTGTCCCACATTCGGATCCATTCCACCTGTTCAGATCATCTTGGTAATGATCTGCCCTCTTACCTATCGTCCCTTGAAATTGGGTGCGCGTTTTTCCAGAAACGCCATCACTCCTTCTGCTACATCAGCCGTTACCAATTGCTTGGCCTGTGCTCGTGCTTCCCGATCCAGAGCCTCGTCGAGCGGTGCTCCATTATTGGAATATACCAGATGTCGGATCTGGGCGTTTGCCAACGGGGGGCCTTGCGCCAAGGTCGTGGCCAAAGCCGTAGCCGCCTCATCGACCTGTGCATCTGCGACGTGTTCATACGCCAGGCCCAGCTCAACCGCCGTAGGTCCATCGAATCTCTTTCCCGCATAGATCAACTCCATGGCTTTGCCCACGCCCAGAAGATTGGTCAGAAAGAATGTACAGCCGCCATCGGGGACCAGGCCGATTCGAGTAAACACCGGTCCCACCTTCGCTTCCGTCGCGACGATGCGAAAATCACAGGCCAGGGCTAAAGAGAAGCCAAAGCCCACCGCCCCACCACGAACAGCGGCGATGGTGGGGATCGAGAGAGAAAATAACGACCGAATCAGCGCATGGTAATGATCGTCGATAAAGCCATGAAGATTGGCATCCTCTCCTCGAGGGATCTCACTCAAGGATTGCAGGAGATCGGCCCCCGCACAGAATCCTCGTTCATTGCTTCCAAAAATAAGGACCCGTACCTCCTCATTTTCGGAGATGGTTTTCAATGCCTCCACAAGCTCCAGGCATACCGAAGGTGTGAGGGAGTTCTTCCGCTCCGGTCGGTGAATCGCGATACGCGCAATGGGGCCAGATATTTCAGTTGTAACTTCGTGTGCGGACACTGGATGCTCCTTTATTGTTTGCGTATTCGACGTACGATTCTTCAGGCGGGATCTTCTACCGGCATAATAAGTGTTGGTTGCGTAGTATCGGCTGTATTGTCAATCTCGGCGACCGCAGCACGAACCGAATCGGTACCAGCTACGTGGGTCAAGATCACCACTTCCGCGCTTGAGGCATCGGCCGCGTTCTTCTGTACCAATTTGTTTATGGAGACCCCGTGGCCACCAAGAGTAGCGGCTACTCGACCGAGTACACCAGGCTGGTCCCGACAGCAAAGCCGAAGATACCAGGGCTGTTCCTGCACGCTCTGTGGCTCAGAGCTAGACGAATCCGCCACGGCTTCCGATTGCACAGCTGGCAGGCTCCCCCCCGGCGCACCGGCAGCGAGCTTACGACCCGCCTCAATCACGTCGGACACCACCGACATAGCCGTCGGCATCATCCCGGCGCCCTGGCCATAGAATAATAATGGCCCCACCGCTTCGCTCTTCAAATAGCAGGCATTAAATACATCATTCACACCCGCCAAGACGTGATTCATCGGTACAAGGGCGGGGCCGACCCACGACTCCACCGCATTCTCGCCCCCACGAGCCACAGCCAATGGTTTGATTCGGTATCCGAAGGAAGCCGCATGGGTAAAGTCCGCGGGTTGGATACTGTCGATCCCCTGCACTCGCTGCACCTCTGTAGACATCGACAGCCCGAAAGCCAACGCGCTTAAGACCTGTAGCTTCTGCGCCGCGTCCTGGCCGCCCACGTCAAAGGAAGGATCCGCTTCTGCATACCCTGCTTCCTGGGCCTTCGTTACGGCGTCATCCAACGACTCGCCAAGGGTCTCCATCCGAGTCAGCACATAATTGGAGGTACCGTTGATTATACCGTGAATCGACACCACTCGATCGCTCGCCAGTGACTCTCGTAAAGCGCGCACGACGGGTACTCCTCCCGCAGCGCTGGCTTCAAATAGGAGGTCCGCACTGTTTTTCTGCGCCAGCGCGAAGAGGGAGTCTCCATGGAGCGCGAGGAGTGCTTTATTGGCGGTCACAACCTGTTTTCCATTGGACAGGGCCTTTTCAATAGCACCGTGGGCCGGGTCGATTCCCCCCATGACCTCCACGACAATATCGATATCGGGGGCGTCGATCACGCGATGCAGATCATCTGTAAGACAATCCACGGGGACTACCGGGTCACGGTCTCTTTCCAGATCGCGAACAACAACCGCCCGAACGGAAAGCGCCGCACCGACACGCTCAGCTAAGCCAGCATCATTTAATAATCGAATGACGCCGGTGCCTACGGTCCCACACCCCAACAATCCTACGCCCAATTCTCGCATCACATTCATCCTTTCCACCCAACACAGGGCATTGCAACAGTCCTAGGGGACCTCCGGGTCGGCCGGAGAGCCGGTGGGGCGAACCCACAGAGGTTCTTTGGCATCCACAGCGATAAAGGTCGGAAACCCCTGTCCGTCCATCCCTTCATACAACAGAGGTGGCGGTCCGGAACGGGGATCATCAATGGCGTTTTGTAGAACAGCCAGAAGATTATCCCGGGTCTTCTCTTTCGCACGGATCACAAATACCGAATGGGTATTTCGAAACCCGACAACATCAAGAGCCCAACCATCGGGTAGAGCCGCTCGTAGCCGTCGTGCGACGTCATCTTCATCCGTGATCCGATAACTACCTCGAACCAGAAACACCATTCGCTCTCCCACCACCGGACGCCGTAAAACACGACGTGCGCGTGTCCCAAGTCGAATCCCAAGACGCTGGGCCGACCGGGCCAAAGCGGTACCGATCGAGGCATCCTTCGAGGCCCAGGCTATCTGCTGGTCCGCATGTACCAGATGTGCAGGTCGATCAGAATCTCCGCTCGCAGTCGGCCCCTTATACAGCCGAGCTGTACGTCCACGTGCGATAAACTCAATGGGTATCTTCCGATAGGGAGGATCGGTCAACGTCGTCTCCGCATGAACAACGACCTGCCCGTCGAAGACCGTATCCGCCCCCAACAGACCCGCCAGGTTCAGAGCCAGATCATCATCCCAATTCTGACCACAATACATGGGGTGCACGGCCTGTGTGTCCGCAGGAAGCGCCGCCACATACGTGAGCCCTCGCTCTTCCTCCAACCCACGGGTCAATCCCATCAAAACATCTTTTGCTATGGGATCCGGAGCGGCGCCACACCACCACCGCCAGGGGTTGGCATCTCCTTCCATGCGTACTTCGACCGCCAATAAGGTGGGGGCGGCAGTAGCCGCTCCCGACACGAGCATCAGCAAGAGCCCGAAAATAATGCGGCAATAATTCCGCACGCCGTCACTCCCATTCAATCGTGGCCGGAGGCTTACTGGAGATATCGTAGGTCACCCGGTTGATGCCACGAACTTCGTTGATAATACGCGTGGAGATCCGTGCCAGAACATCGTGTGGAATCGGATACCAGTCGGCAGTCATACCATCGGTGCTGGATACCGCCCGAAGCGCGAGCACATTCTCGTAGGTTCGCTGGTCACCCATGACACCCACCGTTCGCACGGGCAATAAGACCGCAAAGCATTGCCAGATCTCGGTCCAACAGGGCGCTAACTGAAGTTCCTGGCGATAAATGGCGTCGGCCTCTTGTAAAACAGCCAGCCGCTCTCGAGTGATCTCTCCAAGAATACGTACGGCCATTCCGGGGCCCGGGAAGGGTTTGCGATCCACCACCTCATCCGACAGTCCTAGAACACGCCCTACTTCCCTCACCTCATCTTTGAACAGCTCACGTAGCGGTTCCACCAGTTCCATACGCATGCGTTCCGGCAAGCCCCCCACATTATGGTGGCTTTTGATCATATGGGACGGGCCACGCAGACTCACCGACTCAATGACATCTGGATAGAGCGTTCCCTGCGCAAGATAGTCGACCGTGCCGATTCGCTGTGCTTCTTCTTCAAAGACCTCGATAAAGACTCGCCCGATGATCTTGCGCTTTTGCTCTGGATCATCGACTCCCTCCAGCTCGGCGAGGAAGCGCTCCGACGCATCGACTCCGATCAGATTGAAACCCAGCTTGGTGAAGGTATCGATAACCTGTGCACCTTCGTCTTTTCGCATCAACCCATGGTCGACAAAGATGCATGTCAGCCGTGAGCCAATCGCTCGATGAATCAAAGCCGCCGCGACCGCGCTGTCGACACCTCCCGAGAGGCCACAGACAACACGTCCATTGGGTCCCACTTGTTCCTGAATCGAGCGTAACGAATCGGCTACAAATGTGTCCATCGTCCAGTTGGCTTCGACACCACAGATATTCAACAGAAAGTTCCGGAGCAGCTCGGCACCGCGAGGGGTATGTACGACCTCTGGGTGGAATTGCACACCGTAGAGGGAGCGGGCGTCATCACCCATAGAAGCAACAACACCATCCGTGCTGCGCGCCAACACCGAAAATCCTTCCGGCAGATTCTTTACCTGATCACCGTGGCTCATCCAGACCGGATGTAGCTCCGCCAGGGGAAACCCAGCTAAGAGAGAGTCGGTCTCCAACACCTCGATGTCGGCACGGCCATACTCCCGCTGGGCAGATGGCGCAACGAGCCCTCCGAGATGATGACCAAGCCATTGCATCCCATAACATATGCCCAGGATAGGAATCTCAAGGTCGAGGATTGCAGGATCCGGAACCGGCG
Source organism: Myxococcales bacterium (assembly GCA_002728755.1). Classification (GTDB taxonomy): domain Bacteria; phylum Myxococcota_A; class UBA9042; order UBA3505; family UBA3505; genus UBA3505. The sequence goes on from PBVT01000007.1 coordinate 21,728, forward strand.
CCCCCTCTTCCGTTACCGTCTCGGGTCCACCGGACAGAATCAGCCCCTTTGGGTTGAATTGCCGGATCTTTTCCATATCCCAGTCAAAAGGGTGCACTTCGCAATACACATGTTGTTCACGAACTCGACGCGCAATCAGCTGGGTATATTGGCTCCCAAAATCGAGAATGAGAACCCGGCCAGCTACACTATCTACGAACGACATCTCACTTCTCGCCCTGGTACGGGACATCCGGCCAAAGCTCGGATTCCCGGCAAATCAACGTTTATAATTTGGAGCTTCCTTCGTGACTTCTACGTCGTGGACATGACTTTCACGAAGACCCGCGTTGGTAATCCGAGTGAACTGAGCCTTTTCCTGTAACGAAGGAATGGTTGATGCTCCCACATAACCCATACCGGCACGCAGTCCACCAACAATCTGATGAATGACAGCGTCGCAATGACCTTTGTATGGAACACGCCCTTCAATCCCCTCGGGAACAAGTTTCCGCTCATCAACGGCATCTTCCTGGAAATACCGGTCCTTGCTTCCTTGCTGCATGGCCCCGATGCTTCCCATTCCCCGATACACTTTATAGACACGGCCCTGAAATAGAACCCTGTCGCCGGGGGCTTCTTCCGTACCCGCCAACATAGAGCCCATCATCACCGCGCTCGCTCCGGCCGCGAGAGCCTTAACGACATCACCAGAATACTTGGCACCACCGTCCGCGATCACCGGCACACCATATCTCGCCCCCATCTCGGCACAATCCATAACAGCGCTCAGTTGGGGGACACCGATACCGGCTACCATACGAGTCGTACATATCGAGCCAGGGCCAATACCCACTTTAATCGCGTTGGCACCAGACTCGGCCAACATCTTCGCGCCTTCGGCTGTCGCCACATTTCCAACCACGATCTGCACATCGGACAGATCCTTTCGCAAGGCTTCCAATGTGGACACTACATTCTTGGAATGTCCATGGGCCGTGTCCACAACCAGGGCATCGACACCGGCCGACACCAGAGCTGCAGCACGCTCCACCACATCGCCCCCGACACCGATGGCGGCGGCTGTACGAAGGCGCCCTTCCGAATCTTTCGTGGCGTTGGGGTAGGCTACCTTTTTTAATAGATCACGCACTGTCACCAGACCAACAAGGCAGCCATCATCATCCACGATGGGTAGCTTCTCGACCTTGGACTGGTGAAGAATTTCTCGGGCTTCCGCCAGATTCGTCCCCACCTTGGCCGTGACCGGATCTCTTGTCATTACAGCCGACACAGGTTGACTGAAGTTCTGCTCGAAACGCAGATCTCGCGACGTCACAATACCAACGAGCCGGTTATTCTCTACAACGGGGATACCACTGATGCTGTGGTCCTGCATGCTCTGCCGAGCTTCACTTAGAGCCCGATCCGGACTGATCACAATCGGATCAGTAATCATGCGAGATTCGTATTTCTTCACGCGCCGAACTTCGGCCACCTGTTCGTCAATGGTCAGATTCTTATGAATGACCCCCAACCCACCTTCACGGGCCATAGCAATCGCCATCTCCGATTCGGTGACAGTGTCCATGGCCGAGGAGACCAGAGGCACCGCGAGAGATATCTTGGATGTAAACCGGCTCTCTAGAGACACGTCTCTAGGCAAAACCTCGCTGTAGCCAGGCAAGAGCAGCACGTCATCGTAGGTCAGCCGCAGCTTGATATCCGAAGGGTTTGTAGCTTTCGGTTTCTTGTCCATGATGTCTCCAAACAAGTCGCCGGACTATAGGCGATTCGGAACCAAAGGTCACGTGCAAATTCGAGGTGTTTAATTCGGCCTCAATGCGGTGAAATTCCGGGTCCCAAAACCAATCAAAACGCATGGCCTCCTACGTCATCATGGCATCCGTTGAAGTTGGTCATTGACCCGCATCCGAAGGTCGAATAGTAGTGGGCCTTCGGCCGCTGGCCAGAGGTTTTACTCTTATCTTCAGGGATGGGAAATGGATTCGCTACCGTTCCATATGCCGCCTATCGCGGCTGCAGAATCAAGCACATCGGCCACCGAGCTGGTTGTCTTAGTCGCCGTCCTGGGTGCACTTGTCCTCTTTGGAGTCCTGATCCTCCGTAAGGTCTGGGCCAAAAAAGAACAGGGCTACGACGACAAAGCTCCCGAGCAAAGGCCCACAGAGGCGAAACCGACAGCAAAGCCGAAGAAAGCCGAGCGAGGCATTCGACAACATCGCCAGTGGGAACGCCCACCGGAACCGGTCGTCGAGGAGCCCGAGGAAGAGCCTGCGGTCATCAGTCAGCCCGCGACCATACAACAAGGGCTCGCCAGGACGCGGTCGGAAGGCTTTGTTGCGCGGCTTCGACGCACATTGAACAAAGAGCTGCGCCCGGAAGTCCTCGACGAAATTGAAGAGGTACTACTAACCTCGGATATCGGCGTAAAGACAGCCAACATGCTTCTCGCGCAAGTGCGAGAACAACTTACAAGAAGTGAACTCAAAGACGGTGAGGCCGTCCTGGGTGCCTTGCGCCAGGAAGCACAGAAGCTGCTACACGGCGTCGAACGCGAAGCGTCGGCCGATACTCAACCCAAAGTCATCCTGGTCCTCGGAGTGAACGGAGCTGGTAAGACAACGACTCTGGGTAAATTAGCCCATCGTGCCCAACAAGAAGGCAAGCGAATCATGCTCGTGGCCGGAGACACCTTTCGGGCGGCCGCCGTCGACCAGCTTCGTGTCTGGGCGGAACGTTCAAAGGTCGACTTTCATGCGGGTAAAGCCGACGCAGATCCCGCAAGCGTTATCTTTGACGGTATCAAACGAGCGAAAGAAGAAGGCCACGACCTCGTCTTATGTGACACCGCTGGTCGACTCCATACCAACCAGAATCTGGTGGACGAGCTCAAGAAGGTCGTACGCGTTGCAGGGAAAGCCCACGACGGGTGCCCCCATGAAACCGTTCTGGTGCTGGACGCGACCATCGGCCAGAATGCCGTGCACCAGGCCCGTACATTTACCGATGCCCTGGGTGTAGACAGTATTGTTTTGACCAAGTTGGACGGTACCGCACGTGGTGGTGTCGTTCTTGGAATTGTCGATCAATTAAAGGTGCCGATTCGAGATGTAGGAGTCGGTGAAGGAGTAGAAGACCTGCGCCCCTTTAACAGCGACGAATTTCTCGATGGTTTGTTCGCCCAGGACGAATCGAATTCAACCCATGCCTGATGGAGCCTTACGGTTGTTGCGTCGAAGACCGGGCTGGGCTAGGATGCCGACCCATGAGACAGGGTGAAAAAAGAGGGACCGGTATAACCGGTTCGTCGGGGTTCCGCAGGACCTGCCAATTATGGATGGTATTGGTTTGTCTCGCGATGATGGGGACCGTTTCGACGGCATGGTCGGCCGTGCCGATTCTCCCTGCGGATCCAGAGAGTAAAGAAAAACCAAAGAAACCGGCCGAAGATTCTGTTGGCGATGATATATTTGCCGAGCAGATTCGCGCAGTGCAACGGCGTGAATTTCTGAAACGAGGCCGCGTAGGAATCGCCGTTGGTGGTCTATACAACATCAACGATCCTCTTCAGCATCATGTTGGAGTCGGAGGCACCGTTCGATACCACCTGACCGAACGACAAGCCTTTGCCGCACGATTCTTTACGTATCGCAATATTGATGCAGACACTCGCAAGCAGCTGAACAACGATCTTCACCTCTTCCCGGAGCGTACGGATATCCGCTTTGAGACACAGGTGCTGTACTCGTTCAGCCCCATCGACGGTAAGTTCTCCTACTTTGGTACGGGCATCAGTTATTTCGACGTCTTTATAAACGTCGGTGGTGGTCTAAGTCAGGGTTTCTCCGATGACCTCCGTCCCAGCGCAATCATTGGAATTGGGTCACGTTTCTACCTCTCCGAATGGCTTGCTTTGGAAATAGCATTGAATGACAGCATTCATGTTGCGTCTTTTCCATCAGGAACCACTTTATTGCATAATATTACAACGGGACTGGCCCTATCGGTTCATATTCCGTTCTCACCACGGTTCCGGAGCAATCGATGATATCGCAGGAACCCAATAGCAATGTACGAAGTCGCAGAACGAGCATCACGCTTCTGTTGGCTTTCATTCTTGTGTTGCTCACATTTGGGACCACCGTCCAGGCCGCGACCCTTGAGAACGCTCCCATGGTGCGTAAAGCCCGCCTCTTACATAACCAGCGGCATGGGATCACCCCCAATCTGGGTATGAGCCTAAACCACGCCTACCGGCATGAACTTCGGCTTGGTGTACGCTACGATTACTTTCTTATGAACTGGTTCGGTGTTGGTCTGGACATGGGATATACCCTGGGACTGAACACCAGCCTGGGTGACCAGGTGGTCGACAAGAGAGTTGAATTTGAAACAACGGGACTTGGTTTCGACGCGATGGCGAGCATTACCATCGTCCCCTTATATGGGAAACTGTCCTGGCTGAACCAATCATCGATGCGTTACGACGGCTTTATTCGCCTCGGCGGTGGTGTCGTTCAACTCGTTGGGGACGGCCCCAAGATTGAAAATTCTATCAGTATCGCCCCGCGTATCGGCTGGGGTGGTCATATTTTCGTAAAAGACCAGCTCGCGTTTGTGCTCGAGATCTCCAACACTCTGGTAAGTATGAGTCGTGGCACAACCACAGACGGTGGTATCGCGGCGGAAGAGCTTCAAAACATTATGTCCGTTAATTTCGGGGTTCTTCTTCATTTCCCGGAACAATACGAGGTTGGCCGATGATATTGAGGAGGACCTTCCTGGCACTCCTCGTCATGGGTCTCAGTCTGGCGTGGAGCCCAACAAGTCATGCCAGCCATTACCCCCTTGATTCTTTGACCTTTCTGACCGAGGCCGAAATCAGCGCCCTGAAGAAGATACCGGTACGGGGAACCAAGGATGGGGGGATTGCGCTCGCAAATCCCAAGCAAAGAAAAGGTGTAGCAAATAAAATCGGACTCCCCGAAGAGCGTCTCAGCGAATTGGCCTCTCTATTCGACCTGATGCGAGTTCAGGGAGCCGGCCCCAAGATGGCGCGCTTATTTCGGATCGCCGAGGTGACCTCTTGTGTATCGCTCGCAAAAGAGGATCCTGTGGCTCTTCTCGACAAGTTACGAGCAGCCAACTACAGCCATAATATTGCGAGTAAGCTACCCGACGCACAGATTCTAACGAACTGGATTAAACAGGCCAGCGCCCTGCCCCCTCAGTACATAATCGGGAAATCACCTTGAGCCTTATCGGTGCAACCCTGCGCTCCAAATCCCGTATGGTCGTCGCCCTGGTGTTCTTCCTAGGAGCCATGGCGGGGCATCTCGCCTGGGCAATTCCATGGATCGAAAATACATCCACGTCCATTGGCACCAACCTGATTCTCATCGTCATTGCGATGCTCCTCGGACTTGGCGCTGGATTTGTGGCCGCCACCCTGGTGGGAGATCAGCTCTTTCGCCGAACCTGGAGGGCGGAGGTGTTCGCACACCAACCGTTCGATACAGAGATGGAAGCCGCCGATCTCGCGGTCCTCTCGAAGGGGATGAAGGCGCGCACCCTGCAGTTTTCTCTATTGGTCGTCTTTTGTTCCGCAGGGATCCTTTTTACAGCGGAAACCCTGACCGGAAACTTCTTCGAACGCTACCATGCCGTTGGGTATTTCAAGACCGTATTTCGTAGCAGCAACACCGATCTGAAGACTTCAACCGTTCGTCGTATCGGGTCCGACTACGGCCCTTCCCTGGTCAAACAGGTACCATTGGTGCTTGATCTTCTACAGAAGCCCTCGACCACAGGGGAGCTACGGCACACCTCCGGAACGGCACTGGCACAGGTTTCACGATTGGTACGAGTCGTAACTCGCCCACCCTCGGACCAGAAGACCAAACCCTCAGAATGGCGGTTTGATCTAGCAGAAGTTCTTTCATCAGAAGACAATTCCTCATCAGCCTATTCGCAAGCCGTTGGTTGGTTGGAATCGGATACAGATGTACATATGCGGAGCGCTGCGTGGATTCTTGTGGCGAACCTACGCCCGACCGCGCTTCGACCTCTGATTAAGAAACACGGCTCGTTAGAACAGGTGAAAGGCGACGAGAGACAAGCTCTACTCATTGCGCTGCAACGTCTTGCCACCTTCGATGACGTGCCCTTCTTATTGAAAGAACTCTCCGATGACCGTTCGGAGTCCGTGCGGGTTACCGCCATGTGGGCAATTGGAACGATCCTGAAGCACTATCGCCCAGACGGCCCCACCGTGGATGATCTGCATCCCGATGTGAAGACAGCTCTGCAACGTATGGAATCCTATATTCAGTCTGCCTCGATCCCTATCGTATGCATTGCGCTCGAGACGCACCTGATCCTGGCTTCCGCAAGCATGACCAATGAGCTCTTCGCACAGTTTTCGGCGCGTGAGGCAGAGGCCGCTTGCCCTGGTATGTCCTATATGGCCCCCGACCGGAAAGGTGTGGAGCTCTTGAAAACTCGACGGCTCCAACTCCGATTTCTCGACGCTATCGCTGTAATCTCTGCGCAGAACCCAGAGGCGTTGGAGCATCTGCGAAGACTCAACGATAATAACTCGAAATATCCGGATGACATCCAGATGTTGATTCGGAAAACGCTTGAAGACGCAGAAAAGTTCGTACCGGAACAATGACAAAATCAAAGAAGGACACCAGACAAACACAGCGTTTCTGCGGGCTTTCCCAGCTTTCAACAATGCCGGTAACGTCCTCTGACGAAGACCCTCTCGGCATCATCGAAGATGCCACCATCATCGTCGAGAATGAAACGGTTCGTTGGGTCGGCCCTGGTGCTGAGGAACCACAACAATATGCGGACATACCCACCGTCGATCTAGGCGGGCGAGTCGCACTCCCTGGTCTGGTAGATTGTCATACCCATGTGGTGTACGGGGGAGATCGCCTGGAAGACTTCGGTCGACGTACGCGAGGTATGACCTATGAAGAAATTCTCGCGGCCGGTGGCGGAATCCATACCACCGTAAACCATACCAGAGCACTCGATGAACAAGAGATGGCGGACGCTGCGCGTCCCCGGCTCCAACGGATGCTGGCCAAGGGGATCACTACCGTCGAGATCAAGAGCGGCTATGGGCTGAGCCATACCCATGAACTACGTATGCTTCGAAGCATCCAGCGGTTGAAGTCCCAGGTACCACAACGCCTGGTTTCGACATTTCTCGGTGCGCATGTTGTGCCCAAAGAGGTGTCGGACCCTGCTGAATATGTGGACACGATCATCACAAAGATGTTGCCCGATATCCAGGCCGAGAAGCTGGCGGATTTTGTAGACGTCTTCTGTGAGAGCGGTGCGTTTGATGTGGACTCCTGTCGTCGTATTCTGGAATCCGCACGGGATATGGGATTCGGCCTGAAACTACATGCAGAACAGCTGGGATGGACAGGCGGCACACATCTGGGAGCCGAACTCAAGGCCACCAGCGTCGATCATGTGGACCACGCCAGTGACGAAGACCTCGCGGCCCTCGCAGCGGCCGGAACCGTCGCAGTTCTCCTACCAAGCGCCACCTTATACCTGGGTGGGCAATCGTTTCCTCGCGCCGAACGATTCCGTAAGGCGGGTGTGTCCATGGCTCTGGCAACCGATTGTAACCCGGGCTCTTCCCCTACCGAGGACCTTGGTTTGGTAGCTTCCCTTGGGTGCGCTGTCTTGGGTATGACCCCGGAAGAAGCGCTCCGTGGTATTACGGTCGAAGCAGCACGAGCCTTGAACCTGGTTGGAGAGGTCGGCTCCCTCGTACCTGGGGCTCGGGCAGACTTCATCGTTCTTGATGAGGATGTCCGTGACGTACGAGAGATACCCTATCGAATGGGTTGTGACCGAATCTCTCAAATCTTCGTCGCTGGTGCTCCTGTACACTAGTTCGTGAACGTCATTTGCTGGTTCGTTACAAAAAAAAACTTTGTGGGACTTCCGTTTCTCTCCAGACCGTTGTAATAAGTTGTTCAGGGTGCGTCGGAATCGGGTAGAAAACTCGCAAGATGCGCACCTTACCTGATGTCATGAGAAGGATAATGAAGAGTACTATGAGAAGAAAACGAATATTCTGCAGCATTCTCGCATTGGTTTTCGGACTGGTTGCCAGCAACCATGCTCTGGCCCAGGAGGAAGAGGACGTAACCAAAGGCTCAATTAAGCTCACCACGAACGTGGAATATCCGATGCTCACCCTTGATGGTGACTCCGCCGATGCTGAGTACGAAGGGGGCAGCGGGAATGTCGCTATAATCTATAATGTCGACCGGACGGCCGATCATACTCTGGTGGTCAATGGTGGCGACGAGTACACGCCCATAACCATCAAGATTAAGCAGAAGGACTTCAAAAAGGTCCGGCTTAAGACTGCCGACCGCTCTCTCGTGTATCGTTGGCGCGTAACCAAGAAAGTTCGTCTCAAGAAAGCCAAGAAACAGACGAAAAAGAAAGAAGCGCCGAAGAAGCCCGAATACGATCCGGACGACGAAGATTAGAGACTCCGTCTCCTACGGCGTCAGCTATTCATCAGACCTACATTCGCATATCGAGCGCGGAAAACCTCCGCTACGATCTGATTCTGTAAGCTCTCGGAGATGGCCTGGAATGTACAAGCCAACTCGCCCGACTTCGCTCGCACGATCTCGGCGACCACGCCATGTACCTGACTTGCTTCGGGGAAAAAGAGCACCAAGCCAATCGATGCTCCTTTCTTCACCCGCAGATCGCTGTCAAAGCGGATTCCTGAGCCGCTGATCTCAACGTCCATCCTAGGCAGGCTAGAGGCGCTCGTATCTTCGGCATAGTTGGCGATCTCTGCAGAAGCCTCTTCACGATCCGCGGATAACCCTTCCATTACCTTAAGCCCTAGAGAGATGTCGGCACGGTAGAAGTCACGACGTTCGCCTGGTTTGGGAGGTTGCTCCGCGCTGAGAATCCAACGCGTTTCTTCAAAGGTGTCCACGCATCGAGCTTTCCAACGCATGACTCGATCACCCATTGCATACAAGAGTGTAATGTGGGCACCAGAGGCAGGTGTAACGCCCATATCCGAAACCTCTACAACCGCGTTGTCATCATCGCAGTGAACGATTCCACCGGTTCCGATTTTTGCCTCACCTCCCATTACAAGAACAACGGTCACCTGTTGTTCATTTTTCGGGTATTGAGCGTGGGTCATGGATACTCCTTCTAGCACTTAATCCTCGTTTGGCAGCTTCGTACGATACTCGCGAATCGTCTTTTTCATCTGTTCACCGAGTTCTTGTACTCGAAGAGCTGCGGCCGTTAAATCAGTTGTAAGGGATATACGGGTATTATCGGTCACATAACTCTCATCTTGCAGATCTTTTACCAACCCCTGCAAAGCGAGAGCATCATTTCGCCACTGACTCACCGCATCATTTACTTCGTTGTAGAATTCCCACATCAAGGCTGCGTCGGCTGCATCCCCTGCGGGTTCCGTCGTCTTTTCCGCACGAAGCGATTCCAGTTCCGCTCGGGTGTCTTCCAGCATCTTCTGAAGCTTCGCTAATTCCGCAGCCGCCTTCTTTTCCGCCTGTTCGTTATCCTTCAGAGCAGTCGCCAGACTCTTTTTTAGATCCGCTCGCTCCTCGTCGGCTTCCGTCGTATCCGCCTGCTGCGCCAAATCTTCGATACGCTTTGCGTTCTCATGGTTGGATTTTCGCAGGGACTCATTTTCCTCTCGGAGCTCCGACGCCTCTCCTTGTGCTGCCGAAACCGCGACCTGCAGTTCTTCGTTCGAACTTCGTTGGTTCTCCAGTTCCTGCGTAAGCTTCTCAATCGCCTCCGTCAGCCCATCTGCTCTCTTGGCCTCGTCCTTCGAGCGAGAGACATCGTTCTGCTGGATAGCGAAGACGGCCTCTAACTCTTCGATCTTCTGCTCCCGGCTCAACAGAGCCTTTTGGAGCTTTTCACATTTCTTTTCAATGGCTTTGCTGTCTTTTTCCGCCTGCTTCAGAGCAGACTCCAGCTCCTTCGCGCCATCCTTTACGGCATCAAGCTCCTGCCGGGTCGGGGCGTCACTAAATAGAATCTTGGCCTCATCGTACTCTTTGCGTAGAGCATCACGGTCCGATTCTAATTGTGCGTAGGCGTCGGTGTCGGGTCTGGACGCGAGCTCCTCTTCAAGGCCAGCACAACGCGTCTTCAACTTCTCATTATCCGCAAGCAGCTCTTCATTATGGCTCTCATGAGCCTCCCGTTTTCCGTCCGCTACCTGCTGTTGCCGTCTATATTCGTCCACCTCCTGGTTCAACTGTTCCAGTTGACCGGTAAGGGAGGACACCTCGGTCTGGGCCTGCTCCAGATCGGATTGGGTTCCACCAAGAGTCTTGACCACCTTCGCCTTTTCTTCTCGAAGCTCCTCAAGGATCTGTAAGAGCTTTTCATTCTCTTTACTGAGTGTATCCGTCCGCGACTCCAGATCTCGATGTGTCGCTTTGGCTTCCTTTTCCAGGGACTCCATCTCTGTGATCTGTAATTTGGCAGCAGCCAACGCTTCCGCTGCAGCCAGCAGCTCCTTGTATTCTTCTTCGGATGGACGCGCCTTCAGCTCGGCTTCCAATGCTTTCAGCTGTTCGACTATCTCTTCTTTTTCTTTATCTTTCCCTTCAACAACAGCATCACGGGTCCCCAACTCCGACTGCGCAGACTCTAGATCCTTCTTCAGCTTCTCTACATCCGCTGTCGATGCCTGAAGCTCTTCGTTCAACGTCGAAAGAGCGCGCTCCTTCTCTTCCAATACATTCTGGGCCTCGGTATTTTGTCCCGCCAGCTCATCTGTCCGAGCCTGAAGGCGCTCATTCTCATCCACAAGAACGGCCGCCTGTGCCAGCTTCTCCTCCGTTTCGGCGGCAACCCTTTTCTGCTCGTCCCTAACGGTTGCAAGTTCCTCATTAAGAGACGTCGTCTTCGCCTGTTCGGCCTCGTATAGGGACAGTAGTTCTGCGTAATCCTCGGCTATCCCCTGTGGTTCTACCACGTCGGGCTCGGGCTCTGGCTCTGGTTCGGGCTCTGGCTCTGGTTCGGGCTCTGGTTCGGGCTCTGGTTCGGGCTCTGGCTCGGGCTCAACAAAGGATTCTTCCGATATTTCATCATCCACAGAATCAGAGACCTCAGTCGGCACCGCAACAGCGACATCCGAGCCCGCTGAAAATTCCACTTCTTGTGGAAGCTCATTAAATTCTACGAAGTCCCATTCGGGAATCTCATGATCCACCAGGGGACGAGGAGGTGGAGGAACCGTTGTAGAATCAACCGCATCGGGGTCCACGACCTCTTCCGTCTCCGCAGCCTCTTCCGTCTCCGCAGCCTCTTCCGT
>PBVT01000008.1 GCA_002728755.1 Myxococcales bacterium
GGAAATAAGCCGAACGGAGTTTCCCATGTATCTCAGTAGTAGCTCGGGCGGGGTTCTGATTACCAAGCTTGACCAACTCTTGAACTGGAACCGCAAGAATTCCTTGTGGTATCTCCTTTTTGGCCTCGCCTGTTGCGCCATCGAGCTGATGCAAACAGGAGGGCCCCGTACAGACGTCGATCGATTCGGAGCCGTGTTCCGGGCTACACCTCGCCAGAGCGACCTTATCATTGTCGCCGGTACGCTGACCTACAAAATGGCACACCGCACCAAGCTCCTCTACGAACAGATGGCTGAGCCTCGCTACGTCATCTCGATGGGCTCCTGTTCCAACTGTGGTGGCCTGTTTCAGCTCTCCTACTCCGTCGTGAAAGGCGTGGATAAGATCATTCCAGTTGATGTCTACGTCCCTGGTTGCCCACCCCGGCCCGAGGCTCTGACCGACGGTTTGATGGAGCTCCAGAAAAAGATCTCGACGGAACACCGAATCGCAGACAAGATCCAACGGACCTTCTCTTCCTAAGCGGCACGCACATCGTTGCGCTCCCGTCGAAGTAGGGACAGGAATATCCGTCTATTTATTGTCGTTTATCCTGGATAGTATCCAGGGTGGAGATCATCATGCCCAGACTCATACTTCTTATCTTTGGACTGACCCTCGGCTGGAGCCAATTTGCTCTGAGTCAAGAGAAGCAAGGTCCAAGAGACTGCAAAACCTCGTTCAGCTGCGAGAAATACGGCCAATGTACTCTGAAGGGTGAGCGCTGTGTTGCGACATCCGACGAGGAATGTAAGCCATCAAAATTCTGCAAGTTGAAAGCCATGTGTGTGGCCAAAGACGGGCAATGTGTGGTTGGCCGCGATGAAGACTGTCGGCGTCTTGAAGCCTGTTCGATGGGCGGGGTATGTAGCGCAAAAGATGGAGCCTGTATCGCCAAGACAGACGCCGATTGCCACCAGTCTCAGATCTGTAAGGAGCGCTCCTGGTGTACCGCATTAGGAGGAAGTTGTGTCGCCGATCCCCACGAATTCTGCTCTCGCTGGGCTGGCTGCCGAAATAGCGGAAAATGTACCATGTTGGGTACCGACTGCGTGGCCGGGTCCGACCACGACTGCAAGGCCTCAAGAGTATGCCCCGACTTTGGGCGATGTACCGCGAAGAAAGGGGAATGCGTTGCCAATAAAAAGAAGGATTGTGACGCCTCTCGTACGTGTCGAAACGATGGCCGCTGCACTCCCAGAGGGGGCAAATGTATCGCGACCTCTACCGCGGACTGTAAAAAGTCCGAAGTAAGCTGCAAGAAGCTGGGGCAGTGCACACTTCGAAACGGTGTCTGCGCCAAACGATAAGCCCGTCAACAAACCTCGTTCCCACGAGAGGTGTTGGTGAATCCGTCTATCGGGCACCTATTTTGTAGTGTTCGATACGGGCCCTGGATTCGGTTGCCGAACCACTGAAATCCATCTCATCGTAGACCACATAAATATCGTCACCAACGGTCTGGGTCATCACCCGAAAGGCTGGATCACCGCTATTCACCTGAATTGTCTCCAATTCGGTCCAATAGGCATCAAAGATGGTAATGAAACTAGGACCCAATTCCTGAGAGATACCTCGAGTACCATGCTCTCCTTCAAAATTCTCCATGGTATAGCCGACAATCCAAAGCTGATGTTTGGCATTGAAGCTCGGACCTACAGGAAAGTAGGTGTCGAGCTCTCGTTCAACGATCGTCTGGGTAGATCCAGAGATGAGCTTTAAATCCATATCGGTTGCGAAGGTGTGAATTCCAACGCGCGCAGAATTTCCATAGTCACGGTTTGTGCTGAAGCTCTGTAGATGGTCCTGGCTGGCACCCATCTGGCCCTTGGGAACAAAGAGGATAGACGTTCCCGTTACGAAGCTGCCCGATTCCGGTTTCACAAACGCCGAACTCTCTACCTCTCCGTTTTCGCCAAGCTTATAGATTACCGCTTGCCATGAGCTCGGATCGTTTGGGATCACCTGGGAAAAGAACTGGGCGTAGAGAGCCGTACCGTCACTACAAAACCCCATATCCTCGTGTCGCTCTTCCATTCCATTGGGGTTGCCCAGATACACGGGCCCAGAAATATACGAGAAGTCCAAGTCGAACTCGACAATAGCCGCCTGGGAATCTCCTTTCTTTATTGCCACCATGAAAATGGAATCCCCCACAAGGACAAGCTTATGGTCGCCCAGATCGCCTTTCCAATCGATGGGGTCGGCGGAATCCACATTGATGGCGAATGTTTCCCCCTTATCCGGAGTCAGCTCCCGATCAAAAGTCTGATAGAAGAGGTGTTTTCCATTCGTTAAAGAGTCGGGCTGTGCGATCTGGTAGGTGGTAATCACCGTATCGTCCGTAACCAACACATTGGCGAATAAGCCTCGTCCCTGGGCATTGAGGGTTCGAGGTTCACCAGCGAGGCTGAATGACCAGTCAGCAATTACAGTATCCTTAGACCCGTTATCTACGGACGGCTCCTCTCCACCACAGGCCCATAGCCCAAGCATCATACATACGACCGATATACGGGATACCACTGTCACTTTCGGTTCGTGTCCCACCAATACGGCTCAGGGAATCAGTTTATCCTTGAAGCAGGCGGAATACCCTTCAAGTTCCGGCCCGTAGGTGTAACAACTCTGGCCTTCTGGGCAGGTGCTATCGTCCCCTTCCGTACACATATCGGCACAGACGTATGCTGTATTTCCCGGAGTAGGAAGACACTTCGCCTCGCCTTTACAGATCTGGTCATGGGTACATTGGCCAGGGCCTACGTTCATCTCGTCAATGACGGCATTCAAAATGGTCTGGGCCGCATCGGAGTGGCCTTCAAAGACAATCACACCCGATTCATTACTGATGATGGACGTTTCCTTTTGACCGTATACTCCGGTCACCTGATCACCATCGTACAACACCCGCATCTTCAGATTATGAAGTTCTTTAAATTGCTTGCAATAGGCCGGATTCGGGACCTGGAAGTTTCCATCCGCCAGAAGTATCACCCAGGCTTCAAGTCCATCCTCGTAGTAGGGAGCAAAGAGGTCATCCATCGAACTGATGAAGTTACGGCAAGCGCCTCACCAGCCCGCCAGCAGGTTGAAAAAGCCTGCCGGCGCTCCGCATAGTTCATGGAGTTGAACCGGATTCCCATCACAGTCGTACACTGTTCGGTCGGTCAACGTATTATAGGGATGGGTTCCAAATGGAGCTAGTGGGGGGCAGGTGTTCAACGCACATTGCCCCACATTCGTACAGTCATAGCCCACACCGCAGGTGCCACAGTCTATGCCATATTCATCGTCTCCACAGACTCGACTGGCGCAGGTCTCCGGTTCTCCAGGACAACCGGCTTCGCTCAACCTTGAGCTGAAGATCTCGCCGCCAAGGGCAAGGTCATTCAGGTTGATCTCAATACTCTCTTCGCCTTTGGTAAAGGTGGCCTGTCCCATAAGCGATAGCGCGTTCGCGTTCACGCAGGTCAGGTCCTCCTCTGCGGTCACGACCTGCGGGCCAACCATCGCCGCCGCAGATTCCGCGCTATCGAGCACAAAGCTTCCAAAGGAATCCTCGACTCCTGAGAGTCCGCAGGACGCTTCCAGCTCAAAGCTACCGTCGGTCAGCGCCCAGTTACCATCGGCGCTTTCTAACGTCAGATCCAGAGCGCAGCCCTCGGCACGTTCGAAGTGGAGTTGTATCTGCGTAATGCAACCTTCTTCAATCTGATGCTCGGCTACGCCCGAAAGATTTCCGTCTGCATAGTCTACGGTTCCGAGTGATGTCTCGATAACCCCTATAGAGGCTCCAACACAATCATCGGCCGTGAGCTGTGGCTCTGCTTCAGGCTCTGTAGAGCATCCCATCACCGTCCCAAAGAACAGGAATGACAACGCTGCACATAGGAAAATGTGCGGTTTTTTACTACAAGTAGCCATCTACCTCTGAAGTGTTGCGAATCCCAACCCGTCCACTATACATTGGTAGAGATAACAATGCCACCTCCGTACGGGTCTACTGTAATGCGAAGCATTTATCCAATCCTGATCCTCTCTTTAATCGTAGCATGCGGAGGCGATGGGAAAACCAACGCGGATATTGTCACGGATACGGGAGCCAATCTTCCCGATTCCGATCCCCCAATCGACACCAACACCTCCGACGGGGGCGACTCCCTCGACTCCTCGGAAGGCGATGAGGGCACAACTCTCCCCCCAGAAATAGCCGTAACTGTCTTTGTTCTTCTCGATGATGTCCCCACAGAAGACATCACCGTTATGCAAGGTGGTAATCCTACACGATGGGCCACGGATGCAGAGGGAAAAGTCATCACGCAGGTGGACACTTCGGTTCCAGGGGACCTCTTCCTGATGGCGATACACCCCGACGCGCGCGTCCTTGGTGATTTTGTCTACCCAAATACAACCGAGCTGACGATTTCTCTGGTCTCCTTCGATACCAGCGATAATCCCGACTATATCTTTAAAGATCCTGGGGTGCCCTGGGAGAGCCATGTGATCGAAAAATGTGCACACTGCCATCTTACCATCGCCGACACCTGGTATGACACGGCGCACCGAACTTCCGCCAAAAACCCGATCCTTCACGACATCTATTCCGGCACCGCCAAAGCCTTCGACACAGAGTCCCTATGCCTGGAACGCGGTGGTTCCTGGGTCGAAGGTAAAGAGCCCGGAACGGGTGCGGCGATCATGCACTGCCAGGTGTCCACGACGGTCACGGGGCTCACTGCGATTTCGAGCCCTGGCTCCAACGGAAATTGCGCCGATTGTCATGCCCCGGGTATCGACGGCGAGATCGGCCAGCGCGATCTTCTCGACGCAGAAGGCTATGGCTACGAATACGGTGTGCATTGCGAGGTCTGCCACCATGTGGAGTCCGTAGATCTGGCTGGAGGGCCCGGTGTCTCAGGTTCCCTGAAGATTCTACGGCCGAGCGAACCTGCCCCCTATCCTGGAATGGGCGAGTTCTTCCCTCTGACCTTCTGTCCCGACGAGGATGTACCCAATCTCTATATGGGCTGTGTTCCGCGCGGGCATTTTCGAGAGTCCGTATTCTGCGCTGGCTGCCACGAGCTCAACCAGCCATCCTTCGTACCCGAAGCTCCCGTGGACGAGGCCCGCTGGCCTGATGGAAAGATACCGGTCCACACCACCTATACGGAATGGGGCGGCAGTTCGGTAGCCGAGTTTATGTCGTGTCAGGCCTGCCATATGCCGTCCGCCGATGCGGAGGTTACCAACACAGCTGACCTTCAATTTTTCGGCGAAGCCAATACAGGGGTAACCGGTGGATGGCCACGACCGCCCGGTAATGTACGTCTCCATACCTGGTCTGGCCCTCGCAGTCTGGAGGCTTATAAGCTCGCGTCCCCTCTCAACATCGCCATCGAGAAATCTTCGGACGACGATCAGATCAGCGCAGCCGTTACCGTCTCGAACTCGGGTGCTGGCCATGCAATGCCCACCGGAGAACCCCTGCGATCTCTTATTCTATGGGTAGAAGCATTCTGTGGAACCGACAAGCTCCAGGCGGTAGCGGGCGATGCGATTCCTGATTTCGGCGGTTCTGTCGCATCAAAGTCCAGCGATGAAGATTGGTCTCTATGGCCTAAAGCCACATCGGGAATGATCGTTACAGTCGTTTCCGCCACGGGCGAATTCCACGACTACGAAGGCTACGGTCCCTTCGGAGATGGAACCTTCAGCGCGGCAGAGAAGGGAATGCCCATCGAGCATGTTGTGGGCTCTGTCACCGTCGTATCCGTGAGCAGCGAAGGTCTGGTCACCTTCGACCAGGCCCTTCCCGAGGGCGACAAAGCCTATCTTTTGCGTAGCCTTCCGACGGACGAAGGCGCTGTGCCCATGACCCTCGCCGGCCATTCCGGCTTTGCTTTTGCCCGCGTGCTTACTGCTCCATCGGGTCTTCGAATGGTGCCTCATTTTGTCGCCAATGACGTGGCGAGTGACAACCGTATAGGGCCACAGAAGAACTGGACCTCGAACCATGTCTTCCAGGCCACCTGCGACGAGCCGACAATATCAGCGACTCTCATCAACCGAGCCTATCCGTATTGGTTGGCCCAGGAGCGCGGCTGGGATATGCGAGACGCGATCATAGCCAATACGACGGAATAACCGCCGTATTGGCTATGCGCGAATCCGTCTTCCAGAGGAAGCTCTACCGTAACGAGGTAGCGAACTACTCTGTCTCGCAGAACACGACCATGTAGGAGATGCGGCCCGCTGCGATGGTACCACTGACCGAGCCGGTGTCGCCCGGGATACCATTAAAGATGGTCGAGCAGTCGAGACCGTCCGCCTCCACGCTCACCGATATAACGCCCGTGTCCACGTTGAAGAACCCTGCCATTCCGGCGTCGGTGGTGGTGGTCGCCTCGTCAGCAAAGATTCCATCGCCATCCGCTATCTCTTGCAAGGTGTTGTAGTACTTCGGTCCCTGTGATGCAGTACCCTCAACCAAGGTTACCGTAGCCCCACTCAAGTTAGAACGAACGCCTTCATCATCGGCGGGTCCCCATGCGACAATGCCCGCGTGGCCCTTCTCGGGATCGGGTTCGGCCCCCAGAGAGGCTGTCACCGCAGCAACGATATCGGACTTCGCCATGACGTAGGTTCCGGTCCCATTCCAGGTCGCGTCCGTTATGGTGAACTCCACCATGAAGGGGAAGTAGCCTTCTTTGTCAGCCGTCATTTGCACTACGGTGCCATGCTCCGGGTTAGCCCCAAAGGTGGCGCTCCCGTCCACGTCTGTTTCCACACAATCGACACCTTCCAGGTTCACGCAAACCGTGACGCCTTCCACGGGCTGCGACGAGATCCAGTCGTTGATGATAACCGAGCTGGTTGGGGGTTCTTCGACAACATCGGCTGTCGTCGTATCTGTGGTTTCTTCGTCCTCGCTACACGCCACGCCGAATGCGCTCAGTGCGAGCAGGGAAAATAGAACGATAAATTTCTTCATTTGAGCCTCATATGACCATTGATTCATGGGATTTGTTGCCGTGCTTCATGCCATGGGACGGCAGGTCGTGCAACTCTCGCCGCTCAGAGATCCGTAACTTCCGTGTACAGAGCCCTACAACAAGAGATCGCCGTCCAGATCTCCCGACGGGATGTCATCACTCCCAAAGTGTGTCGCTTCGATCCCCAACGCGTGCAGTAGAGTGACCAGTAGATGATTGTGCGGCTTCCCATCGTGGTCGGCCCCTTTGTTCTGCGCTGGCCAATTTCCAAAATTGAAATACCGGCCCATCTTCAGGTTGGTCGCACCTCCACCGAGCAAGACAAAGGGCGTGTTACGACTGCTATGGGCATCACCATCGGACATGCTCGTCCCCCAGACGATCAAGGTATTGTCTAAGGCGGTTGTCCCGTCGGACTCTGGGATATCTGCCAGAAGGTCCATGAAACTCTTGAGCTCCTTCGCGAAATAGGCGTTGAACTCAATCATCAACTGGGCCGCCACAGGATCGGAATTGGCGCTATGGGACCAGGTATGAATATTGCCCGTGATCCCGCTGGGTACGATCCCGTTGGCAAAGCCTGTATGGCCATCGTAACCGTACTGCACCCCAAAGACGCGCCCCGCATCGCAGCGAATGGCGGCGGCAATCATCGTAAACCATTGGCTCACCAGGTCCTTATTGCTGGGTTTTCCAAGCTGCATTTTCGGAATATACCCCGTGGACACAGGCGCCTCTGGGGCCAGACAGGTGCTGACCGCCGTATTGGACAATTCTGAATGCAAAGCATCGACGGCTGCAATATGTCGGTCGAAGCGCACATGGTCACGGGCCGGTAACTGCTGTCGTAAAGCCTGCAGCCGGTCACGGATCTGCGAATACATCTTGGCTCGAGCGGCGCTCGCGCGGTCCGCGTTGCCGGCGTTCTGCAAGCCCGCTCCCCAATACGTATTGAAGTAATTCTGTAGGGAGCTCTCTCCAGCAATGGGGCTACCAGCCGCCTCATAATAGGCTACAGCGCGCGCTTCAAGGCAACCGGGGAGCCCGATAGAAACCGTATGTAATTTAGACGGACTCAACCCCCAGCCCATCTGAACCTCGCGATCAATCGAGTGGCCCGAGGCGAATCCGATATCGCCGCCACTACACGAGTCGACGGGATAGAGGTTGGCACCAGTCCATACACAGGATCGGGCATTATGGCCCTTGGCCTGGACCTCACTATTACCCCAGTAGGCGGGGCCGATGTCTAAGCCCTCCACCAGGAGCATCTTCTCGGCGTAGTCGGAAAGCGGTGCCAGGATGGGCCCCAGATCACCAGGAGTCACAATCGCTCCATGGTCCAACATGGGTCGCCAGCCGCCCACGATGCGCGAACCAAGAGGAGAAACAAAGAAGACTACGCGTTTCGGGACTGGGGCTCCGTCCAGGGCAAGAGCTGGCATATAATAGAGCATCGACGCGGTGGCCGTGCCCAGACCGGCTGCCCGTAAGAAGTCACGACGGGACCATGTTTTCTTAATGAAGTTCATGGTTCTTCTCCCGCTGCTTCGAAGTCCCGGTAAAGGAAGGGGCGGCTCAAAACAATCGCCTTCAACAGGTCCCGAACATTGAAATCCGAGTCGGCAAAGGCACCGTAGATTTCGGCTAGATTTCCTGCGTCACTCCCATCGAAACGAGGTCCGCGACGAAGACCGTATCGAAACCATTGAATCGTAGCGCAGGTGCGCAGCTGATCGTTGATGGCGAGACTCTTGACCAACGTAACGGCGTCTTCGAACGATTCCTGCTCTTCACTGCACACCCCGTCCACCCCAAAGGCTCCATGGGTCTCAATGGGGTATCCCAGATCATCCAGCTTATCGGCTCGATAACGCCCGACGCCGTCGTAGATTTCAAACGCAAGGCCCAGAGGGTTGATAACCTTATGGCAACCGGCGCAACTCGGCGAAGTCAGCATATAGGAGATGCTATCTTTCACGGACTCTCCCTCTACGGCCGCCGGCGGCTCAAAGGCCTGCGGTGGCTCCAAGCTGCCACAGAGAAGGTTCTTGAAGAGAGCGGCTCCTCGTAGGATGGGCCTTGTTCCCATATCATCGGAATTATGTGCGTTGGCCAGACGTGCCGGGTTGGTCAAGAGCCCCGCGCGCTCCTCGGGAGGCAGGGCAACAACCACTCCGAAATTGGAACCAAACTTCTCGGGGATCGCGATGACATCGTCTTCGCTAACTTCCAGGAATGCGCTCTCGGAGGAGTCCAATCGAACCACTGTTTCCGGTGCTGAAAACAAGGTCTCCAGCCTGCCGTCCCCTTCAAGAACGGTGTAGGCCGCCCAGAGCTGCGCGCCTCTCCGCAACCCCCTGAACTCATCCCAGCCAAAATCCAGAAACTTCTCGGGGTCCTTTTCCACGTACTCTGCGTCATACATTCGAAGCCAACGCAATATGAACTGCTGAATGCCCAGGCGAGCGTTCCCCGCGTCTCCAAGTAGGGTGTCCACCCACTCCTCAATCCCGGTATCATCATCCAGCTCTCCGGCGAGCGCAGCATCCAGGAGGACCTGTGATGGAGGCTGGGCGTGTAGAAAAAAGGACAGCCGGGTCGCGATCTCCAAACCGCTTAAGCGTTGCTCTCCTTGCTCCGTTTCAGCGCTCAACTCCACCTGATACAGAAAATCTGGCGATTGCAGCAGCGCTTCAAGCACATATTGCATCCCCTCTTCGAAGGTGCCATCGCCCTCTGTCCCGATATCGTAGATTTCCAGGTAGCCATT
The DNA here is from genome assembly GCA_002728755.1 of Myxococcales bacterium. Classification (GTDB taxonomy): domain Bacteria; phylum Myxococcota_A; class UBA9042; order UBA3505; family UBA3505; genus UBA3505. The sequence continues at coordinate 9,806 of PBVT01000008.1, forward strand.
CACTTCTGCGGGGCTCAAAGGGCGGCGGAAGAGTCGCATACCACGGGACGCGATGAAGCTCTGCGCACAATCGCGGTTCCAGTTATCCGAGCAATCAAATAGGGTTTCTAGCTTGTCCTGGCTCTGCCCCATGATCGCATCCGCGACATAGGCTGCGGCCTGGGCATACCGACCATACTCCACTGTGGGAAGATCGTAGTTTTCATTGGAAGGGATCGCGCCGGTCGTACTATCGGGGGGCAACCAATCCCCGATCTTGTCGATGTAGATCCCCAGAACATGCTTCAAGGCTCCGCGATATTGCCAGTGGGTGAGACGCTGTGTGTATATGGCGGGCGCCGCGAGACCAGTCGACGGATCCAGCTGATCGCTAACCGGTGGTGAACTACAAATATCCTCGGGTTCTGCCAACAGCTCAAAGCTTGGATCACAGGAGGGTCGACAGTAGGTCGAATCTTCAAAGTAGGCGATCAGAGATGCGAGGTTACCGTATTCCGCGCTTCCGACCGGCAAGACGGCTCCCCCCCCATGCATAAGATCGCCTCTCGCTTTTTTCAGAAGCACAGATTCGTTGCCGTCGACTTTCTTCGCCAGCTCCTGCACTCGTTCCAGGTTCGGAGTCAGGTTTCCCTCTTCGACGGGGAGCAGCTTGAATTCACTGCCGATGGAGCCTGGGCCTTCGGGCTGGTGGCACCCAAAGCAGGTCGAGCCCATGAACGGCTCCCACACACCGCAAGCAAAGTAGGTCTCCATTGGTAGACATTCCTGGGGAGCATCGATTCCACCGCTAACATCGGCTCCACTGGGAACATCAAGCCCGGAAACGTCTACCACTCCCTGGTCTGTGTCTGCGCTATCCAGACCGTCGGGTCCCAGCCCCGACGTGTTGGAGCAGGCCCATGACCAGAAGACGAGCCCTAGCCAGAAGAAATGGAACGACAGCTTCCTCATATGGGAATCCTACCATAAGTAGACATGTCACCCCACACGGTCGAAGCCGAGGCGATGGCACTCAGCCCCACCAAACCGGGAACGGCGTAGATCACGATAACCCACCGATGGGAACCCTCGGCGGAGTATTGGATCTTGTTGGAAACCTTCCTGACCGGCCTGGTTATGGGCGTCGTCATTCCGCGGCTCGGCGTAGCCTTTCTTCCGGCCATTGGCCTCTATCTCGCCTTTCGTCTATCCCAACGTCCCACTTTGGACCGGCGTACTATTGGGCTCGGCCTCTGCCTGGGTTTGCTTGGCTTCAGTGTGGGACTCCTCCGCTCCCCCCATATAGACAGCTATGAAAACCGCGACGGCACGCGCGATCAGCTACGCGGACATTCTCCGGCCCATACCACCACCCAAACGCCCAAACATCTGATCCCCGTACAGATTACCAATACCCCGGAACCAACCTTTCGCGGCTTCTGGCAAGATGGCGTCTCGAACCAGGGTTCGGTTCGAATCTACTCTCTACGTACCGAACGTCCCTTTCCAGTGGGGACTGTCCTTATCGCCCACTGCAACTCGCACCGGAAAGGTAACCAGCGATTCGCCTGTGAAGCCGTCTCCGACGGTACTTTGCGTCGCTCTGCCCCGAATCTTCGAGATCAGATCGCGTTTCGCCGACTCGAAGTGATCGATACGTTCCTCGGGTCCCAGCCAACCAGCTCGCGGCGACTGGCCGCTGCCCTCGCTAGCGGAAGTCGGTCCGTCGTCCCGCGAGTAGACGTAGACCGATTGGCGCGTATGGGCCTTCTACATCTCTGGGCTGTCTCGGGTTTGCATGTGGCCATCTTTGCAGGAGCCTTCGTATGGTTGTTGCGCAGGCTATGGTTTCAACTCTGGCCCGGACGAACACGGCCTGCTCCACTGATGGCGGCCACTCTTTTGGCCGTTCCCCTGGTCGGTCTCTACGGATTATTCTGTGGGTTGGGCCCATCGGTAATTCGGGCCCAGGTTGCCTTTTCTCTCTTCGCGGTCCTGCTGTGGTCTCGGCGAACGATTTGTCCTCGCACGATCCTGCTGGGAACCATCACCTTGGAGTTGGCACTCCCCATATCCGCGCTTACGCGGCCTGGCGCGATCTTAAGTCATTGCGCCATTCTTGGGATCGTTGTGAGCTTCACAAAGACACAACACGCGTCGACGAATCGGCTCTTACGTTATTTCGGCCCCTTACTTCGAGTAAGTGCTGCCGCGACACTGGCCACCGCTCCTGCCCAGATCTTCTATTTCTCGTGCTTAGCGCCGGCCGGGCTCCTCATCGGTCTATTTCTCATCCCCTGGGTCTCTCTGGTAGCCCTCCCCCTGGCGACCCTCACCTCTCTCGCCATCATAGTGGGCCTCCCTCATTCGTTGCGTGATTTCCTGGCGACGAGCTGCTCTCATTCCATCGCCGCCGCAGAGTATCTTATTCATGCGGTAGATCAGCCCGGACTTCGCATAACGGTATCCTCCGATCTGGCCCCCGTGGCCGCGTTCCTGGCTGTCCTTGCTCTAGGTTGCAGCTCTCTGAAAAGGCTTCCTCTCTGGCGCCGCATGGTCTGGCCATCTCTTGGATTGTGTCTCGCAATCCTCGTATCTGTACAGACACCAAAGACGCCTCATACGGCCCTCACCGCATTTAATGTGGGGCATGGAGACGCATTCTTAATACAGACATCGGATGGCTTCTCCATTCTGGTTGATGCCGGCCCTGGGTACCCCAATGGACAGAGGACACCTCTATCGCCCGAACGATTACGACGGGCTGGGATCAACAAGATCGACTTTCTTATTCTTACCCATCGTCACCCCGATCATTACGGTGGAGCCTTTCGGGTGCTGAGAGATATCCCCGTATCACACTGCCTCATCGCCGACGTCCCACCATTATATAGTACGTCGGACTGGGACCACCTTCTCGATCTCATGACCAGAGTCAACTGCACCGTCCTTCGCCTCAAGGCCGGCGAGACTATCTCGATTGGGAAAAGCCGGCTGGACATACTCTGGCCCGCACAAAACTCCCAAACCGCCGTTTCCCTGGCGACTGAAAATGACCGCTCCCTGATGGCCCATCTGCAAACCCCCGATGGTTCTATCTGGATCTCGGGGGACCCACCCCAGGCGGTCGAGACCCAGGCGATGGCACTCAGCCCCACCAAAATACCCGGTGGCGTTCTCCTGGTTCCCCACCACGGCAGCCGAACGTCTTCGAGCCCCGCGCTCCTCGACTCTATACAACCCAGCGCAGGCCTCGTTTCACATCGCCGATCTATCGCGGCCGACGTGCTCCAACGCTACAAAAACCGCCACATACCCCTATGCGGTACTCGCCCCGGTGGAACCGTCCGGATCCAGCTAAAATCCGGCAAAATTCTGCTTCCTTGGGGCTGTAAACCATAAATCATGGGAACTAATACCACTGATTCCCACAAGCGCTCTGCCTAGAAAAAACCAGCGCATAGAAGGCTAACAGGGGACGTTAAACGGAGTTTTACGACTAGGCAAATTTTTTTCATTGACACCTGAACCGGGATACTAGACTATGAAAGTGGTTCTGAGTGTTATTCAGTTCCATTATTGGGAGACAACGTGTTTGATGGGCGCAAAGATCACACCCTAGATGCTAAGGGTCGCGTTAGCGTGCCGGAGAGGTATCGCAACATCCTGCAGAGTCAGGATGCCCGGGAGATCTTTCTTACACAGAGCGCTGTTCGTGACCGACTTTGTATTACGGTCTGGTCCCCGGATGAGTGGAAGTCGTTTCTCGAGCGCATCAACGCCATCGCACCATCCCATCCCACCCGCCAATACCTCGACGACATCGTTCTATCGACCAAAGAGGTCTGTAGTTTCGACACAAACGGGCGGATTCTGATTCCGCAGCATCTGCGTCAGTTCGCAGATCTTGATGGTCAGGCCCGTTTTGTTGGTCGAGGAAAGAATTTTGAGATCTGGAACCCGGCGAAACACGAGGCACTCCTTCAGTCGCATCGTGACAACACCGCCATTGACGAATCATTGCACCTGTTCGGAGTGTGAAAACGTATCACCACCCCGTATTGCCCAAGGAGGTAATCACCTTGCTCACAACAGCCACAGGAGCTGGCTGGATCGTTGATGGCACCGTTGGGGGTGGAGGCCATACCGAAGCGCTGCTGCAGAACACTGAAGATTCCGTACGGGTCTTGGGGATTGACCGAGACCCATCGGCAATTCAAGCAGCAACCGAACGTTTGCAGTCCTTTGGAGAACGCGTTCAGCTTAAAGAGGGACGCTTTGGAGATCTCGACCAGATCGCAGACGAGATTGGTGCGACGCCAATACTCGGGATTCTTCTCGATCTGGGGGTCTCCTCCGCACAACTCGATCGTCCCGAGCGAGGTTTCAGTTTTCGTCAGGAAGGTCCTCTCGACATGGACATGGAAGGCCGAGGCCAGGAACGCGCCCTCGAAGTTCTCCGAGGTCTCTCAATCCATGAATTTACAGAAGCTCTTCGCTCCTATGGAGATGTCCCCCGCCCCGGTACTGTCGCACGCGTAGTCATTGAGAAGATCCGTGACAACCAGATCTATACGACAACCGATCTGGCAGAACTTGTCGAAGCCGAATTCGGTTGGCTCCGGAAAGGCAATCGCCACCCAGCGACCCGTGTCTTCCAGGCCTTACGCATGGTGGTGAACGACGAGGTCGGAGAGCTCGAGCGCGCCCTTCAGGGCATTACAGCGACATTGAGCCCTGGCGGCATCGCAGTGGTGATCTCCTACCACTCGGTGGAAGACCGAATCGTTAAGCATTGCTTCCGAGAACTCGGTCGAAGCGATGGCTTCAAAATACTCACCCGTAAACCCATTATCCCTTCCCAGGAAGAAACGCGCGAAAACCCACGCGCCCGAAGCGCAAAACTTCGGGCCATTCAGCGCGTTCAGGACTAACCCGTGCCCGCAACCCAAATTCGAAAGAAACTACGTTCCGACAACCCAAACGGCTTCTGGCTCGCGTTTGTGCTGACCTTATTCATATTGGTCGCACTGGGGGTCCATCGCGTGTCCATGGAGTACCGGGTCCTTCACCACGGATTTATCAAAGCCGAAGCGGCTGAATACAACCGTGAACTACGAGAACAGGACCGAAGATTACGTGTGGAGATCGCCGCTACCAAGATGCTCCAGCGTATTCAGAAGCTGGGTAAAAACCACCACAGCATGCGCTTCCCACGTCGAGGGGAGCGGATCAATGTGGAATTATTGGAGAGACAATGATGACCCCCATTCGCCCCCGCCCCAACCGCCGAACTATAGGCAGCGCCATCCTCGTGCTGTGCCTTCTTCCAGCCCTGCTCTCCAGTAGCTGCGTGACACCATCCGTAAGCGGTAAGAAAAAGTCCGCAGAAGAGAGTCCCGCCCAGTTCCATTATAAGATGGCAACTGGGCTGATCTACGAGAAGAAGGCCGTGGCCGCTCTGAAAGAGCTCGCAATCGGTCTGAACAAAGATCCCCATCACGCCCGCTCCCATTATCTATCCGGTTTCCTATACATGGGCCGGAAGAATTTCTCGGAATCCGTGGTTCACCTGAAACGAGCCCTGGAACTTGATCCCAAGCTCCTCGAAGCCCGTAACTCTCTGGCCGCCTCCTATATGGGGCTCAAGCGTTGGCAGGACGCACTCGACACATTGCTTCCACTCATTGAAGAACCATTGAACCCCACGCCCTGGCTGGCCCATAACAATATCGGCTGGTGCTACTACAAGCTCGGCAACCACATCAAGTCCGTACAGCACCTGGAGATGGCCATCTTCCACAAGAAGAAGTTCTGTCTCGGCTATTATAATCTGGGATTGGTACTTAAAGCCCGTGGCCGTCTAGAGCATGCGCGCTTACGTCTCGAACAATCACGCAAGCTCTGCCCGCATCACGCCCAAACCCTGCTGGAACTGGGAGATGTCTACGAAGCCCTATCCCGAAACTCTGACGCCCAGAATGTCTATCGCAGCTGTCGCAAGATCGCGGAAGGCACCCTCCTCGGTGAACGTTGCAAGACACGAGAGGGCAGCCTCTGATGAGACGAAATCGCCAACGAAAGACTCCCAAGAAGAAAGCCGTATTGGACGGCTTCCGTTGGAACCGGGCCTATGGGGTTTTGTTTCTAATTGGCGTGGGATTTTCCTTGCTCGGCCTGCGCGCCCTGCAAGTCCATATCTTTGAACGAGCTCAATTCAAGAAGCCGGCCGATCGAAACGCCCGAGGCGCCATGGTATTCGCCACACGTCGTGCAGACGTAACAGACCGTCATGGCGAAATGCTCGCTACGAGCATCAAATCCTGGGCTCTCGTCGCCAATCCCCAGAAAGTGACGGATCCCCGTTCTACAGCGCATCTTCTCGCTCCGATCCTCAGCATCGACGAAAACAAATTAGTTCGAATCCTGCGCAAGAAGGGAACCTTCACATTCGTCGATCACCAAGTGTCGGATCAGGCTTATCTCGCAGTCACAGATCTGAAACAAGACAAACGAACCAAGGATCTGATGAAGGGTCTTTGGTTCGACCCCGATTATAAGCGGGTCTATCCCAAGCGACACCTGGCTGCTCAGATCCTTGGTTGGACCTCTACCGACGATCGTGGATACACGGGGCTGGAATTAGGACTCGATCGCCAATTTGATAAGCAGATCATGGGTGAAAAGACGCGCGTTACCGCCCTTCGTACCGGATTAAAACGCGGACCAGGAGCCAGCAGTATTGCCCTTTTGAGTACGGTCCTTCCCATATTGCAATCGGAACCCTTGCAGGTCGAGACCACCATCGACGCAGGACTCCAGGAAAAAGTGGAGCAGATTCTCGACAATACGGTTAGCACCAATTTCGCCCGCCGCGGTGCCGCCATCGTCTATGACGTACGAACCGGCGAGATTTTGTCCTTCGCTCATGCCCCCCGCATTGACAACAACCATCGATTACAGGCTCCCAAGCCCCATCGGCTGCCCTGGGGTGCTATCGATGTCTTCGAGCCAGGCTCTGTCTTAAAGGTCTTCACCATTGCCGCCGCGTTGGAGTCCGAGGCCGTTACGCCAGAGACCATGATCGATACCCATGGCGGACATCTGCGCATCGCCGACGCGCAGATCAGCGACCTGAAAAAGATGAAGCAGGCTTCTGTGCGCGACGTCCTGCGGTATTCGTCCAACGTCGGGACCGTTGAGATTGCCCGGTCCACAGGCCAGGAACGTCTGCAGGAGATCCTTGTAAAGGCCGGCTTTGGTCAACCCACAGGCCTGCCCATCCCCTACGAAGCACCAGGTCTTGCCCAGCTATCGAGACGATGGGATCCCGTCACCTTCGCGAATATCGCCTTTGGTCAGGGAATTGCCGTATCCGCCATACAGCTTGTACGCGCCTTTGCTGCCTTTGGTAACGATGGCGACATGTTGGTTCCGCACCTTGTACGAACGGTTCGAGACCGTAAGGGTCAGGTCGTCTACGAAGCCCGCCGAACCATCGCTGAGCGCCTGGTATCACCCGAGACGGCACATACCATGCTCGATCTACTTGGCACTGTCGTCAGCAGCGGAGCCACTGGGCGAAGGGCCGCGATTCAGGACTGTCATGTGGGCGGTAAAACCGGTACCGGGCAGCAAATCGTAAAAGACCCCGAGACCGGCAAAAAGCAATATAGCTCCGAAGCTGAGTTTGCGAGCTTCGTCGGTTTCGTTCCCATCGAGAAACCCGAGATTGCGATCTATGTTGTTATTGACCGTCCCATCGGTGAACAGGGGGGCGGTGCTGTCGCGGCACCAGCCTTCGCAAAAATCGCAGATACCTGCCTGGATCTTCTGGGGCTTCGTCCCTGTGAAACGGCCGGAACCTCGGTTCCCTATCGAACCAACGTTCCTCCCAAGATCGTGGTACGGAGCAACACGCCCGTCGCGGAACAGACAACGGCGCCCCCTATTCCAGGAACGATTGTTGTCCCCGATGTGCGTGGCCAGAGTCTGCCCAAAGCGGCGGAGCTATTGGGCTATGAAGGGCTCCATGTTCGAATCATAGGAACGGGCGTTGTTCATGAGCAACGACCTGGAGCCGGAACCGTTGTATCGGAAGGAACTCCGATTCAAGTATTCGCCGCTCTACAAGCAGAGGGGATTCGTGCGCTTGAGTGATCTTCATACAACGACAGCCGCCTCAGCCCAATGGACTGACGCAGGCACAGACCCGGACATTACAGCCGTGACGATAGATTCTCGTAAAGCGGTCCCCGGCAGTCTGTTTGTCGCTCTGAAGGGAGCCAAGCATGATGGACACGATTACCTGTTGGCCGCCGAAAAAACGGGCTGTTCTGCCGTACTTGTCTCCGATACGGAAAAGTCCCAAGAACTGTCCATACCGGTGCTCGTGCATCCCTCTCCCAGAAAGTTGATCGGACCCATCGCTGCAAAACTACAGAACGACCCTTCTGAGTCGATTGCAGTGGTAGGCATTACGGGCACGAACGGAAAAACAACGACGGTAGAGATTCTGGCGGCAGTCGAACGCGCCCAAGGGCAGCAGGTCGGCACCCTGGGAACTCTTGGAGCACAAATCGGGGAGAAAAAGCTGAGTACGGGTTTCACAACCCCGGAGGCACCAGAGCTGCAACAGCTTCTGGCTACCATCCGGGACGACGGCTGTAGCCGTGCATTGATGGAGGTCTCATCCCATGGAATCGCTTCCCATCGAATCGATGGAGTGTCCTTCCGTGTAGGAGCCTTTACCAACCTGTCGCAGGACCATCTCGACTTCCATGGAACAATGGAAGCCTATGCCGAATCCAAAGCCCGCCTTTTCCTCGAACATCTACCCGCCTCCAAGGACTGCAACGGTGCCGTAATCAATATCGACGATCCCTTCGGTGAGGATCTGGTACAACGCCTCAAGAGCACCAATGTTGAGGTGTTCCCCGTGAGCCGTAAAGGACATCCGGGCGCGAGAGGAACCGTAGAGAACGTTACGATGGACACCCATGGTGTTTCCGGTTCCTTATGCCTCGATGATCGCCAGATCGAATTCACCACGCCGCTTCTCGGAGATCATAATCTAGAAAACATTCTGGTCGCCGCTGGCTGTGCCGCACTCCTGGGAACGGACGACTCCGCGATCGCAGCTGGGCTCGCAAGTATCCCCTCCGTACGGGGGCGCCTTGAACCGCTGATCAACGATAAGGGTGTCCACGTCATCGTTGATTATGCCCACACTCCGCAAGCGCTGGAGCGAACCCTTCGCACCCTCCGCTCCATCTCCAAGAACCGCGTTATCTGCGTCTTTGGCTGCGGTGGTGACCGCGATCAGGCCAAACGCCCCCATATGGGACAGGCGGCAGCATCTGGTGCCGATGTCGTAGTTGTCACCTCCGACAACCCACGATCCGAAGATCCCCAAGCCATCGCGTCGCAGATCGAAGCCGGAATTCTCCAGGCCGACTGTCCGACCTATACGGAACAGACCGGCGGCTATCTGGTAGAGCTGGATCGAGCCCAGGCAATACGAAAAGCCATCGCCCTCGCGCGAACCGACGACGTCGTATTGATCGCGGGCAAAGGGCACGAAGAGACGCAGGTTATCGGCGATCAAGTCCGGGTGTTCTCCGACCACACCGTAGCCCAGTCCATCCTCGATGAGCTGGGCTCCTCTGCACCGGGAGGTGACACGCCATGATGCCAGCGTTCGTGTCACCCCATCTTCCCGAGACCACCGGATTCTCTGTCGGTTGGATCGCCGACGCGGTCGGCGGAAGAATCGTACGCGGAAGCCCAAATGACATGGCGATCGGAGTACAGACGGATACCCGTAAACCCTTAGAGGACACTCTGTTCTGCGCCCTGCGTGGACCCAACCACGACGCCCATAATTATCTGGCGCAGGCCACTGCCGCGGCTGGCTTCCTTGTAGACGAACCAGGCCTCGCAAAATACGAGCTGCCGGTCGGCAAGAACTTCGTCATCGCCGTGCCCGATACAACCGAGGCTCTACTCGATCTGGCGCGGGCGTATCTGAAGAAAATGAACCCCCGTGTTGTCGCTGTAACCGGTAGCGCCGGAAAAACAACGACCAAAGATCTGATTGCGACACTCCTCTCCGGACAACGGGTGCACGCCACGATTGGTAACTTCAACAACCGTATTGGCCTACCGTTGAGCATCTTGTCCGCCCCACCGGACACCGAATTTTTCGTTGCAGAGCTCGGTATCAGCGAGCCCGGGGAAATGGACGAACTCGCCGAATTGGTCACACCCGAGGTTTCGATACTGACCCATGTGGCTGCGGCCCATCTGGAAGGCCTCAAGTCGGTCGACATCATCGTACGAGAGAAAGGACGCATCTTCGCCCATATGCAAAGCGACTGTCCGACGACGGCCATTATCCCCGTGGATCTGCCGGCCGCAGGACATACCTATGCAGCCCAGGCCTCCAGGATCTGGCAGTTCACCTCTCCCGGAACCGAAGAGACCGGTGAAGCCTATGCAGACTCCCTCCAATGGAATGGTCGCGCGTATACGGGACAGGTACGAATCGGTACCGACACCATCGATGTTACGCTACCCCTACCTGGCCTTCATAACGTTAAGAACCTTCTCGCGGCATTGCTCGCAGTCCGAGCCCTGGGAATCGAACCGAACCTCGAGGCCCTGGAAAGTTTTCTTCCCAGCGGACACCGCTCCCAACTCGTCGAGCTGGGACCAATCCGCATTCTCGATGATTGCTATAACGCCAACCCGGATTCGGTGATCGCCGCCCTCGAAACAGCCATTGCGATCGCTCGACCAGGACAGGCACATGCGGTCCTGGGCTCCATGCTCGAACTGGGTGACGCCTCGGAAAGCCTTCATTCCGATGTAGGCTCGAAGGCCGCCGAACTTGGTATCGCATCCCTGGTGGGCTTTCGTACGTTCGGTGAGCACACCATCGAAGGTGCAAAGTCCACCAATGCGAACCTGGCGACCCTGATCAGCTCCGACCCCAGCCAGTCCGCTCTCTTCGCCATAAAACAAGCTGCCCCTGGCGATGTGATTCTTCTCAAAGGGTCGCGCGGTAGCCGCACCGAAGAAGTGCTCGAAGCCTGCTCTTCAATTCTCAACCCGGCGCAGGAGGATTGACGATGTTTTTATGGCTACAAGAGGCATTCCAATCCGATTTCAGCCCGTTCCGTGTCTTTGGCTTCGTAACATTCCGTACCCTCGGCGCCCTGCTGACCGCGTTGCTATTTACCATCTTCCTATACCCCCGATTCATCCGTTCGCTTCAGTCTCGACAGATCGGAGAGTCCATCCGCGATGACGGACCCGAGCGACACCAACAGAAGCAGGGAACACCCACCATGGGGGGACTGCTCATCCTCATCGCCGTACTTCTCTCTGTGCTTCTCTGGGCCGACCTCGAAAACCCATTCGTTCTTTGCACAACCACCCTCTTCGTAGCCTTTGGCTTCGTCGGCTTCTTCGATGATTACGCCAAGCTCGCAGGAAATAAGAAGGGGCTACCAGGCAAACTACGGTTAATCATTGAATTCGCGGTGACCGGTTGCGTGCTCGCTCTCTTCCTCGAACACTCCGCCGGCCCCAATACCACGACACTTTACATCCCCTTCGTTAGCAACGCCGATTACTCGCTGAACCTCAATAATTGGGTCTATGGCTTTTTTGCGTCCGTAATTATCGTAGGAACAGCCAACGCGGTGAACCTGACAGATGGGCTGGACGGTCTGGCGATTGGACCGACCATCGTATCTTCCGGGACCTTCCTGATTCTGGCCTATGCGACCTCATCCGGCCTTATTCTTTGCACCAATTGGGACGAAGGGTTGAATTCCTGTTCGCAGTTCAAATCCCTGGGCGAATATTTGATGATTCCCCATGTGGGTGGCGTGGAGGAATTGACCGTATTCGCAGCCGCTCTGATGGGCGCTGGTGTCGGGTTCCTATGGTACAACACCTTCCCTGCCAGCATCTTCATGGGTGATGTCGGAGCCCTATCGGTCGGCGCGGCTCTTGGAACCCTCGCAGTGCTCACCAAGAACGAACTTCTGTCCGCGATCATTCACGGGCTCTTCCTGCTCGAAGCAGTGAGCGTCATCGTACAAACGACGTCCTACAAACTCACCGGAAAACGCGTCTTCCGAATGGCCCCCATTCATCATCATTTTGAGATGAAGGGCTGGGCCGAGCCCAAGATCATCGTCCGTTTCTGGGTTATCAGCATCCTACTCGCGCTGGTTGCCCTCGCCTCGCTCAAACTCCGCTAATCATGACCACACGCCACGCCAAAATCGTCACTCGCCCCAAGGCCCTGAATGTTCGGCCGGTCGATCCAGTACTGCTCGGCTCGGCTCTATTATTGATGGCGATTGGTCTGGTCATGGTCTACAGCGCGTCGGTACATGCAGCCACGGTGAAACAGGGCAGCGGTAGCTTTTATCTAACCCGAAGCCTGGTGTACGTCGTTCTTGGTCTGGCGACGATGTGGGTCACTTCCCGTATTCCATACCAGAAGATTCAGGCCGCCGTTCCTCTCCTGATTCTACTCTCCGTGCTGCTGATGGTGCTGATCCCGTTCTTTGGCTTTACCGCTGGCCGCTCTCGGCGATGGTTCAACCTTGGCTTTGTTATGTTCCAGCCCTCGGAGTTCGCCAAGCTCGCTCTTGTCATCTATATGGCCCATATCGCGCACGCCAAAAGACAAACCCTGGCCTCCCTTACCCGTGGGTATCTTCCCCCTTTGATGGTCGCGGGCGTGCTGATGGTTACCGCCCTTATGCAGCCCGACTTTGGTTCGGCGGTCATCTTTGGTGTCCTGGTGGTGACGATGCTCTTCGTCGCCGGTACTCGACTCGCATACGTAGCCTTAACCTTCCTGATCGCCGTCCCCACGATCCTCCACATGATTCTGCACAATACCATGCGCTGGAAGCGGTTCACGGCCTTTCTCGACCCATCCGCACACCAGCATGATGCCGGTTTTCAGACGGTGAATAGCCTCGCCGCCATCGCCAACGGTGGCATCGACGGTATCGGCTTGGGAGCTGGTCAACAAAAGGTCGGCTATATCCCAGAAGCGCAAACCGACTTTATTGTCAGTGTCATCGGGGAAGAGCTCGGCCTCATTGGCATCGCAATCATTCTAATACTCTACGCCATCGTATTCATTCGCGGACTCAAAATTGCGCGTAATGCACCCGATTCCTTTGGCCAGGCTCTCGGCTTCGGGATCGTTCTTCTTCTGGCGATTCAAGTCTTTATCAACTTTGGTGTGGCCTACGGCATGCTCCCCACGAAGGGTTTAACTCTCCCCTTAATCTCGTACGGTGGCACAAGCATGATTATGACCAGTATCGCCATCGGTATTCTCCTGCATCTGTCTCGAGCGCAAGACGACCATCGCGGTAAATTCTCACGCTCAGCGGTGGAAAACCGTGGTGCTGTCCCGCTAGATCTTGCTGGAGGTACGGCGTCATGAGCCAGCAGGGCACCATAGTGTTAACCGGTGGCGGAACCGGGGGCCACATTATGCCCGCTCTGGCTGTCGCCGCAGCCTTACGTTCGCAGGCCCCAGACGTCGAGCTGCATTATGTGGGAACCCGTGGAGGAATGGAGGAAAGTTTCGCCAGAGATCATGGTATCGAGTTCCATGGGCTCAAGCTCTATCCCTTCTTCGGCAAACCAGTACTTACCAAGATACGGGCACTCGCCACTCTCCCGGGCTCCCTCTTCTCCGCATATCGCTTATTGAAGAGACTTCGAGCCGAGGTGGCAGTGGCCTTTGGAGGTTATGTCTCCGCGGCGGTCGGCGTCGTAGCACCACGCATGGGGATTCCCCTCTTTGTACAAGAGCAAAACGCTATCCCCGGTCGTACTACGCGGATGTTGTCCAAGCGCTCTCGACTCGTATGTGCAGGTCTACCGGCTGTCGCAACACATCTCCCCAACGCTGATGTACACGTAACAGGGAATCCGGTTCGCCCAGACATCGAGGCGGTCGGTGCCGAAGAGAGACCAGCCTTGAGCCCACTCCGTCTCTTAATCATGGGAGGCTCGCAAGGCGCAGCATTCTTAAATGAAAATGGTCCCGCCATTGCCGCCCTTCTCGCCTCGCGAGGATACGAGTTACAGGTACATCATCAAATCGGTCGCGGAAACCTCGATGAGGTCCAGGCCGCCTATAAGAACATCGCCATCGAGGCTCATGTCGAACCATTCATTGATGATATGGCGGCGGCCTACCGTAACTGTCATATCGCGCTGGCTCGCTCTGGAGCGCTCTCCGTATCCGAACTGTGGACATCGGCAACCCCCGCGGTGTTCGTGCCCTTCCCCTATGCCGTCGATGACCACCAGACCCATAACGCTGCCTCGATGGTAGAGACGGGGGCTGCAGCGGTCATTCAACAGCGTGAATGTTCCGTCGAAGCGCTCTGTGATGCCCTGGAGTCCCATTGCACATCGGCCGCGATCTATGCCGAGCGCCGACAAGCGTTACGAGATAGTGCACCGCATCGTGCCGCCGAGGAATGTGCCCGTCAGATTCTTCGTGCTCTCCCCCAGAGAGGTGAGGCATGACGTCTCGAGACTGGAACAAACTCGGTGAAGACCTCACCACGCAGACCGATGGAAATGTTTGGGCCAATGAGCCCATGTCGAAACATACCTCATGGCGAACAGGTGGTCCGGTTCGTGCTTTCGTAGAACCCAAAACTGCCGAAGGGTTCGAATCGGCTCTTTCCTGGGTACGAGAGCAGAATATCGACCATATCGTCCTTGGAGCCGGCTCCAACGTCTTATGGGCCGACCAACCGTACGCGGGCGTTGTTCTTCATACCGAGACCGCATTAGACGACCTCGTATTTCTTTCCGATGACACAATGAAGGCTGGAGCCGGGGTTCGACTGAATCGGATTCTAACACACGCCATGGATAAGAATCTGGGCGGCTTTTCGTTCATGTATGGAATACCTGGCACCGTGGGCGGCGCAGTGCGCATGAACGCCGGTACAAGCATTGGTAGTATGGCGGACGTTCTTATCGACGCTCTCGTCATGGATGGCACCGGCAATTCCAGTTGGATCGAGAAAGCAGAGTTAGAGCTGGAATATCGGTCGAGTAATCTGGGCCCGGACGATGTCGTGCTGGAGGCCCGTCTCCAATCCAATGGGCCGTTCAGCGACGAAGAAAAATCCGCCCTGAAGAAGGCAAAAGAATACCGACGTGCAACACAACCTCTGCAGTTCCCGAGTGGTGGAAGTGTCTTCAAAAACCCACCTGGTCATAAAGCTGGTGCTCTAATTGAACAAGCGCAGCTGAAGGGGCGACGCGTCGGCGGCGCCGAGGTGAGCTCTCTCCACGCCAACTTCATCATTCAGGACGGAAGCGGTACCAGCGATGACATCCGCCAATTGATCCGAGAAGTACAGGCGGAAGTCTTCCGGGTTCACGAGGTCTGGCTCGAACCAGAAGTGCAATTCCTGGGCCCCTGGTCGAAGGAGGACACGGATGGGACGTAAGAGCCAGAGGAAAAACCGACGCCAAACAAGCGTCTTCAAGCGAGTCCAGGGCGGTGGATATGTGCTCCTCCTGAGTTTTCAACGAGTACTCCCGGGCCTGCTCCTCTTTGTAACGATGGCGGCCTTACCCTGGCTGGGGCATGCCTCGTGGAAGTATTTGACCCACAGTCCGTTCTTTGAGATCCGCCACGTCGTCGTTCGCGGAAATCATCACGTACCCACGAAAAATGTACGGCAGATCATCGCAGACGTCAGTGGCGAAAACGTCCTCAAGCTCGACAAAGATCGTATTGCATCTGCCCTGATCGCGACCGGCTGGGTAAAGCGTGTCGACATCTCAAGAGATCTGCCACGAACCGTATACATCGACGTACAAGAGTTTGTGCCCGTGGCTACCATCGTTACGGATGGGATTCACCTTATCGAAGCAAGTGGGGATGTCTTCCGGACTATCGAACCGAAAGACCCGATCGTTCGCCCCATGATCACCGGCATTACGCATGTCGATCCAGAAATCCAATACCAACTGATCCGGCGCGCCCTGATTCTCGCCGAATCCTATAAGCAAGCCGGGATGAATCGTTTCGACCCACTAACGATCATACATCACGATCCTGCCCGGGGCTTTGCCCTCGTCACCGAGCAACATCGAGTCGTGGCCTACATCGGACACGAAGAATTCGCAAAAAGAATTCAAAAACTTCGCTTTGTGATCGACGACGCTTTACGTCGTGGAAAAGGGGTGCCGGGAACCATTCATGCAGATCTTGGGGACCAACGTGTGGTGGTAAAACCAAGAATTTCTAATTCCGCGACTCAAAAACCCAAATTCGCGACCGATTTGGGAGAGAAGAGTCCCGGTCCAAACCAGCTCGCACATAAGAGAAAACTGTGAAAACGAATCGAAGCGCTAAGACCTTACGTAGAGGAAGACCAAATGGGACGTAGAGATGACTTTGTAGTCGGACTCGATATCGGCACACGCCACGTACGAGCAGTCGTGGCAGAAGCTGACGAGAAAGGCGTACATATTACCGGTATTGGGCAGGCCGACGGCCTGGGCCTCCGTGGAGGCACGGTGGTAAACATAGAATCCACCACCCGAGCAATTCAGAAAGCGATCGACGACGCCGGCCGTATGGCTGGGTGCGAAGTCGGCCGTGTATACGTATCTGTCGGTGGACAACACCTGGAAGGATCAAACAGCCAGGGTGTAGTCGCAATCAAGGATGGCGAAGTCTCCGAAGATGATCGGGACCGAGTCCTCGACGCTGCACGAGCTATCAAGCTCTCCTCCGATCGTGAATTCCTGCAGATGTTACCGCAGAAATTCCGAGTCGATGATACGGAAGGAATCCGTGACCCCATCGGTATTACCGGTGTGCGGCTAGAAGCCAGGGTACATGTGATTACAGGGGCAAAAGCTAGCCTTCAAAATCTGCGCCGCTGCGTCATCCAGTCTGAGCTCGACATCGCAGGAATCGGAGCAAGCCCATTAGCTGCTAGTTCCGCTACGCTCTATGACGACGAGAAGGAATTGGGCGTCGTTCTGGTAGATATCGGTGCCGGAACCACAGATGTATCCATCTGGCACGATGACGCCCTGGTCCATACGGCCGTACTACCCTTTGGGGGCAATCACGTAACGAGTGATGTCGCCTTTGGTCTGCGCACGCCGAGAGCCGAGGCCGAACGTATTAAATGCCGGTCCGGTTGTGCTACGGTTCACCTGGTTGATGAGGAAGACATCATTGAAGTCCCCTCTGTCGGCGGTCGCCAACCCACGGAACAGAGTCGTCAGTTCCTCGCAGAGATTATCGAACCGCGTGTCTCGGAAATTCTCGAGATGGTGCGCGAAGAGGTTCGAAAGTCCGGTTACCAGGAGCTGCTCGCCTCTGGAATCGTACTTACTGGCGGCACAGCAAATCTCGAAGGGATCTCCGATATGGCAGAAGAGATCTTCGGGACGCCCGTACGAATTGGGGTCCCTGAGAATATCTCTGGGCTCAAGGATATGGTCGCCGACCCGTCCTTTTCCGTTGCGGTCGGTCTAGTAAAGCACGGCTTCGCCGCTGCCGAGTCCGCCCAATTCGAAGCCTATCGGCGTTCACAGAATAGTCCCATGAACTGGCTCGGAGAGCGAATGCGGCGAGTTGCTTCGATTTTCTTTTAACTTTCTTCGTCGTGTTCTTTCGGAGTTGCCGGACTCCATAGCAAAGAATGCGACCCAACTTTCAATGGCAAAATGCCAATCAAAAATTCCTGATAGCACGGGGAGGAGATTTCCATGATTACGATTGAATGCCAAAGTAACGCCAAGATCAAAGTGATCGGCGTTGGTGGTGGAGGCGGAAACGCCATTAACAACATGGTTGAAGGCGAACTCCAGGGAGTGGAGTTCATAGCCTGTAATACCGATGGACAAGCGCTGGAGAACAGCCACGCCGACGAGAAGCTACGTCTCGGCGAGAAATTGACTGGAGGCCTTGGCGCAGGCGCCGACCCACAGATTGGTTGGAAGTCGGCAATGGAAAGCCAGACCAATATCGCGGGCCTCCTTGACGGGTCCGATATGTGTTTCGTCACCGCTGGCCTTGGTGGTGGTACGGGAACAGGGGGTGCCCCTGTAATCTGTCAGGCCGCCAAGGATATGGGTATCCTTACGGTTGCCGTCGTGACCATGCCTTTCTCCTTCGAAGGAGCCCGTCGTCGTAAGAATGCGAATATGGGCTTGGATCAGCTTAAGAAATGCGTCGACACCCTCATCGTGATTCCGAACGACCGACTGATCGAGATCGCGGATGATAATATGACGATGCTAGACGCCTTCAAATGCGCCGATCATATCCTGCTCTCCGCAGTACGTGGAATCAGTGACATCATCGTAACGCCAGGTCTCATCAATGTGGACTTTAAAGATGTCCGCTCCATCATGATGGACGGTGGACTCGCGCTGATGGGACAAGGTCGCGCCAGCGGAGAAGGTCGCGCACTGGCAGCAGCGCAGGCGGCAACATGTAGCCCATTATTGGACGGTGTAAGCCTTCACGGTGCCACCGGCATCCTGGTCAACATCACCGGTGGACAGGATATGACCCTTCGTGAGGTCAACGACGCCATGAGTTACGTCCAACAGGAGGCTCACCCGGAGGCTAATATTATCTTCGGTTCGGTTGTGAATTACGCACAGCATGACGAAGTCAGCGTAACCGTTATCGCCACAGGTGGAAACGAAGCGCGTACTGAGGTGAGCGACAACACGGAAGAATATGTCTTTGAGACTATGACGCAACCTACCCGTCTGCAGGCCCAGCAAGAGACGAGCCTGCCAACGGTACAGAACGCGTTTGAGCTTCCGGCCACACAACGGCGAGGCGCTAAACTTCGCGGTGCGCCGTCCCAGGGTCTGGATATGAGTACCGGTAATACCTCATCTCCCGCTCCTCTGACGGAATCACCGAACGTCGAGGCGATGATGTCTCAAAACGAGAGTGAATACGACACTCCAGCGTTTCTTCGTCGGCACAAGGATGTGCAGGACTCGACGAAATAACCGTCAATATACCCCCGTGCTCGGGCGGTGCCGATTTCGGTCGGCACCGCCCTTTTTTTATGGGCCAGAAGAACCTCTTCCCTGACCTATCTAGTCGTCATCCTCTAATTCACGACATAGTGTACTGACGGCCACATAGCCCACCAGGATTTGAAACCGCTTGCGGTCAAAACCTGCCAGTGTATGGCGTATGACTTCTACCCCTTTCGGGTGCGCAACAGCCAGATAGACCGTACCCACGGGCTTTTCCGCTGTTCCGCCCGATGGTCCGGCAATGCCTGTGACCGCAATGGCATGAGTCGCCTGAAGACGTTCCTGAGCTCCTAGCGCCATCGCCCTGGCCACGGGCTCACTGACGGCCCCATTCTTTGCGATCAATTCGGCCGGCACATCGAGAAGGGTCGATTTCGCTTCGTTGGCATAACTCACGACTCCGCCCTGAAATACGCGGCTGCAATCGGGAACACGAGTGATTCGATGGGCGATCAAACCCCCGGTACAGGACTCCGCCAAAGCCAAAGTCGCCCCGGCACGATGGAGCCGCTCAATTGCGTCTTCGAAGAAATCTACCTCTGCGGATTCCGAAAATAAACACCAGGACAGCATGGCCCGTACGTCCTGAAGGAATTGTTCAAAACCTGGAAACGCATCGCGCGGCGATATCTTTAAACGTATCTCCGGAAAATGCGGTAGGGAACGAATCTTTACGTGGGAGTACCCCTCAATAGCAGAGAGCTTCTCCTGCAATCGACTCTCCGTGATTCCAAAGATCCGAAATGTGACCTCTTGGGTCGGGTTCACGGATATCCCCGCCGCCCCCAGGATCGTATCCTGATGTGCGCGTAGCATACCTTGGAACTCAAATGGTACGCCTGGAAGGCATACCAGAACATTCTGTCCGTGATGGACAAGAAAACCTGGAGCCGTCCCGAATTCGTTCGGAAGAGTCGTTGCTCCTTCCGGAATGTCCGCCTGGCGTAGATTCACCTCTGAAAATTCTCGGCCTCTTTTCTCAGCTCGAGCTCTGAGATGCTTCACGATGTCCTCGTTACGAACCAGAGGACTCCCAACGATCTTAGCTACCGCGAGACGCGTACAGTCGTCATCGGTTGGGCCAAGCCCACCGGAGATAATGCATAGCGCTGGCTCCGTTGTGCTGTGCAGAACTTCTTTCGCAAGGGCATCCATCGTATCGGACACGATCGCCGTACGGTTCAGGGTAAGTCCTATCTCTCCAAGGACTTGGGCCGCACGATTCCCGTTGATTTCGATCGTCTCCCCTTTCAGGAGTTCATCACCAACCGCTATGAAAACTATTCGCATGGGACGTCTATCGCTCGCACCATCATCACTGTCAAGAGACCCGTTATCACAAGCCCGGGCTCGGGTGGTCAACCTGGTCTGGTCATAGTAGACTCGTAAATTCCATTTCTTCGGTACAAGAAATTTCTGTCTCGAATCCGGGAATATTACACGGAATTACTTGGCTGTATGGAGTATTGCCGTAAAGTGTGGATAAAGTGCGCAAAGGTGTAATTCGTGGAAAGCCAACGAGAACAATTCATCTCTAGCCCTAAGGGTTCGATACCGCGACTCGTAACAACGCGATTGTTACCTCTGATTATAGCCAGCTCCCTGGCCTGTAGCGGGCCGACCCAGAACCTTCAATCACAGAGCAGTGAGACTACGGAACCAGTGGTTACGAAGGCGGTGGCACCCACTCCCACCGTGACCGTATCAAAAACTCCGAAAGCCCTCCTGTTCGTGAAAGGCGCGAAAGATTCGGATGTAGCCACCGTAAACGGAAATCCACTCACTCTGGACGTCAACGGGATGGCAACCCTGGCACCTGGAACCTATACGGTTGCGATCAAACGGGGGGAAGTCAGCTGGTCCCAGTCTGTGACCTTGAGTGCCGGACAACCCACGACAATCGTCCCCCCCTGGTCCAAGGTGATCGCCAAGCCTGCGGCCAAGGAGACCCGCGCCGAACGTTTGGCCCGTACTCGTAAACAGCGACGTGCCCTTCGTATCTTCGAACGCGGTAAACGCCAACTTCGCCGTAAGAATATTGAGAAGGCTCTCGAGCTATTCCAAGAAGCCTACAGCGTGTATGAGCATCCATACATCGAATACCGATTGGCCAGTGTGTACACAGAGCTTGGTCAGCCGACAGAGGCCTGCCCGTTCTGGCAGAAGGTCGATGGGCAGATTCGAAAATTCGAAGTAGATATCCAGCTACACCTCGCGGAATGTGCCTTGATACACGGAGATGCCGAGGCCGCTCTAGAACGTCTTGAGCCATTAAAGAGACGCGTCCGACGAGCAAAGAAGGCCTACTTCCAGATCCTGATGAGTGACGTCCTGCTTCGAACAGGTAATCTCGCGGATGCAGAACCGCTCTTGAATCTGGCGATGAAACGACGTCTGAGTGGTCACCTGAAGAATATCTCCTCGGATCTCCTCTATCGGCTCCAGAATGAAAAATATGGTTTTCCTCTCGACAGCCCAGAACGAACGGAATCAGCCGGCCTCGTGGATAAAGCACAAAAACTGCGCGGTCAGAAACGCTACCAATCGGCTATACGAGCATTACTTCGAGCCATTCATCTCCAGCCACACCCCAAACAGATCGTCTTACGCGATGCCCTGGTCCGTGAATGGTTGGAGTCCATGGCCCAACGTTCCACTGGAACTCCAGCGTTGACCGGATTGGCAGAAGGCCTGCGGAACTCCGGTATTCCCGATAGCCTACGACATGATGTATCGCAGGCCCTGCTCTCTGGTGCGGAGGCCCAGCTAGGTCGCGGTGCAACAAAGCGCGCGGCTCTCCTTGCCACGGCATCACGAGAATTCGAAGACACCGATGCCGCTCGACGTGTGTTGACCCAGGCTATGTCTTCGGCACAGAAAGTATTCGTACCGAAGGGTGTATATAGCGTTGGCACAAGTACTGATCAGCTGAACCAACTGGTTAAAGATTGTCGAGGCCAAACTCGCGACCCGTCCAAGTGCCGGGAGCACCGATTCCGTGCTGAGCTTGAGCAGCATCGAGTCCAGGTACAAGGTTTCTACCTGGGACGTTACGAGGTAACGGTCAATGAATACCGAGCCTGTGTCGATGCCGGTATATGTACTCGCCAACATTTCGATATCGACGGTAGTTGTCCCTATCGTAAGCGTAATTCCGACAAGCTCCCGATGACCTGCGTCGATTGGAGTGGTGCACAACAATACTGCAGTTACGTTGGTGGTAGACTGCCCACAGAGAGCGAATGGGAAATCGCCGCCTCGGGTATGGGTCGTCGAATCTACCCCTGGGGATTTACCGCTCCCAACAGTACACGAGCGAATTATGCCGACAAATCATCCGGGCGTGAGGGCACAGCATTCCCCTTCGATAATTCCAGTGATGATGGGTACGCCCGCACAGCTTCTGTTGGTTCGTTCCCACGCGGTTCTACACCGTCTGGGTTAATGGATATGGCAGGGAATGTCGCGGAGTGGTGTCTCGATTGGTACAAAAAATCAAGTTACTCACCTGCTACAGGAAAAGGCGCTCTCTCGAAAGATCCTCGTGGCCCATGTGATGGGCGTTCGCCCTGCAGCGGCCTATCCAAACGTTCGGTACGAGGAGCTGGCTACCAGGGACTTCCCTTCGAGCTTCGAAACCGGGGACGAAAGGGGGTCCGGCCCAACGAAACAAAGCCATGGCTCGGTTTCCGTTGCGCCTGGGATGTCCGTTGAGAGATGGGCTCGTCCCTCTGGTCTAGCTGTCAGGGCTGAGCGGTTGGTGATTTGAGCATTATGCTTACGAGACATGGCCCCAAATCTACAATATATCTGCCCAGAGTGTCGCCATCGTACAAATGAACGGCGTTGCCCCTATGACGACACGCCGACCATACGATTCGACCTCATAAAGAACCCAAGCCAGGCCGACCCTCTGGTTGGTAAGACGGTTGATAATAAGTTCCTTGTTCTTCGACGTATTGCCCGAGGGGGAATGGCCAACGTCTATTGTGTAAAACATAATAAGACGGAAGCTGTCCTAGCCCTTAAGGTCCTATCCTCGGGCCTTGTAGAGGACATCAACGCTGTACGGCGATTCTTTAATGAAGCACGTCTGGCGGCCACCCTTCGGCACCCCAACACGGTTCGGGTGTTCGATATAGGTAATACAGAAGATGGCGCGTGTTATATGGCCATGGAGTACCTGGAAGGGCATACCCTTGGACAAGCATTACGATTCCAAAGCCCTCTCGCGACCGAACGGGCCGTACATATTGCGAAACAAATCCTTCGCTCTCTCGGCGAAGCCCACGGTCATAAGTTGGTACACCGAGATCTGAAGCCCGATAATATTTTCCTGATTCACCATTATGGGGTCCCCGATTTCGTAAAAGTTCTCGATTTCGGTATTGCCAAGGCATTATTGGATACCGCCGCGTCGCTCACCCAGACAGGCACGGTGGTTGGCACCCCTCGTTATATGTCGCCCGAACAAGCGCAGGCACACCCGGTAGACCCCCGAAGCGATCTCTATTCCCTCGGAGTGATTCTATACGAACTGGTTACAGGGCGAGCGCCATTTGAGGATGAGGTGCCGGTTCAGGTGTTGATGCAACATATCAACGACCCACCCGTCTCGGTAGAAGTGATTCGGCCAGAGCTTCCAGGAGACCTCACCAAATTGATCATGAATCTTCTGGAGAAAGAGCCAGACGACCGCCCATCCGATGCGACAGCAGTCCTTCGTTCTCTGGGGGCGCTGGACTTGCCCCCATGGACCGGAGGCGACACCCCCGCTAGTCCACCGATCCGCCCCGTACAACACGACGCGCCCACAAATATATTTGTCTCGACCGGCCTGACCACAGATCCGGAGTCCAGTGGCGATCCAAGAGATACGGATCCCACCAATAAGGTCGAACATACAACGCAACGCGGTGCTACTCCGCGTAGAGCAACCACAGCACCGCAGGCCGCTACTCCAACGGTTTCCCTTGATACTCAGCCGGGAGCTAAGACAAAGCATAACTCGGATACATTGGTTCAGCCCAAGGCCAAGTCCCGCCGTATGGCGATACTCCAATTCCTGGTCTTAAGTGTCACTGTCGTTGCCCTCTCCGTTATCGTCGTTATGCAGGCTACGAAAACACCGGCCAAAGGAACCGACGGCGACGAGAGGGATGGACAGCCAGATCATATAGAGATGGAGGACAGCTCCTCTCCTGACGCCCCCTCGTCTATAGAGAAGGAATCCGCTGAGCCTGAAACCACACCTCCGGCCATCATTGAGGTCAAGCCGACCCCGCCTCCAATTCGATCTGCTTCTGAGAAGAAAGATATAACAACGACGAAAGCCGAACAGGACACGCAATCTGTCCCATCGAAAGACACGCCAGATGTCCAGATACAACCGCCAACAAAAAAGAAAAAACGACCACGTCGTAAAGAAAAACCACTAGAGTGGAACCTCTAAGAGGGGGCAGAGATCCGCGTACGATCGCTTTGAGCTGTTGACATCCCCATGTCGTTTGGTAGACATGGCGCGGAAAGGCGGCATGGCCAAGTGGTAAGGCAGAGGACTGCAAATCCTTTATCCCCGGTTCGAATCCGGGTGCCGCCTCCAGTCGAATCAAAGGGCTCTAAAGGGAGACCTCGGAAATACGCCATCCCCCGCCATGGGCCGAATCCATCTCTACAACGAGCGGGGCAGGGCTTCGCCCCGATGCGGCCAAAAAGACCTTCACGCGGCTCGCGTTCTTGGTTTCCACCGGGTCTGTACGGACGATATGAAAAGACTCTGGATCATCCGATGATGCCAGATATTGAGCTTTCAACTTCAGGAAACGAGACCAGTTGAAACGGTAAAACCCACTAAACGACGCAACGTTCGCTCCCACATTGGAATGTACCAGTCTACGTAGACATTCCTGTACGGCGTCCTCATCATCCAACGTATCTATCGCCAACCGGAACAGAGAGATGATTGCCATGCGGAACGTATCTCCGGGGTTTGGAGGCCGGTGTCGATTCAGAATCGCGATCGCAATGCCAGACTCTGGGTCGATCTCTGCTGGTGCGGGAGTGGGGGCCGGTGTTCCAGGACTCTCTTCAGGTTCTGTACGTTCCGAAGTCATGCCCGCGAGCATGCTCCGGGCCTCTGCAAGGTCCCTCTCCGCCCGCTCAATGCGTTTCACAATCTCCTCGAGACTCACGTCATCATGATCTTGTGTAGAGCCACCCATCTCCCCACTTCCTCATAGGAAACCCAAGCGAAAACGCTCGTTAGTTTTTCTTCATTGCCACGTTACGTTCAAGAAGACATTGCAAATAGTCCGCCGCCTTATACAGCTGGAAATCGAACTTAATTCGTCGGTCGAGATCCGCAGCATGTATCGCTTCCGCCCGACCGTTCTCCTTTACGCATACACCCAACTCGCGGACCAATGCCTCGTTGGGACGTGACGGTTTCGCCGAAATCTTCGGAAGATGATCATAGAGGTTTTCCTCTCGGAAGCCCAGAGGCATTGTCCCATCTACATCAGGGGTGACGTCTACATCTGGCGAAACACCGACCACCTGCAATGTGTTGCCCATGGGCCCGTAGTAGCGCGCGTGGGTAAGTTTCAACCAATACCCTTCACCAAGGTTTGGCGGTATTAACTGCTGTACTGTGGCCTTACCAAAGGTTCGATCGCCAAAGACGAGTGCTCGTTTATTTTCCTGAACCGCGCTGGCAACAATCTCTGCTGCAGAGGCTGTTCCATCGTCCACAAGAACGACCATGGGTAGCATAATGTCACGGCCCTTTCTGGCGCCATACTCTTCCGGAATTCGAGTCCGACTCTTCACTGTCACAATCCGTCCCAACTCAAGGAACAAATCACTCATCAAATACGCTTCGTGCAAGAAGCCGCCTGCGTTGTTTCGCATGTCCAGTATGAGCCCACGTAATTCGCCAGAAGCGCTCTGTTCTTTAAGAGAGAGAATGTTCTGCCGTAACTCGGACGTTGTATTCTCTATGAAGCCACGGACCTTCACATAGCCAATATCGGCATGCTCGGGGCCTAAAAGCCGTCCGCTCACATTCGTAATCTTGATGAACGCGCGGGTAATCTTGATTTCGAGATCGTCTGGCACACCGACGCGCTGAACTGTCAAAACCACATCGGTCCCTTTAGGGCCTTTTATTTTGGCTACAACCTTTCGCAGGAATAGCCCCCGAATATCCTCACCATTCACCTTGATAATGATATCCCCAGCACGCAAGCCCGATTTCTCGGCTGGTTGCCCCTCCATCGGGCTTTCCACGATGATGTCGTCATTGCGCTGGGTAAGAAGCGCGCCGATGCCCTCGAAAGAAGCATCGCGGAGCTCCGCATTGCTTTCTTTCCAGGCCTTATCGGAGACAAGCGTCGAATGAGGATCAAGTGCGCCCAGATACCCTTGCGCGGCGGCAATCCAAATCCGGTTGGTCGTAATGTCCTCGCCTCTATTCTTTATGGCGTACGCGACAACTTTTTCGAAATCGGCCTTACCGAACTTGGTCTTTTTCCAGTAGCCCTTTAGCTCTCGGTACCGCTCCTTGAACTCAAGTCGCTTTTTCCGAATCTCGTCGTCCGTCATCTCTTTCCGTTCTTTGTCATTCCACCCTTCGACATGTTCCAGGATCACGTACTTCGCACGAGGATCCACCCGAATTATTTTGCCTTCCCAACGCTTTTTCTCGTCGGAGCGTTTTTTCATTTTTTTATAGTACGGTTCGGGAACCAACTCCCAACGCTTGCCTAAAACGGCTAAAGCCTGGTTCGCGGCAGATTCATAGGCGATGACCTTATCGTAATCCTGGTCGATATAATGGTTTCGGACCTGCTCCAGAACCTCCCGAAAATGGAACTTACCAAAGGTGACGTCGGCCCAGTAGTCGACCTCCGCTTTGTCCTTGTCTTTGTCCTTGTCTTTGTCTGCGGCGAGTTCCGTTTTATCGGATACCGGCTTGAAATCTTTTATTTGCGCGTGGGAGGCACTTAAGACGGTCAGTGCCATTCCACCAATCGTCAAAAGAAGGAAGAGCGGCCAGCGAGTAAGCGACCAGATGGGACGTACACTCAACTGCGGTGCTCCCTCGTCGTCACGGTTGTTGCCAGGCGTCGATTTCATATTGCCTCTATACTCTTCATTCATTCAGCGTCTCTTACCCACTATCTACTCGGTTTCCACTTGCTTCTCAATCCAGTGTATCCAATGAGTCGTCTACAATTCAAAGATACGGGCCACCGTTTTCATTCCACGACCAAGTGTATCTTCGATTGCCTCATCCGTCAGATTCCTGGACTCCCTGATATCTCTTCTCGATTGACTCGTAATAATCGATTACACGGCGAACGTAGGCTCGCTTCTCAATATACGTTCCCGGATAAAAGGATCGTTTGAATCCATAAATCACGATGTGGCGTAAATCTCGTGGACGCAGGGAGAAATGATTTACTGCCAACTCCAGTTCTCGGCTCATATTGGTACGCGAAACCAATCGATTATCCGTACATAGAGTGACCGACAGCCTCGCCTTCCACATTTTCGAAAACGCATGATCGTCGAGACTCTTCAAGGTCGGGTCGGTTTGGAGATTACTACTCAAGCAAACCTCCAATGTGATCCGACGATCGGCTATAAACTCGGCGAGCTCTCGAATATATTCGTCTTTGTCCTGTATGGACGTATCAGAGATATGATCTGCACTGAAGAGGTGGTACCCATGACCCACTCGATGCGCATGCAATTCGGTGATCGCCTGAAAAATGCTCTCGGGCCCGTACGCTTCACCAGCGTGTACGGTTCGCTTCAGAAAGTTCTCATGGGCATGCTGGAATGCAGGCCAATGATCGGCGGCCGGATAACCATCTTCTTGTCCGGCGAGATCAAAACCTACGATGGGTAGGCCGTAATCGGCCCGAATATTCACGGTGGCCTTCGCCAGCTCCGTAGACGTGAGTCGAAACACGTCCTTGGGGTCACTATGGGCATGTACTTCCAGGACTTTTCGATAGTACTCCCCGAATTCCCGATTAAACATGCGTAAGGCACAAACAATTATTCCGTAGGCAAACGGTGGTTCTGCACCGCTTTCAATCTCCGCGCGCGCATTAATCTCCTGCTGCGCACGTTTCAGTCCCCGATTTGCCGCACGTAATACATCTTCCAGGGTCTGGTTATCATTGACATGGAGTTGGGGAGCAAAGCGAGGTTCAATATAGCGAACCCCTTCATTAAAGTTGTCCCAGGCAAACTCATAGGCGACCCGTTCAATGCCGTCTGGGTCCTGCATGACGGCCGTCGTGTATTGAAAGCCCCTTAAATAATCCACCAACGATGGATAGCGCTCTTTGAACACGAGCTCGTAAAGCCCTTCTTCTGTATACGACGGAAGCTCTACATTTCTGTCACGAGCCAACTCAATCAACGTGCCGACCCGAAGACTACCATCAAGGTGTACATGAAGATCCGTTTTCGGAATCTCTCGTAGGAAATCCTTGCTGATGATTGGGGTCGACATCATAGACACTCTGCGTGAATCAATACCTGATATTGAATCACGTATTGGAAGGCGGGTACACCTCTTGTTATAGCACCCTCAAGCCACCACGCGAAAGAGTTGAGCTTCGATTCGCCGAATTGGTGCGATCATTGCTATGATAGGAGCAGACACGGGGATTCGAGACCCCATTTGGATTGAATACGTATGGCTGAAGAACCCAAAGGACTCACAAAAGAACAGCGCAGAGAGCTCGAAGAGCTGATGCAGGCGGTAGAATCGGGTCGTATGGACGCGGAAATCGTCCAGAAGTACCTCGACCAGGGAACGAGTCTTCTCGGCGACGAGAGCCCTATGCTCCTCAGCCATAAGCAGAGAACCGACCTGACTCGAGTGTTGGGGCGTGATCCAGGAGATCTTCGTATCCACACGGGAAAACGCGCCCGGGATGCAACCGACGCGATGAGCGCGAAGGCTTTTGCCGTCGGCGAACGAGATATCTTTCTTGGAGGAGAAGTCAGCGGAAGCCTCGACACACGCGAAGGATTCGCAATCCTCGCACACGAAGCCATGCATACCATCCAGGAGCAGGCTGATGTAGGCTTTCGACGAGGCGGAGCCGCTACGGATGAGCTAGAAGCCCAGGCACGTAGGGTAGAAAGCCGTGTGCTGGCCGAAGACGAATTAACCACCGCATCCACCATGCATGAAGGGGATCGGTTAGTTGGAGAGACACACGACGCGTCGCCGCCCTCACCGACAGAACTCCTGAATCGGTTGTCGGATCACGACAGACAGCGGGTTGCCGAGCGGGTTCTTGCTATATTGAAAAGCCGTAGTCGACTGGATGCCGATCGATTCGGGATCGATTAACGTTCAGGGCTCGTCCTCGTCGATGGACTCCCCCTGCACCACGGCGCGTAGTCGCAGGATGGCACGACGTGCGGCCGGCACATAGGCTCGTTCCGTCGGGACCTTTTCGGCTATTTTTACATATCGTTCCCAATAGACCAGAGCGTCTTCATAGCGATGTACCGACTCAAAGGTATACGCCAGATTATATAGAGCCTGCGGGTACCGCGCCCGTAGAGCGAGCGCCCTCTTGAACGCTTCTATCTCTTCCTCGGTACGACCGAGCATATGCAATACAAGACCACTATTGTACTCGGCCTTATACATATTGGGTTTCAACTTCAAAGCCTGCGCGTACCGGTCTAGCGCCATCTCATAATATTTGCGGGCTTCTGGTCCAGGTACACCATCCCCCACTCGGGTATACACGCGCCCCAGATTGAAATGGAGGTCTGGTACCTGATCGTTAATCTCCAGGGCTTCTTCATAATATTTAGAGGCTTCTTTGAGCCGATTCTGGTCGGCCAGGACCACGCCAAGGTTCATACGCGCCCCAAAGTCTCGTTCATCGAGGGACGCCGCTTTTCGATAGGCACGCTCCGCTTTTTCAAGATCTCCCTTTTCTTCGTAGCAGACCCCCAGGTTGAAATAGGCCTTCGAGTAGCGTGGATCAATAGAGATAGCCTTTCGATACGCGAAGATCTCTTTCTCTCCCGAATCCCTGCCGCCACGACCACTATATGCCAGACCTAAATTATACCATGCCTCGCGAAAGTCAGGCTTGAGGCGTACGGCTTCCGACAAATGTGCCACACCGAGATCACCCTGCTTCGATTCCAGAAGATCGGTCCCCTCTTGAAAATGTTTTTGTGCGCTCATCCGCTCGAGGGCCGCAGCCTTCGGAGCCCCATCCTGCGCCATCACCGGATCAGCGATGATAAAGACAGACGAAATGACCACAAAGAGGAAAAGACGCATAAACAACCCGGGAACCTTTACTTACATACAACAGTTAACGCGAACGACCTATTCAAAGGTCTCGTCGAACTTACGTTCCAACGTAGCCAGGATCTTCTTTTTGAATGGGCGTAACATCAGGTTCAGATCGATCTCGATACCCACTGTCGATTCGGTAACCTGCAGCCGACCTTCGAATCCCTGACCTCGCGCAATACCTTCGGTACCGTCCGCGCTCCACTCGACATCTTTCACAAGCTCTGGACGCTTCTCTCGAAGAGTCTCCAGCAACCCCTGAGCACGACGAATCGCCTCATCAAGGGGAAGAGCGTGTGTACGTTCTACTTCAACCGCTGCCATCGAAAACTCCTGAACATCTGGCCCCACCATAGCGTTTGAAGAGGGTGTGGGCAAGACGCAAAACGGACTGTTCTAGTCCAAAAAGAAAAACGCCCGGCCATCAAATGACCGGGCGTTTTTTTATCGGTTCTTTCCAGGCCTCAGCCCGAAAAGATTACGATTTCAGACTACCAGTACAGGTTGAACCCAACACCAGTCGTACCGAATACGAGATTCGTAGCATCTTTCTGATGATCGATGGCCACGCCGAAGCTCGCGTCGATGGAGATGTTGTCGTTGTACCAGTATTCGCCACCGAGGCTTCCGCCCACTACAGCGTGCATGGTGTCGCCAAAGGCGTCAAAGTCACCACTGAGGTTGAGGCCTACGCCCATGAAGGGGCTTACCTTACCGGAGTTGGCTTTGTACATACGGTACTCAACTGCAAGGCTGATAACCTTTCCAGCTTTTGCATCACCGGCCAAGCCCATGCCACCATCGAAACCGAGGCCTACGCGTACGGCAGATGCGTCATCAAGGCCGTAGGACAGGTTTGCATGGGTGTCGTCGCCAGCCATACCGGCGTACGAGAAGTGATCAATACCAACGCCCCATTGGCCAGCTTTTGGTCCAGCCATAGCTGTTGTAGCAACAAGGCAAAGTACTGCTGCGAATGCAAGAATGTTTCTCATTTCGATTCCTCCTAAGCTGTTTCTGAACACCAATTTCACCAGCGAAAAGGGCATTCGGGATACTCGGCAGATTTCCGAGCCTGCTTGATGGCGTTTATACACCGGCTAGGAGCGAAGTCAATAAAATGGCCCAAAAAAATTGGGGTAAATCTGTGGATAACTTTCTCACCGTCCGAAAATATTGGGAAAAGCAGTACGCCTTTATTTTTCAAGGGAATTCGCAATTCGAACCGCGAAATTTTTTACGCACAAACCGCGAAATTTTTTCGCAGCAGAGCAGGTCATCGATGATGGGGGGGAACTCCCAAATCTGGCCCGTTTTGATCCCACGATTTTCAGGATCTCCGACAAAAAAAACCGCCAAATTCGGCATATTTTCAATTCCCAGAATTTCAAAAACGAAAAAAGCCGCAGCGTTTGCTGCGGCTTTTCGCAAATTCAACACAAATCGAAAAAAATCGTGAGCCGAAATCGACCTATCGTTGGGCCTCAGAAAAACTCGTACGATTTCGTTTCCCCTGAGGACATAGCCAACAAGCCGATCGCTTCTTAGTCAACGCATTAGAGGTAACATAGTCATCTAAACATTGCGCAAGCGTCAGGTTTTTCCGCCTGGGCTTACAATAGAAAAACTCGTTTAAATACCGCGGTGCAGGAGTTGCATCTTGTTTTTTCTTCCACATTTTTATTACCAGGTAGTTCTATAAACAAAATTTGATTCGGGGTCACAATACCCCGGGGGTTGCCTGTAGTAATTGCAATAACAATGCCGAAATTTTCGCCGTTTCTCCTATAACAGCGCAAGTGCCCGGTTTTGGAGAAACTTTCTGGTTTTTTCTTGATCCCAGAGCCAGAAGTTGTTCCATAACCGGGGTCCGAGCACCCCTATATTATGAAAAATTTTCATGGTTGTGTCGAGAAGGCGGTTTTCAATGATTCTATTTCCCAACAAATGTTTTCGAATCCTGATGATCTTTCTTATGGTCGGAGCTCTCTTCGCATGTTCCGACGAGAATAGCGTCGTAAATACGGGTACAGATACAATCACCTCCTTCGAGGACAGCAGCTCCAACGAAGACAGCACATCTCTTATGGATACATCCTCTCTTGAGGACACGACCTCGATCGAGGACTCGTCTCTAACAGACGTGAGCCAGAGCGTTCCTGACGTGCCAGAAGATGTTGGCCAGGACACTGGAGAACCGGATACGACCGAACCACCAGTAGAAGATACCATCTACGCTGGTTGGATCGGAGGCGCCTGCGAGACAGATGCCGTCTGTGATTACGACGACAGTCTGTGCCTTACGGAGGTTGACACCGATCTACCTGGGGGCATGTGCAGTCAAGACTGTGACCTTTACTGCCCAGATCAAGGGGAAGCCATCACCACATTTTGTGTAGATGGAACCTATCTCGGCCTCTTCGATTCAGGCGGTTATTGCGCCATGCGCTGCGATTATGCTGTCAGCGCCAGCGGCTGTCGCCCCGGTTATGTCTGTGAAAGCCTCCCGCGCTATAATGATCCATCGACAGTCATCGCTACCTGTGTACCTGGCACCGAAACAGAACCACCCGATAACCCCCCGATCGGGATCACCAACTGCCAGCAGGAACTGACGAATCGAGGCGTGGGCTTTACTGTGGGCGTAAATAATATGGATAGCCCAGCCGGCCATCCCAACATCATATGCGATGTGCAGGATCCCGTCATGATAGAACCGACGATTCATG
The DNA here is from genome assembly GCA_002728755.1 of Myxococcales bacterium. GTDB lineage: Bacteria > Myxococcota_A > UBA9042 > UBA3505 > UBA3505 > UBA3505. The sequence goes on from PBVT01000008.1 coordinate 42,980, forward strand.
GCGTGACCTATCGATACGCGTCGGTCAACGGGGCGGCAAACTCCATATACACATCTTGCCAACTGGCCCTGGCTATCGAAGAGACGAGTCTGTGGCTCGCCGAACAGAATGTAACCGACGTAATTCACCTGGGTGTATACAACTGCCGTCTCATCTCTGGCGTGAGCCCCCCCACTCTTAGTGAGCATGGCCTGGCGAACGCGATTGATATCGCTGGATTTCGGAATGCGGACGGTAGCATCTATACCGTCATCGATGATTGGGAACTCAACACCTCGTTCCCCGTTACCGTCCCTGGTAGTTTCCTGAAATGGTTTGTAGAGACCGTATTCGAGAACTGGATCTACAACATCATCCTCACACCAGACTACAATGCCGCCCATCATGACCACTTTCATTGTGATCTCACACCAGGAGCTCATTTTCTCCAGTAAGATCGGTCACAGTATTTTCGAGATTGCTACGAAGAAAATCGCGTGCTAATCCGAATAGCACATCTAGCTGGTAATATGATGATCGAAAATCAGTATATGGAATGTGGTCCTGACGAAGAAAAGGGTGAGGATAAGAGCGCCTTTGAGAGAATGCTCAAATCTCGTTCGATTCTCATTCGCGGCGTAATCGATGGGAAGCAGGCCGAGAAAGTTATGCGAGAGGCCTTGCTTCTCGAGGGTGAAGATTCTGAGAGACCGATTACGGTGATGCTTAATTCTCCCGGAGGCTCGGTCACGGATGGCATGGCCATCTACGATATGCTTCGGTTCATCAAGCCCAAAGTACGTATTGTTTGTGCAGGGCTGACCGCCTCCATCGCGACAATCATCCTCTTGGCGGCCGAAAAAGAAGATCGACTCAGTCTTCCGTATACGCGCTTCCTGATTCATCAACCGCTGATCATGGGTCAGGTTGTCGGCCCCGCAAGTGATCTCGAGATCACAGCGAACGAAATCCTGAAAACCCGGGGCATTTTGAACAATCTTCTGGCGACGGAAACGGGACAGAAAATCGACCGTATCGAAGAAGACGTCCAACGAGACTACTGGATGCGAGCAGACGAAGCCGTCGATTATGGCCTGATCGCAGGTATTATCACCCACCGATCCGACCTTCCGGAGTAGCGCATACCCCCGGTTAGGCGAGCTCTCACCGTAATCGAAGAGCGGTATAACTAAGCAGAGTTCCGTGGCGTTTGCGGCACAACCGCGTCACCGTTTTCTGCTTTCCCATCTCCAGGTTTGGGCCGTAGCATCCCTTGGGGCCCCGAAAAAAAGGGCCCGCAACCTGGATATTTTGAAGTTGATTCTACAGATCAATCACGATGATTCGATCGCTATTGGAATCCGCGCTCTCGTCGTCGTCACCAATGTAAATGACAACGTCTTTTTCGCGCTCATCAACTTCTTCATGACCAGGCATTTCGGCGAGCGGCCGTGGAGCCCAAAGAGGTATCTGGGCAGGCTGCTCAAAAGGTGTTTCGAAAGGTCGTCGCATGATAAAAACTGGCTTGGGTTACCTACTTATAGTGTAAAGCGTTTTTCTCGTCTTTCAACTCTCGGTCTGAGAAATTTCTTCCTGAGACCTATACAAGGGATCATCGGCATTCCGGCTTAAATCCTTGAAACCCGTTTGTTTCCGATGGGTTAGAGAGTGTTTAAAGAGCAAGAAAAACGCGTTCTATAAAAATAGACGTAGCTCTCCCAAATTCATTCAAAATGCCCTCTATTAAGAGAGTTTTTGACAAATTCGGTCCACAAAAGATGCCAACGAAGGGCCCAAATCCCCGTCCTTTGACTCCAAAAAAAGAGTCGGTTCGGGCTGTATTTCAACGGACGGCTTTTCTTCCAATACGAAGACGAGTACTTCTCGAAAAACCGTCTGATTTTCTGTCGCTGCGATGGGGTATTTTTGTCGCAGACTAAATCCCCTATTTTGTGCCGCTTCTACAACCGCAGACACTCGCTCTGGCGGATACATACAAACGAACATTCCCCCCGGCTTCACAGCCTCCCCGGCTACCTCTGCGAGCTGCTCATGATTCAGAGAGAGCTCAAACCGAGCAACCGCCTGACTCGGATCCTTCGGAAGTGTCCCCGAACCCAGGGGGTAAAATGGAGGGTTACTAACAACAAGATCACAGGAAGTGAGAGGCCAATAGCGGCGCTCCATCACATCCGCACAATGTATTTTCACCCGTGATTCCATGCCATTGGACTCGACATTTTCCTTGGCACACGCAATTCGCTCATCGGATATATCAACGCCCCAGACCTGCGCGTCAGGCCATAAAAGCGCGGCCATTAAGGATAGAAAACCCGATCCACAACCAATATCGAGTACCCGCTCTGGGGTGGGTTTCGAGACCACCTCACAGATATAACTAAGCGCAAGCGAGTCTACTGCGGTCCGAAAGCCCCCTGCCGGTTGCTGATACTGCAGCTTGCCGTCAAATAGGCCGTCAGACGTGGCCAGGCCACGAGGGCGGTTCGTCTTCCCGGCCGTACCCATACATAGGACCTACATATTCAAGTACTGGCGAAAGTTCAGATATCTGCGCCGGGAGCGCAGCATGAACACCAGAGAGGAGATAACCAGGAAAATGGCTCCAGCATAGATCCAGAGAACACTCGTTCGGAATGAAGGATCAAATCCATCAATGAGCACCCACGACACGCTCCTGGGGTATTCACCTTTTTCCCATGTCCAAAGAGAGTCCTTCATGCTGGATGGGGCGTGCTCTCGTCGATACAACAGCCCCTGCATGGTGACCTTCACATCGAGATTCTCAACACGGGCCCTCTTCGTCGAGATCAGTCCGAGGAAGCGACCGTCCAGATTATTAATCTTCATAGGCGGTGCCGGTAACGTCTGACTCGTCTGCACCACAATGTTGAACAGAGGGCAGAAGAACTCATTGAAATTGGTCGCATCGGTTCGGGTCATTGTAGGAACAAACCCAGTCATCCGAACAAAGCTTCCATTCTTAATCTTCAATGCATCAGGACAGCCTTTTACACATGCATTGTTTCCTTTCTTTTCATTCTCCGTCGCCCAGATCTCTCGTATATCACCAACATCTGTCGGCTCCCCATACCGAAGATAGCGGCTTATCTCTGGCCATAATTTGGTTCCGCTGAATAGGCTTCCTCCCAGGACAATCAGAAACAGGATTCGCCGCAGCCCATAGTTGAACTTGAGGTTCTCCAGATGCACATGCGGATCATCGCCCATTTCCCAAGACTGAACCGCGCCGTCCGTCATATGTCCGTTTTCATTGTCCACCGTCGACTCCTTGATCCACCAAGCGTAACGAATGCAGCCATGAACCGCGACAGCCTATACCATACCGTTCGCCAGGGGCCTAGTTAGAACGTTTGGGCTCATCATTTCATCCCGAAGGGGCGAACTTCGACGCTGTGTTTCAAGTCGACGAAGCTTTCGATAGAACGTGCTTTTAGAAATACCCAGCCGCCGACGAGCAAGCCCGCGGTCGGCAGGTCTAAGAAGGCCAATACGCAAAATCTCTCTATCCATTAAGGAGAGTTCGGTCTTCTCATATAGGTGTTTGCCACCACGGTTACTAGCGATCGTATCCGACAGTATCTGTCCATCGAGAGGTCTCCCCAGAGTACGTAACGCTGCTCTACGGAGTACATGCTTGAGCTCACGTACATTTCCAGGCCAGGTGTACTTCATCAGCGGTATCCAGGCATCGACTGCCAACCCCCCCGTGAATAGTCCTTTCGTACGTAATTCATCCAATATAGCGATCCCTATCGGACGTATATCCATCGGACGATCCTTCAGGCCTGGTACAGAAAGAATCGTCCCGGAGAGACGCTCCTGGAAATCCCGTCGTAAACCATCAACCGTTCCATCCTCGCCACGCTCCCGATTGGTAGCTCCCACAACGATCCCCTCAAAAGGAACCGTACGAACCTGCCCGACCGGCCGAACCTGCCTCTGTTCCAACGCCCGCAGCAGCGCCGCCTGAACATCGGATGGAGCCTCCCCTACCTCATCAAGAAAGAGTACACCGTCAGCCACCGTTCGAAACGCACCTACCGAGGATTGCGTTGCCCCGGTGAAAGCCCCTCGGACATGGCCAAACAATTCGGAACAAGCCAGGCTGGGTGTAAGAGCTGCCATATTTACGGCCGCAAACCCCGCGCACCCTAATCGACTCTTTCTCCCCAGCCGCACCATCCGCGCCAGGGACTCCTTGCCGGTCCCGCTTGGACCAACGATAAGCACATCCACGCCGAAGTAGCCGGACAATACGGCCCACGCCATCACGTCTACAACCGACGGCGTCGCGGTGCAGAATCCAGCCAACTCAATCACCGGGCCCGTCTTGGTCTTGAAGAGATTACATACGACAGCCGGCCGTCCAGTGCCCATCCAAACCGAACCCGGAGAATACGACACCCCGGTGTCCGGGGCGGAACTATCGACCACTACAATCCCTCCGTCTCGCGACCGGCGAATCGGTGGCATATCGAGGGTGGCCGAGGGCTTCAATCCCCGTTCCCAGGCAACCGTCTTTCCCCTGTCGTCCAATACAAGAGGGAGTCCACCGGACGGGTTAAGAAATACCAGGCAGGGGGAGGGGCTGGGATCATATTCATACATTTTTCAAAACACCTCTTTCAGAATCGATTCCATGGTGACATCGGTCTATGTTCTCCCTTGGTCTTATCGACGTTTTACTGAGAGGCGTTTCGGTCCGTCATCCTGGATTGCGTATTGCCCCGCATAATTGACACCCCAGGTACGAACGAGGAAGATGTACCTAGAACACGTATGGAGCAGCATTTCTTTATGGACCTGGTATACCTGGCCAAAAAAGCCAGACTGGCCGCGAACCACACCGCAACCGCGGACACCTCCACAAAGAATCTGTTTCTGCAGTTGGCTGGTAAGCTACTGCTCGAACGCGCCGATGCGATCCTCGAGGCCAACACCAATGACCTGGAACAAGCCAAGGCGAATGGTATCTCGGGGGCTTTGCTCGATCGCCTTACTTTGACAAGAGATCGGCTCGAAGGCATGGCAGAGTCCATGGAGGCGGTTGCCGCCCTTCCCGACCCTGTAGGAACATCAGAAGGTTTTCATACCCGCCCGACGGGTATACGAGTTGGCCGACAGCGAATCCCTCTCGGCGTGATTGGCATGATCTACGAAGCCCGGCCCAATGTGACATGTGAAGCAGCAGCCTTATGTGTAAAGTCGGGTAATGTGGTCCTCCTGAAGGGAGGCAGCGAAGCCCATCAATCCAATATGATTCTTGGAGCCGTCCTTCAGGATGCTTTGAAGGACGCTGGATTACCCGTGGACGCGGTACAAGTGATCCCCTCTACCGAGCGTAGTGTCGTGTTGGAACTTATTCAGATGGATGAGTATGTGGATTTGGTAATACCACGCGGTGGAGAAGGCCTGATTCGCTTCGTGGCTGAAAATGCCAGAGTCCCGGTCGTGCAACACTACAAAGGCAATTGCCATGTTTATGTGCACGAAGACGCAGACCTGATGAAAGCCCACCAGATCACGGTCAACGCCAAGACCCACCGTCCAGGTGTATGCAATGCTGCCGAGACGTTGCTTATCGACGCCACGATCGCCGATTCGTTTTTGCCCGACGTGGCAGCAGACCTCAAAAGCCTGGGTGTTGAAATCCGGGGCTGTCCGGACACAGTAAAGCTCGTCGAGCATGCGGTGCCAGCCACCGACGCCGATTGGGACACTGAGTTTCTAGATCTGATCCTAGCCGTTCGGATTGTTCCAGGCCTGAACGAGGCCCTTGCTCATATTCACAAGCATACGAGTCTTCATACCGAAGCCATCATCACAGAAAATGAGGCCGTCTCAAGCCGATTCATCAAGAGCGTAGACTCATCCTGTGTCATGGTGAATGCGTCCACGCGCTTCAATGATGGATTTGAACTCGGCCTCGGCGCAGAGATTGGTATCAGTACCACGAAATTACACGCTTTTGGTCCCATGGGACTCGAAGAACTGACGGCGAAGAAATTCGTCGTCATGGGGGAGGGGCATATCCGTGCGTAACCTCCTCCCCTTCTCCTATTCCAGTCCCCCCTCCCGACCTATCACTTAATTAGAGGTGTTCGTATATGCCAGAAAAAGCCAATGCTAACGTAGAGCCTGTCCAAGACTATGTTCTGGACGACGTACTCAAAGAGATTGCAGATGCATCCATCGAAAAGCGAGCCGAACGCGTTCGGATCTTGGATGTTCGAAAAGCCGTCACTTATACGGACGCAGTGGTAATTTGTTCTGGGCAGAGCGACCGCCAATTACGAACGATCGCGGATTATATCGACCGCCAGCTTCGCAAAAAATTCCAACTCCACCCCTCCAGTGTAGAGGGACGAGATAGCGCCAGTTGGGTCTGTATGGATTACGGCGACATCATTATTCACGTCTTCTACGGCCCGGCGCGCATGTACTACGACATTGATAATGTCTGGCCAGAGGGCATGGAGCGAACAGACGAGCTCGTAGAATATCCGGACTGAGGAACCCCTATTTCGAGGCCCTGAAAGTGCTGGCAATACGCTTACGGACTCCGGCTAGACTGCCATTTCCACATACTCGCGACACCATCGACGAATTACTCAATCGGATTCGAGGTCGAAAGATACGCGTCGAATTCGAACAGGTACGACGGCCAGAGCCAAAGATCGATCCATCCAGAGAGCAACTCTGGTTACTGGATGAGACAGGGGCTGGCTGGGATTCCAGGACCTGGGCTCGGAAGCTAGAAGAAAGCACCGACGCGGGCGTAAAAAGTATCGTGCTATTTGTGGGCGGATCCCATGGAGTAAGCCCTGCAGTACGTAAGCAGGCCCGTCAGACCATCTCACTCGGTCACGGTACCTTTCCGTCCTGGCTGGCCTGCCTGGTAGCGGCCGAACAGATCTATCGAGCCGACAGCATCCTACGAGGAAGCCCCTATCATCACGGCTAGGTCAGACGCATAAATATTCTCTCAACGATAAGAGAGGGTAGACAGAATCGAAGAGCACGACTTGCTGTGGCTTCTTGCACATCGACTATTCGAGTTCCTTGCGCCATATACCTGCGTGGCCTGTGATTCCAGGACCGATGCTCTTATATGCGACCAATGCATGGATGCGCTGATCCCCTGGCCCAAGGCTCTATGTCCTGGCTGCGGAGTGCCTGACCCACGTCCACCTGCCAAACCGTGGCGACCGTGTTCCCATTGCGAAGCCTTGCAATCGTCTGGGCTCGATGATCTTCATATCTCCTGGACGTACGCAGGTGCGGCTTCGACAATCCTTCATCGCGCAAAGTTTCAGCGTAGGCCTGATATCGCTGTCCGTCTTGCTGCCCTCATTGCAGGAAACCCCCCACCCGAAGCTCGAATCCGCCATACGGACATCCTCATCTCAATCCCACCCTCACCGCAACGACTCCAAAACGTCGGATTCGACGCCAATGCAGAGATGACAGCCACCCTCGCATGGGCTCTACAAATGCCAGCAGCAAATCACGTACTCAAACGGGTGTCCGATGCTCGCCAAATGTATCGAACGGAGGACGAACGGCGTGCATTGATTCGTAATAGCTTCGAGCTTGGTGCCCGCCATCAACGAGTCGCGGGGAAGAATGTGCTCCTGATCGATGATGTACGAACGACGGGTTCAACACTCGCAACCACCTGTCGCCTTCTACGAATCGCTGGGGCGAAACAAGTCTCTGCGTGGGTCTATGCCGGGCGTTGTCGTTACACATCCGTTCCGGAATAAGAGGTTCAGGGTTCTTTGGCGTCAACCCGATCCAGGAGTCGTTGAAACCCCGGATCGCCCAAGAGCCGTATGATTTCGGGATGCGCGGCCAACTGCCGATATTCGCCCTGCTCGGCCATCGTACGGAGTCCCGGATCTTTTGCCAGGACTCCGGAATCGACCTCTTCCAGAATCAAGAGAGCATCTGCACTTGTAAGCTCCTCGGCTCCAAGGTCGTCACGACTTGCAACCCGAATCAATTGGCCGAGTGCCCGTAATCGACGGTCAGGCACATGCTCGAAAACATTATTCTGTTCAACGAAAGTACCGACCCGTGATTTCTGGTAATTGATCCAGAGCGGCGGTGAAATCTGCGCAAAAACAACATTGGCCACAGTCAAGGTACATAGCGCCAGATACACACCGACCAGACCTCGAACTCCACCGAGAAACGCCCCAAAACAACGATCGAAGCCACCCGCTTCTGGTTTAGAATCTGACCAGCGTTTCATCAATGGAGCGGTCGCGATACGTAATACGACATACGCTACCAACCAGAGGACCAATAAGATCGCAAAACCGGCATACCAGGAGGAAATCCCAGTAAGCCGACCCAGCAGTTGGCCCACGGGGGCGCGAGTCATATAAGCCATTAGAAAAGACGCCACCAGCAGTATCGATTGGAGAATCTGTGCAAATGCTCCGTTACGATATCCGGCCAGGATAAATACGCCCATCAAGGCCAATACAATGAGATCCAGAACCATGAACTACTCCTAGTTCGAGGGTAGCGCGGTCTGAAGAGGACACAAGAAAGCCGTCAAAACGAAAAAAGCCTCGGGCGTGATGCCCGAGGCTTTTTTCTTCTCTTATCGAGACTTGACCACCCTGATCAGAAGGGGAGGCCAGGTATTCCGCTTCCACCGGAGCCACAAGGCAAACAGACCGGCTGTTGACCAAGCAGCGATTGGAAGAGGCTCTCAAAGTCGCCACCACCCGAGGTGAGGGCGCAGAGCAGAGCCTGGGTTTGATCCTGTACACAGCTCAAACCTGAAGGACATTGCGCATCACCCTGGGCCGGATCACATACACAGAAGCCTGGGATACCTGTTCCACCGAGAAGCTCGGGGGGAATCGGCACGCCGCCTCCAGCAGCATCTAGCAGAGTCGCGCACTCACCAGACGGGCACATGGCCGTTACGCCATCGCACTTACCGCCCGGATCAACACATGCTCCGGATGCAGGATCACAGATCATGGGTGCACCATCAAAGGGACTCGGAGGACAATCCGCATCTGTATTGCATTGTCCTACTTGTGTGGTACCGCCCTGGCACGTGAATGTAGCCGCATCACAGGTGCCACCAATACTTACACAGTAGGAGTCATCATCCGCGCTACATTGTACGCACGTAAGCTGACCACCAACCTCTGCACAAGCCGGATATGGATCCTGGCATACATCACAGATGTCACTGGAGCAGGTGTGTGTGGTCGTATCGCACATACCACTGGCACAATGGGTACCGTTCAAGCATTCGACACAAGCGCCCTCGTAAAGGAACGGTGTTGGATCGGAGCAGCTCGAACCTTCACATTGGTTCGTGTTCGGGTCACAAGGACCAGCACCGACAGGACAATCCGAATCGGTCAAACACTGGACACATTGGCCATCAACACAGATGGGTTGGTCCGCAGCACAGTTGCAAGCGGCGCATTGCGCACCATAGCAACAGGTACCGCCGAGGAAGCCACATACCTGACGACCTTCGACCGAAAGACTGCAGCTGCTGTTCTCGGGGCACGCGTTGGATTGACCACATGCTGGAGCACAGACACCGACAGAAGAGCCGTCCGGACGGTAGCAGAGAGACGAACCGTCGCCACTGCACTGATAGTCCAGCTGGCATGCACCGCAGGTAGATATCGCTGACGTGCACTGACCATTACCGAAATTGCAGACCTGACCGGCGGGACAACCATCCACGACACAGCCGGAACACTTGTTCGAATATGGAACACATTGCTTACCAGCCGCGTTGGTGGCCTGCAGACATTTGAAACCGATTGAACAATCGGCATCAGCATTGCAGCCGGCCGTACAGGCCAATCCACTACTAAGCGGTGTACAAGAGTCGTTGGGACCACCACAGTCCGTGTCATTGGTACAGGAGTCACAGATGAAATCTCCGTTGGAAGCTGGCTTGCACTCGCCAGTCAGCTCGTCACAGACATCCGTCCCCTGGCATCCAAGCTCTACACAGGATGCGGTTGGGTCCACGCAGAGACCATTCTCACAAATGCCTTCGGGACATTCATCATCCGACAAACATTGTGGAGCCGTGCCATCTGGAATACATACGCCTCCCAGAGACGAATTCGTTACCTCACTCGAACAAACATAACCATCGGGACATTCAGGGCAGCCCGCACAATCACATTCGACTTCTTCACAGGTCGCCTGGCCGTCGCCATTCACATCTACACAGACCTGACCTTCTTCACAATCGGCCAAACCAGAACAGGGTGCAGCCTGGCTGCCTGTCCCCGAATCGTCGCCACCGCAAGCAACCAACATACTCGCCAAAAAACTAGCGGCTACAACCAATCGAAACACTTTCATTAAACCTTGCATTCTTCACTCCTCAATGCAGTCTCACAACGCTCATTCATACATCGGATGATTTATGACCGCGGCATTGTACGCACTTTCACTTTCGTTTCAAGAGCTTTCCGGTAGGATATCGTGATACCAAGGGGTTTTCGTGTCTAAAGGCAACGCATAAATGTTCAAAGTTTGGCTCCAATCGTGGATTCGCTTCTCTATGAAGCACCCCTATGCGGTCGTATTTGTGACCCTGGCTTTGAACGCAGTTCTCGGTTACGAAGCCGTAAGCCGGTTTGCTATCCGGAGCGACATCGCCGATCTTCTCCCTGAGGATCGGGAACGGGTCTCCAACCATCGCTGGGTGCAAGCGCATACGGGTGCACCGGAGATCATCGAGGCGATCTTGATGCCTCGAGAGCCGGAACCCGACCGCCTCCTTATTCTGGAGGGGCCAGGAGAAGGCACCAGTCGTGACATAGGACAGGTGACAACGACCCCAGAGGGAATGACGATTCGGTTCCGAAGCCCGTTATTCTCCGAAGATGGGAGTTACGAAAAAGTACGCTTTGGGTTTCTTCCTCGAGCTGGGGACCAGAACGCATGGAACCACATTGAATTTTCTGGTGAGCTAATCCAGAAAGGAAAAAACGTACAGTTTCGGGTCGCCCCTACTCCTTCTAGCCATAAGCTGACCATGGAGGAGTTAACGAGCCGTATTCGCGCTGGAGATCCCAACGGAGACGGTCGCTTCGAGATCGATCACGCGAAAAAAGCGCTACGTATCCTAGCCCGAAAGCTTACTGATCTATCCATGATCGACTACGCGATCGCACAAGTCCCCATTCGCTATTTCCAGGAAAACGCGGTCTTATTTGCGCCCAAATCTGATCTCCAGTTGGTGAAATGTTGCATCGTCTGGAAACAAAAAGAAGCGATTCGCCGCGATATGGGCATCAACAATGATGCGGACAGCGCTATCGAAGACGAGGAGGAAGAAGAGGAAGATGACGATCCCTTCTTAACGGATAGTAAGCCAGACGCCGATCCCGACTGCGCAAACCAGGATATCAGCGAAGACACCTGTACTTTTGAACGGATCTCCACCACACGCGGGGTCATCCGAAATATACCGGAGTATTTCATTTCGAAACTCGGCTACCTGGCCATCTTCATCAAGCCGAGCTCTCCCTCAACAGATTTCGAGCTGAACCGAACAACGCAACGAGATGTTCGTGCCATGGTTCAAGCAACACTTCTGGAAAACAACGAAGAGCTCGGACGCTCTCTTGACCCAGAGTCTCTGCAGCTTGGTGGCGGATATGTATACAACCAGGAACAGATTCTTCAGACGCGTCGAGATCTTGGTCTATCCGTAATCATCACGGTCGCGCTCCTATTCTTCATCATTATCTTTTATTTTCGGCGAACACGGGCTCTATGGCTTGTACTCCTTCCTCTGATTCTCGGAGTCTTATGTTCCCTTGGGCTTACCTTTCTCACGATCGGTTATCTGAACATCATCACCGCGTTCATCTTTGCCATTCTGTTGGGATTAGGCGTGGACTTTGGTGTTCATATTATGAACCGGTACGTAGAGGAGCGCGCCATCGGTAAATCCATAGAAGAGGCTCTGATGCGTGCGCTGGGCAGTACCGGCTTCGCTACATCGGTCGGCGCCCTGACGACTACAATCACGTTCCTTACTCTCAGTCTGACATCGTTTCGAGGCTTTAGTCAGTTTGGAATCATCGCCGGTATGGGAGTTCCCCTATGCCTGTTCTTTGTATTCATACTTCTCCCTCCTCTCACGCAGCTCTTTGAGCGCTGGAGGCCGGTCAAATGGGTGGTCCGTGGAACTGGGCACCCTGGCAAAGAACCCCGCCTACTGCAGTCCATGCTCAAGCCCAAAAACGCTCTACGAGTGACCATGGTTGTTTCTGGTATCGGGCTACTGTCCTTGATCGGCGTAAACACCCTTGAGTTTGAATACGACACACGGAATGCGAAGTCGATCAACCCAAGAATGGAAGCCGTTCAGAAAAACAAATCTGGTTCCACCAGTGGGCTCCCCCTATCACCAGGCATCGCGCTGGCGAAAAGCCAGAGTCAGGCCAACACCATCTACCGGACATTCCGGCAGGTCCTGAACACAGACAAACAAATCAAGCTGCTTCGAAAACACGGGGGACTGAGCTTTCTCCGACCACGGCTATCCACTGTAAAGGCCGTCATCAGCGCAAGCCGATTGATCCCTGAAGAACAGCCAGAAAAACTTCGCCTTGCCTGTGAAATCCACACTCTGCTTCGAAAGAAGCGAGACTTTCTGGATGACTCGTCGAAGCAAAAATATGTGGACCAGCTCATGGACCAGACACGCCTATGCGACCCAGAAGCCTGTCCTGGTGTACTCGCTAGCGGCGACGACAAATGCCTCCAACCCATCGCCGTGGATGCTCTGGACCCCAGCATCCGCCGTTTCTTTGACGAAAAACCCCGCGCACTCAGCTACGACGTCGACCCGTTGGAACCCCAGAACATCCTGGCCGGATTTTTCCGCTGGATGGGCGTCCACCAAGCCGAGGTTCAGACACCCAAGAAACGCAGACATGGAACCTTTGTATATGTCTTCCCGGGCTCGAATATGTACGACGTTCGAAACAATGTCGCCTACACGAAAGAGCTGGAAAGCCTACGGATTGTGGAGTCCGCCCCCTCTGGTAAGACGACAGAATCGAAACTCATTCTAAGCTCCAGCCATGTCATCTTTGCTGACGTCTTCGAGGTCGTGAAAGAAGACGGTATCAAGGCGTGCAGTATTGCGTTCTACACGGTCTTTATACTCGTTCTTCTCTATTTCGCCTTCCTGGCTCGAACAAGGCGCCGGTATCTGCTCGCCCTTATAACGGCCCCTCTCCCAATTGAAATATATCTTCTGCAGAGCGCTGGGTATATCGCCCCCATGCACTCGGCCTCCGCCTTCATTCTAGCGGCGATTGGTGTCTTTCTTCTGGTGATGCTGATCGACCGACAGAGCGCCTATCACGCCTGTCTCGTCTTGGCTCCCCTGGCCTTGAGCTTCGTAATCCTTCTCGCCTCCATGGGGATTATTGGCTGGCGCATCAACTTCTACAATATGATCGTCTTCCCAATCATTCTTGGCATCGGCGTAGATAGTGGAATTCATATCTATCACCGGTTCATAGAAGACGGGGAGCACAATATCCTGAATATTGTGCGCCATACTGGCGTAACCATCGGGGTCGCAACCTTGACCACGTCCATCGGGTTTGGAGCTATGTTGGTGGCCAATCACCTGGGACTTCAAAGTATTGGTAAGGCAGCATTGCTAGGACTCTCCATCACATTTGTGAACGCGGTCGTCTTTCTTCCGTGCCTTTTACGCGTACTGATGAAGTACAATCGTATTCCGGAAATCCGACGCGCTCAGCCCACGGACTCCTCCGTTGTGTAGAAATCACCCCTTGCAACCTTTCGCTGTTTATGGATTGATACGACTCAATTCCAGCGGATGTCCGGAGTCGTATCTGTGCGACAGAAATACAAGCTCCTAAAAAAGATCGACGTCGGTGGAATGGCGGAAATATACCGGGCCAACCTGGTGTCGATGAAGGGGTTCGAGAAGGAAGTGGCGATCAAAAAGGTCTTGCCCAACCTCACTCGAAATCGCCGCTTTGTATCGATGTTTCTCGATGAGGCTCGCCTCTGTATGAACTTGACCCATCCGAATATCGTCCCGGTGTTTGATGTCGGCCGTTCCGGCGACGCCTACTTTATCGTGATGGAATTCGTGAACGGGACCAATCTGAAACGATTGTTTCGGAAGTTCTCGGAGCGAGGACAGTCGATGCCCCTGCACCTGGCGGCCTTTACGGTAGCGGAGATACTGAAAGGCCTCGCCTACGCACACGAGTCGACCGACGCATCGGGCGATCCTCTGAACATTGTGCACCGTGATGTGAGCCCTCCGAATATCCTCATCTCGCAGAATGGCTACGTAAAACTTACGGACTTCGGACTGGCAAAAGCATCCACGCAATTGCTCGCGACCGACCCGGGAATGGTCAAGGGAAAGTTCTCCTACCTGGCACCTGAGACGGTTTCCGGTAACGCGCCTGACCATCGTACAGATATCTTTTCGGCGGGTATCATACTTTGGGAGCTGCTGAGTGGACGGCGACTCTTTGTGGGGCGAACGCATGTAGAGACGGTCGAAGCGGTTCGTAACTGTAATGTTGTCCCCATCAGTCAGCTCAATTCGGAGATCGACCCCGAATTCGAAGAGATATTGAATAAAGCACTGCATATGTCGCCGGAGGAACGGTACCAGAGTGCCCGCGAGTTCGGTGATGCGATTACCAGCTATCTGTTCTCCCATGGGTTGAAAGTAACCAATTTCGACATGGCCGAGTTCCTGACGAGTCTTGGTGAAACCACACCGATCGAAATCGACGACGAGCAGATTGCGACACTCATTGAGGACGAGCTGCTAACGCTCTCCGTGATGGGGCTCTATATCCCTGGTGACGAGATGGAGGGCACAAGCCCATTACACCCCGATGTGCTCGATTTGAAAGACGGCGTCTTCGAGTTGGACGACATTTTCGACGACATACCACCTGAAACTCCTGACGAAACCAATGCAGAGGGGCAACAGAACCCTTTGGGAGCAGCCCCCACCGGTGACGCCACCGCCACGGCCTCGGAGAACACCGCCTCGAACGCAGACGATGACTTCGACGATTCGGATGATGAGCTGGTCTGGATATCCCCCGGACTGGTCGCGTTATTGGCTATGGCCGGAAGCGCGGCGGTTGCTGCGATTGCCTATCTGGTGCTGAACCTGGGCTGATCCCCAATTCAGCTCAATCGTCTGTCCGTGGAAGAGGCCAGCTTCCTGGAACCTCTAGCTCACGAAGCTCATCGAGCTCCTCTCCATGAGACTCGCCCGAATCGATCTCGAACAACTCGATCTCTTCGCCATGCATATTTTCGTCGAGTTCACCACGGCGCCTCTTTTCTTCCTGCTCTTTACGCTCTTTCCGCTTCAACTGCGCGAGTCGCTTTCTGCTCATCGATTTATAGATAACCGGTCGATCGTTCTTGATCTTAAAGGTACGCCACCACAAGAAATGTACCGGGTGGAAATGGTAAAGAACTCCTTTCCAGGGCTTCTGCTCTAGACCAATATGCTTCGCTGTATCTTCCGTCAGCCAGATGAACGGTATCATCTCTTCCAGCACCCGCAGATAGGCCGATTCGGCCTTCAGACGTTTCGGGCCCCGCATCAAGGACCGTAAGCGTGACTTCACCTCCCCCCAGTTCTTCGGTGATCCCTTATCGGGGTCCTCAAAGAGGGCTCGGAACCAATCGACCTGATCGGACCACTCCGAAACATGTCGTGTAGCCGCCGCCCGCATTCTTTGCAGAGCCGGACCAGGCTCAGAGTCGTAGAAGTCCATAATCTCATCTTCGTCGAGGATTCGACGATCCAATCCTCGACCCCGGAGTCTCGCTCCGGGCCGGAAGTCGGCCAAGACCCTTTTGGAACGCACGAGAAGTGAACGTTCCAGGTCCTCTGAAACCATTTCAAAATAGCGTCGGTGGCCCCCTCCTGAGACCGCCTGCGTCCATTGGGAGTCCGTAAAGATCTCTACATGGACGAGCTCCTCTCGCTCGTCTTCGGTTCCCAACTCACCACTAAAGCCAATCGTGGTACCGGCCGTAACCTGAATGGCTTTCTTCCCCCCAGGTTTGAACATGGCCACCTTACCTTCACGCAAGGCCTGTAACGAGCCCTTCGTAAACATAAGGATCGGGTTGCGCCGTTCCGTCTCGTCGGATTCGGAGTCCCTATCATCCGTATCTCTACTATCTGCTCTCTCCTTCTTTGCTCCAGGCTTGGCTGCGGCGGCCTCCGCTTCCAGCATAGTACGTAACCAGTCTGGCTGTTCCGTTTTGGAGTCCATGGAGAACGTCAGCGGTCCTAGATGCATATAGAGAGAGTAGAACCGTAGAGTCTTTTCGTCTTCGTCCGGTCGAGCCGGCATGGGCACTTCATGACGAAGCACCACAAAGTTGTTGCTACCACGAACGGTAGGATCATCCGAAAAGTGTGCCAAGACCAGTGTACCGGAAAACATCGCCTGTACGGGAGTTCCCCGCTTCACGAAGAAATGTGTTCCACCATGCCAGTTTTGATACCGGCCAACCGGGTAGGTTCCACCTTTCCGAGCCGTCTCCGTATTGCGGTAATACTGCTCAGCAGCCGCACGGAATTTCTGAGGATCACGAAGCTCAGTCATGCTTCGAGGAACCCCGGAGAGCGGTATGGGGAACGAATTCTGGGTATCGCTGATGGCGGCCATCACCCGGTCCCAGTCGAAGGCCGGGCCCGGATCCCACTTCTCAGCGCTCAGATGCCAATGGGCTAAAAGCCCCTTAAATGAATTGGCATCGTCTTCTTCCAGAATGTTCAGACGAACCTCACCGTTCTCACCCAGGGGAACATTCTTGGGGATATCCAAGCTCCCCATGAGCTCCGTCAGCAGCGCGATAAGCGCCTGATATTGTGCGTCGGTATAGCCATAGGAGCGGTATTGCACACCATTGATACGTACCGGGGGCGACGGGCCATCTCGCTGCTGACGACGACCATAGGTGTGCCCTTCCTTTGGAGTTCTGAGCAGGTTATGGGCGACATGGTTGAGATCGATACCGATGCTGCGATCGTTCGCTTCACCGGCGTGAACCGCCTTATATTCCACATCAAGGGTCTGGTAGATGGTCCCGTCAGAATCAATCAAGAAATGTGTCGAAAGACCACGTCGTTGCAGCACATCGACCGCACCTGCAGAGGTATGAGTGACATCCCAATGGAGTATGATCTGGCTTATAGCGGCCTTCAGATCTTCCAGGGAACCGACGCGGCCATCCGGACCCTTTCGAGCCCCCCATCCTCGACCGGGATTGGAGATTGGATCCGATAGATATTGGGCCGTCCCCAGGCGCTTCAGGTCCAGGCTACGCTTATCCTTCCAGGTCACAACTCCGTTCGGAGCCCCTTTAACCTCGTGCTTCTGACCCATGATGTAGATGTGGTTGTCCACGGATCAGCCTCCCTTCCCGAATAACTTCTTTATGAGCTTCACAAAGCCCTTGCCTATCTTGAGGAAGAGCTTCAGGCCAATGAACAATAAAAGCATCCCCAGTACGACCAGAACAATATTCGCCGGCCAACGACCAATCTTATTTTGTAACCAGCCCTTAAAGCGGTGAAATCTAGCGACGAGACCACGATCCACACGAGGAATCGTCGCCGACATCCAGTCGGTCTTGGAGATATTTCTCCTATCCCCGATTACCGAGGCCGCAAGTCGAACCTCTAGCGTCTCTCCTTCTAGAAATTTGTCGGCACCTGTTGGCCGGAGATCGATCACCAGACTGGAAGTAAGTTCCGTAATGGCCGCTCGAGCCTCCTTCACAAAAGAATCCCCTGAATCCGCCATTCGGAAGGTGCCACCACTCTTATTGCTGAGTAGGCGCATACGTTCGACCACATAGGAATCGGCAGATGGTAACAATACGGTCTGAAGGCGTATTTGATTCGCCCGCAGCAGCGGAAGAAGAGTTGTCGCTTTCTCCAGGAACGGCTCTTGTTGAATCGTCCCCACGGCCTTCGCCATACGTCTGGATATGCACTTCTTCTGGCAGCGACGACGCGCTTTCTTTTTCGAGATTCCGGCTTCACGCCGCTCATTCGTCACACACTTGTCCGTCGCCCCCTTATCTTCTCGACAGGTGGCTGCTATGGAATCCTGACACCTGGCGAGGGTCTGCGTATATCCATCAACACCATCCCCCAGATATACCAATAACGAGTATCCTCCCGGACGCCGGTAGCGAGTAAGCAGCTCCGCCGCCACGTCGATTCCACCCGTGCGCACACGCTTCTCAAGTTCTTCATCATCCAGTGGCGAGCGGTTTTCGGGATCCCGACGATCGCGGCTATGAAAGACTTTGGGGGTTGCGTTCGGGCAATACCTCCACGGTAATCCAAGAATCGATGGATACTGGCCTTCAAAACTGGCTTCACCGCTTTCTTCAATAGCGGTCTCCAGGTCCTTCCATTCCCCAACGAGACCACAGGGATGCACAGCCTTGGAGACTCCCTTCTTGGCAACCTCGTTATAAAAATCAACATCCGCCTTCCGACAGAATTGGTGAATTTCCGTTTCACTCTGCACTTCCCAATAATCCGTGAACTCCGCGCCCCGGTCCGGATGCGCCACAAAATAATGAAGGCCATCTGTAACCCAGATGAGATTGACCCGCGCCGAGCCAGGCAGCTCCTTAAAAATTTCGGAGACTGCACTTCGAATGTAGCCCTGGGCTGCGCTGTCCATGTCCTTGTGGGCGCTTACGACCAGAACAACATCCAAGGGAAGTTCCTGGTCTGCAAAAGACGCGATCTCCGATTCAAAATGCGTAGGGGCCAGATCAATAAATGTCTCCAGCACCTGTCCTCTCTTTGCGCCTTCCGTTCGGACTTCCACATCGAGCTGGAGAAGATCTTCATCCATTAGCATGGGGACGCGTCCGTCTTCGGATAGAAAACTGGCAATCACACGAAGTCCGCGCCCAGACCGATTTTCCAACTTGAGGATCCGCCCCATGGTGGGCCCGGCGTACGCCTGGGCAATGCCACTGATGGCCAAAAGAGCCAATACTGCGATGCGAACAATCAGCCGAAGCATGGTAACGCTCGCAGGTGAAAGGCTTTCATCCAGGAACTAGACCACGGTTGGCCCTCCTCGCCGTCCGGGTGCAAACTAACCGCCAACTCGTACTGTCCAGGAACCCAACGCTCCTCTGGCAGATCCAAGATAAGAGACAACCCATTCTTCGAGTCCGTCCAGCGGACCTCATCCACTATCGCTTCTAGATCGTCTTTCACACGTCGAACCCGAAGGGTTGCCGCTCCCTGCTTCCAGGAAGAAGGCAACGTAAGCTCAACACGGCCACCTGGCCACCCCTCCCAGGCGACCAATACCGGCTCTTCACGTACACGTAAAAGATGGACAACCAGCCCGCCCGCCACCACGCCGACCGGAGCCGCTCCGAGAGCGAATCGGAGAAAGCGTCGTCGCCCCACATCGACCGAGTTGGATCCGAGTTCCGATTTCATGGGATCAAACATCCCGCGAATACCCAACGAATGCAACTCATGACGAAGTCATGGCGAGTACTCGTCTCTCGAAATACGATCCTCGTTCACGACTACTCAGACGTTGTCGAAACCTCCGCGCGGAGATGCTTATCCAGCACAAAAGTTCCAAATGGCACCAAGGAAGCGACAAAAGCCCAGAACTGAAACCGCAACGACCACTTCATGATACGAGCAGCCTGAAAGCCAAAGGCCAGATACAGCATGAAAAGGATTCCATGAATCCAACCGACAATCTTCACTGCGAGGGCGATCCCTGCCAGGTACTTCAAAGGCATCGCGATGCCCAATAATACGAGGTACGAAATACCTTCGATGAGAGCGATCCATCGGAATCTTGCTAGTTCTTTATTCACCTCGTCTCCTCCAGACTATCCGCAAAGTCACATCACGACGCAGATTCACCTTTCTCCGACTCGCTGCCCGTATTTCCCAGGTCTTCATCCAGATTCTTGGCCCATGGCTGCGGCTGAAGACCACCCTCATCAAAAGATCGAATCAGCGCAGCGCGCTTGCGACCGTGGGCTCGTTCCAAAACCACGAACACTATCGCCAATAACACGAAGAAAGAGGCGAGTACGACGGCAAAAATCCAAAAGGCCTTCTCCGATCCGACCGCCTGGTATTCCTGGTAACGGTCCTCGTAGAGCGCCGTGGATTCCTCCGACTGCCCCCTCCCCTCTACGGCAGACTGCCGTAGCTCCGTCAATTCCTTGACCAGCCCTCGATGGTTATCTCGAGCTCGCTCAAGAAAGCCAATAGATACCAGCAGAACCACCAGAGGAACGGCCACAACCAGAAAACGGTGCCAGTTTTTCATCCGAGCTCTTCCACCAATAGTCCCATAGCAACAAGGTCGAGGACCGTATCGGATTCCTGGATATACACTTCTTTTCGAAGCAGTCCCTCTTTTTGAAAACCGTACCTTTCATACATTTCAATCGCTCGATCGTTATCGGAATACACCAACAACGAGATCTTTCGGACAATCGGGTTTTCACGAGCCCATTGTAGACCACGATCCATAAGGTCTCGCCCGATACCGAGTCCCCACAGCTCTTTCTGAACCGCGATACCAAGTTGTACAACATGGCGGTTTCGAGCCAGCGGAGAGCCTTGTAATGTGAGAAAGCCCACGGCGTCACGCCCCCGCAGGGCAAGTAATAAGCACGAATTATCCAGGTAACGATAGCGCCGGATTAGATGGCGCTCCTCTTCCACATCGTAATCGTAATCCACGAGACTCTGCAGGAGGTTATGCGTCTCCGAAAACACCTGCCTTTTGAGCCTGCGTAATGTAGCGGCATCTGTCTCGCGCGCTTCACGCAGCACCATATCGGACAACCACGCCTGTCCCTCGGGCTTTTCGTTGCGTTCCTTGATCATCGAAGTAGACCTACCTGGCATATGCCAAAGAACTATTTCTATAGATTTCCTGGCATGGAGCCGATCTCAACCTTATGCTGTACAGAATTGCAACAAAGAAGAAATGCTCCATGCTTTAGAGATAGAGTCAACGATCGGCGCCACCAATAGATTTTGTGGCGTTGACCTATCAGAAACCCACTCCCTATAATCCAGCGCATATGACGGACGATAACAATCAGAACGGCTCCAATGGAAGCGACGGCCTGGATGATATCCTGAAGCGTGCTTCTGCCGACGCCTCGCGAGAAAGGGAAGAGATCGAAGCGAAGCTTAAGGCCGAAGCAGCGGATCGGGAAGCCCAGGAGAAGGCCGACCTCGAGCGCCGACGGCAAGACTTGTTGGAACAGCGAGAAGACGCTATCCGCAAACGTCAAAGTCAGCTCATGAACCAACCGGAGATGCAGTCGCTACAAACAAGCTCTCCCGAGGCATCTACAGAGCGTGTGGTTCCTGCTGACGATTTAGGCTTTGGCCAACAGAAAATACGATTAATGGCTGCCATCATCGGGTTGACCGCGATCGTAGCGGTTTCCGCTGTCATCTTCATCCCCAAGGAGAAGAAGCCTGCCCCGGAAGAACCCAACCCCACTGCGAACCAGGTAGATACAAGTAGTTCTGCCGCGGATGTCACGTCCACCAAGAAAGAAGATGCCACGGTTACTGTTACCGATGCTCCGAGCGCCAGTGCAGAGACTGTCCAGAGCCAGGCGGATAGTGGAACCGACACCAAAGAGATCATCAGCGAGCCAAAAAAGAAAAAGGCCACGAAAAAGCGTCGACGTGCACGAACCAACAAGAAACCACGAAAGAAGCCTGTAAAACGTCCACGCCGAAAGAAGATTCAGATCGACGACGATGATTCCTTTTGATGGATTGGACCATAGGGTTGAACCGGCATGACACAAGCCAATAACGACCTTCTTCAGGCCCTTGCTGATATCGATCGTATTGTCCTTTTACAGGTACAGGACGAGCGCTATGCCCAAGAGGCCGTTCAAGGCTGTGCAGAACAATTGGGCTGTTCCTGGACGACCTGGGATCTGGGTTCGGACGGGGCCGAAGAGGATCCCTTACAAAGCCTCAACCAATATATAGACACCCATAGCGGCGATTGGATTTTGTCCTTTGACCTGGCCGACCGGATATCCGACCCCGTATTTGCACGCCAATTGATTCAACGTTCGAAGGCGTCGGACGGCCCCGTACTCATTATCGCGGTGGACGGCCCCCGTCCTGCTCCAGCTCTCCAACCCTATGTCCGATTCGTAAAGCTACCCGTTCCTTCCATAGAAGACACGATTCAACGGGTCATCCGGGGCTTAAAGAATACGGGCTGGAAAGAACCCAAGAAGGATAAAGAGTTACCGGTTCGCCTCGCCCGGCTCGTTCGAATGATGCACGGCTTATCCCTCACTCGACTCGACCGAACCGTCCAACGACTGGCGAATCAAGACCCAATGCTTGGAGAGAAAGCACAAGAGCTGGTCCAGCAAGCTCGCCGAGAACAACTGCACGACCTGGAATTCCTCGAGATGATCGAGAATACACCGTCGGAAAATCAGATTGGTGGTCTAGAAGTGCTGCAAGAGTGGCTTCATCGACGAAGACGCGCGACACAGCTGGGTGTATTGCAGCGAACCGTTCCCCCTCCTCGGGGCATGTTATTGGTCGGTGTCCCCGGTTGTGGAAAGAGTCTCGCGGCACAGGTTAGCGCAAGTGTTTTTCAGGTACCTCTACTCCGACTGGAGTTCGGTAGACTTCGTGGAAACACCGAAGGTCCCGAGCGGCGGCTTCTCCGTTGCCTGGCAGAAGCCGATAAAGCAGCACCATGCGTTCTCTGGTTGGACGAGATCGACCACGCCCTCGGAACCGTTGCCACGCACCAGGAAAATCAAGGATTGGTGGGGACATTAACGTCCTGGCTCCAGGAGCATGAGACGGAAGTCTTTGTCGCAGCGACAGCCAACCGAGTCGAAATGCTACCACCGGAGCTGGTTCGAAAAGGACGTTTCGACGAGATCTTCTTTGTCGATCTGCCGAACCGCACCGAGCGAGCTGACATCTTACGGGTTCACCTTCGCGCCGTAGAAGAAGACGCAACCTCCATCGATGTAGATAAGCTCGCCGAATCCACGGCCCAATACACCGGGGCCGAGCTGGAGGCGATTGTTCGGGAAGCGAAGATTGAAGCCACTCTCTCCTCCAGTGCTCTCACAACAGAGGTGATAATGGATGTGGTGAGCCAGATCGTGCCTCTCGTTCGAACCCATGAAAAGGAAATCCGGCATCTAAGGGAGTGGGCTACATACCGTGCACGTTCGGCTTCTACGGATACGGGCGTCTTGGCCTTTTTCGATTCCAACGACGAATAGCCGGTTCCCTCTCGAATCCCGTGACGAGGCTTGGTCTGAAGAACGTTGTACGGATTGGATTGTCCTGCTATCTTGCCAGGAGGGATTTTTGGGCAGTGGTGAAAACCACCCTGGTACAAGTCTATAAACCTACCAGAACCGAACACGATCATTGATGCCAGAATTGACGAATATCAAGTCCGACACAGCCTACTTCGTGAGCGATGGTCTCGCCTGGCGAAATGTAGATAGTGACGTCTTCGTATTCAAACCTGGTGGATCGCTGCATGTACTGGAAGGTCCGGTCGCCCAACTTCTCTGGTGTACACTCGATAAACAGGCCTGTTCACCAGACCAACTGACAGAAGTGGTCGTGCAGAACTTCAACGTGGGTGCCCAGGACGCGGCACAGGACGTTACAGAGTTCTTTGGTGTACTCGCCGAGCAGGGCTTGATCATTGCAAACCACCCCTGAAGACTCGACCAGCCAGAATGTAGCCTCTCAAGTTATCTCGGAGAAATCCGAGGATCTCTGTGTAAGCACTCTACATTTGGCAACGGCGAATCTGTTCTACTGTCCGATGACCAATTCAGGGTGTAGTTCATTTGATCCTGCTGCCATTTTCTATCAAGATCCACGGAATCAAGTTGTTGTGGACCATATTTCGGGTTGACCCTTATGTGCCCGGAGGTATTCGATGAAAACCCGCTCTGTTTTTTCTGTTCTTTCGTCTAAACGTTCCATCACCGCCAGACTCTATAGTCGAAGTCTAAGCTGGCATATGATTGTTTTGTTCGCGCTCTTCGCCGGTCAGGCCGGTTGCGCGGGTGGATGTGATGGTACGACACCCCTCATCGATGTTCCCGACATCAGTGATTCGGACAGCTCCGATACGATTGGCACCACAGCCTTTGTGGACTTTGCAATTGCCACCGCAAGTGGTGAGACGGGCTTCGGTGAATCGAACGTGATCCTTACCGCAGAGGACGAACCAGAGAAGTATAAGGACGTCGCTGATTTCCAGGTCGATATCGTTGTAGAAACTCGTAATGTGGAGAATGGGCAGCCTGTACAGCTGTACGTAAAAGACCAACTGGTCGATGAAACCCAGGTGCAACTCGACGCGGGTGCGGATGAAGGCAGCGCTCTATTTGAGGCCGTCACTCTCGGCCACGACACGGAAGGCTACGAAATACGTGTCGAGACCATAAACCAGGATGGTGAAACAGCCGTCGAAGCGAAAACGGCACAAGTCAGTACCGGGTTCTGTTCCGTCGACGTTCTTCCACCGAATACAGGCTGTCTCACAGAAGATATAGATGAAGCCGGCGGTCTACAGGTCCAGCTCACCGTTCTGAACGCAGAAGCCGATTGTGATCAGGCAAGTCTGACCGTCAGTATTGATGGAGCCGATGCGGAGACCTTCGAATCCAGCCTCGACGCAAGCGGACAAGCTGTATTCGTCCTCACGGTCTCCAGTGAAGACACCGTTGATGGTCTCGGTATCGAGGTGAGCGCTCAGGTAAGTGATAGCCAGGACCCCAGCCGCACGGGTGCAACGAATCCCCTCGACTATGTAATCGACACCGTAGCGCCGACAGTACTCATCACCGTTCCCGACAAGTCTATTTTGACCCTTGGTGATGATCTTGACGGCGACCCCTCCAATGGCCTGAACACCTTTATCGAAGGTACCGTATCGGGTGAATCTACGGGCGAGGTCCAGCTCAATCTCGATTCTACCGAGCTCGGCCTGGTCGCTGCACAAGGTGACGGCACCTTCCGACTCGACACCGTATTTCAGGAGGCCGGAACCTTTACACTCTCTGCCGTTGTAACCGATAGCTGCGGAAACGAGGGGACCGACAGTCGAATCCTCGATATCATCCCGTCGCCGAGTGATCTTACGATCATGACTCCAACCAACAACTCCACTTTGTTGGCGGTTGACGACAACGATCCCCAGACCTCTCTTTTCTATGAAACGCAGTTTGATGTCATGACGGGAGATATTCCCCTTGGCTACGACCTGAGTATCGAATGTGCCGATTCAACAACCCCCGATGTATATGTGGAGGTTGGTAGTACTCTATTGGACGTCGCCGATCCCGACGATCGGTATCTCGTCGATGTCGTATTGAACCGCGAGTCTCTTGGAGTTACTCAGAACTGCCATGCACGCTACCAAACCCCCACTCCCAGCATATCCGGAGATGTCCAGCTGACGGTTGCCCTACCGGCTCCGACCCTTACGATTCTCGAACCGGCAACCAACTTCTCTACCAACCAGGGCGTTCTGGCCATTACAGCATCCGCCACGGGTCTGGATGATATCGTACCGGTCGCAACCATCCTGGGTGGGGACGGAGAGCCAATCTCCGACACCACGGTGGTCGAATCCAGTTTCCAAAACGGCGGACTGACCACACAGCTCGCCCTTGAAACAACGAACGGAATCGCTCTTCCGGATGGACCGTATACATTGCAGCTCGATGCAGACGATACCTATGGAAATGCCGCCCGTGATAATCCAGCTTCGGTGTATAGCGTCGAGTTCCGTATTGATAAGACTCCGCCTTCACTGAGCCTCATCGCTCCCGCTGTACCGGTCCTGGACCCGGAGAATGATCCCAACGCGGCCGATGTAGACCCGGATCTTGCCGGGTACCAGACAACCATCGAGATTCAAGTAACCGGTGAATCCCTACTAGAGCAGGTCCAGGTCTGTATTCAGATCAACTCGGGTGTAGAGACCTGCACAACTCCTGCCCCGGATAATGGCGTAGCCACATTTACTGCGGTCACTCTCCAACCCGGCACGAACACCCTGACCTGGTCGGCTACGGATGCATCCGGGAACCTCGGGCAGGCGGATCCACTCGTCCTTACCCTTGTGCTGAACGCTCCCAAGGTCTTCATCCTGTCGCCCACGTCCGGTACTGTAACTATCGGAGCGACCACAGACGTGTTGGTTCGAGTCGAGGACAGCGAGACGGGTGGTCCCATTACTCTCGCCACCGTGACCGTAGAAAACAATGGCGTCTTCCAGGGGGGCAGTGCCACCGATCAGGGCAATGGCACGTACTTACTGCCCGGTTTTGCTCTCTCTCCAGACAATAATGTGTTGATCGCCCATGCAGATGCCGATGGCTACCAGGAGACCGGTGTCTCCGAGCCCATTACGGTGATTCAGAAATCCACCGAACCAACCATCAGCTTCCTCTACCCCTATGAAGGGGCCGTGATCATCGGAACAACCGCAGCCTGCCAGCCAGGGCCGAGTGGTTGTACTCTTCGCGTGGAGCTCAGCTCCGAAGAGCTGGAAACAGGCAGCCCAGCGACTCTGACGGTATGTTGTGATCAAGCCACTCCATGTGACTCCAATAATGCCGTCGTCTATAACTCTACCCAGGCCGTGGATGGGTTGTATTTCGACGACGTTGTGCTGACGGATCAGAGTACCTGCGAGTTATCAGCCACAGCGACCGACCTTGCTGGTCAGACGGCCAGTACCGATCCTCTCGCCGTTTCTGTCGACCGACTCGCCCCCGTGCTTCAAGAGTTTGTACAACCGAGCGAGCCAGCTCTGACATTCACAAACGACGAAGACCCGGCTCCCGGACTGCAGACGCATCTGTCCGTCCGCGTCTCTGGGGTAGAATCTGGGCAGGTGATCTCCATCACAGCCATTCAAGACAATCTTCCCGTCGCGGGCTTCACGATCCCGGTCACCAATACTGTACCTGATAGCTCCAACCAGGTGTTCAGCTCGGATCTGGTCACATTACCAGAGGGTATCCTGACCCTGCGGGCCGATGTCGCAGACGCCCTGGGTAACTCTGCCAGTCCTCTCAACACCATTGTAGAGGTGCTCTCCGATCAACCAGCGGTACAGATCACCCAACCGGCCTACGTTCAAAACGTAAGCTGTACCCAGGACAGCGAATGCTCGTCCATCGGTGCCATATGCGAAGGTGGTTCCTGCGCCACTCCCTGGAACGCCGCAAGTGGAAAAACCCTTACCGTTCTTCTCCAGGGTATTCCGACCGGTACCGCATTACGTATCTGTAGCAATAATGGTCCGCCTGGAGCTTCCCAATGCAATACTCTTGGTTACAAAATCGTAACCGAGGCGACGACCTCGGGACCGGCCCAGGCTCTCTCCATCGAAACCCTCTCCGATGGTCTCCATGATCTGATCGCCGAAGCTCTTCCACCAGGCATTCCACCGGTTTCCAGTCTCGACGCACCCATCCCTGACGGACGGTCACGGCATATCTACGTCGACACGGTCAGCCCAGATGTTGTGGGACTTCTCTCCCTGTCTGACACAGAGATCCCCATCGACATACTCAACTATAATGAGCTCCAGGCAGCAGGTGGCCAGTACCAGATACAGGTCCAATCCTCGGAAGCCAACGGTTGGGCCACAGTCTACGCCGATGGTCTACAGGCCGGTTCAGGTGCCATCTCTGGCTTCCAATATGAAACCGGTGTAACCCTCAATGAAGGTCCTGCTCAGGTCTACGCCATAATCACAGATCGAGCTGGTAACCCATCCCCAAGCCCACCAGCATCCGAAGTCGTCTATTACGCACCAACCGTGGACACCATTCCACCCAGTCTAGTATTCGACACCCCCTCGCAATCTCCGCTCAATAATACGAGCGCGCCAGGACAATTCGACATCTCCCTGTCAACATCGGCCGATGTAATCGGGAGCGTCGTGACTCTTTGGGATAACGGCTCGACCATCAACTCTGCAGTCGTCACCGATCAGGCCACAGCCGTCTTCCCGGCCAGTGACGGTATCCTCAGCGAGGGAACCCATGTGTTGACCGCAGAGGTCTCGGATACCGCTGGTAATACTCAATCCGCGTCCACATCACCGGCTACTATCGTAGTCGACACGACCCCACCGTCAGTCACATTGGCCGCGCCCTCCCCATCATCGCCCACAACCTTTGGCGACGCATCCAACCCTGATTCCCAGCCGAGCGTTGGCGGATTCCAGGTTCTGGTTCAATTCCAAAGCTCCGCCGACGCCGCAACCTGGGAAATTACCCTTGCGAACGATTGCGCACTCACCTACGCGGGTTGTGGAAGTCCGTATGTGGTCGCAAGCGGAACCATCCAGAACCCAGGCGGTCAGGAAGCCGACACCCATATTACGGTACCGTTCACCTCTACCCCCTACCATGTAGTCCGGGCACGAGTCTTTGATGCGAACGGTAACGTCGCAGAAGACCGCGCGGATTTCGAAGTCGTTGTAAACGAATGCTCCGCTGGTCTCTCTGGATTACCCGTGGGTGGAACGGTAAATAATGCGAACTGTGCAACCCCAGGAGAGGATTGTGCACAGGCCTCTATGGAGGTCAGGGTGGTCTTTGTTGGCCCCTGTGCCGGAATCGCTACCGCGCAATTGCAAAAAGATGGTTCCGATATCTTGAGCCCGCAACCGGTCATTCTTGATGAAGCCGTATTCACGGTACCATTTGATGATGGCGATTCGTTCCTTCTGTCCGGTATCGGCCTTGATCTCACGGAGACAGAGCTGGCCAATACGGGTGGGACTGCCATCTCGGTAGATCTATCCGATCCTGTTATCAGTTTCGTAAGTCAGGATGTCGGCGGCTTCACAACCGCCGCTTCCGGAGGCACCGTTCTGGTTGGACTGGCAGATGATCAGGCGCCCTTATCTGCGGACGTCCAGATCCCTGTCGCGATCGACATCGACGACGCATCAGGCTCCGCCACGATCAATTCAATCAAGATAGACGGAACCGACAGTGTACCGGCCCTTTTGAGCCCGAGCCTCCCCCACAGTATCGCAGCGCTCCCGTCCAACGAAGTGGTCTACGGTGTTACATTGAGCCACGGAGATGGCCAGGCTGTTGTGGTAGAAGTCGCGGATGACGCGGGCAATACGGCAACGGCCACCTTCACGGCTAATGTCGACACGATTGCTCCCGATGCGCCTACGGTCTCCATCGATTCGATTGATCGCCGCATGCCGCTAATCGACCTCAGCTGGACCGCCACGGCTGACGACGGCAACACAGGTGATTCGGTCTCTTCCTACGATGTCCGATATTCCAAAAACCCAATCACGGCTGGAAACTTTGATAGTGCTTGTTCCGCAGATCTCCTTCCGGGAACGACCTTCGATCCAGTACCTGCGGCGCCTGGTGATACCAGCAGTTACACAATCGCTGGCCCCGATCCTCGTAACCCAACCACAGAGGCCAATTGTCACTTCATCACATCCACAACCGCGCAGGACTGGTACATAGCTGTTCGGGCCCTGGATGATGTAGGAAACGCGTCCGACCTGGCCACATCCGCTATGGTCAGTACCGACGAGCTGGTCTACCATGTTGGTCGTATCTCCCACACCGGTGGTAATGGATTCTTCCATTATACAGCCTACGACCTCGGCGACCTGGACGGAGACGGGCTTGGCGACGTCGCCATGGGTGGTTTCAACGTACATGAGTTCTGCGTAATATACGGACGTACGTTCAGCACGGGTACGGCGACCATCTCGGTGACCGACGGCGGTGATGATGACGCCCAGTGTTTCGCTGGTGCGGCGGGTAGCCATCATGGCAAAACCGTGGTCAACCTCGGAGATATCAACGAGGATGGATACAATGACATCTCCGCTGGTTCCAGTGGTGCTAGCGGTTCACCGGCGGCCGAGCTCTTCATATACTTTGGCCAGGCCGATGGAACCCTTGAAGCCAGTGCGTCCGTCAGCTTCACGGGTATCCTGCAGAACAACACCTCAGGAGTCACCTCGGTATCTCACGCCGACTTCAACGGAGACGGAATCCAGGATATCGTCGTCGGATCCTTCAGTGAGAACCGCGTCTATGTGATCCCTGGCGATAGCAACTGGCCCCCAGCCTCGGCCGAAAGCTACGACCTCCAGGATAGTGCAACGAAGACAGCGCTCGGCGTTATCACCATCGAAATCCCTGATGCTGGTGCTCCCGCAGAATTCGGCCGTCGTGTAGCCGGAGTGGGGAATCTGCTTACAGATGAAGGGCCCACGCAATACGAAGATATCGCGGCGATTACCAATCGCGATCCCCCACAAGTTATTGTGATTCAGGGGCGCGCATCCGCCACGACAATCCAACTATCCTCGTTGGGTGGTAGTACCGCTGACGATAATACGGTGGTGCGACTGCGCAGCCAATCGGGCTCCAATAACTTTGGAACCTCGGCTCTACAAGGTGGCCGAAATGTTATCGGCGACGAAACCCCCGATATCGTTGTTGGCCACGCCAAGGGAGTACCGACCTACTCCGTAGCCATCTTCGACGGCTCCACATTGGACGGTAAGTTCGACACCAACGTCTATGTCGATCCAATCGATCCTTCGCCGGTGGGAGACGATGTCTATCGTGGCACCAACGGTACCATTGTTGGTGGCGATATCCTCGAACCGGTCTTTATTCCGCCCCTCGATGATGTCAACGGTAGTCCATCCACATGGGATCTTGCCTATCGGAAATACAACCCAAACAACACCTTCCAGTCTGGACAGGTCTATGCTCGCCTCAATGTCTCCGATGCCGCGGCAGGTTGGGATATTGGTGATTTCCCATGGCAATCCGTCGTCATCGACGATCCCGACGATCCCGGCTATTCCTTCTTTGGTCTGTCCGGAGTGATCGGCGTTCCAGATTTCAATGATGACAACTTCCCAGACATCATAGTACCGGTCTATTCCGCAGCGGGCATGGTTATCATGTACTAAGAGAGAGACGAACGAAACTCGTTTCCGAATAAGGAGAATCTCATGTCGGAACAAAAGAAAAACAACGAAGGCGCTGAACTGCCGGCCGACAACAAAACTTCGAAAAAGAAGACATACGTGAAACCCCGAGTGCATAGTCGGCCCGCCTACGAAAAGCTGGCGCTGGCGAGCTGTGCAACAAGCCCGGAAACCATTCCACAACCCTTCGGAGATTGTCTGCCATCATGACGAGTTCCGATCCCCGTACGTTCGCGGTCGGAATTGGCTCTCGGGTTTTTGGACTGCAATTCTTAGAAGCGGGTCCCTGGTTACCACTGGTACGGGAACGCCT
Source organism: Myxococcales bacterium (assembly GCA_002728755.1). Lineage (GTDB taxonomy): Bacteria > Myxococcota_A > UBA9042 > UBA3505 > UBA3505 > UBA3505. Next base: position 74,477 of record PBVT01000008.1, read on the forward strand.
GAAGGGATTTGAACGGGCCGGAACCGTAGATTGGACTCTAGTGGTTGAAGTGGTGCGACATAATCACCATTTTGACCCAAGACCTCGTTTCCAATGGGACGGCGACGCGTTTCAGCTCGAGTTCAGTACGTTTCGAGCAAAATCCCAGGGCACAAAAGGCCCTATCCACGGAACGGTCCTCGACTCGGGCAATCCCGAGGATGTGGCGGAATGGACTCTTTCTCTGTTGCGCTCTCTGGCTACGGAGCTTCTCCGTAAAGACGATACCCTTGTCTTTCATGCTGCAGCGTTAACCATGACCTCTTCCCTCGGAGTCCTCGTCGTCGGACCTCGAGGGGCCGGTAAAACAACATTCGCGTCGGGTAGCTGGGTGCAATCCCGCTATTCAGACGACCATGGAATGGTCCGTTGGGATGACAGCCCATGGTTGGTTGGTGTCCCATTCACGGGTCGAGAACACAGACCAACCCAGGTGGGCCGTAGTCTTCTCGACGTCATTGCCCTTCCTGTGCATGGGGAGCCAGGACACGCACCTATCTGCACCCAACTCTCGCGAAGGGACGCGACCCAGATGTTGTTGGAACATCTGATCTGTATTGACGACGCTCCCGAAACCTTCACACGAAATCTGACAAATGTTCTGAAGCTGGTGGATACGGTGCCCGTGATTTCCCTACGCTATCACCCGAACACATCCTCCGAAGATGTATCCGCAAGCCTGATCCAAGCAACGGGTGCCCTTCAAAAGGCAAGTTGACCCATGGCGAACAATCCATACCTAAAACTCAGTCGTCGCTATTTCGAGGCCGGTCGTCTGGCATCGGTACATCTGGATCTGACCTACCGCTGCGATCTCAACTGTGTGCATTGTTATCTGGATGATCGTACACGACCCGGTCCCAACACCCAGGTCTGGTTGGANGTCATCGATGANCTCGCTCGAATGGGAGTNTTTGGCATCACNCTATCGGGTGGAGAGGTCTTTCTAAGAAAAGATATCTGGACGCTCCTTGAACGNCTCAAATCCCATCGGTTTTANGTCCGACTCAAAACNCACGGCATGAAGATCGATGCGGCCTTCGCGCAAAAACTCCGTGACCATTCCGTCCATGGAATTGACCTGAGCCTGTATAGCCTTGAGCCGGGCCCCCATGATGCGATTGTTCGAAGGAAAGGTGCCCAGGTACGAACACGGGCAGCCATCGACCACCTCTTAGCCGTGGGAATCGATGTTCGCGTGAATAATGTGGTTATGGAGGCTAACCGGGACGGACACCGCGAGCTACACGCGGAGATGCGCAAGAAAGGGGTGTTGTCGAGCTATACCGGAAAGATACGCGGATTTCAGAGCGGTGGTACCGATGTATATTCCGTCGGCCTGTGTATCTCCGATCTGATCAAGATTGAGGCCGACCACCTGAAAGATCATGCGGCGGATACCCCCGCCGAGGTGAAACAGAAGTTCAGCCCCGAGCCCCACCATGAGGCGATTCAATGTGGTGCAGGCAACTTCAACCTCTACGTCGATCCCGACGGTAACGTAACTCCCTGTGTTACCTGGCCGATGACTCTCGGTAATATCCAAGACCAATCAATCTCCGAGATATGGGAAACCAGCCGCGAGCTCGAGCAGATCAAACAATTACGACAGAGCGATCGGAAAGGCTGCTATGGCTGCTCCTATCGACAAGGCTGTAGCTATTGTCCAGGCATGGCCTACATCGAAACGGGTGATGCCACCGGTCCGGCCGAAGCTCTTTGCCGTACCGCGCAAGCACGAGCCATGGCCCAGAAACAAATGCATCTGGGTGGGCCCGAGCGGCGCTCCTTTTTTCCCATCGCAAAGCAGAAGTCCAATGCCCAACGAGCCAAAGAGCTTGAAGCGATTCTGGCGGACAATTCTGACTGTGGCGAAACCAACCACGCATGCGCGAGCTGTTCGTGACCAGCCTCAATCTAAAGCTATTGGAGCCCACCCTCGGGGCCAAGAACGATATCGTATTTTCGACCGAGCCAGGGAAGAGTCGCATCCTGCGATTTGAAGAATCGGATCGCTTACCCTTTCCCGACCAGTCCTTTACAGAGATACGTCTCGAAGCCATCGCCAATCCAGCCTGGCTATACCCAGAACTCGCGAGGCTTCTGAAACCGGGCGGACTTCTGACCATAGCTCCCGACACCGAAAGAAAACTAGGCGGTAAGATTCGGAACTTATTTTCTGCCCGAAATACAGCCAATAAGCTCCTTCTCTCCGATCTGGTTCCCACAAAGACATCGTGGCATCGAGCCGAGATCTGTGCGCGACGTCCCCTCGATCGCGAGGACATCATCCTCGATGAAAACGAAGAAGCCTTTGCACATGCTCTGCGCACCCATGGACGAGGGCGGTTCATCGCGCATGGGGGAAGTATGCGCCCGTGGATTCCCACCGGTAGCTCCGTCTGGATTCGCCAAATAACCGACAACCATGAACCGGCAAAGGGTCGGGTTTTACTCGTCGCGCAACCGGGTACAGCGGTCCTTCACCGTCTACGGCGAAAGGTGTCCACACCCAGTGGTACCGTCTATATCTGTAAAGGAGATCGGACCCGGGGTTCGGACCTTCCCGTCTATCGAGACGCGATTCTTGGTGTCCTGGAAGAGCTGGAGTAGGTTCCGAAAGCGCAGGGGCCAGACATACGGAATATACCGAATTCCTTCCGTTCTCTTTCGAAAAGAGCCTTTCTTTTTTTTGACAGGCCCCCCCTCAAGTCTATTCTGAGACATGGACTTCTCTGTATCGGTGTCATGCTGAGAATCATAACACGACCATTAATTCTTCTGATTCCTGCTCTATGGAGCTTCCTGGGATGTGGGCCTACGAACCAGCAACTGCTGGTCGACCAGCAACTTCTCCAGCTCCACAAACAGATGCAAGATGTGCGGCGCAATACATCGGCCGTGGAGAACGAAGTAGAAACGCTACAAGGACAGATCGTCTTATTAGAAGATCGTATCCGTCTGGCTTCGAAACAGAATAAATCCCGGTCTATTGCCCGCCCTACGCCTCCGGCCAACCCAAGGCATACCGACGAGGGGAACCATGGGTTACGAGTGGTGGAGTTAAATCCCGAGACCCCCATGGCACCTGAACCGCCCCGAGAAGTAATTTATCAGAAGCTTACGTCATCTGGAGATCTTGTGGGGGCCGACGAGGCCGTTACACCCGCGGGCCCCGCGCCTACACCGATGAAAGCACCGGAGCGCCCCAAAGAAACATCACGTAGTTCCGCCGAAAAAGGATACGACGCCGCATTTGCACATTTCCGTAATGGAGATATGGCGGCAGCGGAGACCGCGTTTGAGAGCTTTGTAATGCAGTACCCCCGGCATCAACTCACGGATAACTCTCTCTATTGGTGGGGTGAATGCCGGTACCATAAGAAAGACTACGTAAAAGCATTGCGCCTATTCCAACGAATCCTGGAAGAGCATCCAAGTGGTAACAAATCACCAGATGCGATGGTCAAAATGGGACTGAGTCTCATCAATCTGGGGCAAAAGACCGAAGGTCTGCAAATCCTGGAACAGGTAGGGCATATCTACCCGAACAGTGCCAGTGCCCGCGTCGCAAACGGTAAGTTGGCAGCCATTCGAGGTAAGTCTCAATGAAGCTCTTTAGCCAGATACTTATGCTCTTCGCAGTCCTCGGTACATTTAGCGTTGTGGGCGTTCCATCGGCGCAGGCCGAAGAAGACCGGTTCGGACCCGATATCATCCCTGCTGGACAAGCTGTCGGCTCCCAGCGCGTCTACGTAGTTGAAGAAGGGGATACCCTCTGGGATATCGCCATCTTATTCTCCGACGACCCATGGGATTGGCCTCTACTCTGGTCCTACAATCCACAGATCACAAACCCGCACTGGATCTTCCCTGGCGATACGATCTTCCTGGATCCGCCGCGACTCAAAGTGAAAAGAAAGCGACTCAAATTAGAGGGTAGTCGATACGATCTACAGCCCAAGAATGTTCGAGTTCTGGCCAATCGACGCAGCTTCATTCCTGAAGAACTGCTGCAGGTTAGCGGGGTTATCCGTGGTTCTCGTGAAGAACGCCATATGCTGGCTAAGTTCGACGAGATTTACGTGGAGTTCTCTATCCCGAAAAAGATTCGTCCCAATGATCGATACACGATCTTCCGTGAGAACCGAGAGAAGCCGATCAAACATCCAAGAACCGGTCGTTTCCTCGGATACCCCATCGAGTTTCTTGGCGAACTCAAAGTCCTCGGAAAAGAAGCCCGGTACAGTCGTGCGGTTATTCTCGAGGCCATGGCCGTCATCGAACGTGGTGACCGAGTCATACTTCGTGAAGCCCTGCATATCTATCGTGAACCGACGCCCAACGCCCTTCAGGTGGACGGAGTCATCAGCGCGATCATCGGGGATGGAACCGTCACGGCCCAGCACGAATACGTCATGATCGACCGGGGAACCCGCCAGGGCGTACAAATCGGAAATCGATTCGTTATTCTGGAACGTGGGGATGGGATACGAGAGGTGTCCAAACGCGAATTGCGCCGTTACCCCTTCGAGAATATCGGGGAAGCGATGGTTATCTTCGCCTACGGCAACCATTGTATCGCTGTAATCACACGCTCGATTCGTGAGCTCCATAATGGAACACGCGTTCGGATGATTAAGGGCTACTAGCCCCTCTCGTTCCAATCACACAAAGAGTCGAAAGTAGGGGTGCACCCGTTCGACGATCATGCTAGATTCTGCGCATGGGATATCGAGTCAAAGGAAAGGCATACCCAAACCGGCGCATGATGATGGTGTGGTGCCTCGTTTTCATAGGTATCTATGCCTGTCTACCCGATACGACCCTTCCACCCTTGCAGAACGCAGAGACCCTCTATCCAGAACGGACAGACGGCCCCTTCTGTGTACCCGAGGATTTTACGACTATTGATCCCGACACCTTCTTGGCGCACTTCATCGATGTGGGTCAGGGAGACGCGATCTGGCTTCAACTTCCAAGTGGTGACCCCACCGATCCAGTAGATATTTTGATCGACGCCGGAAACGCACCGGCCTTCTCGGGCGGCGAAGCGGCCGACGGCGGGGCTGTGATTCAAGATTATCTCACGGCCCATGATATGAACCCTGGAGAAGTCATTGAATGGCTCATCGTGACCCATGGAGACAGCGACCATTTTGGCGGAATCCCCACAGTTCTCGATGCCTATAATGTGGGTGGATTCATTGGCTCCGGTCATGCAAACCCATCGTCTTCCTGGGCCTCGGTGCGCGCGGACATTAGCGCCGCAGTAGCCGCAAATGGTGGTGTGTTTGCTTCTCCGCCCTATCCGGGCCTGGTGCAAAACCCAGGGGATGTAGCCATCTCCACCCCCTATAGCGAAGTACGAATTCTATGGCCTCATAGCCAATCCACCGGTGGGCTTTCCAGCAACGAGCACGGGCTGGTCATAAAAGTCACTGTGCACGACGTGTCCCTCCTCCTTACCGCAGACATCGGAGAGAGCACGGAGCTCGACCTGGTCAGTATGCACGATAACGGTGTCATATCCCTGGAAAGCGAGTTATTGAAGGTGCCACATCATGGTAGCTCAAACTCCAACACCGACGCCTTCCTGCAGCGGGTGTTTTTCAATATTCCTCCCGAAGATCGTCGCGCTGTGATCATGTCCGGAATGAAATCGTTCGGTGGAGTCACCCTTCCCACAACGGAAGTCCTCGATAAGGTCCACAGCATGGTCGGCTACGGACGCCAGCTCTCGACGCAACACGAAGACGGGTCGAAAGAACACGGTACAGAGCATGATGATGACCACATCCTCTTTACGGTGTCGCCCACCGGAGTAACCCGTTTGTGCTACCACCCAAGCGGTACTCTCCCACGAGTCGAGCAGAATGACGACGACGAATAATACCTTCAGGATCCTGCGATGCGCCGAATAACGAGGGCCGCTGAAGGACGTTTCTTTCGCTTGATGTCGCCACTCCGTGGCAAAGCCGCGGAAGCCGAACGTAAGGCTCGGCAGGGTCGTGTCACACGCGCTGCCCTACTCGTATGCATGGTTCTTCTAACGGGAACCTATGGCTACTACGAGCTGACCAATTACACGGTATCCCTGCTCGATTGCCTCTACGCCACGATCTTGACTGTCTCGACGGTCGGCTTTCAAGAGGTCATTCCGATCCGGGAATCGGATGCTCTGACCTGGTTCACTATCGCGTTGATATTTTTTGGTGGCGGAAGTTTGCTGTACTTCGTAACGTCCATTACAGCGATGGTGATCGAAGGCGATCTGCTCTATCGCTTTTGGAGACGACGAATGCTGCGCACAATCGAAAACCTGAACCATCACATCGTTGTTTGTGGGGCGGGTCGAAGTGGAATGCATACAATCCGCGAGCTACGCAGCGAAGGAACTCCGATCGTGGTCATCGATGTGGATCCCGGACGTATTGAGATCGTCTTACAGGAGTTTGGAGAAATCATGCCCCATCTGGTTGGGGATGCCCTCGAGGAGCAGGTCTTACGCGCCGCCGGTATCGACCGTGCCGATGGATTGATCGCCGCCCTTCATGATGACCGCGACAACCTCTATCTGAGTCTATCCGCTCGCCAACTCAACCCCGATTTACGAATCGTAGCCAAAGTGGACGAGGCCTTCAGTGCC
>PBVT01000009.1 GCA_002728755.1 Myxococcales bacterium
TGCCATGACAACGCTACGTGCACCAATACGGTGGGGAGCTTCAGCTGCGCCTGCGACCTCGGCTACGATGGCGATGGAGTCAGCTGCGACGATATCGACGAATGTGTTCTCAACACCGACAACTGCCATGACAACGCTACGTGCACCAATACGGTGGGGAGCTTCAGCTGCGCCTGCGACGCCGGCTACGATGGTGACGGTGTAATCAGTTGCACCGATATCAATGATTGCGCTGGTAACCCCTGTGGGACCGGCGGAACTTGTACCGATCTGGTCAACGCCTATTCCTGTTCCTGTGACGTCGACTACTCTGGCGGCGGTGTGAACAATCCATGTGTTTGCGAACCCATCCATGGTGGATGGAGTGGCTGGTCAGCCTGGTCCGCTTGTTCCGCCTCCTGTGGAGGTGGCACACAATCCCGAACCCGAAGCTGTACCAACCCCAGTCCCAATGTCTGTGGATCGGACTGTTCAGGAGCGACAAGCGAAACCCAGTCCTGCAATACACATATTTGCATGCCACCGGTCACATGCAGCCAATGGGACGGAGCTCCTCTATTGAACTCGTACGATAGTGGAGGAATGCCTCCCACTTCACCCGCCGACCAGATGCCGCGATGCTGCGACCCGGTCGCCGACTGCCCTGGTGTCTCATGGGGTTTCACGAACTGGGGACGGTACGCTATTCGAGAAAGTAGCCTGCTCGCTGCATGTCAAGAGTACTGCGGTGGCTCGGGTTCAATCTCTTGCACCCAACGGTTTACCATGGGTATGGCATCGCTTGTAGTTCGCATTTGGAACGATTACGACTTCAGTACATGCTCTCGCCCCGATGTGAATACTACCCCCCGCAACAAGTGTGACACGATGACGCAGGCTGATAGTGGCTTTGCCTATTGCAACATCACCGGTCCAACCCACCACTACACCACGTGCCAGGAAGACGGCGAGGGTGGTACCGAATGCGATAACCAGACACTCCCCGAGGGTGCCGTAACGTGCACATGTGATTGAGCGTCGCCTGGTTCGCGGTGGCTAAAAAGTTCAGACCTCTGCGTATTGGGCCCAGGCTAGCTGAACGCGGCATCCATATTGATGATTCCGGGAAAGTCGATGTCGAGAGCCTGGCAGATTGTGCTGTAGACATGGCCTTCTGCGATCTGATTGGGGCCATCGACCGTCATACCAGAGTGTAGATCAAACCCCTTGGTGAGGCCCGTATCATGATCAATGCCACCGAGCACTTTGTTGCCACCTAATAGGGGAGAGATCAGAAGCGAGCCATTATTCAGATGGTGACCCGTTCCAAACGCATAGGACCCATCGGGGCGTGTCTTACTTCGACCAAAATCGGTGGCAACATAGATGAGTGTACGATCCCAGAACGACCCTGCGCCGGGGTCAGCCGGATCGAATGGCGCAGCCTGTAACAAGCTGATGAGACCATCTAGAACCTTCAAGGTCCGGGCCCACATCACATTCTGGCTAACCAGGTGATCGTTATGGGCGAAATCAAAGGCCAGAGGAGTATCAAGGATGACGGGTGGTTCCGGCGCCGGCGGAGAGATAATCGTCGGTTGGTAGGACAATCCCATGCAAACCGAAGAAGATACTTTATGACGAATCATAAGATAGGCCAGAGCTGCCTGGGTCTGAAACGGATCGGCCCCCATGAGGGGAAATGTCTCCACGAGCTCCGGTAACTGTGGGCTCGACTGCAAGCCAAAGGTGTTAAGAGGGATGCCAGGACTGTCAGCGACCAATGTTAATAGTGAAATCAGATCTTTCTCTTCCAACATCGGCATACTATTCCGTCGTTTATCCACATACTGATTACGCAGCTTTGAATGTTGAAAGGTATGAGCGAAGGGAGACACGGTATCGAGCTCTTCCCGAACCCCCCGAGCCCGGTCGATCAGCTCGTCCTCTGGTCGAAATAAGATCCCCTTGGTTCCATGGGTAGACACAGCAAAAAGTGCCGGTCCGGTGATCAGCTCACTTCGCGCCCAATCGGGAATGTTCCGGTCATCGCCTGGCTCGATATATCCACCTACGCCCATATTGACGTTGGGTAGGGGCATATTCGTTCCATGACGCATTGCCATGGCTTCCATGAGGGTGACCCCATTGTTGATACCATTGCCGGTTATACTACGCTTCTGCGCAACCATATGGTTTACGCTGGTCACCTCATTCGCCATCACCAACATATCCTCGTGGTATTTCGACACAAAGGTCTCTGGCGAATAATCACTGGTAAAGAGTGGCGAGAGACCAAGATATTTCACGGCCTGGATATTGGAGCCTTCCGGTTGAACTACCACCCCATCGGGATAATTTACGATGGTATTGGCCAACTCTGGTGACTGGGCCTGACTCATAAGGGCGGGAAGGAAACAATCACTGATATTTGCTCCACCCGTGGCTCCCACAACAATCAGAAACCGTTGGTCTTCGGAGGAACTATTCTCACTCGCGTGGGCCGTTCCACGCCCGAGTAGAAAGCCGCCCGGTACAGCACTGGCCGCTGCGATTGTGGCGAGCCCATTTACAAATGAGCGTCGTGAAAGCTGTTTGGAGAGTGTGTTTTCGACAGGATTACGCATGACTCGGCCCAGGAAAGGATTAAAAGAAGATAAATTCGGTGGTTGATCCAATCGCGAAACAGCTCATCACCGCGAAGTCGGTAGCGCTGACAAGCTCTCCGTTATCGGACAATAGAAGAGTTCGAATCAGATCTTTCTCAGCAATGGTTGGATTGCGTGCGAGAAAGCGGCGGTAGAGAATCCTCGTCTGCTTATCAACGGCGAGTAAGGTCTCTAAATCGGTGGGATCCAAAGCGGGGGACGCCAGGTCGAGCTCTGTAAATACGACCGCCGGCCCGACCGCATCCACCAGGGCCCGCCGAACACAGGTCTGCATGATGATGCGCTCCACAGCGATCGGTGTCGTTACCTGGGGACTTCGCGCAGGCTCGTATAAACCTGATCCAAACGGGTCACTGCCACCAAGGGGGATGTTATGAGCCATAAAGCAGTCAAAGAGTTCTAGTTCCTTACAGGATTGGTCCGGCGCAAATCCCAGCGCTTGCGACAGATCATTCTTGAGGATGGCTCCTCGCTTCCAACGCAGATTGGCCTTAAGAGAGACCGCCATATCGTCAGGGCTCTGCTCCGGCCAAAGCTCGTCAAGAGGGGAGCCACCGGAATCCGTCGGACCACCATCCGCATCGCTGCCAGCGTCGCCATAACCACCGGAATCCGTGGCGTCACCATCTGCATCGGGTTCACCATAACCATCGGCATCACCACCGGCATCTCCACCCGAATCCGTCGGACCGCCATCCGCGTCGCCACCCGCGTCGCCACCGGAATCCGTGGAGTCTCCATCTGCATCGGGTTCACCATAGCCGTCGGCATCACCATCGGCATCGGGTTCACCATAGCCATCGGCATCGGTCGGATCCACGTCCGCGCCTACGTCTTTGGTCGGGTGTTGCTGATTATAGCTACCCACGCAGGCCGATACGGAGAGAACAAGCCACAAGGAAAATATAAAACGTACATATCTCATGGAGCACCAAAGGCATCGGTGTCGATCAATCGATGCAGCATACGGTTCACGGAATAGTCATCTTCAGGAAGAGCCTTCCAGATCTCAGTAAAAGACTCCTGTTCCTGGGGATCGGGACCTCGATCCAGAACATATTGGAAAAACATATCGGCCAGATTCCGCTTGAATTCGTCCGATTCGGATGCCACATGCGCCCATTCGACCAGATCGTCCACGGGCTGACCCAGGATTACACTCTGTGGGTCGTTCCAACCTGGAATCTCTACATTCACCCGATCGGGGCGGTTCGGATCATAGAGGCCCGTCAGGTTGCCATAAATTCCATGGTAGTAGGTGAAGGAATAGGACAGAGGATCGAGCGTGCTATGGCAATGGGAGCATGGCGCTTCTGCGACTCCTTTATTGTCAATATCGATGGGCTCGTTTTCCACCGGCAAAAGCCCCTCACTACGTGCGATGTCCATACCTAGATAGGAGCGTAGAGCATGTGCTGCACTGGTGCGGGGAAGCGGACTGAACATGGTGTTGATGACCAGAAACCACTGGGTGGTAATCATTCCGGCTCGTCTCTCCACCTGCAGGGGTTGACCCGGTGCAATTCCGGCCTCACCAGCAAAGCTACCTGTCACGACCTCCAGGTCACCATTCAGATCTTCCTGCACATGGTAATCAGCCGTAAGCAGGTGCCGAGCATCGCGGTCACCCGTCAGAACATATTCGAATAGATAGTAATCCCAATAGTAGTCCGCCAGAACCAGACCGATAGACGAATTTACGCCCGCTGCGGTTAAGGGCCGAATGCGTTTATCCGCCATGGACCACAACGCAGTCCTGCGCCAGTAGACGGTATCCAGGCAGTAACCCATGTAGTCATGCAGGCGCTCATCCAGGAGGGCTTGTCCCTCTTCTGTTCCGGGATCCACTCCCTCCTCAAAGGCTATAAGTTCCTCGTAGGTCGGGGATTGGCCGCAAAAGATTGCGCCGACACGCCGAAAAGCAAATCGGTAATCAAAAGAGCCTACTTCGTACCAGGAGTTGCTTAGACCGATCGGTGTCGGGGGATCAATCCACACACTCTGTGCCTCGCCAGGCATAGTATTGGAGAGAAGCTCTTGAAGGTTGGTCAAACCATCCTGGTCGCTATCAATATCCTCGATCGTCTGAAGAGCCGTCGCTAATCCCTGCTCATAGGGCTCTCCGTTCAGGGCGACCCAGACATCCAAACCGTACGCATTCCAGGATGTCGGCCAGGTGGAATCATGGCAGGGAGAACATGCCACAAGATTGCCCTGGCAGACCGGCATCTCGGGATAGGTCTGACAAAAGATACCTGGCCCCGTCGGCTTGGCTTCCGCGTTGGGAAGCATACATACAAGCATCAAAAGCGTCGCAGCGACGACGGTTAATAAGGATATTTTCGAACGTTGATTATGCATGGGACCATCAGAAATTACCCGTTCCAGTGCGGTCCCCAGCAGGCTTAAGATGAATGTTCGGAAGTCCCGCGAAAATGTTTAGAAAAAAAATCCTCTGAACAAATTTCCGCCATATCCAATCGGTCCCCGTACATGGTAGCGTGGGAGATATAGAGGCCTCATATAGGATTCGAAATGCCCACTCTTCGCTGGAAATGGACCTTTTCTGCCACCCCCATGGCTGTTTGGACCTACATTTCCGATATGCAACGCGTCGAGCAGGCCTCGGGTATGCCCAGTGTGGCGTTCAAAGATACGCCCCACCCGGAAGGGGGATCCACTCTACACGGTCGTACACGGCAACTCGGCTTATTGCTCGTCTGGAATGAGCGGCCCTTTGAGTGGGTGGCAGGGGAGTATTTTCGTGTGCAGCGAAACTATACGAAAGGTCCTCTCGAGCTCGCCGATAATCGGGTCACCCTGGAAACAACCCCGGAAGGAACCCTGCTCAACCACAGTCTTGAGCTAAAGGGAAAAAACTGGTTCTGGAACCTCGTAGCCCGCTTCTTCGTCGGGATCCGTATGCGGCGTGCTTTCTTACGGGTCTATAAACAAATAGACGCCTATCTCAAACAAGACGAACCTCTCGCTTTTTCTAAAAGAGCTATGCACCGTAGCAAGGTGAACCCGGCCAAGTTGCGCTTCTTGTCTCGTCGGCTGGCAGACGCTCAGACCGCAGATATGGCACAGTTGATGTCCATCCATCTGCGGGAAGAGGCCGACCGTGACCTCCACCATATGCGCCCATTTGCGGTGGCTGATACGTGGGATGTTTCCCGGGAGAAGACACTCTCCCTCTTTCTTCATGCAACCAATGTAGGGATGCTAACACTGCACTGGGATATTCTCTGTCCCCTTTGCCGGAATTCCCCCGAACATTTCGACAACCTGCGCGATATTAAGACGCAGGTCCATTGTACCGCGTGCGGAATCGATTTTGGTCCCGACCTTGCGACAAACGTTCAGGCCACATTTTCACCTGTGCCGTCGGTACGAGAGCTGGAAGTAGAGGATTTCTGTACGGCGGGCCCCCAAACAACACCCCATATTCTTATACAACAGCTGGTAGGTCCTCAGGCGTCAACGACTGTCCGCATCCGGCTTGAGGAAGGCCATTACCGCCTTCGTGGTCCACGGTTTTCCGGAACGACGCGCATTCAGATTGAGAGTGCAGAGGCGTCCAACCTACACTTCAGGCCATCCGAAAACCACGAGGAGCTCTCGAAGGTTGGTGGAGATCTTACGCTTCATCTGGAGAACCCTGGTTCCGATGAGCAGGTCATTCTATTGGAGCGGGACGCGCACCGTGCCGATGCGGCGACCGCCGACCTGGTCATAGCCGACCTTGAGTTTCGTCACTATTTTGCCGAACAGGCCCTTGCTCCTGGGCAAAAGCTCTCTATTTCTCGTATGTATTTTCTATTCACGGACCTCCAGAATTCCGTCCGTCTCTACGAGGAATTAGGCGATGCCGAAGCCTATGCCATGGTCCGAACCCATTTTAAGACTCTGGCCGGGATCATCGAAGAGTTCGGGGGGAGCGTAATCAAAACCGTCGGTGATTCCATCATGGCCGTATTCTCGGAACCGACCGCCGCAATCTATGCGGTCGAAGAAGCGCATCGGCAAACAAAGCTCGATTCGTCGGATCGATTGACCATTAAGTTCGGCATGCACGGAGGGCCATGTCTGGTCATCGATGCCAATGGGGCCATGGACTACTTCGGGCGTACAGTGAATATGGCGTCACGGTTTCAGGATCTTAGTCAGGGTGGCGATTTTGTGATCTCCATGGATATCGCCAATAACCCCGAAATCACCGCCTTGCTAGTCGAACTGCAAGCTGACTGCACCGACGAAGAAGCGATGTTGAAGGGCTTTAACGACCCCGTACCCTTCCAAAGGGTGCGGTTCGCAGATAAGCCGGTTTAAGGGAGCAGCGCTCCCCAAAGTGTCCCGGGACAGTGGGACACTCTGAGACGGAAACAGCCTCCCCCAAAAAGACGTTTCCCTTGTGATTTCAAGACGTTGTGACCATGCGCCCAGGTTGGCACACGGCTTGCTCTCTAATGGCCTGTTCATGAAACGGAGGTCGTTATGACAATCACAAATACCAACACTTTGATATCGCATAAGAACCAGATGTATCGCTTTGTATTTCTTTCTCTTTTGTTCTCATTCGTATTTGTAACCCTCGGCTGTGAGCCGGCCGAAGAGCTCGATGAGTACGGTAACGAAACGGGTGCTCTGGCCCCTGACGAGGTACAAGAGCAAGACACTCCTTGCTTCGATCGCAAGCTCTCCACTGGAAGTTCCGATTTCTGCAAGCCCGAGATGTTCTGGGAAGCTTACGCCGAACAGACCTGCTTTGTCGCCGACCGGAAGGTCGCCAATCTTCGTCTCGTAGGAAAATGTAAGAATGGCTGGTACTGGTCCGCGCAGGTCACCTGTTGCACCCCACCAACCACCGCACTTCGACCCCTTCGTCCGAAACGTCTACACACCGATGATATCGATGCAACGGACGAGAGCCAGCGCTCTGACGAGTGGCAACGCAGCTCCAATCTCGAAGATTTCTTCATGCAGACCGGTGGTGGCCCCAACGCTCTTCCCGACAATCTCTGTTCTGTCATCGCCGGTACCGGTCCGTACGGTGTATGCAAAGATAGCGGCTGCAAACGCCGCGGTGGTAAGTGCAAAGCCAAGGATATCGACGACGATGGCTACTACGACGAATGCAACTGCATCGCGGTCAAGAAGCCAAAGATCTCCAGCACAGATGTAGAGAACCGGCATCGCGCCGACCACGCCGAAGACGCGGCGGACGATGGTGACCAGGACCTCGACACAATGGAGAGTCAAGAAGCCGACGCTCGACTCCGCAAGGCCCGTCTCATCGAGCTGTGGCCGGTACCGGAACGCGACAGTGTAGATCATGACCGCGCCCTGCGGTTCGCTGGACGCCTGATCAGTGACGACGCCGACCTGTCTGCGTCCGATCTGCTCGAGCTGGCCGACCGCATCTGTGCCAAGAACGGCCTCCTTCACATCGCTTTCCGTGACAAGGGTGCCGACCACGCGCTCGACTTCCTGTGCGCAACCAAACCTCACCGTTTAACGACACAATCCCACTGATTCCCAACTCCCTCCTGTTCCCAACTCCCTCCCGTTCCCCAAAGCCTTCTTAATCTCCCTTGCAGGCTACAGGACACCCGCTTCGAGCGGGTGTCCTTTTTTTTGGCTAGCGCAGTCCGGCTCCGCTCGCGAAATTTCCGATTTGAACATAGAATACCCGTCGTAGGAGAAACGATGCGCGTCGTAAAACCAGTCTTAGTCAGCCTCCTTGCATTGAGCTTCTTAAGTACAATGGTGGTTGGTATTTCGCAGGAGACACCTGTCTGGGAAGCTCTCAACGAATCGACCACATCGAATAGCGAAGACCTCCCAGTTCGACTATCGGGCATCAAGTTCTCAACCGGGCAGGTGCCGAAGAATCCATCCAACCCGGACTATGTCGCGCCCAAGGCCCCATTGGCCCGTATCCACGATGTAATTCAACAAAGGGGCGGAGAGGACATCGAGAAATGGCGTAATGACGCCATCGAGGACGGCCTATTGTCCAACCTGGTTCTTTTCCAGCATATCGCCAATAATCGAACTCGATGGACAAAGGTGGCAAGTCGCTTCTTTGAGACGGCGTGCCTCCTCTCTCTCCTATTATTATTGGGCCCTTTCTGGATACGACGACGACTCGAGGGCCAGGCCGATCGCAACCAACGAGCCTTACAGAGCGTCCCCTATTTTCTGGTGGCGAGCGCCGCAACAATGCTCATTACCAAGCAGGTCGTACAGATGGTCTTCAACCTGCAGATCATGCAGATCGTCATCGCGTCGGTGGGCTCACCTCCTATCGCTCTGACCAATGATTTCATGCTCTATTTCTTGTGGATGGGGGAGGCCAAAATCGCTATGATCGACCAGCTCAGCGCTCAGACTGAAGCCCTGGCGATGACCGACCCATTGGCTGCCATGGGTGTAATGCAACATCTATTCTCGGGCATGGAGCAGGCGCGGGACTCGGCGTTACTCGGCACTGCGTTCCAGGTCGCAGGCTGGTCCTCCAATCTCATCAGTTTGTACGGCCCACTCCTGGCTTTAGCCACTCTGGTTCTGCTCTATGGGGTTATGTCCCCCTTAATCCGCGAATTACTTCGTGCACCAATGGCCGTGGCGGAAGGGCGCGAAGAGATGCAGATATGGCCCCTGGTGAAGAGCATCCTATGGATCTTCTGGCGCGAATTTCGCGCCATGCTCTGGACCATTTTGTTCCTCACATTCGTCCTACTGTTCGGCGTTATCTTCGTCCACCTACTATGCTTTCCATTAACGGTGGCTGGCGTGGAGACCATCAGCGCAGTATTTAGCCTCGTCATGGCATCGGAACACTTCCCCGACATCGCCATCTTCTTCGCCCTCCTATCGATGGCCATCTACCTATTTGTGGGCTTTGTTCTTTTGATGGTGCCCCTCGGGCTGGCCGCGAAACAGACCTTTCTGGTCACGCGCCATCGAGGCCTCCACAAAGAGAAGTTCCGCAACTATCCGAACTACCGCAGCCTACTTCGAATCATCTTTACCCGACTCATTCCACGTACGTTCCTCTGCGCCTGCATTTCGTCGCTATCCTATGGCCTGGGGCTTTACGTCTTTTCGTCCGGAACGTTCATTATCTGGTGGTCCGCTATCAGTTTTTCACCGCTATTTATTGCAAGTCTCTGGCTACTTAAACCCGGCAAGGGCCTGTGGAATAGCTATAAAGACGATCCCGTTCTTACGGCACATGCTGCAACGGAAATCGCAGCCGTTTCGGGCTAGAAACGGATCGGAATCCTCTGGCCTGAGTATTGACGGTTTCAACACAGCCTCCTAGGCTACATCGATACGTCATCCTCTTGGCCTGGAGTCCCTATATGTCCGTATTTCGCCCCCTCATTCCCATTGCTCTCGTGCTGACGCTCATCACGCTTATGGCAGCCTGTGGCAGCGATTCCGACACCGTTCCTGTGCCAGATGTAGCGGACGTGCCGGATGTAACACCAGATACAACACCGGATGTCGTGCCCGATGTCGTGCCCGATTCCGTGCCCGACGTATCACCGGACGTGCCCGAAACCAACGATGGGGGTCCGGACGTACCGGAGGTCGCAGAAGAGATCAGCGAAGATACAGAGACCACCCCACCACCACCGAGCTTCTCCATTGCGATCACCAGCCCCAGCGGAGAAGAACTCTATGAATTCGGTTCGAATGTGGATTTCGCAGCGAAGGTGAGTACCACCGGGCAAACCCCCCTGACCGACTTCAACGTCTCCTTCAGTTCCAATCTAGATGAGGTTCTGATGGAGATGAACCCTGCCGAAGACGGAACCGTCTCTTTTTCCACCGATACTCTCAGTGCTGGCTCCCATCTCATTACAGCTACAGCGCAGAGCCCTACCGGTGAAACGGCCAGTGATAATGTCTGGGTTGGTGTCTGTACCTGGAGTACACCAGAGCTTTTTGACGTCGATATCGAAGGGTCCGGTTGGACCGTCTACGGAGACGGCTATTGGGATAATGATGGTGGTACCAATGGCTGGCTCGAAATGACCGGTATCGAGCAGTCCTCTGCAGGAAAACAGGGGGCCATTTTCAATACGACGGAAAAGATCACCCCACAGGATGTACATATCTCGTTCAAAATCGCGACGGGAGGGGGCGTTAGCTCTTCGTGGGAAGGCGGCGCGGATGGCTTTGCCATGAGCATTATTGATGCCGCATCGATCACCGAACTCGAATCGATCGTCACCACACCGGCTTCGGGTGGATGTCTGGGCTATGGAGTGGCATCTCCCGCCTGTGGAGGGCTCGACATCACCGCCTTTCATATTGAGTTTGATACCTTCCCGAACAACAACAATCCCATCTCCGATCCGAGCCCAGCCTCTGACCATATCGGTGTCATGCTCAATGGTGACGCAGGAACACATCATCTATATGCCGCTCTGGACGACATCGAAGATCTCGAATGGCATGATGTAACGGTAGAGATCAACGGCACCACGGTGCGCGTAACCTTCGATGGGAATGAAGTGATTAACGGCGAGCTACCAAATCTCGACTTCCGTGGGGGCTATATCGGCTTCTCTGGAACGACCGGCGGCAAAACCAACTACCACCGTTTCGACGAGCTGGAGATCACCCAGCAATGTCTGGTTCAGTAGGGACTCAATTTCCGATGGTCTCATCCAGAAACGATAGGACATCGCTCCAGTAGGGTTCGCGCACTTCAAAGAAGAGCGCGTGACCATCGGAACAAAACGCCGGATACTCAATCAACTCGACGTCTTTGTCATAGTCCATAAGCGCGTCGTAAACATCCGTGGCCAGCTGAATATGATCGGCCTGAAAGAGATCATTGGCCGAGACGTAGACGCGAACGGGTGCGCTGATCTGCGCGACGTCCTCATCAAGAGCCGACGATAAGGACAACATACCTCCTCCGGGAGCCGGAGCCATCAAAACCACCGCCTGCACATCCGAATCTCGCTCAATCGCCACATGCAGACTGAGTAGACCGCCTCGTGAAAACCCCAGAATCCCCACTCGGCTCGTATCGGCAAGACTATGGCCGCGTAGGGCGTCCAGCCCATCGTAGACCTGCTGCAAATGCTCTGGAAGAACCAACGAACCCGGGCGATATTCAGCACGTGCGAGATAGCCTGCGTTGGCCAGCGCCGTACAGGTGCCCTCCAGGTTCCCACCCACCACGTTGTTCAAACCACCGTGGTTGTAGAGTACCGCCGGGAAGGGACCTGTGCCGGGAGGCACACATACAAAGGTCTGCTTATCGCCATCCGATGGATCGCCCAACGCGTTCACAACGACTCCGGTCGCCGCCACCTGGGCCTCGGTGGTCTCCGGACAGAAGTGTTCCACCACATCGGATGTGTCGGCTTCGGCCCCTTCGTCGACGACAGTCTGACCCAGATCGATGTTCGTTTGACCCGGGTCGTTCGCTGCCTGGCCTGGATCAGAAGCTGTCGTATCGGTCGCGTCCAACACATCGGGACTTACCGACGTGTCGCTCCCATTGGTCGTTCCACTGCAGCCAAACAAAAGGCTCACAAGCACCATCCACCCGATCTTCATCCCCGACTCCTCTCCCCTGTTGAGAGCGATTCTAGAAGGGCTTTCGATGGGAAGCAATGGGCAAATTTCGGCGGTTGGCCTGGTCTCGGATACACTAGAAAGGCCGTATATGCACACGGAGGCCGCGTGGATCCTGGAACCATCATCGTATTAAGCCTATTCGGATTGATGGCCGTCGATGTGGTCCTAACCCCTTTTGGCAAGATGGTCCTCGACAACCGCAAAGGTGGGGCGAAGGTTCGCTGTCATGACTGTGGCTTTGTAGGCAAATCACGCTCCGATTCTTCTCTATGGTCGACCTGCCCGAAATGCGGGTCCCATGACTGTGTGCGAAACATTCTCGATTAGTCGTTCTCCTATACTTCGGCACCATTTCCCTTCCTCGAGAGGGAACGCTACAATCGGTCTATCGACGGGTAGGGAGCATGAATATGAAAGGTCTTGGAGTTCTTGGGTTCGTCCTATGTATCGGCTGTAGTGGCACCACATCCCCAGCGACGGATACCGGTGGTACAGAGCCAGATTCGGCGGCCGAGACTATGAGCGATACGACGGTTGATACCGGCGCTCCGGACACCACAGAAGAAGACATCCATCTCCCCACGGAGCCCTATACCATCACCGCCTTCGACAATATCCGTATCAACAGCACGGGCGAGGTAAACGTTCGAGATGTAGTGGCCGAAGTAGACCTGGCCGGCGCATCATTCGAGCAGGTCACGATGCGGGTCGAGCTGGATTCGACCTGCTACCCCTTTGAATCCTGGACGCAACCTCCTCCCGGCCATAATTGGCCTGCCGATTGCGACGCTTTCGACCGCAACTTTGAGTTCACCCTGGACGACCCCCAAGAGGAGGGCGACCCGCCCGCCTTCGAGCTGGTACGAGCGATCACTCCCTTTGGCGGTCCCATGTCCTTCGAAGTAGACCTGACAGATCTGGCGAATGCTCACCCCGGCCAGCATCGTATTCGCGCCCATATCAGCACCTGGTCCGATGGCGCCGGGCAGGTCTCCGGTTCCGCGGGAGGTTGGAATGTGACCACCCATATCGACGTCGTGCCGGGAACGCCACCCCGTAATGTTTTGGCCGCTATCCCATTGGTGAATGACTTCCACGGCAAGCAGGACCCCTTTACGACCAGCCTCACTCTTCCAGAAGGGACCACGTCTACTCGGCTGGAATATCGGGTCACAGGACACGGCGGTGGTGATCCCGATCCCTATCCGACCTGTATCGGTCCAGCCGAAGAGTTCTGCCAACGAACCCATATCGTCTATGCGGATGGTGTAGATATCGACCAATTTCTGGCCTGGCGTAGCGATTGCGAGAACTTATGCACCCTGGAGACCCACCCGAACGGCGGCTTCGAATATTGTGTGGAAAACCCCTGTGGTAGCGTGCAAAGCGTAAAGGCACCGCGAGCGAATTGGTGCCCCGGAGATATCACACCACCCTTTGTCTGGACGCCCGAGCAATGGACCACCGCCGGCCCACACACATTCAGCTACTCCATTCCCGAGCAGGGCAATGGGAGCTGGCGTGTGTCAGCCACCGCCTACGCCTATGGGGATTAGACTGGGTCCGCCCTGAACGGCCACAGTCGAGGTGCCTTTAATCCAGGACCAGGCCCGGACAACGTTGTTCCAGCTCCTCCTTACAAGGGGCTGTATATTCTTCATAGGAGAGGAGCGCTTCTGTCGCCTCACCACAGTCCGGATTGTCCTTGCGAACGGCCTTTAGCATATCTTCCGTGACATCCAGGTATTCGTTCAAGCAGGTTTCAAATTCGAGCACCGTGACGTCACAGCCACCCAGCGCTGTGGCATCGAAACACTCGTCCTCTTCTTCTTCACCTGGATCGCCAAAACCGCTGCCGCATGCCGCCATCACCTGGTCACACATCTCCTCACCGCCCAACATGGACATGGCGAGAGCAGCCACCGTACAGAACTCGTCCTCATAACGGTTCCCAAGATGCTCACTTTCGGCGTCAAGCTGGTCGCAAACGGCATCAAGATCGGACTGGTCCAGTTCTCCAAGCGTAGTATCATCTTCCGCAGCAATATTGACGGCCCCACCGCCGCCGCCGCCGCCACAGGCGAAGAAGAGAAAGGGAACCAGCGCAAAAATCTGGATCGGTCGAAATACTGTCATGAAATTCTCCTTATCAATCTCTCGGTTCGTGTCCTTAAAATCATCGTTTCTACAACGTCCCAAATCACCCTCGGGCTGTCATCAGTTGAAGATACAGAAACCAAAATGACATGTTTTCCCACTCTCTGAGGGGCAATCGGAATCAGTATTACAACGTGTACCCAGCCCATCGCAGAGATATGCCGTTTCCAGACAATTATTCTCCGCAAAACAACTCAATTTTTCTTCGCCTGGGACGTCCTGGCATTCTCGACTACAGTCGGCAGCCAAAACCGTACAATTTGCACAGTCGGGTGTCAGGCCGGTCCCTGACGCCAATTCGTTGGTACAATCGGGTATGCTTTTCTCTTTCACGCATACACCGGCCCAGACAAGTAAGTTGCAATCCAGATTTTCTCCACAGGTTGGAGCCACCGCCGGATTCCAACTCGCACAGCTCCCATCTACACATGTATGACCGCCAAAAAGAATATCCAAGTTACCGGCGTTGATACAGTGGCATTCACTATCGGGAGGACAGGTGGGGCCCTGAGGAGAAGCCTGATCCGTGCCGATATTCGATGCATCCGAGCCGGCACCAGTGTCTGTATTGGTCGGCACCACCACATCGGCACAGCTCCATGCAAAGCCGCTAATGCTGAGTAAACAGATGAGAAACCCTAATCTTCGTATCATCCCCACATCACTCTCCCTATCTCGCAACGAAGTATACCAACAGGGGTGTCGTCCAACAACCGGCCCCCATGGCTCTTAAGAGCGCGATCCGAAGAGTCCCAGGAACCGCTGCATAAGCGTCGGCGGTGGGTTGAGAGCGCGCTCGATCAATGCCCGGTAGGTGGGCATGGGACTACTCCCGACAAGCTGACCTACAACGTCAGCCCCTCCCTCTCTCGGTTTAAGCAACAAAACCGTGGGGATGGATTTAACCCCAAACGCTCGCATCAATTGCTGGTTCTTATCGGCGTCGACCTTGTAGAAGTCGACCTGACCCTCATAGGACGGAGCCAGCTCCTCCAGAACGGGTCCTACACTAGAGCAGGGGCCACACCAATCGGCCCAGAAGTCCACCAGGACCAACCCCTCGGAACGATGTAACATCTCGTCAAAATCGGTTTCGGAAATCGCTTGCATCACAGTCTATACTCCGAGGATTCGACCGGGTTGCGGTCGTCGAGATTCGTACCTTCTAATTATCACTCGGGCCAAAGCCGGGGCAGATGGCATCAATCTCGAACACACATGGGGGGTCTGGAGGGCTACCGTCACCCAATAGAGATGGGTCGGTCGAACAATCCGCATCCAGAGCAGGCTCAGCAAAGACTCGCATACTCTCCACCAGATCGTTCGCGCAGCTCTCCACCTGAGCCAGTGTCGCCTGGCATGTCGTCAGCTCGAGCTCATCACAATCGGCATCAATGGTTTGTGATGGCGGCTCGTCTTCCATACAGCTAGCGTAGATCTGTTCGCAGGGACCTCGGCCTTCCTGGGACATGAAGATCGCTTGCAGCATACATACGTCGAGTTCGCTGATCTCTGCGTTCATGGCATCCGCCGTTTGCTGACAATAGCCTTCCCATTCTTCGGCCGTAAGGTCCGACATAAGGCGAGTGTCATCGCCTGCGAAATCGATGTCGATGTCTCTCGGAGGGACATCACCCCCGTCTCCCGACGAACCCAGTCCCGGACATTTGGCCTCAATTTCCTCCATGCACGGGGCTTGGGCCGGTTCACCAATGGATTGGATCTCCGCGAGAACCGATGGATCGCTGTCACAGCTGATATCCGAGTAGGGCCCATAGGTCTCAGCCAACAGAGCGTAGGTCTCGTTCAGACAATCCTCCAACTCCGCAACCGTCGCCGTACAACCAACAAAGTCGTCGTGCGCCTCCACACATGGATCCTCGTCGGGGGTTAAAGCGGACTCGCCCGCAGCGACACATTCTGCGACGACTTCATCACAATCGCCGAACCCCGCCTGCTCAATGGAAAGTCCCTGCATAACACACATGAAATTGCCATCCCCAAAGGCGGCCTGTGTGCCTCCCATGGCCTGCTCGCATAAGGCCATCGCCTCGGAAGGCGTCAGATCAGAAGCCAGTCGGCTATCATCACCTGGGATATCTACTACCTTGTCATTATTCGCCGTATCTCCAGAGCTACCGCTGCAGCCGACGACCAGGACGGACAGCAGAAGGGAGATAAAAAGTAGCCGTGTTCTGTACATCAATGCCTCCAAACTACGGTCTGGTACTCAAGACTGAGGGCCACGCCGTTCGATGACAGCGTGGTCATTTCGCATCATTCCGGAGGTTCGGGCAGGGAGGGCGGACCATCGTTGGGTGGCGCGTCGTCGTCCTTAGTTAAGCCCGGACATTTGGCCTCAATTTCTCCCATGCAGGCCGGTTCCTCCGGCTCCCCCATCGATTCTAACTCTTGAAGGATGGCCGGATCACTGTCGCAACTTATGTCACTGTAGGGCCCGATCGCGTCCGCTAAAATCCCGTTCTGTTCGTTCAGGCAATCCTCCAGTTCCGCAACCGTTGCCGTACAATCCACCAGATCGTCGAACGCGCCCGCACATTCTTCAGAGATGGAAGCGCTATTATTTTCCGACTCGGCAAGACATTCCGCAGCCATTTCCTCACAATCACCGAACCCAGCCTGCTCCATACCCAGCCCCTGGGCCACACACATAAAGCCGCCGTTTCCCATAATGGACTGGCCGGCTTCTATTGCCTGCGCACATAAAGCCGTGGCTTCCTCTGGGGTCAGATCCGATACCAGCCGGCTATCGTCACCGGGAAGATCGATCGCGTTCGCTCCCCCGCCGCCGCCGCCGCCGCAGGCAACAAAGAGGAAGGGGATCAGTGCTATTGGAAATGCCTTCAGAAAACGCGTCATCACTCTCTCCATATTCGAATTATCAGGTGTGGGGCGGTGTGGCACTCCCCTAATCGTCCTCATCATCACCCGCAAAACCAGGGCACTTGGCCTCGATTTCAGCCAGACACGCGGGCTCGGGTGGTTCCCCCATAGATTGGAGCTCTTGAAGGATGGCCGGATCGCTGTCGCAACTCAGATCCAGATAGGGGGCAAGGAACGCTTCAAAGCCCTCGTTCATCTCGTTCAAGCAGCCCTCCAGCTCCGCAACCGTTGCCGTACAATCGATGATATCTTCATGCACGTCTGCACAGTCCTCTGCAGGATCGGACTGCATGTCGTTTTCCGGATCGGCGACACATTCTGCGAAGAGTTCATCACAATCGCCAACTCCGGCCTGCTCCATAGATAGCCCCTGAGCCGCACACATAATGTTGCTATCTCCCAGGATGGCTGCTGTCATCTCGCTAGACTGCATACACAGAGCCGTAGCTTCCTCTGGGGTCAGCTCCGATACCAGCCGGCTATCATCCCCCGGAAGATCGACTCCATTGGCTCCACCGCCGCCGTCGTCGCCGCCGCCGCAGGCAACAAAGAGGAAGGGGATCAGTGCTATTGAAAATGCTCTNATNAAGCGGNTCATATCGCTCTCCTTATTCGATCTGTTCTGACGCATACCCTTGCATCACAACGAGTTCGTCGTTTTCGTATTCACGTCATGTCGTCATTCTTAGTCTGTGACGAGCACTCCATCGCATTCGAAGGGAAGTCCCGGACCACCGTTCTCATCGGGCTCACATACCGCATCAAACGCAGCTTCGCAGGCCGGCCATGCGTTGGCGTCAAACGAAAGGACATTGTCACAGGCCCCTGCAGCAAGCTCGTCAGCGACACAACTCTCGGGACTAATGATGGTCAAATCATCACACATGAAACGATTGCCACACTCCGCCGTGATGTAATCGACGCATTCATTGTAGAAGGAATACTCGTAGCACGGGCCATCCACACCACAATAGTAGCCTTCGCCACATTCCTCGTCGGTTAGGCACATCTCGTAACAGATGCCGTCCACCTCGCAGTATTCACCCTCATCGCATTCGTCGTTGCTGAGGCAATAGAGGTAGCAGATACCATCATCCGCACAGTACGCGTCGTCTCCACATTCCTCGTGGCTTGTGCACAACTCGTAGCATGCGCCGTCATCGGCACAGTAGGTTCCGTCTTCACAATCGTCATCGGAGACACAGTTGTCGTAGCAAAGACCGTCCACTGCACAGTAGGTTGCCTCCGGACAATCATCGTCCGAAACGCAGAGCTCGTAACAGAGTCCGTCGATGTCGCAATAGGTACTTTCGGGACAGTCGTCGTCGCTGACACAGAGTTCATAGCATCGACCATCGGTCTCGCAATAGGTGCCCTCGGCGCAATCATCGTCCGAGCCACAGTCTTCGTAGCAAAGGCCGTCGTCCTCGCAATAGCTGCCATCCGGACAATCCGCGTCCAGGATACACAGCTCGTAGCAGAACCCATCGACTTCACAATAGGTGCCTGTGGGGCAGTCGCTATCGCTTACGCAGTACTCGGTACAGAAACCATCGACTTCGCAGTACGTACCATCAGGACATTCCGCGTCGGCTACACAGTATGCCGTACAGAGGCCATCTACATCGCAGAAGGCGTCTAGACCACAATCTGCATCTTCCAGGCAGGTATTAGACTTCACAACACATGCCGAAAAGAACAGCAGAGCTATTACAAGAATCCGTTTCATTTTCTCTCCTCAGTTACTCGAGATTTCTAAGTTTTTAATAGAAGACGCCATCGCATTCGATTGGCTGTATCCATTCACCATTGGTTCCCACTTCGCAGACCGAATCCGCCGCATAGAGGCAGTCGTTCAGATCAAAGGGAGAATAGTTGAGTGGGCCATCACAAACGCCCGTAACCAGATTGTCGGACACGCAACCATCCACATCATTTACAAACGAGTTGTCACACATGATCGCGTTCTGGCAGACCGCAGCCACATAATCCACGCAGTCAGAATAGGACCCGTCGTAGGTGCAATAGCCATCTGTATCGCAGTACGAGTCGCTAGAGCAGTCCAGATCATCAAAGCAGGCTACCCGCTCGATCACACATCCCGTGGCAAGCATACAAACGCCTACGATAAGAGCACCCAGAACTTTCCTCATCCCCAACTCCTTTGCCCATTCGAAACGACAATATAGCCCATAACAGTAGATCTGCCTAGTAGTCCGATGAACACTAAAACACGCATGGAGACAACGAGACGCCTTCCCTTTGAGCAAACCACCACAAAACATGTACCATGAGGTACAGCAAGGTGCCCTGAACAAACCACCACTTATCTTTTTATTTCAAAGAGTTATAATATTTTTTTTGACGTTTTAAGCATAATAACCTTACTGTACCACATGGTACCTTAAGGAGGGTTGCTTCTATGTTGAAAATCGATCGTTTCACACTCGATAAAGGGCTGAATCCCGCACTACAGCTTGCCATCTGTGTTGGCTTGTTCCTGTTCGGATGTTCGGTGCCGGAGACAGCTCTCAACACCCTACCTCCTGGTATGGCAACGGCCGAAGACGGGCCCGTCGTAATTCGCGCGGACGAGTCCACTAGCAAAGATAACGTAAGTCGAGGGGAGTCTGAAGAGACGGACATCTGCATAGAGGGGCCAAATAAAAACCCAAACCTTCAACCGAAGATCTTTTACGGAACCAATGCTCCCACGGTCGTCCCCATGTCTTTACCGCAGACATGGGCTATCGGTACCTTTGGTGGCTGTACCGGTCTTTTGATTTCTCCCACATGGGTGCTTAGCGCCTCTCATTGCAACTTTCACTGGCATGGTGGTGACTTCTGTATTGGAAAGAACCCCGATGATCCGGACCGATGTATCCCGATTAAAGCAGGATATGATCACCCCTATGTCGATCTTGCGGTCGTCGAGCTGGAGTGGGACGCACGGACCGTACTTCCTGGCGTAGAGCCCGTGCCGATTCTCACAACGGATATGGACGATGCATGGCTGGGTCGAATCGTCGAAGCAGCAGGCTACGGCACCCAGGAAAATAACGGCTATGGCACCCGGCGGTTTACGGCTGAACCCATTGCCTGGCTTGATGATCATGAGGTTACCATCGACGGTAAAGGGCAACATGGTGCCTGTTTTGGAGACTCAGGCGGACCGCTCTTTACGCTGACCAGCAACGCAGAAATCCGTGTCATCGGGGCCTTAAGTAATGGGGATGACTCCTGCGTTGGCCTGGACAACTATACTCGTGTGGACACCTACCGTTCATGGATAGAAGATCATACCGGCCCCACGCCTCCATCCGGACCACAGCCCTGTATCGGAGTCGATACCAAAGGTTCGTGTAATGCATCGAACACACAAGCAACCTATTGCGGTGCAGACAATCTGATTCAAATCGACACCTGTGACTCCAATGAGCTTTGCTCGTGGAGCGATGTGGGGTGGCGCTGCGTCGAGACGCAAAACGACGTTTGTATGGGGATAACATACGCCGGTTCCTGTGACGGGAATGTACTCACCTGGTGTGATGAAGGAGGGCTGTCCACGCGCGACTGCGGTGCCTGCGGAGAAACCTGTGTGTCCGATGACGCCGCTGGCTTTATCTGCGTCGAAACCAACTGTGGTGATCTGACCTACGAGGGGCGATGCGATGGAGATGTCGCTGTATGGTGCAATAGTAACGGTGAGATCGAGAGCAACGACTGTAGTGACCAGGGCAACGCCTGTGGGTATGTGGACGACGACCTGGGGTATTGGTGCGTAGAGGGCGGCTGTGGCGACACCGATTATTACGGACATTGTGACGGTTCTATCGTGGAATGGTGCGGCGCGGACAACGATCTGGAAACGATTGACTGCGCCGAACATGGCCAGGCCTGCGGCCTATTAAACGACGAGCAGGGCTACTACTGCCTACCCATCGAATGTGGTGAAACCGACTTCTTCGGAGCCTGTAACGACAATGTCGTCAGCTGGTGTAACCGCGAAGGCGAGCTCGAACAGCTCAACTGCACCGAATCCAATCAGAGCTGCGGACTTTTGAATTCTGCGCTCGGTTACTACTGCGTGGATTAAAGGAAGCTATGCAACGACAACAAAGCAAAATGCACTTCCTTTCAGGCGTTTTCACGCTCCAGGCACGGGATCTCCGGCCTGTTTCAAACTCTCTTTTCAACAACGGCATGGATAGCTGGCTCAAGGGAGCCAATACCCTGTCGTCCCTGCACATGGATGTGGAGCAAAAGCCTCCGATCCAAACCTTTCTACCCGTGGAGAATAACCAATGAAATTGACGCAATGTACCCCACGGCTCCGCATATCTATCCTTTTCATCGTATCTTCCTTATTCATCAGCTGCGCGGCAGACAATATGGAAGCGGACGTTATCGTATTTGGGCAATCCGATGACCCCGCCGCTCCACCATATACAGAAGACGCGCTCTCCTCCCCCGACATCGCCACACCAACACCACCAGACAAGCAGACCGAACCGACCTGCCCTATGGCTGGTGACGCAGGGCAGCTCGCCGAATGCTGCGATCTAGGCCCCGCGAAATGCGTTCCCATGGAATTCGTTCCGGACGGCCTGCAGAACCAATTGGCGACCTGCGGTTCCAATGGCGGCTGCGTGCCGCAGCGTATTATCGACTCCCTGAAAGCAGGGAATTATACACCAAAGGTGTGTACATCCCTCGGTGGTTCTGAAGGAGCGTGCATCTCTACCTGTATCCCCAAAGTCGCTGACTTTATTACCTTTCTCCCACAGGACATCTGCGAAGACGACGAACGATGCGCTCCCTGTATTGATCCCTTAACAGGGGAAGATTCCGGAGCTTGTGGAGATGGGATTACCTGCCAACCACAAAGCGCTTCATCCGAACCAGAACCGGAGCCGGAACCAGAGCCGGCTCCGGACCCCTTCAGCTGTGACAACCTCCCAAGCGAACCTATCGCCGACGTAAACCTCTTCAACCCCTGCTGTGACGGTGCACATTGTGTACCGTCCGCTCTGGTTCCCCCCGAAGACCAGGAGTTTTTGGCGACGTGCGATAACAACACCGGGTATTGTGTTCCCGATCCCATCATCGAGACGGGAGGCTTCTTCGTAGCGGAGACCTGTATCTCCATTGGAGGAAGTGAGGGCAGATGTGTGTCAACTTGCGTTCCCGAAGTCGCTGAAAAAATGGATAATCTGCCGATCTCCACATGTGCGGCGAACGAGCGCTGTTCTCCCTGTTGCGATCCCTTTACAGGCGAGGAGACCGGTGCCTGTAGCCAAGGCTGCGATACCGGCCCCTCCCTGGGGTATTGCGCCGGTCCATCGCTCCCGACCTGCTGCTCCGGATTGGGGCATTGTATAGAGCAGGAGCTGGTCCCCTCCGACCAACATGAAAACCTTAAGGATTGCGGTGGCGACCTGAAAGATTTCCTCTGCGTTCCCGACGAGATGCAAGACCCTGCCTATGCTGGTACCCCCTGCAGCGGAAACAGTTTTCTTCTCGGTTCCTACGAGGGAGTCTGCCTTCCAGGATGTCTAAAATTGCCGTTAAAGTTTACCTTCGATAAAACTGTATGTCCGGAGCATCATACTTGCACCCCTTGCACAGATCCTTTCGGAGGTTCTACGGGAGCACCAGGATGCCCTTAACCTCTAACCAGGAACCTATATGCGAAAAACCCGCAAAAATAAGCGGGAAGATATCCTTCAAGCCACCGCTGATCTGGTATGCGAACATGGATTTTCGAGTACCAGTATCAATATGGTGTGTGAGCGGGTTGGCGTAGCAAAAACGGCCATCTATTGGCATTTTGGCAACCGAGACGGCCTGATGAACGCCGTCATCGATGAGTTAACCCACGAATTTATCGCGCAGGTTCGATCCAATGTGTTTTTAAAAGGAACGCCACTGGAGCGACGGGATCAAATGATCGCCGGTATGCGCGATATCGTGGAAAACCAGACGGAACGTTTTCGAGTGCTTGTCATCGCGAGTATCGAGAGTGCCGAATTGGATCCCCACTTTCGAACGGCATGCCTACGGTTGACCGATGCCACCACCCAGGCCATCGCCGATGGCTACCGTTCAACCCTTGGGTTCGATCTCCCCGATATGGACCTGCTCGGTCATACGTTGATCGCCCTTATGGTCGAAGCGTTACGACGAAAAAAGATGGACCCGGAAGGTTGCAACCTCGACCGTCTATTCGAAGACTTCGAGCGACTCGTGGACCTGATGGTCCGCGACCGAATCCGCCGCTATACCAAGAGCCAGGAAGAAGAAAATAAGTCCTGAACCGATTCAGGGCTGGCCATAGGAGCCATCCGGTAATTGGGTCGCCAGCTTATATTGTGGATCGGTCAGCAGACTGTAGAGATCGGGATCACCGCTTTGCACCAACTCGTTCGAATAGAGCTTCCATTCGTGACCGATCTCGTCGGGCCGTCCAGGATATTCCTGGGCTCCAAGAATCGACGTCAGCCCCCAATAGAAATATTCGGTAACCATACAGGCGTACGAACAGGTCGGGTCGTCGTAGCTGTACCAGGCCCCAGCCGGGTACTCTCCGTTGGGGGGTAGAGCGCATTTCCCACTAGAAAAGTTCGAGTTGGGCCCCGAACTTTCACAGTCATCAAGACTGGATTCCTCGTAATGCCCACCACGTGCAACGTCCATAAGGTTTGCAATTGTAGAGCCCGACACCTCGCCAAAAACATCGGGGTAGACCGGTGCATACCCATGGACGGTGATCAGATGCAGGACCTCTTCAAGGGTCGCATCAAAACCGCTGGAAGGGCTGCTCCCATTCGGATGAGTCTCGTCACCAAATAGCAGTTGCCCTGCTTGTGGTGGCGGTCCCGTAAATTCCTGCTCTATGACCTGCTCAAACTCGGATTCGGTGTTCGCCATAAGCAATGTGGCATAACGCGATACCAGCGCCTGAACGACGTCCGGATTGTCCGTGATCCCATCCTCGTTATTGTCGAGATATTGCGCCATGACTCGAGCAGCATGAAGCACTTTGCCGTCTGGGGTACTGGCCGTGGCGAAAATATGCACACCAAAGACGTTTACGTATTTGGAAAAAAGCTGCGCGAACCCGGGGTGATCTGTCGTTACCGACTCGATCGCGATGGTAATGGGTGCGGCCCCTCCGGTATCTACAGATGCGGAGTCTTCTTTGGTTTCAGTTCCCAGATCATCTACCGAGGTATCACTACTCATCGAGTCCGACGCACCGCCAGCCGACGAGCAACCGAACCCAACCATACAAGCTAGAAATATCCATCCCAAACGAACCATGATCGCTCTTCCTTTTTCCGGTGAGGAGGTTCTCAAGCCTAACGATTCATCCCCCGTAAGACAAACACGCTACGGTTGAATGAGAAGTCCTGGAATGGTAATCCAACGGGTCCAAAGGAGTAGTTATGAAAGAGCTGAAATACGACTGGACCAAAGCAGAAGTGGACGCCCTTTTTGAATTGCCGTTCTTTGAACTGGCCCACCAGGCGCAGACCATTCACCGGCTCTGGCACCCTGCGTCCGAAATCCAGCTCTGCACCCTCTCGAATATCAAGCAGGGCGGATGCCCAGAAGACTGCGCCTATTGCCCACAAGCTGCTCGGTACCATACCGATGTAGAAGCCGAGCCATTGCTGTCGGTATCTACGGTCTTAGATCAGGCCCGGATCGCGAAAGAACACGGTGCATCACGGTTCTGTATGGGAGCCGCCTGGCGACATGTCCGAGATAATGAAGAATTCGACCAGGTTCTTTCGATGGTACGCGAGGTCGCAGATATGGGGCTGGAGGTCTGCGCGACCCTCGGAATGGTGAACAACGATCAAGCCCAGCGACTCGCAGATGCAGGCCTATACGCGTACAACCACAATATCGATACCAGCCCCGATTTCTACGATCAGATCATCAGCACCCGCACCTTTGATGAACGTATCGAAACACTGCAAGCAGTACGGGATGCCGGCATTACAGTCTGTTGTGGCGGTATCTTGGGAATGGGCGAGGAGACGACCGATCGGGCCGCGATGCTCCATGTACTGGCCACGATGGACCCACACCCGGAATCGGTGCCCATCAACCGCCTCGTAAAAG
The DNA here is from genome assembly GCA_002728755.1 of Myxococcales bacterium. GTDB lineage: Bacteria > Myxococcota_A > UBA9042 > UBA3505 > UBA3505 > UBA3505. Next base: position 25,455 of record PBVT01000009.1, read on the forward strand.
CTCCAGGGACGCCCCTCGAAGACCAGGACGATCTCGACATCTTCGACTTCCTACGCACGATCGCTGTCGCGCGCATTCTTATGCCTGGATCCATGGTTCGATTGGCAGCCGGTCGTACGGAGATGTCCCGTGAAGCCCAGGCCCTGGCCTTTTTGTTAGGGGCCAACAGCATCTTCTACGGCGAAAAACTCCTCACTACGCCAAATCCAGAGGCCAATGAAGACCGAGAACTCCTGGAGGTCCTGGGACTGGAACCACGTCTAGCACAGCCTCCAACCCGGTAGGTTCCATTATGGATTCCCTCTCCATACAGCTGGATGATCTTCGTCAGCGCGGTCTGTATCGATCCTTGCGTGAACCAACGGGAGTCCCTCTATCCAGCAACGACTACCTGGGGCTCAGCCGATCGCCGGAAATCACCGCAGCGCTGGTGGATGCCCTACAGGAGGGAGTCGATCATGGAAGCACCGGCTCGCGTCTTCTGACCGGACATCGCGGTAGGTTTGATCGATTGGAGAGCGACTTTGCACGCTGGCAGAATCGACCGGCAGCCCTGTTTTTTGCAACAGGGTACAGTGCCAACGTTGGTTTATTAAGCTCTATCCTCGGCCCCGACGACGTGGTTGTCAGTGATTCTCTGAACCATGCCAGCCTGATCGATGGAATCCGCCTCGGTCGGGCCGAGCGGTGCATCGTTCCCCACCTGGACATTCAAGCGGTAGAGGAAGCGGTTCGAACACCACGAACCGGCCAATGCTATGTGGTGGTCGAATCCGTCTATAGCATGGACGGAGATCTGGCCGATCTGAACCGGCTGAACACCCTATGCGCCGAACACGGCGCACATCTGATCGTCGATGAAGCCCACGCCACCGGCCTTTTTGGGCCCAGGGGAGCAGGCCGTATCACCGATCTTGGAATCGAAGATGCAATCTTCGCCAGCATTCATACCTGCGGTAAAGCGCTGGGCCAATCCGGTGCTTTTATCTGTGGTTCAGACGCCCTGCGACAGACCCTCATAAACCGGGCCCGATCCTTCATCTACTCCACAGCCCCGCCACCCTTTCTAGCGGCCGGCCTGGCAAAGGCCATCGAGCTCGTGCAGGCCGATCCGGAGCGACGACAAAAACCTCTCCGTCTCGCACAGCAGCTACGAAACCGGCTGAAAGATTCCGTATCGATCGGGAGCAGCGAGAGCCATATCGTTCCATTGATCGTGCATACAGCCAACGCATCGATCGCTCTGGCTGAGATGTTGCGTGGTCTCGGATGGGACGTCTATCCCATTCGTCCACCGACGGTACCGGAAGGCGAGTGCCGGATCCGCCTGGTAATGAACGCTTCCCTGGAACCACACCAGATCGACAAACTGGCAGACGATATCCTCACTGGATGCAACGAGTTGGAGCTATGAGTCCTGTTCTTCCCCCTCGATTCTACCTTAGCGGCACCGACACCGACGTTGGGAAAACCGTCACAGCGGCTGTCCTCTGTGCAGCCCTGGACATTGCCTACTGGAAACCGGTGCAAGCGGGGCTTGATACGGAGACCGACTCGGCTCGTGTCGCGCGTCTTGCTGGTGTGAAGGTGTATCCAGAGCGATACCGGCTCAAGCGACCCGCATCGCCCCATAGAGCGGCAGAAGATGAGGAAATCTGTATACAGCCCACAGATTTCACAATGCCAGAGGCTGACCAACTCCTCGTGGAGGGAGCTGGGGGCCTGATGGTCCCCTTTGGTCCGCAGTTCTGGCAGACCGACTTGATTCAGCACCTGGACCTACCGGTCATACTGGTCTCCAGAAGCACCCTGGGTACGCTGAACCACACCTTCCTAACCCTTGAAGCGATTCGGGCACGCCGGCTGTCATTGCACGGCATGATCCTGGTGGGTCCCGAACATCACGAGAACCGGACAGACCTCCAAGAAATGGGAGATTGCCCTGTACTGGCACAGCTACCCCTGGTGGACGATCCAGATCTCGCATTTCCAGAGCTGGTCGCCTCTATGAAACGACAACTCGCAGGAGTATAAATATGACAACAACCGGAATCTGGCACCCCTTCACACAGATGAAGTCTTTTGAGCCTCTTGGCGCAGTCGTTGAGGCCAAAGGTGCATGGCTAACCCTCTCGGATGGACGACGGATCTTAGATGGTATCTCCTCCTGGTGGGTTACAAACCACGGACATAGTCACCCGAAGATTGCCAAGGCGATCTCCGACCAGGCCCATCAATTCGACCAGGTTATACTGGCGGACTTTGGACATGGACCTGCGGCACAATTAGCGGAGCGTCTGGCGGACATTCTTCCGGGCGAACTGCAACATGTCTTCTATTCTGATGACGGTTCGACCTCGGTCGAAGTTGCCATAAAGATGACCGTGCAGGCTCGCGCCAACCAGAACGAAGGCCATCGGAAACGAATCGTTACCTTTGATGGGGCCTATCATGGCGATACGGTCGGAGCGATGAGTGTCAGCGCTCGAGGGGTCTTCAACGAGGCCTTCCAACATCTACTCTTCGATGTGGATTCTCTGCCGTACAACGACATACCAGCGCTCCAATCTTTTTTCGCAGAACATGGTGCAGAGGTGAACGCTGTCATCGTAGAACCGTTGATTCAGGGAGCGGGTGGAATGCGGTTTTCCACTCCGGACTTCATCGCAGAGCTCGATCGCCTATGTGAACAACACGGGGCCTACTGGATCGCAGATGAGGTCATGACGGGGCTGGGCCGCGCCGGTACCATGTTCGCCGTACAACAAGCCAACGCGGTTCCAGACGTGATCTGTGTCTCCAAAGGAATCACAGGGGGGACTCTTCCCCTTGGCCTCACTATCTGTAACCCAGAGATCTACGCTCGCTTCCTGGGGGCCGATAAATCCCAGGCCTTCCTACACGGCCATTCGTATACAGGAAACCCCATTGCATGTGCGGCCGCCCTCGCGAGCCTGGAACTGTTTCAAGAAGAGCAGACCCTCGACCGTGTGGCCCAGATCACATCGCGCTACGAGCATATTGCAAGCCAATTTGCCGCCCTTCCCAACACGAAGAACATACGCTACCGCGGTGGTATCTTCGCCTACGAAGTCGATGGTGGAGGGGGTGGATACCTCGATCCAACAGGACGCAAGATTCGAGATAAGGTGTTCGAGCAGGGCTTGTATATTCGGCCGCTAGGGAACACGGTCTATCTGATGCCACCCTTCTGTATTTCAACCGAAGATCTGGACTGGGCTCTTGGCCTGATGCTCGAGGCCACACGCGACCTCTAGCCCACAAGGTAGGAGAACGCTACAATCGGATGAGGAGGTAGAAGATGTATCGATTCCTTGCTGTAATTCTTCTTATGGGGTGGGCGTGTTCAAGCGGAAGTTCCAGCGACACGGACACATCCGGAACGACCGACTCGGGAAATAGCGCGGACGTAGGCGCGGATGTTCTGAGCGCAAACCTGCCCAGTTGCGATCCCCATGGGATCTATGATCCGACGAGCCTGAACATCGCGGCCGCGGAATACGCCTTCAGTCTCCCGGACGACGCCACCGAATGTGGTTGCGTCTATCTACCACCAGAGGACAACGCGGCAGCACTCCAGTCCCTACAATGCCTTTGCGACGCCTGGGCATCCTGCTCCTATGCTCATTTTCGATTCATCACCAATACGATCGAAGGTGATCCCATCGCAGACGACTACTTTATTCGCCCCAACGCCGACTCTGGCTGTGAGGTCATTCACCTCACAGATTGGAGCCAGGATGCGTTCGGAGGTGTCGAGGGGGTTTCCACTGACTGGTGTGGCGCCCTACAATGCGACGCCAGCCAGATGCCGCCGACCATCTTCCCGGACGAGTGTCATCCACTCAATTGATCAATCGCGACAGATCAGCGTCCACAGAGGGTCATCCACCTTTTTGTTGGGGGTGCTGTAGTTGTCTGGTGGAAGAAGATAATACCCCCCTGCTGGGCGAGGTTTTACAACCAGACGCCCCCCAAAAAACTCCGCATAGAGCGCACTACGTAAGGGTTCTTTTGTGAAAGATTCTATACTTGGGCAACCACCACCGCTGTCCTGGATCTCACGAAAAACAAGATGCGTGCGCATGGCCACAAGAGTCAACGGCCCCAGGGCACGCCTTTGAAGATAGCGATGCTGCAAACCACCCAGTCGAACCTTAGCCAGAGTCACGGTAAGTCCCTTCTTCGTGTCGGTTTCGGTGGCGGGGTCCATGTCGTCCTTCAGATAGTCGTCTTTGATGGAGTCATGCACCCCGTACAGGCCCTGAATACAGCGAAACCAGAATGAGCCTTTAGGGCAAGCCTCTGCAAAGCGGTCTGCAGTCTCCTGGGTCTTATACCAGGTCTCAACCAGGGCCCCCTTCGTCGCAAGATTTTGCATCTGCAATGCCTGTCCGTAACCCCAGCCACCCGGTGGGACCCACTCCTTCCCCATGATCGCAGGCATTACCGCCTTAACCGTCAGATTCAGATCTTCGGCCTGAATATGGGTCGATGGATGCGGCTCTTCTGCCAGAAGAGAGTCTATCTCTTTCGATATTTGCTTGAAGTCTGGGCCATCCTTCTCCGTATTCAATATCATCTCCGCCACAACGGAGAGTATGGTTGCCCAATGGCCCACAGAGGTGCTCGCTGTCTCCCAGTCTACCCCTCCACGGGCTGCGTCCTGATACAGCCGCGCGCCATCCAGGATCACCTGGAACGCCTGGGTTACCCGGCCATCTCTCGCGAGTCCACGAGCTCGAAGACTCATGGCCCGGTAGATGAGAGCGGCGCGGTAGGTCCAATTGGCATCCGGCATACCGTGACGCCCAAATTGGAAGGGGGAACAACTCGATTCGTGCAATAAGACCGTCTGGATTTCATCTACGAGGCCGATACATAAGCGCTCCGCTGTACGAACGTCGGGCATATCCGCGATGGAGTCGTCCAGGGCGCGCGCCACCGGATCAATATTGATCCCAAGCCGGAGATCCGTACGTTTCAGGGAGCGCACCGCGCTCAAGCATTCCTGGTTGGTCTTAGGCTCCATATAGATGGATAAGAGTAATTCTCCGCCATCACCCGAACGTGCTTCACCACGCAACACCGGACGCTTACAGACCTTCGTCTGGTTCGCATCCAATACCGAAAGGTGACCCTCCTTGAATTCATTGAATTCCTTGGAGTCGCGGACCTTTTTACAGGTGACTCCAGTCAAAACAAGGCAGAGGACGACTAGGCCTCCCCCAATTTGGCGGGTCATGCGTAAAAGCAAAAACTTCTCCCTAAAGTTCGAATCCCCTAAGGATCGATTATACGAAAGACTACGTGAATCACCACTTCTTTCGCGAATTCATGGGGTTCTGTGTACAACATCTTGGAATTCGCGTCACTGTAGTCCTTCGGGGTCAGAAAAGGCCGTATTCGACATAAAGCCGTCATCGTTCAGCGCCTTCAAGAACACAATGATCAGGTCTCGTTCCTCATCCGTCATATCAATTCCGAGGCTACCATCGTCTCGACGAAACTCCGCATCCACGGTGTCCGACTCCGCGAGATGGAAACGGTAGTGGTCCAGTACCTGGGTGAGGGTCATAAATCGTGCGTCATGCATATAGGGCGCGGTAATCGCCACATTGCGTAAGGTTGGCACCTTGTACTTACCGATATCGGCAGGGTCCAGAGTGATGCGCGCGCGCCCCCACGCTAGCCGTTCATGATCCTCTGGGAATGTATCGTCCAACCCATTATTTCGATACGTATAATCCGTAAAATGATCCGGTACATGGCAATTGGCGCATTTCTTCTTTTTGAAGAGGTCAAAGCCCAATAGCTCGATGGAGGTCAGGCCACTTCCCTGTCGAATATGCAGGTCATAGGGAGAGTCTGCGGAGATCAGAGTTCGCTGGAATTGCGCCAAGGCGCGCACCAGGTTCGGAATGGTAATACCGTCCTCAGGGAAAGCCTTCAGAAACATCTGCGGATAGTAGGGATGATCTGCCAGCTCCTGTTCCAGTTCCGATAGGTTCTGGTGCATCTCGTCTACATGTTCCAGGGGACCATACACCTGACTCTCCAAATCAAAACTACCACCATCCCAGAAATAGCCGTCCATCCAGGCCAGGTTGATCAGCGCCGGCGTATGGCGCAGTAGAAGGTTTCCACTGACCCCGGCCGTGCTGAACTGCTCTCCATCGGAGAAGGCCAGTTCCTGCTTATGGCAGCTGGAACAACTCACCTGATTATTTCCCGATAGTATCGGGTCATAGAAGAGTGCTCGCCCCAGCTCTACGCCGTCTACGGTGAGTGGGTTTCGTTCCGGCGAAGGTAATACGGAACCCAGATTCTCGGGCACCGGAAACAAGGCCCCAGAGTCCGACGGTGTACACGCAGGTAGAAGCAGCAAAAGGCCCACGATCCGTAGCCAACCTGTCGGAGTCAGAGTCATGCTCTTTAATTCTTTCGACTCCCCGTCGATTGCACCGAGAAACAGCTCGCATAGTTCTCTGCCATCGTTCCAGCGGGGCTGTCCTCCGAACCACCCACAATCGAGTGATCTACGGTCATATCCATATCGTCAAAGAGCATCGATGTTTCCGCCGATAAAACGAGTCGCCCACCATGGGTCTTATCCACCCGAATCGAACCCTCGAGAGAGATATCGACGGTCTTATACAGGTCATCAAAACCAAGATGCGCTTTGAACACATTCATCGTCTGTTCCACGTCATTCCAATAGTTGCCCTCTGCCTTCAAGAAGATGAAACCGGAGCTCCAGCTCCAGCTCATATCCACGCCAGCATCCAACTCGCCCACAAGGGTGTCCAGGCTATGGTTATGATCAACATCAACGCCGATAGAAAAGGTCACACCGGTGTAGTCGCCGGGCGGAACCCCCGTAATTATGACGCTATTGCGAAGCCCGGTGCCCGTCTGCTCAAAGAGATAATAGGATTCTGGGACGGCAAAACTAAGCCCTTCTGCATCGGTAAGAACCACATTCGACACCCAATAACGCAACTGCGTGAAGTGAACCGTAAGGCCAGCCTCGGTCGTATAATCGACGGATAGCTCCAATGGCGTGTCGTTAAAGACATGTTCGATGGTGAGCGTAAACGTGCCCGACTCGGGATCGACCTCCTCTACGGTGTCTGCATTACACCCTACGAGCCCCACAAGAAGGAGGGTCGACACTATCCATACGATTCGCTTGGTCATTCTAGTCTCCATTTCCTATACACCAGGTCCATGAGAGAAGATTATGGGTCCGTGTGGTCCTCAGGGATACAGACCTTACCCGCGTCGGGAGTCCAGGTAAGTTGAGTGGTCCCCAGGGTAAACGTCGGGATCTGATCTCGAATCGCCGGATCAAGGTCTCCAGAGGCGATTAAATCATCCAATAGATCGAGCCCCATTGAACGGATGCGCACCCGCATTTTGACTCGCTCAGGCTTGACGTCTCCGAGTATATATTCGCGTTCCTGGTGCACATCTTTGTACTCCGGATCCAGAACATTGAATGTATTGGGGGCTTCAAGCAGGTTGCTGACGACGCTGTCGACCTCCCAGAACATATGAACCTCTTCCCCCGCAGCGTTATAGGTCCGATCCCCAATACGCCAGAGATTCGGGTCGTCGAGCTCGGTCAACGGCTGTCCCTTGGCCACCACACCACTTTCAAAGATGACTTCATCATCGGCACCATAGGCCACCACCTCGACCCAGGCCCGCCTATCTTGCGTCGCTCCACTGGGCCAGGAATGACCGGCCGCCATATTCTCCAATAATACCCGCACCCGCGCTGGTTCTTCGTCATCGTATACACAAATTCGCGCATAAACCGTGGTGCTCAAATCTTTCTCGATGGCCGCCAGCTGGCTCTCCATTTCGGGAAACGGAGTCAACGCTGTGTCCACACCGACCATCTTATGGTCGTGGACTCGGCGAAGAAACACTCCATCGTAATCGGCCGCTACATCGTTACGCCCCGCCATATGGCAATCACCACAGGTCTGCGGCGGTGCGATATTTTCATTGGCGAACAGAGACTCCTTCCATTCCAGGAACGTGCGCTCCAGATGCACACCAGAGGGTGTAACGATGTCATGGCAACTGCCGCAGAGATCGGCCGAATCCTTCGAATTACGGTCCAATAACGACGAATATTTCGAGGCATGTGCTGTATTGGGAACAGGGTCGTCGTAACCCCCGCGCATCACCAGATCGCCGCTCAGACGTAAGGGTGCATTATGACTGCCTTCGACCGCTTCGACCGTATGACAGAAAAAGCAGGTGATGCCCTGTGCGTATTCGGGCACATCCGCCAGATTCAACCCATCGGTTGTCAGGCCAAGACGCAGAGCCAGGGGCGCATGACATTGGACACAAAAATCTCCCAACGCACCGTTGGTTTCGCGCTGTCCTCGCGCGTTCATAGCAAGAAACACAGGGTCCTTTGATGCATACGCGTGCATACTACCCGACCACTCAATGTAGTGTTGCTCGTGGCAATCCTTACATGCGGCCGGATCCATCATGGCCGCACGATCGAGATATTGGGGGGCGCCGTCACTACACGCAAACGCCACAAAAAGCCCGAGGAGTATGCACCTCTTAATCACCGTTTCGCCCCATCTCGAATCCAGGTCATGATCGCACAACGCTCGATCTCGGACAATGGGCTACCCGGTGGCATAACCTGACCCGGTTCGGCGGCCTCCAATCGCCACATAAGAGGGCTACACTCCGGATCTCCCGGAATAACCCTCGCCGACTCCTCCACCAGATGCTGGTAGGCCGTATCCGGGTCATCAAGAACAAGGCCTCCCTTGGCTCCCTGACTGGTATGGCAACTCCCACCACCGACCGAACAGCTCGCCTCCAACGTATTGGAGTACACGTTCTCGAAGGTCGGCTCGTACTGTGGCACACAGTCCACGGGTAACGGGTTCAGACACTCCACACCGGGGTCACTACATGCCCCTGGTAGCAACAATGCGATACACGCAGCGATGCGCACCATTCCAACAGATCTGCGTGATCTGGCAGCAGGATCTTCAACCCTCAAGATCGAAGTCATAGGCCACCTCATCGTCGCCGTCTGCAGTCGTGATGCGAATCGTCACCTGCCACACCCCGGGCATAAATAAATCCATATCGACCAGCTGGTAACTCCCACCACCTATCTCTACAGCGTCCGTAAAGGGTGGAAAGGTACCATGACCATGGCCCGGCATGCGTGGTTCCGCCACGACCGTGGCTCCCGTAATGGGTTCACCATCAAGGTCCACAACCTCGACCGTCCAGGTATAAAGATCTGTGTATTCCGGGATCGGAGTACTCTCCATCAAGCGAACGTGTACAAGGCCGTTGACTCCACTCTTTTCAAGCCCAGCCACATAGGTGTCTACCGGGCTGTGTGACGCCATATCGTGGCCCGTCATACCGTCCGGGCTACCGGACACATCCTCTCCTGGGGCGTCGGTACCTCCACACGCGAGGAGGACGGCTATTACTACGAGGTAGGGAGACCAATTCATGGGGTGAAATTTCCTTTCTAATTGCCGTTCAAGCTACCGGATCGCCTTCTTCACTTCAAGCAAAGCAGGTGTTTCCAGTCTGGAGCGGGATTCAATAGATGGTAACGACCCGACTACCCGTATAGTAATGGGAAAGGATCTCTTCTTCCGTACTTCCACGTTCGGCCATACGCATCGCCCCATATTGGCTCATGCCAACCCCATGACCAAAACCTCCGCCAACGAACCGCCAACCCGTCGACGTACGGTCCACCACAAAAAGTCCGCTTCGGAGATTCGCTAGAAGTCTTCTCACAGACAACTCCCAACGGACTTCCAGGCTCTTCTTTCGACCAATAAAGCGTACTTTGCGCACGCGCCCACTGATTCCTCTTTCCACCACCTCGATGCGGCGAACAGGACCAATGCGCTTCTTTTTATTTACGAGCCGATTCAATTCGGCTCGGTCGTACTCCCGGGTCCATCGATATAAGGCCCGAGCCCCACGACCTACCGCAGAATAGGACGGAGGTCGCGTTTGTAGAAAATCACGTAATTGCCGCTCTGTGGGTACCTGTCCCTGGGGCCAGGGTAGCGGCGTATTCGGTGGAGCATCCGGTTTACCACGTAGGGCGTCATCCTTTCGGGTTCCCCATACATGTTCGTTATTCTCGGTAAAGCCCCCACTATTGGAGTGGTACACGCTTTTTACGAGTCGCCCATCGGCTCCAAAGATCACCTTTCCACGCGTCTCCTGCACCGCACGATTGGTGGACTCTCGTTCCTTGGTGATCCCCCCATACACCTGACAAAGCTGCGTCGAACAGGTCACATAGGGGTCGGACCGATTTCGTAACCCGATGGGAGCGAAGAGTTCGCCGCGGGCCGTAATCGCTTGTGCGCGAAGAGACGCCGCTGGTGCCGTGGAAAAAATCTCCGAAGGAACAACCCCCTGCAGTAGCAATTCAGCCGATAGACGATTGACCACAGCTAACTTACCGGTCTTATCAACCGCCAGAATAATATCCCCGTGGTATCGGCGATCTTCAAACCCATGCTTCGCATAGCCCTTGGCAAACTCGACATTGTGCACAGTGATTGGACCACCATCCAGGGCGGATATCGCCAACATCTCCAATTGGCTCACAATCATACCCGTAGATCGTTCGCGCACTTCGATGCGCCCATGGGGGCGAGTGAGCGGCTCCGCCATCACTTTTATCGGTGCGTTTAAACCGAACCGGCTTCGCAGCTCCTCGGCACGAACCTTCGCCGCAGCCGAATCATGGAAATGGCCCTTATCCAGAAGAAGCACCTTTCGATTATCCAGAGGCTTTTTGGGAAAGCCGAGAAAGCCTCCGATCTCGTGTACCTCGTAGTCTACCTTCCGTTGCTTCCATCGAAGTCTTCCCTCTTGTACCTCCGATAAGCTCCCACCCGGGAATGCGTCTAAAATCACACGCCAACGTGTCGTGGCTGGAGTCGTATTTCGAACCCGGCCAACCAGCACGCTCTCCGGACCCGTCTCAATCACACCACCAGCCGGACCCGCCAGATGGATCTTGAAGCCGGCAGCGGCCGATATGGTGGCCGAATCCTGCTCATCCATCAGACCGACGGTGACTATCGGATCGCCATTTTCCGCAAATTTCAGCTGTGTCGAATATAAAAGCTGCGCATCATCATGCAGTGGCGGCACAGCCGAAAAAAGAAGCCCAACAATGAAGTAAGATGTTAGAATCACTGAACTTTTCTATCCAAACTCAGCTTTGAGATCTGGTGTGAAAGTATGCCCCGGGGGGCAATTATCGTCAAGAATCACGGTTATGTAGCGCGTTTGCGCTAAAAATGATTCCCAACTTGGACAAGGGAGAATCAGGTTGAGGGGTATCTACTCTTCAAAACCTCGTACATGGCGCGGATGGCCTGTGCCTCGGCTCCAGCCGGACGACCGGGACTGGATCGGTCGGTCCATGCATACACATCAAAATGTACAAATAGCTTCGCCGATTCTACGAATTCCTTCAGGAATAGCGCGGCCGTAATTGACCCCGCATACCGTGAACTTGAAATGTGGTTGATGTCGGCGATCTTACTATCAAGAAAGCGGCGATAATTGCGCCAGAACGGCATGCGCCAGACCGGATCGTTAACAGCTTCACCCTGTTCGCATAGTTCGGCGGCGAACACATCGTCTGTCGTATAGAAGGGTGGGAGATCGGCCCCCAAGGCTACGCGGGCTGCTCCCGTGAGAGTCGCCATATTGAAGAGGACTTCGGGAGACTCCGAATCCGCCAGAGCCAGCGCATCGGCAAGAACCAGTCTGCCCTCGGCATCGGTGTTACCAATTTCCACTGTGATCCCTTTGCGGCTCGGCAGAACATCGCCCGGCCGATAGGCGCGCCCACCGATCGAATTCTCAACCGCTGGGACCAGCACTCGTAAGCAAACCGGCAGCTCCGCATCCATGATGAGGCTGGCCAGCCCCAGCACATGAGCCGCACCACCCATATCCTTCTTCATTTTCAACATGGAGCTACCCGGCTTGAGGTTCAGGCCTCCCGTATCAAAGCAGACGCCTTTACCCACCAGGGACACACGAGGGTTCGAAGTGGAACCCCAACGAATATCAATCAAACGCGGTTCTCGAACCGAGGCGCGCCCGACAGCATGGACCATCGGGAAATTCTGTTTGAGCAGGGAATCTCCTTTGATGACTTTGATCTTCGCGCCATGGGCCTCTGCAAGATCCCGAGCGGCCGCCTCCAGCTCGTCGGGGCCCATATCGTTGGCGGGCGTGTTCACAAGGTCCCGTACAAGGGCCGCCGCATCGTAAAGACGCTCGACCTCGGCCACATCTGTACCTGCGGAAA
>PBVT01000010.1 GCA_002728755.1 Myxococcales bacterium
AGAAGCTCCACGGGCCGCCCTGGATCCAATAGAATGACCAGGAGCTGCGGAGAAGGACGTCGTCCCAGTACCTGCATCACCTCGAGGCTCAAACCGGCTGCTGTGTCATCGTCTGAGATAGCCAGATCATCAAGCTGCTTCTGCTTTACCGGCAGCCCCAGATCACGAACCATGGACAGTGCCCCCACCACTGTCTCCCGGTCATCGGAGAGCAGTCGGTCTTCCAGTTGTCGGGTTGCCCGACGCCCCAGACCGTTCCGAAGATAACGTGTAACGGTCACATGGAGCTTACGCTCCTTCAAGGCGTTGAACAGGACATCCCGATACAGTGGGCTCATTCGTAGTCCCAGCCAGACTGCTGCTATCGCGGCCACTACGGCCAGTACGGATAAGAGATGTAGGTCCACATCAACAAAGATAAGAAGACAAAGAGCACCCGCCACAGACGCAACCTTGTACACAACGCCGTCCACCAGGGTTTTGGCCCGCTCGCCCATCCGAGTATCCAGGGGCATGACCAACATCTGTGTAGCACTGCGAGTTAAGGCGAAGTGTCCAAGTCGTTCCATGAACGCAGTTGTGGTGATCACCCAGAAGGCGGGAAGAAGGCCCGAGCTGACGGCCAGCAGGTAGGTCCCGCTCCCCAAAGCCAGAAAGACCACACCGGCACAGAGCGCGACGCCAATCCCCAACACACGAACCACTTGTCGCGTTACGAAGAGGGTAAGTACGAAGATCCCCAGGTTGGCAATCCAGTAATACGCCCCAAGAAACGAGGCCATGGCATCGGGGTCCTTATATCGCTGCTGAATCTCGGCGCTGAATTGGTAATCCACCACTAAAGACGCCACCTGAGCCATGAAGACAAAGAGTGCCAGATTGCGAAGCATCGGTTGTTGAAAGATGGATCGAACCGAATCGTCCTGTCTGATTTCGGCCGATGCATCCTCCCGACTCTCCGTCATACGAGGTCGAACCGCTGGACCACGAAATGCCATCTGTTCGCGTAACTGCTCGCAGGAATTTCCAACCGTAAGCAGGAGCACCGCAAGTAGAGCTACCGCCAGCCAGATGAGGTTCTCGGAGGCGCTCCAGGTCAAAAACAACTGGACCAGCAACCCTCCAAAGACAGCCCCCAGAGTCGCGAGTGACGCCAAAACGGGCACCAACCGCTTCGCCTGGCGGGTGGGCAGAAGCGACGACGACATATTCCAGGCCTGCACCGCCACCAGATACCCGACCCCCGGACACCATAAAAAGATCACGATCGACATGGTCTCCGGGTAACTGGGAAAGATCAGACGGATCACCCCGAAGGAAACGATCGCCGCCGATAACAAAACCCGGAACCGCCGCTCCAACGAGGTTCGATCGATCGATTGTACATAGGTAAACGCGATCAACGCTGTGAAGAGCGCCGATCCAAGGAAGAGCCAGGGCAGGCGACTCACCGGGTGGGCCGCTAGAAAGAGCGCTTTCGACACACTCGCCAAAATGATGAGGGTGGCCGCCGAAATACCAAAGGCCGGAGCCAACAACCACAGGCGTGATTGGTCACTCGGATCCAGTGATAACAGTCGGTAAAAACCTCGTTTCATAAACCGGGTTGCCCCCACCTACTCTACGACCGTGGCGGTGCCACTGGACAACCAGGTCCCGAAAAACTGCTGTATCTGTAAAACCGCCTTTTCATTCTTGATGAAGACAAAATGCCCATCGGTGTTGGCGTCCTGGGATGTCACATCGTCCAATAGGGGATTGCTATGTTCGATCACGGCGTGGGTTACCGGCTGCCCCGCTACCGTCCGATTGTTGGCCAGAGGTAACGAAGCGACCGATGTGGGGCGAATCTCGGCTACCTGATTCATATCCGTCTCGCTCCCGGCGCTCAGGGCCAGATCGCCCGCAAGAGAGCTGGCCATAACCTCAATGGCTTCGGGTGGAGTGAACGTATCCGCTCGCCCAAAGACATCCAGAACATTGGTTGGGACACCGCTCGGCGGGTTGGCGAAGCGAGCCGCATGCACCGCGGGATCGGTCTCGTCGAAGTAATGCTGGATCAGATGCAACACCGGATGGTTGGCGTCCATCTCCACTTCATGGGCGGCGATCCGTATGGCCACCGAGGTGTCATAGGGCTGCGCCTTACCGAGCATACTATAGACCAGAGAGCCACCCGTTCCGCTCAGAGTCATCGCCCCAATGACCGGCTCGTTGGGCCCGATCAACACACCGCTGGCTCCTCCCTGGGAATGCCCATGATACCCCACACGGCTGGTATCGAAACGCACCGCGCCTATGCTGCCAATGTTCACATCGGCCGTCTCCAGAAAGCGAATGAGGGCGTAGTTATCAACCACCGCCTGGTAGTTGTTACCACGAGCGGCCGGCGGATTCCGGTAGTTATAGAATAAGGGGCCTGGTCCCTTATCGGCTCCCGCGGCCCCACGTCGATTACCGTGCATGGGCTGATCCAGACCGACGACCGCCATATGTTCGATTCCACCGTTCACCTCGATCATGGACAGAGGTGTCGCCATAAACTGGATCCCCTTACGAAAACTCCCATCCGTGCCATGGCCATACATTAAGACGGGCCAACCCGCAGACGGCATAGGAGCCTTGGGTATCGCCATAGCCAGACAGACCGTATCCCAGCCCTGAAGCACAGGCTCACCGTTCTCAAAGACCAGATTCCCTCCGTCTTCCAGATAGGGGCGGTCACCCGCCTGTATACGAGGTACACGTAATTGAGCATGCACCTCGTGATACAACGGTGACCCCGTAGCCGGACAATCGCGGGGGTCCGGTAATCCCTCCTGCCCCGCGACGGTGTTCTGCCAATTCGGAGTCTTACAGGGAGACGTTCCCGCTTCGCTGCACACGACAAACTGATCGTTCAGCACATGAAACTCGGACGCATCCTGCGCCCGCACCATACTGCGAAGGGCTGCACTGGTTCGATGGGGGTCCTGGGTCGTAAATACGGTGGCCCCCACAATACGCTCCATGGCTGGACTGGAACTACTCGCGAGGTAACTACGCAACGGCGCGTAGGCTTGCCAGGCCTCCCGAGCCTCTTCGGGCTCCTCGTCTCCCAACAACATCGAGAGGTCGTCCAGAGGAACCGGCGTCTCGGCCTCAAAGCCCTCCTCTACCAGACTCCGAACCCCGTCGGTGACGATCACCCCATAGGTGGTATCACCGGGCAGCGCATGCCCCCAGACGGGGTGCAGCACCATATGGTTCTCACAGATATACTTATTACGCTTCGTCACGAACCGAACAAAGAAGGGTCGTGTCTCCACCTGTCCCGAATCGAGGTTAATGACCACGATCGTCGGATCGATCCCGTCCAATCGCAACGTAGCCGGGTCCACCGCACGCGTGAACCGAAAGTAGACCGCCGGGTTCACCGAAAAACCGGTCATATCGGATGACACCCCATCCAGCAGAGCACCGATGGTGTCGAAGCCTGCCAAGCCCGGTCCCGGTCGAGGGTGACGGCTCAAATCCACCCGTCCATCCACCAGATGCACATTATTGGGATAAGGGATCGAATAGAAGCCATGCTCCGTCTCCGGCGTGGCCATTCGCACACCAAACGGTAAGGCCTCTTCCCCGTCCGGACAGGTCGCCCCTTTAAACAGCGCCTGGGTCAAGAGCACGCTGCCCGGCGCGCAGGCACCGTCGTTCAACGAACAGGCCAGTCCCGCCAGACAGTCGCTTGTATCGCTACAGGCTGCCCCCAGATCGCCCGCATCTGGCGTCGGTTCGGCACAATAGCCTCCCAACGCCTGCAAGGCGCAATATAGACCGCGGTTACAATCCATGGCCGCCGCACATTGGTCACCCACAACACCGTCCCCTTCTGGAACACAGAACCCCGCCCAACCACAATGCAGGCCATCGCTACATTCGGCCGTCAGCAGGCATTTTTCATTGGCCAGACCTTCCCCTGAGGGCAGACAGGCGTTCGAATCACAGAGCAGGCCGTCGCGGCAATCGTCGGGTTCCTCGCAGCTCTCGCCAACTCCCCCACCGGCAAAGTAGGAATCCGACACGTCCGGCGCGGCCAATGGTGTCCCCGGGTTGTCATAGTCCGGGCAGCCCCATAGGAAGAAGGCCGGCACCAGAACGGTGAACACTCGTCTTGGAGTTGAATTCATCATTCCTATCAGTCTCCACCCAGCACTGCGTCCACGACGCTCAAGATAAACTCTGGCTGCATCTTCATGGCGATGCCACCGCCATCGATTCGAAGTTCGTATAGATTCGCCTGTGGCACCTTCATTCGGAGGGCCAACGTCACCTGGGTCTCTTCGCCCGATAAAACGTCTTCCTTAAGCTGTTTCGTAAAGTCGCTGGTTCCATCCACATCAAAACGCTGCGGCGTCTCTTCGTTCTGACCCAGCGCAGCGATCTTCTCCAGGTAGGCGTGTTTCAACACAAGGGCCTCATCGCCGTTCTGGTTATGGAGAAAGAGACCAAAGTCTTCGACCAGTCCGGTCACCACTTTCCGCTCTGTTCCCTCCACCTGGAACAACTCCAATACCATGATCTGCATTCGAATCTGTACGATGGCCTCGGGAGTCAGAGTCGCCAGGTTCTTCGTGAGCTCCGCCGATTGGGCGTCGTCGAGCAGCAGCAGATCGATCGAAGCTTCGAACAACATCCCGAAATAGCCCTGGCATTTGGTAGCGCAGTTTGAGGTCCCGGTGCAGTTGGTGACCGTGACCACGAGGTTGTCGACCCGATCATCCTCACCGAACTCCTCCAGGACGAAGGACTTCGAGCACTCGCCCGTCGCGTTCATAGCTCCTTGTAGATGGGCGAATGTCCCCTGCTCCAGGGTGGTCGGAAAGCCCGGAATCTCGTTCATCTCCTCGGGCGAGAGACCGGTCAGTTCATCCACATTGGGCCAGTTCAATTCCTCCTCGACCTCCGGGATGAACTCATTCCCAAAGGTATATTCAAAGGCCGACTGCAAAAAGGCGCAGCCGAGAACAAGAACCACAACCAGGGTGGCGATACTATGGAAACGTCGTCGCATCAGTAGGAAAATCCAAGCTCTGCGTTCAGGTTCACCTGCACCGTATTTCGGAACAAGCTCTCCGGTCCGATCCCGAAGGGTGTAAGAACCTCAAGATTGAAATGCAGGGCATCCGCCAGCCCATACCGGGTCTTCAGGATAAAAATATCGTTATTGCCAAAGGAGAAGTCGAAGAGATCTGCAAAGGATTCCGCCGTACGCCGCTGGTAGGTGGCCAGGAACTGCAACCGACCCAGATGGGGCACCTCCAGATGAACGAACAGGTTCTTATCGTTCTCCGAATCGTTGACCTCCAATCCAATGGCNAGGGCCAGATAGTGAGANACNCGCCAACTCCCCTCCACATAAAGACCGTTGACCATCGGGCCCGACGGATCACGACCCAGAATCGTCTGTAACTTGGTCTGGTTGGCGATATCGACGCTATTGGTCTGCTTGCTGCTGAGGTATTGCACCCGCTGTATCTCATATAGGGTGTCGAAATAGGCGGGCACATAATTGGGGTCATGGCGCCGGTACTCGAACCGGAAACGAAGGGCGTGTACCGGATCATGGCCGAGGTTATGACGAAAGAGGTTCCCGATAGTAAGGCCGCTGGCCTTCACGCTTTTCGTGGGGATATCGCTCCAGACGGGATTGCTGGGATCGTCCGTCGGCAGACCGCTGATCAACGTGGAATGATCGAAGTACATCTTCCAGTCGATCTCTCGACGGTCGAGCAGTTTGAACTCCACATCAAAGCCATAGCCAATGACCGAAGTGCTCAGATAATCGGGTTGAAAGGTGGTCTGGTTAATCTGGATCTCGTTGAAACGCCGACCGTCACCATCCAGATCGTCTTCATCCAGTCGGTTGCGCAGAGGGGCATCCAGGTCGGCCGCCATCGAAAACCCCAGCGAGAAGGAGCGTAGGAAGTAGTTGCTCCGATCAATCACGCTCAACGGCTTTAAGAAGACCAGGCCACCCAGAACATTCGGCCCGGTAATGTCGTTCACATAGGTCTCGACCCCCCCGTAATCCATGAAGGCGTCGAACTGGGCGCTCACCCGTCGAGTGTTGAGATTCAGATTCGGGTTGTATCGCTTCAGGAGCGTCCCGTGCCCGATGGAGTTGGCCGAAAACGAGTTCACCTCGAAGAAGAAGCGCTCTTCTTTGCCGCCCATACGGATGTACTGAATGATGCGGGCGTAATCGCTCGGTTCGTCCCAATCCTGGCTTCGAATCGCTCCCATGCCATCCCAACGTCGGTCCGCCCGGGAATCCAACAGCTGAATCCGCACCGGCAAGCCAAAGCTCATGGTCAAGGGTCCGCCCAGTACTTCCCGGGTATGATTAATCTCGGGACGAAGCGATAGGTAGAAGACCTCACCCAGGCGCTCGATACCCATGATCAGTCCAAACCGGTTTTCCCATGGGACCAGACCAATCGAGCCAACCTTGGCCAATTCACCTTCCACAAAGGGGATGGGGCCTGTCCGTTTCTTCACCGGCTTCCCATCTTTTGTGAGCAGGGTTCTCCTCTTCTTGGGAGAGATAAGGACCGTATGCCCACCGTACATCTGGCATTGCTGCGGGGCGTCCGCGTCTAGATTCGGGGCAGAATCCTTGAGGGGGCGCGACGTCTTCCGGTCGAGGATCTCGATTAGACGACCGTCATCTGTGATGCACTTCTGAACACGAACCGTACTGGTCTTCCCCTTGGGAACCACTTCGACGGTAGCCCCATCGTCGGTAACGCTGCGTTGTACCCCTTCCGACGGAACCACCGCTTTCGATGTCTTGGGCTTTTCCGCCGTCTTGGCCGCCTGGGCTTCGGCCCTGTCCACGGAACCGAGGGTCAGAAGCACCAGGGCGAACAGCATCATGCAGACGCGCAGTCCGATACCGCCCAAAGCCCACAGACGGGCTACATATGAATTGCCCTGAGTTGGCAACGTTGGAAACCCCGATTCGATCAATAGTGTTTTCAGCTCCTGATTCTCCCCGAGCTGGAACCATTCTGCAACCCGTCGTAGCACCTCGATCTACCGTTTTGACTACCGATGCCGGGTTCAATTCAGTAGATTTTCTCTGGCTTTGTGGCCTGGGCGATGATAGGAAGCCGCTTCCGCACCCTTCGGGCCCGCGCACGAGACACTCGTTCGTCAAAGCCCTCCCCACCCCAAAAAACATGAGTCTGGTCGATGTCCACACCCCAAGCCAAGTATCGTAAAGATTACCGCCCGTCTGACTATCTCATCGACAGCGTTGAATTGCGCTTCATTCTCGATGAAGAGGCTACCGTTGTTCGAACACGGACCGAATACTACGCCAACCCCGAGGTCAACGAAGGCGGAGCCCCCCTGGCGTTGAACGGCACCGATCAGAACCTCCAGTGGGTACGTCTTAATGGCGAAGAGTTGGAAGAAAGCGCCTATACGGTCGACGACGAGTTCTTGACCATTCATAGCGTACCGACCCGCTTCACCCTCGAGATCGAGACCAGCATCAAACCCCAGGAAAACACCAGTTTGATGGGCCTCTATAAATCGAGCGGCACCTTCTGCACCCAATGCGAGGCCCAGGGCTTCCGCAAGATCACCTACTATCTCGACCGCCCCGACGTGATGACCCGCTTCACCACCATCATTGAAGCCGACAAGACCCGCTACCCGGTGCTCCTGTCGAACGGAAACCGGGTCGAGACCGGGGAGCTCGAGAACAATCGTCATTGGGCCCGCTGGGAAGATCCCTACAAAAAGGCCAGCTACCTCTTCGCCCTGGTCGCCGGTGATCTAGACGTCCTCAAAGACGACTACACCACCACTTCCGGTCGTAACGTCGACCTGGAGATCTACGTAGAGAAAGGCCAACTCGACAGCTGTGACCACGCCATGCGCTCTCTGAAGCGCTCCATGCGTTGGGATGAAGACAACTATGGTCGCGAATACGACCTCGACATCTACATGATCGTCGCCGTGTCCTTCTTCAATATGGGTGCCATGGAGAATAAGGGCCTGAACATCTTCAACACCAAATATGTTCTCGCTCGTAACGAAACAGCCACCGACCAGGACTTCGAAAACGTCGAAGCCGTCATCGCCCACGAATACTTCCACAACTGGACCGGCAACCGAGTCACGGTGCGGGATTGGTTCCAATTGACCCTCAAAGAGGGACTGACCATCTTCCGCGACCAGAGCTTCACCGCCGATATGACCCACCCGGCCGTCAAACGAATCCGCGACGTCCGCATCCTGCGCACCAACCAGTTCCCCGAAGACGCCGGCCCCATGGCCCACCCGATCCGTCCCGATTCCTACATCGAGATGAACAATTTCTACACCAGCACGGTGTATAATAAGGGCTCCGAGATCATCCGCATGATGAACACCATGCTTGGACCAGAGGCCTATCGTAAGGGCATGGACCTCTATTTCGACCGTCACGATGGCCAGGCCGTCACCTGTGAAGACTATGTACGCGCCCTCGAAGACGCCAACGGCGCCGACTTTACACAGATCCGCACCTGGTATTCCCAGGCTGGAACGCCTTCTGTGTCGGGCTATGGTAGCTACGATGCCGCCCAACAGACCTACACTCTGACCCTACGACAGACCTGCGCCCCCACACCGGGCCAGGCCGAGAAGGCTCCCTTCCTGATGCCTATCGCCGTGGGTCTCCTCGACAGCAACGGCAACGATATGCCCTTGCAGTTGGCGGGAGACGACAGCGCCCCGGCCACGACCCAGGTGCTTCGCTTTACCGACACCGAGCAGAGCTTCACCTTCGTGAATATACCCGAAAAACCGGTCCCCTCTGTGCTGCGAAACTTCTCGGCACCGGTCAACTTGAACATGGAGCAGAGCCAGGAGGATCTCCTCTTCCTCTTCAGCCATGACAGCGACAACTTCAACCGGTGGGAAGCCGGTCAGACCCTCGCCTTGAAGACCATCTTCCGTCTTGTAAACGACCGCCAGGCCGGCCGACCGATGGAGTTGGAAGATAGCTTCGTAGACGCCTTCGGGGCTGTCCTGAACGACCGCACCCTCGACAAGCAGCTGGCCGCCATGGCCCTCACCCTGCCCGAGGAGCAATACCTGGTCGAGCGAATGGATGAGGTCGACGTAGACGGTCTATTCGAGGCCCGTGAGTTCATCTACACCACCTTGGCCCAGAGACTTAAAGACGACTTCCAGGCCGTATACGAAGAAAACCGCAGTGACGAGCCCTACGCTCTCGACCGCACCTCGATTGGCCGCCGCGCCCTGAAGAACCTCTCCCTGAGCGTACTCTCACGGCTCGATGATCCGACCATCAGCAGCCGCTGCCTCGAGCAATACAAGGCCGCCGACAATATGACCGATGGGTTGGCCGCGACCAGCATCCTGGCCCATACGGACGGCCCCGAGCGGGAAGAGGCCCTCAAGGCGTTCTACAGCACGTGGAAAGACGACGCCCTGGTCACCGACAAATGGTTCGCCATACAGGCAATTTCCCGTCGTAGTACCTGCCTCAACGACGTGATCGAGCTCACCAGCCACCCTGCCTTCGACACCTCCAACCCGAATCGCTTCCGTTCCCTGGTGGGTACGTTCGCGATGCTGAACCACTCCGCGTTCCACGAAGCGACCGGAGCGGGGTATCGATTTGTGGCCGATCATGTGATCAACCTGGATCCGAAAAATCCCCAGGTGGCTGCCCGCCTGGTCCGGGTCTTCAATCGCTACACCAAGTACGACGCCAATCGTAAGGGATTGATGAAGGCCGAACTCGAGCGAATTCTGGCGGTGGACAACCTCAGCAAAGACGTCTACGAGATCGTCTCCAAAGCCCTGGCCTGAGACTTTTTCCAGGGGCAGACTATACGTCGAGGGTGACGGATTGGACGGAACTGATCTATCCTGGTCCGGTTCTTGCTTCCTCGTGTGTGCGCATGGGGTACTTAATACCCCACCGTCCACAAACTGCTCTGCTGGAAGTCGATGGTTCAGGTCCGACAAATCGATCGCAAAAAACGGAGAAAAGAGCGTGATGAGCTCTTATTGGAAGATCTCCGTAGGGAGAAGCTCGGTCGACTTCTGGTAGGGATCCCAGCCGAAGAGCGGATCCGCATTCATCCCTCTACTACCCCCAGCGAGCTGGGCAGGCTGATCGACCACCCGGGACCGCAGCGGCCCGCCCGTATGGATGTTCCCGGGGTAGAGAGTCGCCTATCGGGCTTCAATGCCCCGGTGCAGATGAAGAAGCGTCGGTCCAGCAAAGAAGACAGCGACTGGGTTCATGAGATGGCCGGCCGCGGGGTCACGGGAAGCGGAGACTCTCTACCCTACCTCGACAAAATCCAGGAAGCCTTCGGCGATCACGACATCTCCGGCGTTCGAGCCCATGTGGGTGGTCGGGCCAAAGATGCTGGTGAGGCCATCGGCGCCCGCGCCTACGCAGCCGGCAACGACATCGCCTTCAACGAGGCGCCCGATCTCCACACGGCAGCCCACGAAGCAGCCCACGTGATCCAGCAACGCCAGGGCGTGCACATCGACGGCGGTGTAGGCAGCGTTGGTGATCGCTACGAACAACACGCCGACGCCGTCGCCGACGCCGTAGTCTCCGGCCACAACGTAGAGGGCATGCTTGGTGCGCCTACGCAGGCTTCTGCCTTTGGGGCTGAAGGTGTTCAGCGTCTTGTGTTCGAAGGTGATCATGATGAAAACCTAAGAAATCTAGTTAATACAGCCTGGTCCCAGGCGATCCCTCAGGTGGCAGCAGCTGTGGAGGAGATGGAAAGACCCGCAGGTCGGTTATACAAAACCTGGTTCGATCAAAACCACAATGACGCCGCTCCGATATGTCAGGCTCGCTTTCGTCAAGTCGCTTCGATGATGCGTATCATGAAGGAAAAATTCACGAGTTCGCGTGCATCAATGCGAATAGAACATGATCCAAATCCAGAATGGAATTCATATTACGCCGAGTCGAAAGGCGGTAAACTCATAATTTACAATAAGTTCTTAAGTTGCTCGCAGGAAGACCGAGTGGGGACCATGATCCACGAGCTGACCCATGAGTTTATCCGCGTCCCAGCAGAACCGGATCCCGATCATGATTATGGTTTCGATCAAGCATTAAATTCCGCCTGGAATGACCCGGAGAATGCAGTTAGAAATGGTGACAGCATTACCTACTTCATTCAGCAGTGTTTCTTTGAAAAACAGCGGGAAGACGGCGTCACGCCAACCTTGACACCTGGAGTGTATGATTTCAATTCTGACTGGGGTCCCGTGAGCCTAACCATCGACGCCAACGGAGTGGATGTCTACGGTGGCTATCAACTTTTGTCGGCTCAACCTGGCACAATCTGGGGAACCATCGACGATCAGGGAAACCTCGATCTGGAGTGGGAAAAGAATCGCACAAAAGGTACGGCTTCGCTGCAGGTACAAAATGAAGGAAAGGTCCTCGCTGGGACATGGGAACAGGTAGAACCGCGCGAGGCCTCGGGAATCTGGACAATGATCAAGCCGGTCCAGGCCAAAGAAAACGGTAGAGGTCGACCCCAAGATGAAGACGTCCAACGCATCGCCGCTGATGGCGTAAGCGGCTCCGGCGGCAAGCTCCCCCATCTGGACAAGATTCAGAGCTCCTTTGGAAAGCACGACGTCTCCGGCGTCGGGGCCCACACCGACAGCAAGGCCGGTGATGCGGCCAAACAAATCGGCGCCAAGGCTTATGCCACAGGAAACGACGTAGCTTTTGGAGGCTCCCCCGACCTGCACACCGCCGCCCACGAGGCCGCGCACATCGTGCAGCAACGGGCCGGGGTATCCCTCAAAGGCGGCGTCGGTGAAGCCGGCGACAAGTACGAACAACACGCCGACGCGGTCGCCGATCTGGTCGTCCAGGGCAAATCCGCAGAGAGCGAGCTGAACAAAATGGCCGGCAGCGGTGCCAGCGAACCCGCCACCCAGCGCACAGTGCAAAAAGAGGAAGGGAGCGAATCGGCCGGCAATGCAATAGGCCCGATCGACATCGAGCATCATTTTGGGCCTGCAGAAGCGCCTCAAGTTCTTAAATGGACCATCAATACTACCTATGAAATTTTCCGCGCTTATGACGAGTTATGGTGGTTGGCCAAGGAGAAATGTGCCTCTGTGTATATGCCCGATGGAGAGTTGAATCCTCACTGGGGAGAATACCACGCACTCACCGAGGAATTCCTCGATACTTCTCACCTATATAAGGCCCTTTTCAACAAAGATGGCGTAACAGAATTCGAGTTAATCGAAGTAGAACTAATCGAAGATGACATCCAACGGATTGAGGAAATAGGGGAAGCAGGCACTAGAGCACATCAGGAATCTATACAAGCAGCGATTGAAGAGGTGCGACGTCAACCTGGAGTCTTCAGAAATCGAGCAGATTCCATGGGGTCACGGCTCTCGATGTTCCACACAGCACATAATGGGTCGGACATTTCAGATTTCTGGATCTGCCTCATCACAGAAGCGGATGGGGGGGCAACTCTACCCGGCGCGGAGGTTCGAGAACGAGCCTATCTCGCAATCCAGGCTTTTGAAGAAGCGGTTGCAGGTGATGATCTGGAACAGATGACGCGATTCTGCGCAAATGCAGAAGAGCACGTAAATATTTATATCGCAGCTGGACTGCAATATCTGGAAGATTTTGAAGCGGGTGGTAGCGAGGCAATAAAGAAACTAGAGTTCACAAAGGCCATCTCGTTCACCGTTGTTTCGGCCTACCTCACCCGCGGGGCGAGCGCCAAATTACAGGTCACCAGCTGGGGTGGAAAGGTGTTGGTCGGCACCGGCGTCCAGGCGGGTGTCACTGCGGTAGACAACACCATCCAACAACTCGTGTTGCGCGAGAATTTCAGTATGGCTGAGTTGGCAACCGAAGTCGGGAAAACCACAGCATCTGGTCTCATCGCCGGTGTTGGTGGTCAAGTAGTTGCGTCCAGGCTCGCGCCCCACGTCACATCACGGTTGGGTGGTCTGGTCCCCAACGAAGCAGTCGAAGCGGTTCTAAATGGCAGCTTCAAATCGGGCTTTGCCGAAACCTTCAGCATGATCTGGGACACGGTCGCCGACAAAGACACCGGCCCTCAAAACGCCGAAGAATTTTTCGGTCGTCTCGCCGTCGCGATGCTCGTAGGTGGCGTGGAAAGTGGTCTGAGTTGGGACGCAGAGGAACTGTCTGGACTTAGTGGGGACGCGCTGGGCAAACAACTGGCCTTAATCGAAGGCGGGAGCAAATTTGCGGAGCTCCTCCTAATGGATTTAACAAAAACCCATGCTAGAGACCCCGTCGCCCGTAAAGAGTCTGGGCCGGGAGCCCCCTCCGGTGATTGGGTCCAGGCCGTGGCGGCCGATGGTGTGAAGGGCTCTGGCGGCAAGCTCCCCTACCTCGACACGATCCAGGCCTCTTTCGGTAAGCACGATGTCACGGGCGTACAAGCTCACACCGGCGGCAAAGCCGGTGAGGCAGCGAAACAAATCGGCGCCAAGGCCTATGCCTCGGGCAACA
>PBVT01000011.1 GCA_002728755.1 Myxococcales bacterium
TCGGGTCTGTCCAGGATAATGGTCGTCACCGGACCATTGGTTTCGATTCGAACACTCATCGTCTTCTCCGCCCTAGCCTTTTCGAAACGCTAGCAGAGATCCAAAAACGAATCGAGATCACTCTCCGTACACCTGGAAAGTGGCGATAGCGCCATGGATCGTCCAGAAAGAAACACTGGCGGAAAAACGACCGGTGAAACCGCCGTCTTTACAGGGCGTAATAGAGTCGATACAACCAGCGGCCTGATGCCATATCCAAGCCCATTTCACCCTCGAACACAGGCCCTTTGTACCAGTTATCGGTGGAAGGAATGGGCGGGCTTCTATGCGGTTCGCTCCTACGACATATGCCATGAACGCGAATACAACGCTTTCCGGCAAGGGGCTGGCGTGATCGATGTTACGCCTCTCTACAAATACGATATCACGGGTCCCGATGCGGCCGCCTTCCTGTCACGGGTTATGGTTCGAAATATTAAGAAGTTGGGCATGGGCCGGGTCGTATACCTCTGTTGGTGCGACGACGACGGCAAGATCATCGACGATGGTACCTGCGCCCGGCTGGGAGAGGATTTCTATCGGGTCACAGCAGCGGCCCCCACCTACCATTGGTTTATGAAGCATGCGGCCCCCTACAATGTACAGATTGAGGATACGAGTCATACGATTGGTGCCTTAGCCGTACAGGGACCTCAATCAAGAAATATCCTACGCAATCTGACAGATCTCAATCTGAATGAGATGCGTTTCTTTGGGGCGGCCGAGACCACCTTCGCTGGGATCCCCGGTCAATTGACCCGCACCGGATATACGGGTGATCTCGGGTACGAACTCTGGGTCAAAAACGAAGACGCGCTGAAGCTCTGGGATGCCCTGATGGATGCCGGGAAGCCCTACGGGATTCATCCCGCAGGATTAGACGCTCTGGATATCTGTCGAGTGGAAGCAGGTTTTATCATGCAGGACGTCGACTATATCGGCGCACTGGACGCGGTAATCGAATCGCAGAAGTCCACCCCCTACGAGCTTGGTCTCGACTGGACCGTGAAGCTTAAAGATCGAGAGCCATTCATTGGCCAGGCAGCCCTCGAGCGTGAAAAGGCACAGGGTAGTGTGTGGGGCTTTGTTGGCCTGGAGATCAGCTGGGAAGCCATCGAGAAACTATTCGAAGGATACGGATTACCACCGCATCTACCGGAACAAGCCTGGCGAGATCCCATCCCTGTATTCCACCGGGGTCGGCAGGTCGGACGCGCCACAAGTGGCGCCTGGGCCCCCATCTTGAAGAAGAACCTGGCCTTGGCAACCGTCGAGTCCGCCTTCTGCCAAGTCGGACAACAACTAGAGATTGAGATCACCGTGGAATGGGAACGAAAGACGGTCCCTGCCACGGTGGTCAAGACCCCCTTCTACGACCCCGAACGAAAGAAGTCCTATGGCCCAGATGTATGACAGCATCATAATCGGCGGCGGCCATAACGGCCTTGTCTGTGCCGCATACCTCGCCAAGGCTGGACGCAAGGTTCTTGTGTTGGAGCGCCGGCATGTACTTGGTGGCGCCGCTGTTACAGAAGAGGTCTATCCCGGCTTCAAATACTCGGTCTGCTCGTATGTTGTAAGCCTACTACGGCCCCAGATCATCCGTGATCTCGATCTGCCACGACACGGCCTCGAAATCCTTCCGCTGGAATGTAGTTTTACTCCCAGCCTGGAGGGCCCGGGGCTTGTACGGTGGCCAGAGAGCGCACGTACCCGACGAGAGATCGCGGCCTACTCGAAAAAGGACGCAGAGATCTATCCTGAATTCGGCCGGGATATGATGAATATGGCGCGCTGGGTAAAACCCATCATCGACATGGCCCCTCCGGATCCCACGTCTTTCCACCCCTCGCATCTACGTTCCCTTATGTTCCTGGGCAATCGAGTACGTGGTCTCAGCGACGAACAACTGGTACGTCTCGCAAAGATGATGACCATGAGCGCGGTGGACTTTCTCGATGAGTGGTTCGAGTCCGACATCTTGAAAGCTCCCATGGCTGTCAGCGGCATCATCGGCACCTATCTGGGCGTACGCTCTCCCGGAACAGCCTATGTTCTATTGCACCACTATATGGGTGAGATCGACGGCTCCTTCCGAGCCTGGGGGTTCTCGAAAGGTGGAACCGGGCAGATCAGCCTGTCTATCGCCAACGCGGCTCGTAGCCTGGGTGTCGAGATCCAAACCGAAGCCGACGTAGAGAATGTCATCCTGAAAGGCGATAAGGCCGTCGGCGTCGCCCTGAAGGATGGAACGGAATATCACGCCAAGACCGTCGTCTCCGGTGTCGATCCTCACCTCACCTTCCTCAAGCTCGTAGGTAGACAACATCTCCCCGGCGAGTTCACCGAACAGATTGATCGGTATCGTATGCGGGGCAGCTCCGGGAAAGTGAACCTCGCGTTGGACCGGCTGCCGGAATTTACCTGTCGTCCAGGAGATGGCCTGCATATCCGTGGAGACATCGCTATCGCGCCCAGTATAGACTATCTGGAGCGTGCCTATGACGACGCCAAATACGGGCAGTATTCCAAACGGCCCTATATGAACGTGGTGATCCCCACTCTCACAGACTCCAGCCTGGCTCCCCCTGGCAAACATGTGATGTCGATCTTCGTGCAATACGCCCCCTACCAGCTGGCGGATGGCCCAGAGACGTGGCCGGACAAAAGAGAGGCCTTTGGCGACACGGTCGTCGACACTCTCGCCGAATACTGCCCTGGACTGAAGGAGTCGATTCTTCATCGCCAGGTGCTCACGCCCTGGGATCTTGAACAAGACTTTGGCCTAACCGAAGGCAATATCTTCCATGGCGAATTGAGTCTGGAACAACTCTTCTTCCTTCGCCCCGCGCCCGGTTGGGCTCGGTATCGGACCCCGATTCGACAGCTCTGGATGTGCGGCAGTGGTGCGCACCCTGGTGGCGGCATCATGGGCGCTCCCGGCGCATTGGCCGCCGAGCGGATGTTAAAGGAGCGTGCCGTATGACCCAGCCAATCGTCATGATTGGCGGTGGCCATAATGGTCTCACCGCCGCGGCCCTCCTGGCAAAGGCGGGGCGTCGTGTGCTTCTCCTCGAGGCCGCCGATCAGCTCGGAGGTCTCGCCGCCGGTTCGAGTTTTCACGAGGGCTTTCAAACCACTGGGATTCTCCACGACACGACCGCCGTTCGGTCCGATATTGTCAAAGCACTGAAACTCGACGTCCACGGTCTCAAGTTATCTTCAGAGCCTTCATCGATTCTGATCCCAAGTAGCGATCAAGAGTCCATTCGGCTCCACGGGGACGATGTAGAGGGCCCCCTGTCCTCCGAAGACATCGACCAATACAAAAGACACCGGGATTTTCTCCGACGGTTACGACCCGTCTTCCGGCGTCTATTGAACCAACTTCCCCCCGACCCCTATGGTTCGATCTGGCCCCTTGCGCGTACCGCGATAGGCATACGC
The DNA here is from genome assembly GCA_002728755.1 of Myxococcales bacterium. GTDB lineage: Bacteria > Myxococcota_A > UBA9042 > UBA3505 > UBA3505 > UBA3505. The sequence goes on from PBVT01000011.1 coordinate 3,487, forward strand.
CGACTTGGTGCCAAAGACATGACAGAGCTCCTTCGAATCGGCCCCATGTGTGTCGCCGACTGGATGCGCGATCAATTTTCAAACGAACGTCTAGGAGCCGCTCTGGCCCAGCCCGCGCTCTGGGGGGGATGGAATGGACCATGGTCACCAGGGACCGCCGCCAATCTTCTCCTCTACGAATGTATCGCGAACCACGAGATCATCGGTGGTCCGGCGGCGCTAACTCAGGCCCTGGAGGCTTCTGCGCGTTCCTTCGGAGTTCAGATCCGTACGGGCGCGGCTGTCCGCCGGATTCGTACCGACTCCAACGGAATTCAGGGGGTCACTCTCGAGGACGGCGAAGAGATCGATGCGCAGGTTGTGGGCGCTAGTTGCGATCCCAAGCAGACGTTTCTGGATCTTATCGGTGCCGAACGTTTATCTGTACGTCTTAGCCGAGACATCGGTGCGATTCGAACACGAGGAACCACCGCGAAAGTCCACCTTGCCCTGAAGGGGCCCCTGACGGACCGACACGGCAACACGGTTGAAGCCATGCGTACCGGAGCCAGCCTGGATGATCTGGAGCGGGCGTTTGATCCCATCAAATACCGCCAGATGTCGACCAAGCCCATCCTCGATGTTCGCGTGCCCAGTGTGCAGGACTCCAGCCTGGCCCCAGAGGGCCATCATATGGTGTCGATTATCAGCCACTTCGCACCCTATCATCTAGAAGGTGGCTGGACGGACGAGGCGCGATCACGGCTCGAGGACAGCATCATCAACGAGCTTGGTTCCTATTGTCCGGATGTAAAGGAACAGATCGTAGGCAAAGAAGTCCTCAGCCCCATGGACCTGTCCGAGCGATTGCGGCTCACGGAAGGACATGTTCTTCATGGAGAGCATGCACCGGATCAGCTGCTATTTATGCGGCCTACAATTCAATGTGGGAAATACGCTACGCCCATCAAAGGGCTGTTCCTGTGCGGCAGTGGCAGTCATCCCGGTGGCGGGATTTCCTGCGCACCGGGAGCGCTCGGAGCCCGAGCGATCTTGAAGGCTGGATAACACCACGGTGGAAAAAGGTCTTTGCGGATCGATCGGAGATCGCTACCATTAGGAGCGCAATCGAACCGTAGGAACAATATGAACGTCGTCCCCTACCTGCATCATCGACACGGCCATTGGGCCGTATTCGCCCTCATCCTGGGGCTCTGCAGCTGTGGAACCCAGAAGGAGGCCGTGCCGGACTCCACAGATACGGGTCAGCAGGAGGACGTCGTCCTCGAAGACATCCAAGACGACGTGCCGACTACAGCCGATGAAGGCAGCAGTACAGATAGCGACGGAGAGGACGTGCCTGCGGTGGACGATGAAGGCACCGTCGTCGAAGACGCCGGATCCGAGCCGGACACGAACGAGACCGATCTGGGAGAAGAGGATGTGACGGTAAGCCCCGATCTGCCCTCCCCAGAACCAGACGAAGGCACGACAGACCCAGGGAGCCCTCCGACCGATATGACGCCTCCAAGCGTCCCTGCCAATTTCGAGGCCTACGCTATCAACGAGAACAAGATCCAGTTGAACTGGGATTCTTCCAGCGATGAGGAAACGGGTATATCGAACTATATTATCTATCGAAATGGCGTGAACGTAGGGACAACCCTCTATCTTTCGTATCAAGACACCAACCTGATCCCAGGGACCACATATGCGTACCGCGTCTCTGCCCTCAACGGCGATGGGCTGGAGAGCGCGAAAAGCGCAGAGGTCCTGGCGACCACAGAGGGGCAGAACCCGTCCGTAGACACCACACCCCCCAGTGCCCCATTAAATCTGACCGTCGAGAGCACGACGCCGTCCAGTGTTAGCCTCGCCTGGTTACAAGCCACCGATCTGGAGAGCGGCGTCGACACCTATTATGTCTATCGAGATGGCAACAAGGTGGGTGAAACAACCGGGCTCAGCTATATGGACGCAGGCCTTACACCGGAGACAACCTATGGATATACGGTCTCGGCCGTAAATGGCGAAGGCCTGGAGGGCCCCGCCACAGCAGAGATCCAGGCCTATACCGAAGAGATGACTGTGGAGGGCGTGCCGCCAGGGGCCCCACCCGATGTGGCAGGACAACCCATCAGCCCCACGAAAGCCCAGGTCACCTGGTCATCGGCCGAATGTATCGATGGTTACGTCAGCCTCTATTATATCTATCGAGACGGCGTGCTGGTTGGGCAAACCCCCAATCTATCCTTCACCAACGCGGGTCTGGAACCGGAGACATCGTATGTTTACGAGGTCTCCGCCGTAAGCAGTCTTGGCCTTGAAGGGCCCCGCAGCGAGGCGGTAACGATCCAGACCCCAGCCCAGGAAACCACCCCTCCCGAGGTAAACCTCCCCCTCGACGACTGCGCCGAAATCGGCAGCACCGTTCATTGCCCGGGTGAAATGTGGCCCAATTGGACACTCGAAGAAGTGACCTCAAGCCCGTCCTTCTATGGTGGCCTTGATGACTATCTGGGAACAGTCACATTTGTGGTCTTCTTTTCCACCACCTGCCCCTTCTGCAAAGTTCAATCACAGGGTCTGCAGGCTATGCAGGATGAGCTCGCCGCTGAAGGACATGACGTCGATTTCATCATCGTGAATCAGTTTACATCGCCACAGGAACTCTCGAACCTGACCAACGTCTGTGACTTCCCGATTTATCAGGATACAGTGACTGTACGTGCCTACGAAAAGCACGGAGGCGAACAGTACGATATGTACATCTACGACTCCACAGGTCATCTATTCGTCTATCTCGACGCTAGCTCATCCTTTAATATGACGTTAAGCTCAACAATCGGGTATAACAACGTCAAGACCGCGATTCTATCTGCGGATTGATGCTTCTGAGACGACCCCCTTCGCTCCCTTACGGTCTTTTCTATTGAAACAAATACGCTCATATCTACTACTCGCAGTATTCATCGGGCTTCTGTTGCCTATGTGGAGCTGCGGTGCAGTAAAGGACGCTCCAACGAACGACCCCGGTTCAGCCGATGTGCCCAGCCCAGATATTCCTGTACAGGCTGATCTCGGCGACACCAACTCCCCCGATACCGGGACCAGCGAAGATGCCGAACCCGTGGACAGCGGGTTAACAGATACGACCTTAACCGACCTGTCAGACAGCAACACGGCAGACATCGAACCACCTCTTGACGAGGGTGTGGGCGGTGACGAAACGAGCACGGAACCCGATCCGGGTTCGCCCCTAGAAGACAGTCTTGGTGATGTGGCCTCTGTAGAGGATCCGGGACAAAGCGGTTCGGATCCTGGACAACCGGACCTGGGTTCCCCCGATCCGGGACAACCCGACCTGGGTCAGCCGGATCCAGGACAGCCCGATCCAGGACAGCCCGATCCAGGACAGCCCGATCCCGGACAAAGCGATCCCGGGCCTGGCGAAGTGGCTACGGTGGACACGGGAGGCTGTGACCTTCCCCCTCCCCACTGCCCAGGATCACCAGCACCGACCTGGGAGCTTGAAGATATGTCCCAGGACCCATCCACTACCTATGGGCTGAGTGCCTTTAGCGGACATGTGGTGGTCCTGGCTTTATTCTCGGCCACGTGAGGCTTCTGCAAGGCCCAGGCTGGGCACTTACAGACAATGCAAGAAGAGTTCGACGCGGAAAACATCGCCGTCCAGATCGTGGCGATCAACCAGATCCCTGCAGCCAGCTTTGTTCATATGTTGACGGACGTATGCGATTATCCCGTTTTTCAGGACACAAACGAGGTCACGGCCTGGGATAAGCTCGAAGGTTCGAAGGATGATATGTTCATCTACAACACAGATTCGACCCTCCATCTGTTCCTTGAAAACGGTGGGGAAATCAACATCAACATGGGTTCCGACGCGGGCTATAACAACGTCAAGAACGCCATCCTGAGTGCGTACTGAAACAACAGTTGCCATGACTGCTGCGGCCGGCTAGATTGCCGCGCATGCGGATTATGTGCACCAACGACGATGGGATTCTCGCCTCGGGGCTGGCGATCATGGAGTCCGCCGCGAAGCGCTTCGGTGACGTCATAACCGTCGCACCAGACCGGGAACGTAGCGCCATCAGCCATGCGCTTACCCTGAACGAACCCCTCCGCGTGCACGAAGTATCCCCGGACCGTTTTGCTCTTACCGGCACACCAACCGACTGTGTCTGGGTCGGCCTCAACCATGTGCTGTCGGAGAAACCAGACTTTATATTGTCTGGGATCAACCACGGCCCCAACCTGGGATCCGACATCTTGTATTCCGGTACGGTCGGTGCCGCTATCGAAGCCAGCCTTCACGGCATACCCGCCCTGGCCCTGTCCTTTATGGGCGACCCCGGTGAGTATGGGGAGAGAATACTACCTCTCGCGGAAGAGCTGATCGGACGATTCATCGAGAATCCACCCGAGGCACGCTTCGCCCTCAACGCCAACATCCCCAATCCAGACGAAGTAGTTATCCAAGGGATCCGCCCCACGTTTCTGGGGGCACGCTATTACAGCCAGGAAGTTGTCGAACGTCATGATCCCCGCGGCCGACCCTATCTATGGGTGGGGGGCAGCCAGGTAGAACATGCCACCATCGAAGGCAGCGACTGCGACGCGGTCCTCGATGGATATATGAGCGTCAGCACAATCAATTTGAACATCTCCGACCCCACATCCGTGGAGAGCATCGCCCATTGGAAACAGGACTTCGTGTCCCAATCATCGGATAAGGAGCAACAGCTATGACGGAATCCATCGAACGCCTGATCCGGGACGTCCCCGACTTTCCCAAACCCGGTATCCTCTTCAAAGATATTACTCCTCTCTTGCAGGATCCTGCAGGGTTTCGGGAGACCATCGATATTCTTGTGAATCGTTATGCGGGCCAGAATATTGAGAAGGTCGTTGGCATCGACGCCCGAGGGTTCATCTTCGCAGGAGCCATGGCCTATCAAATGGGTTGCGGGATGGGGCTGGTGCGCAAGCAAGGAAAACTGCCCTGGGAAACGCGCGCCCAGACCTACGAGCTGGAATACGGCACCAACACGGTTGAAATCCACACCGATACGGTGACCGAGGGCGAGCGCATTGTTATCGTGGATGACCTGCTCGCGACCGGCGGTACGATGGGAGCCGCAGTCGACCTTTTACAGGGGGCTGGAGCCCATATCGTCGAAGCCGCCTTCATCGTCGAACTCGACTTCCTGAAAGGCCGCGACAAATTATCGACCGAGGTGTTCTCGCTCCTGCATTATTGAGCAGGCGCCAACTCCACGCGAACCCGGACAAGCTCCGTCTCGATCCCCTCTTCGCTTTCAAAAAGAGAGCGAACGATCTCGTCGGGCCGAACGGAGGGGCTTGGCTTTAAGCTTTGCAGTATGCGCACCGTCCCCGATGGAGTCTTACGGGTTGTATAGGGGTTGGGGTGGACATCCGAATCGCATAATTCGATCTCTAAAAGAGAGTCATATGCGTTGCGAACGAAGCTCCCCTTCTTGCGCACAACCTCAACCGGCAACTCATCGGCCGTCGCGGCCTGCTCTACAACCGCTTTGAGCCGTCCTAGCAGGTCATCATTCGACGATCCTGGGTATACGTGCACATGGGTCTCGACCGTTTCCGCCGCCTTCGCTACCGAGGGGCTATCGTCGGCAATCTCGGTCACTTCGTGAAACTGAATACCGCTCGGGGATACATCGCTCAAACGTTGGGCCAGGCTCGAAACATCACCGAGACTCGACTTGATAATGCGAATATCCATGAGCTCATCCAGGCTCTGCGTTCCCAGAGGCAACGTTGGCCCAAAGACCATCTTGGGTCGTGGCGAAAAGCCACGGGAATATTCGGGTACCAATCCCACCCGGCGTAGAATCCGTGGGATCCGACGGATGGTGTCTCCATGGCCCACGAGGTGGGCGGGTGCCATACGGCTAAAGCGGAGCCGCAAGGTGACCGCTTCGCCCTGGGAAGCTCGTTTGGGGGGAGCCGGGAACCGACCTCGAACCGGTGTTTCAGCCAGGGGTGCCGTTGACTCTACATCAGCCCCCAGGGAGTCGAGGAACTCGCCTCGATCGCTGCGCATCATGGATAAGTCACACGCCACCCCGCAGTCATAACAGATCAAGCGACGTTCATCTTGATCATGGTCTGCGCGGTTGGTGTGGTGTCCCCCACTGGTACGGTGATCAGAGGCAGTCTCCGTATCCCAGGTCGCGGCACCGCCAAAGGGTTTACCACAGGGTGGAGAATAGCGTCCCTTCAATGCTCGTCGATATTCCTGCAGCAGGAACCCGTCTTCCAACCCCACATCAATATGATCCCAGGGTAGACGACCCATAACGGGTATGGTCCCGGTGTACAGATCCAGATCAACTCCGGCCTCGTCGAACGCGTCCATCCAATCATCGAAACGGAAACACTCGTCCCAACCGTCAAAACGACAGCCTTTTTGATAGGCAAGCTCAACGGCTTCCGCGACCGTCCGATCCCCCCGCGCCATCACCGCCTCTACCAGCGCTTCCTTGGCACCATGGGATTTCATTCGCAGACCACGGGTCTTACCGTACCCATGCAATAGGCTCTGTTTCCGGTGTACCTCCCCCAGGGTATCCATGGCACACCACTGGAACGGTGTATGTGGCTTGGGCACATGGACCGACACGCTCACAGTCAGCTCCGCGCGACGTCCAGCATGTTGGCGGCCAAGGCGATGGACACGTTGCGCGATGCTGCCAATCGCGTGAAGATCTTCATCCGTTTCGGTCGGAAGCCCCATCATGAAATAGAGCTTCATACGCTGCCATCCTCGTTTGAATACACGCTCGGCCGTATCCATCATATCCTGCTCGGATATATTCTTATTGATGACATCCCGCATACGCTGGCTGCCCGCTTCGGGAGCAAAGGTCAACCCTGTAGCCCGTACCGAGCGAATCACATCGAGCGTCTTCTCCGGGAGACCATAGGCCCGTAGACTCGATACAGCCAGGGATACACGATCTCCTTTTAGGAGGTCCGCGACCGCATCCATCAGTGGGACGATGGCGCTATAGTCTGCGGTGGAGAGGCTGGTCAAAGAGATCTCATCATGACCCCCGACCTCAATACTGGTCTGCAAAGTCTTCAGAATACTGGCAGGGCTTCGCTCTCGTACCGGTCGATAGATCATACCGGCCTGACAGAATCGACAGCCTTCGGTACAGCCTCTGGCGACCTCAATTCCTGCTCGATCGAAGACGGCCTCGGAGAGGGGTTCTGGCCCATCCGAAGGAAAGGGATACTTGTCGAGGTCGTCCACAAGCGCTCGTTCTACGGGGAAAGGCACGCCCTGATCCGCCGCCGGCTCTTTGATCACGCCAAACCCTGTAACGGGACACGTCTCCGTTTCATAGAGGGACGGGACATACAGAGAAAACCGTCCTGCCAGATTCCGTAGTCGCTCCTGCCGTGGAAGATCCGTCTTTTGAAGTTCGCCCCAGGCGTGCATAAGCGGTGCCAGAGTCTCCTCGGCCTCGCCAATGAAGAACGCGTCGATAAACGGAGCGAGGGCTTCTGGATGGGTCGCTGTCGGACCACCGGCGATCACCAGAGGGTGCGAGTCGTCCCGGTCTTCACTACGGATAGGAATTCCACCGAGGTCCAGCATCGCCAGAACATTGGTGTAGGTCAGTTCGTATTGAAGCGAAAATCCGACCACATCATAGTCTACGAGAGGACGCCGATTCTCTAGAGACACCAGGGGCACGGAGTGGTCCCGTAGTTTTTTCTCCATGTCGACCCAGGGCATCATGCACCGGTCCAGAAGAAGATCCGGATGATCATTCACATGCTTATAGAGGATCCGGGTGCCCATATGGCTCATCCCAACCTCGTAGATATCCGGAAACCCCAGAACCATACGGACCGAAGCATCCGCAAATGACGTGGTATGCACGCCATATTCTGTTCCGAGATATCGACCTGGTCGCTCTACGTCTAAGATGAAGGGCGCATAGGGATGCCCCGCATCCAAGTCTTCGGAAGAGAACGAAGGTACCGGCTTATTTGGGCGAACGACCAAACCAACACTCCTGATAGGGCCCCGACGGATAGTGTACTCGTCGGGGTTACGTCAAGAAACAGCGCTGTTCATCCCTTGTATACAAGGGGAACCCGTACGCACGCGCGAGACCATCCGAGAGGCCATAAGGTGCAGACAATATGTTTTTGGATTAAAATCATTACCTGAAGAGTTGGACACGAAGACTCAGTCGGGTAAACCATTCCCATGAAACAAAGCTTGCCATTCTATCGAATTGTTCTCGCCACTTTCTGCGTCGCCCTCTTTGCGCTCTCGGGATGTAGCGCAGAAAAAGAAGGCTGCCAGGACGATTACGATTGCCCCAACCTGGAGATCTGCGTCCAGGGGAGTTGCCAACCCTATGTATGCAAAGAGCATAGTGATTGCGTAGATCCCGCCATGGAGTGTATCGCGAACCGCTGTGAAGGTGGCTCGACCTCCGATGTGCAAGGCACGGATTGAACTCCACAAGGCGCGGAAACAAAACAAGAGCTTTCGGAAGTTACGGAATGTGGTAATAAGCTGCCTTCGTGCAGTTATTCGTGACCATATTTACCCTGGGGCTCTTAACAGCGACTCCGGCCTTCGGTTCGTCCACGGACCATCCCGGAGTCGCAGGTTCTTTAGGCAAATTCTCACCAACCGGATTTGTGGAATTGCTGCAACGGGCCCCCGTCTGGCCCAGGAACACCCCCTTGGCCGACCGATGGGAGACCTACCGACAAACGCTTCCCAAACTGGCAGGTAGACGGTCGTCAGTTCCGGCTGTTCGGCTCGAAGAAATCCTATCCAAAGCACCCGATGATGACGCGAGAGATACAATCCGCGTTTGGCTGGTAGAGCGCCTGATCCGTGAAAATATCGCCGAGGCCGAGGTGGAGGTCACCAAACTGCCCACAGACCACCCTGCCCTTCATCATCTGAGTTATCTCTTTGCAGAACGCTATCGTCTTCGGCGCCGACTGGACCGGGCGGTGATCTGGTATAGCAAAGTGGACCGAACCTCCTATCGCTACCCAGAAGCCACACTCCGATTAGCCCAGATAAAGCTAGCCAAGTCTCCCTTTGAGGCGCGCGACCTGCTGCTAAGGCTTCCGCCCGATGGGCTGACCAGTCACCAAAAAGCGCGTCGTCTGAATCTCCTGGGAGAAGCCCTCCTGAAGAGTGGGCAAAAGAAAGCTGCGACCATTGTCCTAAGTGAATCCTGGAGACGGTATCCCCGTACAGCCAAAAAGAACCGCCGGCTATTCAAGAAGGTTGGAATCCCGGGGACCTTTGAGTCCGTCTGGAAGATTCTACGAACGCAACGGGGCCGAAAGCGAACCCGGACCCTCAACAAATTAGTTCGTCGATGGAAAAAGAATCGCGAGAAGACTGCCACGATCGCTTACGCCTTCGGTCGTATCTATCGCTATAGCCGGGAACGAGACCGGGCCATTCAACGGTTTGATCGAACTCTTCAACTCAGTCGCGACCTGCGCCTCCGGGTACAGGCCGATATAGACGCCGCATTGACCGCCTACCAGCTCGGCGACAACCCGCGTATTATTCTCTCGGTGGAACGCGCCAGCAAGGGTTTACGACGGGAATGCTCGAACAATTGTCCGCCCGCCTTATTGGTTCTCGACCGCGCCGTCTGGCCGGTTTATCTGAAGGCGTTGCTAGCTGTCGGACGCACCCAGGATGCTCTCGACACCTTCACAGCGCTGGAGCCATGGACCCATGGCACCGCGGTCCAGGCCGACATGCTCGAGGTCCTGGCCAAAACGGCGTATGTGGACGGTGCGCTCGATATCGCAGAAGAGTATTTCCAGCGGCTGCTCGAACGGTATCCCGACCTGCATAACGGGACGCGCGTTCCACGGGGTATACGGGCACTTCGATGGCTCTCTCATCTCGCCCATATCAACCAACGCCCGGGAGAAGAGGCCTTGTATCGGGCGGCTCTCAAAGAGCGCTGGCCTCTGCACGCCGGTATCGATCCCACACAGATCTATGCAGATGAGATATCGACGGATTGGCGACAAATCTCTCGCCCAGAGATGCCGGACACCCCCTGGACTCGTGAAGCACAGTTTCTACTACACGCCGGCCGCACTCGATTGGCCCTGGATGCCATGCGTATCACCTTTCGTCGCGGACGCGCCGATCCCCATACGGTGGCTACCCTGGTGCATACGGCTCTATCCTTGGGCAGACCGGGTATAGGGAAACATGTTCTTCATCAATACGGAGGCATGCTCGGTGCCGACGGAACTCTTCCGGACGCTCTTCTGCCATTGGTCTTCTCCATCCGGTTTCTGCATGAGATTCGTCAGGCCGCCCATACGGTCGGAATACCAGCGGACCTTTTGGCAGCGATTGTCTACCATGAAAGTGCCTTCAACCCGAAAGCACGCTCGGCTGCTGGCGCTATCGGATTGGCACAGGTGATGCCGAACACAGCAAAGATCATCGCGAAGAGGCATCTTCCCGAGCTCAAGGTCAACCGTCGCATTCTACGGGATCCAAAGACGAACCTGGTGGTGGGAGCTTATGTTCTAGCGGATTATCTGAAGCTCTATGACGGTAACGAATTGAAAGCCCTCATCGCCTATAACGCGGGCCCGAGCCGTTTTCGAAAATCATTCAAACGAGTCAAGACGATACCCGAAGAGGTGCAAATCGACATCCTCTCCCTCGGTCCATCCGTGGCCTATGCGCGTCGAGTACAGGCCGCGAGGAACATATATCGACTTCTCTTCGGTTCGGCATTAACATCGGCCACGGACCATTCATCCGAGAGCCTATGAAACGCCTCGTCTCCATATTGGCAGGCAGCACTGCTGCCCTCTTACCTGCGTCCCTATTCGCCATTGGACTCAACGCCTGGATGCTCAAAGGAGTACAGCCCGGGGTTTGGAGCTTGATCGTCGGCACATTGGTCGTGGCCAGTCTTACTCTCCCCGCGGTATTACTTTTCAGCTCCGCAGTCTGGGGTACGGAGCGGGTCCTCACCCATCTCAAATTAGATGACGACCCCGTACGAAAAGGCAGTCTCCTTTACGGCGGCTTGCTCGGCCTTGCGACCGTATTCCTAATCTATCTTATCCTCTTTACGGGCTATTATGGCGGCTTTAATGAAGAGGTCCTGAAGAAGCCGGCTATCGCCAGCAAAATGCTGGGTATCGGCTCCATAATAATACTCCTCGTCGGAGCCACTATCGGCCTCTTCGTGGCGGCGCTTTCTATGGATCGTCTCAGCCGACTCTCCTCGGAAGGAGCCAGCACTCTGCTACGAATCTTTCGACCGGGAGTCATCATCGCGATGTTCCTGGTACTCGCCGCAGGTGTGTACCTGCAAGTCAGTCGTGATAACCTCTATCAAGTCGCACAGGCCCCTCTAGCCATCTTCGCATGGTTGTTGGGTATGCTGATCTGTCTGCCCTTCTGCCTACGAAAAATCACCACCGGTCGACGCGTCGTGATTACCTTCGTATGCGCAGCCATCCTTGTAGGCACCGTATTCAGTGGATGGGTCTTCTCCGCCCAGGTACAAACCGACCTTCGTCAGCTGGCGATCGCCAATCGATTGATGTCCAAATGGCAGGCACAGTTTGATTCGGATGGAGACGGCTACTCACGACTCTTCAATCACGGTGACTGTAACGATAACGACGCCAACACCAACCCCCTCGCCCCNGATTATGGAATGGGATTGGCNAACGGTGTTGATAATAATTGCAATGGAAAGGTCGACGAAGAGACCTACGATGTCATTGGNCCCATGTGGTCTCGTCTCGACAACGTAGTCTCCCGTCTAAGCCAGCAACTTCATGAGCAGTTGCCGGAACCCGTCCAGGAAACCGAAACCACGGAAGGTTCCTGTACAGACAACTGCCTCGCGCAATGCGCGGCTGAGGAAGCCAAGAACGCGCGCCCGGAGAATATCATTCTCATCCTGGTGGACACCATGCGTGGGGATCATATCCATAGCCTGGGCTACGAACGTGAAATCACGCCGAACCTGGACGCGCTTGTCGCCGCGGGTACCGCCTTCCGTTACGCCCACGCACCGTCCAATCGCACGCCATGGTCCATCCCGTCCATACTTACGGGCCGATACCCCTCTGAAGTCCCCTGGCGAGGTCGACGCTCCAACTACCGAAAAGTCCACGATAAAGCCTGGATGATCGCCGAAGCAATGGCCGAACAAGGCATGGATACAGTGGCGGTGACTTCACATCACTATTTTATCAAAAAACGTAATATTCGTCAGGGGTTTCGCCTGTGGGCAAATGGAATTGGAGACCGGCAGACCATCAAAGCATCCAACTACGATATATCCGCCCCGAGGATCACCAGACGGGCCAAACGCATGCTCAAAAAGTTGGCCAATGCGGAGAAACCCTTCTTTCTCTTTCTCCATTATTCCGATCCACACGGTTCGTATATGGGCCACCGTGGTTTCAAACGATTTGGTAAGGGCCGGCTCGACCGATACGATGGAGAGGTCCTCTTCACGGATCACCATCTAGGAGAGTTGATGGCGAGCCTGGAGCCATTGGGTTTAAAGGAGAATACCGGCATCGTCATCCTCTCCGATCACGGCGAGGCCTTCCGTGAACACGGAAAGTATTGGCATGGACATAATGTTCACCAGGAAGAGATTCACGTTCCACTGATTATTACGGGACCTGGTGCTAAGGCCCAGATCATTGAGGAACCTGTCGGGCTGGTGGATGTCTTCCCAACGCTTCTGGATTGGATTGGCGCAGCCGACGCGTTGCCTCCCGATATGCGTGAACGTAGCCTTGTTCCCGTATTAAAGGGACAAAGCACCCTGAACCGTCCCGTATACGCCCAACTCCTGCCCTATCCCAGCTGGAAACAAGAACAACACGCTCTGATCAAAGGCATGATGAAAATCATGTACCACCGCACCCATAATATCTGGGAGCTCTACGACCTATCGACGGACCCAACCGAGCAGAAAAACCTGTATGGAACACATCCCGATAGCGAAGGGCTGACACAGCTCCTTAAGCAATATATCCATCGATTTCACCCAGATGGCTGAAATTCGGCGATCTGAGGCCAACAAGCCAAATACGCGAGAGATAAGGCCAAAGACCGTTGTTCTCTTTACAACGCGCCTTAGGTAAGCTAGGGAAGCTGCCGTAGTCCAAGAGTGGACAAGGGAACAGACCGAGGAATCACTATCATGCTATTTGCTGCCGATCCCCTGATCGGCAGTTGGATATTATGGAGTACTGTTATGACTGCCAATGACATCTTAAAGATCGTCGGTGAGGACAAAACCCAGATCAACCATCTCCGCCCAATTCCGGATCCGGAAACGCTGGTACATCGAAAACTCCCAGAAGGACCCTTCTGGCAGAAGATCCCGGCCTATGCCAATGTCGATGAAGAAACATTCCTAGATCATAAATGGCAGGCGAAAAACTCTCTTACCAAACCCAAAAAGCTGATCGAGGCTTTCTCTGGGCTGGTTTCGCAACATTTTATCGAAGACGTACGGGCCGGGTTTGAAGCCGCTCCGATGGCGGTGCGAGTCTCTCCCTATCTTCTTAGCTTGATCAATTGGGACGAACCCTACGGCGACCCTCTCATTCGTCAGTTCATCCCCCTTCAAAGCCGCCGGCTACCCAACCATCCGCAACTCGGTCTGGACTCCCTGGCGGAGCAAGCCGATGCCCCCGTACCCGGCTTAACGCATCGTTACCCGGACAAGGCTCTCTTCCTCCCTCTAGATACATGCCCGGTATATTGCCGCTTCTGTACGCGCTCCTATGCGGTGGGACTAGACACTCCTACTGTAGACAAGGTGAATTTCGGCCAGAAACCGGAACGGTGGGAGCTCGCGTTTCAATACATCAATAGCCGACCAGAGCTCGAAGATATCGTGGTGTCGGGTGGAGACGCATTCAACCTCCGTGCGGATCGGGTACAGCATATTGGAGATCGTCTCCTCGACATCGATCATATTCGACGCATTCGTATCGCGACCAAGGGGATCGCGGTTATGCCGCAAAAGATCCTTACAGATCATGAGTGGCGCGATGCGCTCCTGAGTCTGGTCAAAAAAGGTCGTGAACGACATAAAGAAGTCTGCCTCCACACCCATTTCAACAATCCGGACGAGATCACCTGGATCACTCGGAAGGCTCTCAATGTTCTTACGGAGAACGGGGTCACCGTACGAAACCAGAGTGTCCTACAGCGGGGTGTAAACGACGATGTGGAGACCATGGTACTGCTCGGCCGTCGACTCGGTTACATCAACGTGCAGCCGTATTATGTCTATGTTCATGATCTCGTACCCAAGGTCGAGGATCTACGAACGACCTTGCAGACCGCATTGGATATCGAAAAGCATGTGCGTGGAACGACCGCTGGATTTAACACTCCGACCTTCGTTGTAGACGCGCCGGGCGGTGGAGGAAAACGAAATGCGCATTCCTTCGAGCATTACGATCGCGTAACCGGGATCAGTGTTTTCACAGCACCCTCCGTTCGTCCTGGACAATTCTTCCTGTACTTCGACCCGATCCACCTTCTCCCAGAAGAAGGACAGGTACGGTGGGCCAATCCCATGCAGCACCAACGCATGATCGACGAAGCCCTTGATCGCGCCCGAGCCAAATTTCACGGCCCGTCCAGCTGATCATTTCGTAGGGGACACCGGCGGTAGAATCGAGACAAGGCCCTGGCAATTCCAGACGCCTTTACGGCTGTCTTCGCAGGTGCCGCGTCGCTCCCGTTGGCAATCGCGCAGCTCGAGCTGTGCTCGCTGCTCTTCTTCGGTCATATAGGAGAACACCTCTCCCGGGCGAAGAAAACGTACTCCTTCGCCCGCGACACCTAGTACGGCCACGGAATGCCGTTCGAAATTTCGCTCACAAAGAGCCTTTCCTGTTACGGAAAATCGCCCTACTCGTCGCCGGGTTCGGTTCATACGCAATGGGCCCGTATACGGCGAAAGCAATTGTGAGCGTTCATGAACCACATAAAATTGAACATCATCGTCGAGCCGCGTCAGACTGATGTTCAAGGCATTTTCTACGGATGTATCCGGATCATCGACAGTGCCTGTCATCAATTCGACTTTCTTCCCTTCATAGGCGTCAACATCCACCCCCCAGGGAACCGGTGTTTGTAACTCAAGTCGAATCTTGGGGAACGCAAGAGGCACCAATACAAATCGAAACAGCCGAACCCCTTCATCCATAGCACGGACCGTACGAACCCGGGCACGTACAGGGGTGCTGAAATCGACCATCGGTGGACGCGCCATCGATCTCGCTGTCTCTCGATCTTGCCAACGAGTTTCGATCTGGACTGGATGGATTGGCCAAGGTTTCAACCGTAGTGGTTCAGGTACATGTTGTATCTGATACCGCTTACAGCTCGTTAACGGTCCCAGGCCCAGGCATAAAAAAACCAGGAGAAGTCCCGTAATCCCCCAACGGAGTGATAACCCTCGAGATGAACTGATCATGGCCTGATTGAAACCCGGACCCCGACTTTTGACAAATGTTTCCGAAATTTTCGTCGGATTTTTTCCACATCCGTTCGATTTGCTGCAAGCCGATCTTGACACAATCCCCCCCGTGTTCTAGTGTCGGCACCCGCATTATCCAAGTTTCATAACCCGTTGGTTTTTAAAGGTTTTTCTAAAATGCCCTTCGAGTTCTCCAAAGAAATGGAAGCACGTTTTGCGAAGGTGCTGGAAAAATATCCTGCCGAACACAAAAAAGCAGCATTGATTCCAGCGTTGTATCTCGTGCAGGAACAACATGGGTATCTCACCATCGACGGTATGAAATACATCGCGGGCCGACTCGATATTTCGGCCTCCGAAGTCCTGAACACAGCGACATTCTATACGCTGTTGCGGAAAGAACCGCATGGTCGGTTTCATCTACAGGTATGTACGAATGTCTCCTGCTTTCTTCGTGGCAGCGACGATCTGATTCGTATGATTCGCGATAAATGTGGGATCGGCCCCGGTGAAATGTCGGATGACCGCCGATTCTCCTGTGAAGAGGTCCAGTGTCTGGCTGCCTGCGGTACGGCGCCGGTCGTCCAGGTGAACTGGGACTACCACGAAAAACTTACAACAGAGAGCTTCAGCACGCTCCTGGAAGAGTTGCAGTCGCGCGAAATCAGTGCGCCGGAGGGGGCCTGATGGCTACAGAGAACCCCGGCACTAACTGCCTTCTCCGTGACGGTGATGGAAACGATTACACCGATCTCAAGGTCTACCAGAAGGCCGGAGGATACGCGAAACTCAAAGAGCGCCTTACGATGTCGCGAGACGACCTACGGGAAGAAGTGGTTAAGGCCAATCTTCGGGGTCGTGGAGGGGCTGGTTTCCCAGCCGGAGTGAAATGGGGCTTTCTGCCGAAAGACACAGATAAACCGGTCTACCTGGTAATCAACGCCGACGAGGGCGAGCCCGGTACGTTCAAGGACCGGTATTTCCTTCAGAAAGATCCGCATCGCCTCCTGGAAGGCTGCATCCTTAGCTCCTACGCCATACGCTCCAACGCCTGTTATATCTACACGCGGGGTGAGTTCTACGACGAGATCCAGACCATAGATAAGGCGATCGCCGACCTGTATGAGGCTGGACTGCTCGGGAAAAACATTCTCGGAACGGGCTACGACCTCGACATCTACCAGCACCCTGGTGCCGGTGCTTATATCTGTGGGGAAGAGACCGCTCTGTTAGAGTCTCTTGAAGGAAAAGCCGGACAGCCTCGAATGAAGCCTCCCTTCCCGGCGATTGTTGGGCTCTTTGGCTGTCCTACCATTGTAAATAATGTGGAAACCATTGCGGCTGTTCCGGTCATCCTGGATATGGGCGGGGACAACTTTGCCGCGTTAGGCACGGAACGCAATGGTGGAACCAAGCTATTTGGAATCAGCGGCCACGTGAAGAAACCGGGGCTATATGAGCTTCCCATGGGTTTCAACATGAAGAAGTTCATCTACGAAGTCGCGGGTGGAACCCTGGATGACCGTCCCCTCAAGGCCGTCATCCCCGGGGGTTCATCCTGTCCGATGCTTACACCGGACGAGATCGATATTGCGATGGATTTTGACAGCCTGAAGACGGTCGGCTCCATGTTGGGTACCGGTGGAGCGATTGTGATCTGTGAGCCCACCAGCATGATCGATGTGATTCTACGCATCAGCCGGTTCTATTCCCATGAATCGTGCGGTCAATGCACCCCATGTCGAGAAGGCACGGGCTGGTTATACCGTCTGATCAAGGGCTTTAAAGACGGCACGGCGCGTCCTGGAGATATCGACACGCTCTATAATGCCGCCGAACATATCGACGGTCATACGATCTGTGCGTTGGGTCCCGCAGCGGCCTGGCCAGTACAGTCGGTCGTCCGAAAATTCCGGCACGAATTCGAAGCCGCCATACAAAATGGAGGGCTGGCCGAAACGGCCTGATTCGACGATGGAAAAGGTCCTATTCATCCTATTCGCAGGGGGTGCCATACTCTCAGCCATCGCGGTTATCCTACCCGTGATGGCCCGCACTCCGGTCCATTCTGCCCTGGCTCTCGTCGTCACCTTTTTATGCCTTGCTGGGTTGTATGCTCTACTGGCAGCCCACGTGCTGGCGGTCTTGCAGATTCTGGTCTATGCGGGCGCAATCATGGTGCTTTTCCTTTTTGTCATCATGCTGCTGAACCTGGGGCAAGAACGTACGGGACCACCAAAACGCGCAACCTCAAGAGTGCTGACCTCTGCTGTGGCGATAGCGCTTGTTTTGCTTTTGACGGGCCAGATCTTTGGAGCTCTGGGAACTTCCGTTGGTTTCAAAACCAACCCGGCGGTAATGGCCGGGTCTACGGGACCCGATCAATGCGTGGCCAGTTGCCTAACTCGAGAAGTAGCAACACATCCGAAGAAAGATGCACGAAAAATCTGCCAGACGGAATGTTGGGAGTCGTTCGGTAGCCTCCGCTCCGTCGGTCGGACCCTCTTTTCCGACTACCTGGTGCCCTTCGAGCTCCTGTCTATATTGCTGCTCATCGCCTTGCCTGGCGCCTTGATATTGGCCAAGAAAAACCTGGATCTGCCGGGATCTTCCGAGACGCAACTGTCCGAGGGGAACGAATCATGAGCATCCCGATTTCCTGGTATCTTCTAGTAGCCATCATCCTTTTTGGCATCGGTATTCTTGCCATCCTTACCCGGCGTAATGTCATTGTTTTGTTCATGGGCATTGAGCTCATGTTGAATGGTTGTAACCTCACCTTTCTGGCGTTCAGCCGGAGTTTTGGTAACTCGGTTGGACACGTCTCCGCCTTCCTGGTCATCGCGATCGCGGCGGCGGAAGCTGCCATTGGACTGGCCATTACACTCGCTGTCTTCCGCCATAAGGGCTCCGTAGACGTGAATGAGGTACGTTCCCTTCGAGGGTGACGTAAACGGGATTTTTTTCGATGGTTCTTGGATCCATACATATTGATACCGCCCTCGCGTTGGTCGTTCTACTCCCCCTGATGGGAGCCATAATGAACGGCCTCTTCGGACGGTTTTTCTCCCGCCGGGTGGTCAATTTCTTCGCCATCGGCTCTGTCCTTGTCTCGTTCCTTTTGACCATCGGACTCTTCCTCTCCCTTCGGTCTGCTCCTGGTGAGGGGGTCCACACCATTTCGACCACCCTCTTCACCTGGATACACATCGGGTCTTTGCATATTCCAGCCAGCTTCCAGATGGATCAGCTCTCGGCTGTAATGACCTTGATCGTGACGGGCGTAGGCTTTTTGATTCATGTGTATAGCACCGGCTATATGTCCGACGATCCGAGCTATAGCCGCTATTTCTGTTATCTGAACCTGTTCATGTTCTCGATGCTTATCCTTGTCTTAGGAGGCAATCTGGCGGTCCTCTTTGTGGGCTGGGAAGGTGTAGGCCTTTGCTCCTACTTGTTGATTGGGTTCTGGTTCAGCGACGAGGCCAAGGCAGCTGCAGGCCAGAAAGCGTTTGTGACCAATCGTGTGGGTGACCTGGGCTTTCTCATCGGCATGCTGATGCTATTGCAGATGACCCAGGGTTCCCTTGATTTCGATGCGATTGAGAACTCAATCGGTCTCAAACAACAAGACACACTCAACTTTGTGACCCTTATGCTCTTTGTGGGAGCGATGGGTAAGTCCGCACAGATCCCATTATACATCTGGTTACCAGACGCTATGGCGGGACCAACTCCCGTATCGGCTCTCATTCATGCGGCGACAATGGTAACGGCTGGCGTGTATATGGTGGCGCGACTCAGCTTCATGTTCGCGGTAACCCCTCTTACCCTGGCCGTCATCGCCATCGTAGGTGGATTGACCGCCATATTTGCGGCCTCGATCGCCCTTACCCAGCGTGACATCAAAAAGGTGCTGGCCTATTCCACAGTGAGCCAGCTCGGATTTATGTTCCTGGCTCTCGGAGTCGGCGCCTTCTCCACCGCTATCTTCCATCTGACGACCCACGCCTTCTTCAAGGCCTGCCTCTTCCTGGGCGCCGGGGCCGTCATTCACGCCCTGCACGGCGAACAAGATGGATTCAAAATGGGTGGTTTGAAGAAGCACCTTCCCGTGACCCGGTGGACCTTCCTGTTGGCTACACTCGCGATCGCGGGTTTGCCACCCCTGGCGGGTTTCTTCAGTAAAGACGAAATTCTCTGGAATGCCCTAAGCCATCACCATGTGCAGGGCTATCCAATGCTTCAACAGGTTGCTCTTATTCTCGGCATGGTGGCGGCCCTGTTCACGGCCTTCTACATGATGCGCTTATATCTTCTGATCTTCCATGGCTCCTACCGGGGAGATGACCACGCATTGGAACATCTACATAAACCCAGTAACGGCATGAAGTTCGCGCTCATCATCCTCGGCGTGCTCTCCCTCTGCGGTGGATTTATGGGTATACCCCACGGAGATCTGAACATCTTCGCCGCCTGGCTCGCGCCCATGTTCAGTGAAACAACCAGCCTGTTCAAGAGAACACACCCACATAGTGTGGAATATGCCCTTATGGCGGTAAGCACCGGCGTCGCGCTCGTGGGTGTCGGGATCGCCTACATCTCCTATAAGGACGGCGTAGGCAACTTGCCAAAATCCCTGGGACAACGACTTCCTGGGGTCCACGCTCTTCTGCTCCAGGCGTATAAGGTCGACGCCCTTCTCGATCTCCTGATCAAACGCCCATTCCGTGGTTTCGCACGATTCTGCCATCGGGTCATCGACGCCATTCTTATTGACGGTGTGATCGTAACAGGAACCGCCCGTGTTGTAGCCGGATTTGGCGCTGTATTCCGGCGGATTCAAACAGGAGACGTCCAGCATTACGCCCTTCTCATCGTTCTGGGTATGACCACTCTCCTCTATCTCGCGTTTATCTAAGCAATGATCCCCTATCTGTCCATACTCATCGCTCTCCCGGTAGTCGCCGCCATTATCCTGGCGTTCGTCCCTCGGGATGCACGCGGTGTCCACCGTAACCTTACTCTGGTGGTCGCGATAGCGGAGTTCCTTATTTCCCTCGGAATGTGGTTCTCGTTCGACTCGGATCCAGCGAAGATCTTTCAGTTTCGTGAGCAACTCGGTGGGAGCGTATTTGGTGTACAGTTCATGTTGGGTATCGATGGGCCAGCCTTGCTGCTCATCATGCTCACTACCTTCTTGATGCCTCTTGTCGTGCTCAGCACCTACAAGTCCGTAAACGACCGGGTACGAGAATTTATGATCGCCCTCCTTCTGATGGAGGCCGGTGTTATTGGTACGTTCTCTTCGCTCGATCTTCTGGTCTTCTATATATTCTACGAATTCATGCTCATCCCCATGGCCCTGCTCATCGGTGTATGGGGTGGAGAGCGGCGAATCTACGCAGCGATCAAGTTCTTCTTATTTACGCTCGCTGGCAGTCTTCTCATGCTGGTGGCCATTATCGTTCTGCATATCAAGGCTGGCGGTCAGACGTTTAGTATCGAATCGATCCTTGCCAGTCTGAGCGCAGATGGGCTGGGTCAAAGTGAACAACGCTGGCTGTTCCTGGCATTCCTTCTCGCCTTCAGCGTAAAAGTACCTCTCTTCCCGGTCCACACCTGGCTTCCGGACGCCCATACGGAAGCGCCGACAGCCGGATCTGTGATCCTGGCGGGCGTGCTCCTCAAGATGGGTATCTACGGCATGTACCGATTCATGATCCCATTGTTCCCGGAAGCTATGGGATACTTCAGCCCCGCACTGATGATCATCTCCGTTGTGGGCATTATGTACGGCGCCTTTGTTGCGTACGCCCAGAAGGATATTAAACGACTGGTGGCCTATTCGAGCGTATCCCATATGGGATTCGTCATGCTGGGGCTCATCGCAATGACACCCACTGCAGTTACCGGCTCGATTTTGCAGATGATCAATCACGGTATCACTACGGGAGCCTTATTCCTTCTCGTAGGTATGATCTACGAACGACGCCACACCCGGGCCATGAGTGACTACGGCGGTATCGCATCGGTCATGCCGGTCTTTGCCGTCTGTTTCATCATCGTGACCTTTTCTAGTATCGGACTTCCGGGTACCAATGGGTTTGTCGGCGAATTCCTGATTCTGGAAGGGACCATGAAGGAGGCGGTTGCAGGCCGTCACACCTTTGATTCCTGGGCCTTGATTGCGAACGCCAGTGTCATCCTGGCCGCGACCGGTATCATCCTTGGGGCCGTCTATATGCTCACCTTGGTGCGACGCGTCTTTTTCGGTCCATTGAACAACCCTGCGAACGAGAAGCTCAAAGATCTCAGCTTCCGCGAATGGGTCATTTTGATGCCCCTTATCGCCAGCATCTTCCTTATCGGTTTGCGACCCAGTCTACTGACCGACAAATACGAGAAGAACGTAGAAGCCTATCTGGTCGAATACCGCCCCAGGGTTTCGAAAGTCCGGGACCCCTCCCGAAACGCTCTCTTCTACAAGAGTACGACATCAACCACGGTGGAACGCAGCGGAGAGGTGCCGACGGTAGCCCAATCACCCGACCAGGCAATCACGATTGGAGGAGAGACCCATGCTCCATGACCTGATGTTGCTGGCACCGTTGGACATCATGATCGTGATGTCCATCATCCTGCTTCTGGCATGCGTCGTACCCGTGCAGGGAACCCGCGCGTTTATGGGTCGCGTCCTGGCCCTGGGCTGTACTTTGGCCTTTATCGCCACAGCCTTTATGTGGGGCGAGCCCGATCTTCAATTAAAGAGCCATTCGTTCGCCGTGGCCTTGACCGTGGGACCTGCGACCCAATTCAGTTGGGCCATCATTCTATTGATAGGTTTCGCGATCGCCCTTGTCTCTGCGGATCATCTACCGGCCCAGAAGATGGATCATGGCGAATACTACGCCCTGCTATCGTTCTCAATCGTAGGCATGATGGCCATGGTGGCCGCCCGTGAGTTCTTCACGCTCTTCATCGGCCTGGAGATCATGTCCATGGCGATCTACGTTCTATGCGGCTTCAAACGCTCGAGCGTGTTCTCGGCCGAAGCGGCGATTAAGTACTTTATTCTCGGCTCTCTAGCGTCCGGTATTATGCTGCTCGGTATTGCGTTTGCGTATGGCACGACCGGCACAACCGGCATCGCGGATCTAGGCCTGGCATTGCGCGGTGGAAACCTGAGCGATGCGGCACAGCTCTATGCCACCATCAGCCTGGTGCTCCTCCTGATAGGGTTTGCATTCAAGGTAGCAGCTGTACCCTTCCATTCCTGGACTCCGGATGCCTATGAAGGCGCGCCCACGCCCATCACAGGGCTTATGGCGACGGGGGTTAAGGTCGCTGCAGTTGTCGCCTTTTTGCGAGTCTTCATCACAGCATTCGGTGAAGTCCAGACAGCGCTCGACTGGCCACGTGTCGTAGCCTATATGGCCTGTGCCACCATCATATTTGGTAATCTAGCTGCCATCGGACAGTCCAACGTCAAACGAATGTTGGCCTATAGCTCCATCGCCCACGCCGGCTATATCCTCATGGCTGTAGCCGCCCTCGGCGTACATATGAAGCGTCCGGAGGCTACACCCCAGGAAGCGACCGAACTGACGGGTGCGATACTCTATTACCTCCTGGTCTATGGCGTAGCGAATCTCATCGCCTTTGGCGCCCTCTCGCTCTTTGGCGCGCGCAATCGCGAAGATATCGATAACTTCGTACTCAGTGGTGCCGCACGCAAGCATCCCGTTATCGCCCTGGTCCTCTCTATCAGCTTGTTGAGCCTGGCCGGGATACCACCGCTGGCGGGTTTCTTTGCCAAGTTCAGCCTCTTCCGCGCCGTCCTGGTCCACGAACCCGAATTGCTCTGGCTGGTCCTGGTATCGGTGCTGGGTAGTGCCGTCTCGGCCTACTATTACCTACGACCCATCGTTCGTATGTACATGTACGCAGAATATGAACCCGTCCGCGTGATTCGCAGTGGTGCCGCCCATGTGGCTCTGCTTCTTACCACTGGACTTCTACTGCATTCCGGTCTTGCTCCGACGCGCTACCAGGATATGAGTAACCGTGCCGCAGCGGATATGTCTCTCGCAGACTCCTCCCCGGTACAAGAAGCAAAAAAGAAGAACGACGTTCCTCTAAAAGCTACGGCGCTGGAAAGTGTCCAGGACGATCATCTGTCGAGCCGATAGCCGAACGTGAGGCCCAGGCGTGGGCTGACACCCGGTCCAAAACGATCGGTCATCGGACTCCAAACCGCCGTTTCCAGGCCAATCGTCGTTGCTCGCCCCATAAGCCAACGCACACCAAGACCGAAGTCACCGTGCGCAAGTCCATGGGTGGAATCGCCAGAAATAGCAGAGATACCTGCGCCAATTCGAAAATACGGAATGATGCGGGTGACATCGAGCTGGTACAGCACCGACACCGTCCCCCCACTCATAAGATCGTGGTCTCCACCCTGCAGTTGGGCCTGAATATGCAGAACCCAGGTATCATCCATCTGGAACCCGACTCCAGCATGGCCCACATAACTTGTCCCGTCGTCTGGAAAGGCGGGGCCTCCACCCAGATCGAATAGAATAGCTCGAGGACTGGCTAGAGCGGAGGCCGCACAAAACAGCCAAAGGAATACCGTTAAGAGACAAGACGAGCGCATACTCCGCATGCTTTCTGAGGCATGCTATGATGTCAAACCCTGCCCCGCTGTCCCCAGCGATATCGGGAGAAAGGCACTTTGGTCTTGACCCAGGCGTGCATCTAGAGGACCAATGCCCCAAGACTTATGGTCAACAAACCCCCATATCGGGCCTTTTCAAAGGCCGTGGTCACAACCACAAAAAAACCGTCTCCAGCGCAAGAGGAATTAGCGCGTAGTATCGCCGACCATATGGACGTCGCCTACTACCGCTACCGGAGCTCAATCCAACGCCTACGTGAGAATCAAGACGCCGATTACGCTGTGGTCGTAGGTAGAGAAAAGATACGAATCCAATGGGACGGCGGCGACTTCTATCATCACCCGGGTATCTCCGTGTATCGCGTCGGAGTATCCAAGATTACGCCTTTCATCGCAGCTTTACGCCCGGTCTGGGGTGGTCGAACATTAGATACCACCATGGGAATGGGGAGGGACGCTCTGGTCATGGCGGATAGGACAGAAAACAAAGTCCTGGGGTTTGAGAAACACCCTGCGATCGCCGTACTTACGCATCTTGGCCTCCAATCTCTGACTCGAATGAAGCGGTTTCGCAAAGTGGTACCCAGGATTTCGGTGGTCCGAGGCGATAGCTTTCGTGTCATGGCTGGCCTTCTACAGCCGCGCTTCGACTATGTGCTCTTAGACCCGATGTTTCCAAAACCCGTATCTGGTTCCCGGGATATGGAGGTCATGCATCGCCTGACAACGCCATTCCCCTTCGACAACGAATTGCTACGACTGGCTGCACGTTCAGCGAAACGACGGGTCCTTATGCGTTGGCCAGCGCACGTCCCCGTACCGTCCGTTGGGTTCGATATCGCCATCCCCGGAGCACGGAAAACAACGGTCTATCTCGTGCTCAACCTGAATCGACCAGGGACGCGTCGACGCCTTGGCTGTCCAAGGTCGATCGTCTAGAAAACAGACCACTCAGCTGGGTAGCCGTAACGTAGCCGGGATAGGTCATACGCAGCGCTGGGCTCTCTATGAGCAACATCGCCCGGACAAGGTTCTCGGGAGATTGCAACCCGCCTTTCCGACCATCAAAGATGCGTTCGTCCTGAAAGATCTGACGCAACATCCAGCCGCAGCCAGGCGCGGGACTGGGGGGAGTCCAGGAGATGGGCACCATACGACTCGTAAGCCCATGACATAAAAACAATGCGTTCCTAGCCATTCGAATCACGGGATCATTCAACTCGTTGGAAAAATCGATCTCCGGGTGTGCGAGAAGATGAAGGTCCAGGTCGACCAGGCCACGCAGACGTCCTCGAAAAAACTCATGCGCCAGATGGATCGCGAGGTGGGCCGCGAGATGGGTATCGGACAAACCCAACATCCCCGAGTCAAACTCCTGCGCCTGCGCAAATAGTAGCGCAGAAGGAACCGCTCCTCGCATGCGATGAATAAGTCGCCGATGTACATCCACCATCGACAGGAACCCGGGGCGCACCGTTCGCACCCATGTCTCCGCGTGACCGAGACGTTGATGAAAGCGGGGGCCGGTTCCGGTCAAACGTTGGTACCCATGTTGCGCAAGGACGGTCCGAGCCGATTCCAGATCCACATCGTGAACCAGAAGGTCCAGATCATTCATGGGACGTAGGTAGGGAGCGTGTCGATAGATCGACTGGCGCAGATGCATTCCCTTCAAAACAAGGCAGGGAAAGTCCAGATTGCCACGAATATGGGCTAGTCCCAGTCCGCTGATCAGCTCTTCAAGATGAATACTCTGTTCCAGCTCGTAGGAGATCGCCCGCTCTCTAGAGCGGAGAAGAGACGCGGGGATCTCGTCTGTGGAACGCTGCATTTGCAGCCCCTCGTAGACCAGTGGGCCCAGTCCATGATCCAACGCCGTTCTTGCAATACTCGGCAAGGCCGTGGTGGAGATTTCCGGGGCGCTGTCATGGCCGAGCGCGGCTCGACTAAGACGAAAAAGCTGCGCTCTAGTCTGCCGAGCCGTCATGAATCCAACGGCCCCTGGTCCGCCCCAGCGTGAGCGGACGTCGGATGACGTTGCACAACAAAGAGTTGTTCCGCACGACCGCTATAGCTGGTCTCGAAAAATTCAACGACGTATTCGCCCATTAGATACATAAAAGCGCGTCTCTGGTCGTCCACACTTGGGACGGTTGGAAATACGAAGCGTAACTCTCCATAAATAAACCGATCGTCCATAAGTGGTACCACCAACTTACCGCACCGTGTTTCAATATCGGTCTTAGCCGAGACGTAGCGTAATTCGTGCTCGAGGTTTTCTTCTTTGTTCGGCCGCACGTGTAGCTTCAAATCCATACGTGTAACACCAAGGCATTTGGCACATTCTTTCAGCCCCTTCCAGGCGCCATCCCAACTATCTGCGCCTCGAATCGCACGCCCTTGCTGGCGAAGACGATCAAGCCCCTCATCAAATACACGTCGCTCAAGCTCACCAATACGTTCCGACATACGCAGAGCGACCACATCTCGAAAACGAAGAAGATGAACCATTACAAAGACCAGGGTTCCCGCAAGGAATAGAGCGCCCCCCGCCAGGAAATCACGGGTCGCGCGTAATACCAACGCGGTCACGGTCAACAGCATACAGATGGAATAGAGAACCAGTACTGTCTGGCGCTGGCTCAGACCGAGATCCATCAATCGATGGTGGACGTGCCCCTGATCCGCCGAAAACACCGGGCGACCTGTTCGAAACCGCCTCGCGACCGCGAACAGAGTATCGAATAGAGGCAAACCCAAAGCCAGTAAGGGAACCGCCAGTGCGACCAGTGTCGTTCCTTTCGAGGCCGCCGCGATACTCATGGTTGCCAGCACAAAACCGACAAACATACTGCCGGAATCCCCCATGAAGATGGTCGCGGGGTTAAAGTTGTAGAACAAAAATCCTACAATCGCCCCAGCCATACAAGCTGTAATTAGACACACCAGTGCACCGTTAGGACCATCTAGAAGCCCTGATATGAAGAGGGTCACAACGGCAAAAAAGCTAACCCCTGACGCCAGGCCATCAAGCCCGTCGATCAGATTTACCGCGTTGATCACCCCCACAATCCATAACACGGTGATCGGAAAGGCCAGCGGGCCCAGGACAACACGTCCAGCTCCCGGTATTCCCAGATGCTCGATACGAAGGCCCACCAGGAAGACCAACGTCGCAACGAGAAACTGCACAGAAAATTTCAGCCTGTGGTTCGCGCCCTGAATATCATCGTAGACCCCCAGGGCCAGAATCACACCACCACCACCGAAAAGCGCCCAGATGAACTGTTGCTGGTGTACCAACAAAAGTCGGCCGGGCTTGTTCAGGTACAGTAGAAGTGCGGCCACCGGTGCGAAGAACGCAAACGCAATGGCAATACCACCGAGCCTGGGAATGGGCCGCAGATGTATCTTACGGCTCCCAGGCATATCATATAGCGTATACTTATGAGCCAACCTGCGAACGATAGGCGTCAGTACAGCCGAAACGAATAACGCCAGGAGAAAGGCGGCTATATGTGTGCGTGCCAGCATATTCGAATGGTGTCTACGTTCGGTTGAAGGGATCCAGCTATGATAGAAAACAAGGGCCGGGCTGCAAAGTGTACCCGACTATTCATAGATTCGGGTACCGGAGGAATTCACTTGAGCACATCGGTTTCTGTGGGCCAGACACCCATCTTGCCGTAGCGCTGCATCAGCGCCACATAATGTGCACTACTATATTTCATCCAGTCCTTGAGTTTCTCGTCAAGGGGGCGCACGGGACGCGCCGGTCGACCATAACAAAGCATGCCAGAGGGCAAGACGGTACCCGGGGTTACAAGACTACCGGCACCAAGGTACACATTATCCTCTAATACTGCGCCATCCAGAACCGTACTCCCCATACCCACGAGGGAACCATTTCCAACGGTACAGCCATGCAACATGACGCGGTGCCCAACCGTAACATCATCTCCCAATTTCGTACCAAACTGGCCATCGGTCACATGAATCACAGAGTTATCTTGAATATTCGTTCGATCTCCAATCTCGATCGAATGAACATCTCCGCGCACCACAGCGCCAAACCAGAGACAAGAATACTCCCCCATCCGGACCTGTCCGATAACTGTCGCGCTGGGCATCACCCGGGCCGTCGAATCGAGATCCGGGGTATGCTCCTCAAAGGGCAATATCAAGCCTATATCTGTCATCATCCCTCTCGGCAGATTCGAGCCCACCATCCCACGTTCCCCGGCACAGAACAACTTGCATGAAAAAAATCTCCTTCGTCTTTGACCACCCGCCGGTGCGGGGATAGACTCAATTTAGTTTCAAACGAAAAAGATCATGCTCGGCACTCAGTCCCTACATCGATTTTACGCACTGGTCTTCGTGACATGCTTCGGTTTGTTCAGTGCAACGGCACAGAGCGCCCCACGATCGTATTATGTGCTGACTCTCGTAAATGTGTCGGCAGAGCCCAGCCCGGAAGTTCTGGACGCGGTCGCCCTGCTCATAGAAGCCCTCCAGGAACATCCCGATGTGGAGTATAAAGATCTACAAGCGATGTTACAGGCTGGAGCCGACGATCGTCATTACGCCAATCTGGTCTCGGCGAAGACCTCCTTTGAAACGGGCCGTAAAGCGTTCAAAGCCGGCGACTTTGAAGATGCTATTGAGAGTCTGGAAACTGCCGTGCAGTTCCTGAGTGATTCCTACGGGCATCTTCCATCTCCCACATTATACAAAGACAGTATGCTCTATCTGGCTGCCAGTCAGTGGCAGGGTCTTGAAGAGGGAGAAGATATCGAAGCCACAGAGCAGGATGTCCGCGCCCTTTTAAAACAGCTCGTAGTTCAATTTCCGAATCTATTTTACGCCAAAGGCCGCTTCAGTGATGAATTCAACACTGTGGTCACCGACGAGATCAATCGGGCCAGAAATCTGCCGACCGGGACCATCCGCGTGGACACCGAATCCGGATTACCGGCGATGGCCTATATCAACGGTCTATATCGTGGAGTGACTCCGGTAACGGTTCCCAATCTACCCGTAGGCACCCATATGGTACGGGTTCTCGACCAGTCGAGTACTGTTGGGCAACGGCGCGCAACGGTCCGAGAGAGTCGCATAACAAATCTAACGATAGAGCTCGAGCCATCCAATAAGGGTGATATCCTCGCGGGTCTACTCGACGGTTTGCGAGCTGATTTGATGAGCACAGATGACCGCGCTCGAACAACACGCGATCTCAAAGGGATCATATTCAGTGAATATGTCGTGCTGATCCGAGGAAATAAAGCCGCGTCTGGAACGGAAATACAGGCCGCTTTATTTAATCTTGTGTCGGGTTCGCGTGTGCGAACCGCACGTGGTGTTTTTGGCTCAAGAGCTGGCCCCCGTGCAGGATCACGTTTGGCGAATCTTCTTTTGTCGGTCCCCGCATCCAAAGGGAACACCGCCCAACCGGTGGCCAGTGGTGGTCTTCTCAAGAAATGGTGGTTCTGGGCCGGAGCGGCCGCAGTGGTCACCGGAGGCGTCGTTACAACACTTCTGCTAACCGCAGGAGGGGATGGCTCGAGTGGCCTACCCAAGGATAATAACGGCGCATTAATGATTAATTTCTGACATAATACGAATCGCACAGCTGTAGGGGTATCGACCCGGTTCGTGGGAAGAAGCTGTGAAATCGTTGACGGCGGATCAGGGGTTATCTAGAATGCCGCTGCTATAATTAATGCAAGCGTATGCTGGCTTTTCGGGAGAACCCATACCAATGATCACCAAGACTCGGGCTCCATACTTCACGGGATTCGCATTTCTCGTTCTCTTCACCACACTTATTTTCGGCTGTGGAGGGGATGGCGATCCATTCAAGATCGAAGATAAGCCAAATATGGAAACGGAGCCGAACGACTCGCTGACCTTCATCGCTCTGGAGGGCGGAGAGCTCATCGCTGAGAACATCCGTATTACCAACACGGGTGAAGCCACATTGGTGATCGACGGTATCGAGCTCATCTACGATGGTCAGAGCCCCGCAGAGGTCGAGAACGGCGATGCATTCCAACTCGAGTTATTAGGTGCCGGGCTCCCCGTGAATGTAGAGACATCGGGGGCCAACGGTGAATTCAACTTTGAGCTCCATTACACCCATTACGACGATGGACTCAGCCGCACCGCGACCCTGATTATTCGCTCGAATGATCGCTTAAACCCGGTGAAAGAGATCGCCATCGATGTTCTTGAAGGTAAGCCTGTACTCGATGTCATCCCCGCCGAGGTCTTCTTCGACGATGTGAAAAAGGACGAGGTGACGTCCCAGACCGTCACATTCCTGAACAAGGGGTCCATCGATCTGCGCATCCATCAAATCCTGGTACTGGGGCATGAAGCCTTCCGCGTGTCGAAAGGTGACGCTTCCGCGACCTCGAATGAGACGCTGGATTTTGATCCCCCCATCACAATACCTAACGGTGAATCCACACAGGTGAATGTCGAATTCGCTCCCCTCGGGCGAGAAGAAGCGACGGGTCGAATGGTCATCATGACAAACGATCCTACACTTCCATCCGGTAAGGAGATCTTCATCAGCGGAAATACCAACATGCCTTGCCTGGAGATCACTCCGAAGAATGAAATCAATTTCAACGGACGACTCATTGGTCATATCGCACAGCTGCCTGTAATCCTGAGTAACTGTGGCAATGCAGAGGTCTCGGTTTCCGGTATCTCGATGCTCGAAGGCGCCAGCCCGGACTTCGCCTTTGATTTCTCGGAGCTCTCAACGGGCACATCTCCCGATGCAGACAACCCCTTATTGATTGATGTCAACGGTTCCGAGACCTTCTACGTTCAATACATTCCCGACGAAGAGAACCCCATCGATGAAATAACCGGTGCGTTCCTCTACGATACGGGTACCCTTGTAGTAGAGAACAACTCCTTCGAGGAAGAGATCAGCCTGGACCTCCAGGGATTTGGCGTCACGGAGCTTTGCCCAACGGCCATAATTGACGTGCTGGAGGGCGACCAGGTCATTCCCCAAACCGTACTCCATCTGAAGAGCAACAACTCGTATGCTCCTGCAGGTGAAGTCGTAGAATTCTACTGGGAAGTCCTTCAGCCCGTGGGTAGCGAATCTGTCTTTATCCCGTCTCCCACATGGCCCAACCCCACATTTACTACCAATGTGGCGGGGAATTACCGGTTCTATCTGGACGTCTACGACCAGGACAATACGATTAGCTGTGAGACAGCAGAATACCTTGTAACGGTTATTCCCGACGAGGCGATCCACGTGGAGTTGTTGTGGGACACACCCAACGATTTCATACAATCCGACGAAGGCCCTGCTGCCGGATCGGATATGGATCTTCACTTCATCCACCCATACGCAGGTGGTGGACCCGATAAGGACTTCGATGGAGTGCCCGATCCCTGGTTTGATCCCATTTACGATTGTGCCTGGTTCAACCGCTACCCAGATTGGGCCAGCATCGACCCCAATGTAGATGACAATCCTGGTCTGGATCGTGATGACACCGATGGAGCGGGACCCGAGAACCTCAATCTGGCGGAGCCAGAAGACGTCATATACCGCGTGGGAGTACATTACTTCGATGACAACGCATTTGGTCTCTCGATACCTACAATCCGTGTCTACGTTTTCACCGCCCTGCTCCTGGAGATTACGGGCCCGGAAATGTTACCCCTTCAGATGTGGGAAGCTGCTGAGATCGATTGGCCGATCATCGAAGCCAGACCTGTAATCGGTCCGATTGATGGCTTCAAAATCATCGACAATTACGAAGCTCCTATCCAATAGTTCGGCGTAGTCCACGATGACGACGGGAAATGGTCCCAAGCAGGGCTCACTGCGGAGCCGCCTGTTCGAATGGTGGCTACACCCCGTATTCTTTCGTGTGTGGACCGTATATGGAGGGTGCCTATTCGCCGGATGGTCCCTCTGGTCTATGTATACGATCGGCTGGTGGGTTCAACCCGCGTATATGATGCTATTGATCATCCTGCTGGCCACAACCAGCCGAGACCGCTGTAGCCGATGCCGACATTTCAAAACCTGGCATTGTGGTGGAGTTGGCATCGTCGCAGCTCGTTTCACAGACCAGAGGTTCGACTCTATGAGCATGGAAGAGCTTCGATTCAACCGTGGTGTTCTTGGTGGAGCCGCCCTGGCGACGGTACTCGCTCTCTTCAACACCAGCTGGATCGTCGGACTCATCGGTGTCATCTGGCTGGTCGTTGCGGTGGTTACCACCATACCGTCCGACGGAGACTTTAGCTGGAGTCACCCGACTACCCCGAGCGAGGAAGGACCCGCCCCACTCGAGGTGCGCCAGACACCAGTCGAGGTCGACCCGCAGAAGAGGCCGGGCGCCCGAACCGACCCCATAGCCTATTGGATGGACGAACGGGACTTCGTAAACGGAAT
The DNA here is from genome assembly GCA_002728755.1 of Myxococcales bacterium. Lineage (GTDB taxonomy): Bacteria > Myxococcota_A > UBA9042 > UBA3505 > UBA3505 > UBA3505. The sequence continues at coordinate 36,182 of PBVT01000011.1, forward strand.
ACCTCTATTCCCCTTAGACGAGGAGAGCTCTGCTCCTCCTTCCAATCCAAAGACGACGAAAGGCTCCCCCCCAAAGGACAGCTGATCGGGTCCAGAAACCGGGCCACTCGGCAGTTGGAGCTTGCCCCGCTACCAACCATCTGGTAATCGCTCTCGGAACCAAATTCGCGGAGTTCTGCGCTATGACAGCAGTCAAGGAATCCATCGTCATCGATGCATCACCAGAGCGCGTCTATGAAGTCATCACCCTGTTCGACGAGTATCCCGACTTTCTTCCAGAGGTCGAAGCCGTCGAATCCCAGAGCCTCGGAGACGACAACTGGCAGGTGAAACAGACAATTCGGGTCGTAAAAAAGCTTACCTATGAGCTGGCGTTGACCGGTGTCCCACATAAAGAGCTGCGATGGCATTTAACCTCCAAGGGTGGAATGTTAAAAACCAACACTGGCTCCTGGGAACTAGAAGAGCTGTCGGATGGCCGAACTCGAGCCGAATACACATTGGACATCGTGGTTCGGGGCTTTGTTCCGGCAAGTCTGCAAAGCTCCCTCACAGCCGCCTCGCTACCGGCCATGCTAAAACGATTCAAACAACGTGTGGAAGAGCATTAAACACCGAGAAGCATGATGATCCGAGGGATTGAACTCACCGCGATAGGGCGGACCCAGAACTTTGAACTTCGATACGAAGGCGGACAGTATTTCGGCCCACGTGGGGAAGCTGTAGACAATCTCCTGGATATGTCCTGTTACATCTGCGGCAATGCCTTTTACACCCTGGAAGATGACCCCATTGTGTTCTGCCCCCATTGCGGCAATTTCGAACGAACCCGCTTCGAAAACTATGAGGCCCTCTGCACCTGGTCCCGTGACCAGAACTGGAGCTTCGTTCGCGGATTATCGATCCAATACTTTGCCGTCTTCGATGGTGAAAACTGGGGAATCCGCCCGGCCCAGAATAAAGACGATCTTCTTCGCACCCGACGCTATCAACAAGTCCTCGATCTGATGAGCGAACAGCTCTGATCAGGATATCTCCGAACCGCCACTCCGAGTAAATCATCTATTGAGGTTATGATGTACGACAAACCAGCTATTGGGATCCTGGGGGGTTCCGGACTCTATGACATTCCTGACATCGAAGATCTGCAGACCCATTCTGTAGAGACCCCCTTTGGTAATCCGAGTGATGCCCCGATTGAGGGGACGTGGAATGGACGACGAGTCGTCTTTATCGCGCGGCACGGACAAGGCCATCGCGTCGATCCGAGCCATGTGCCCTATCGAGCCAACATCTACGCGATGAAGCAACTTGGTGTGCGTCGAATTCTGGCAGTGAGCGCCGTTGGTTCCTTGAAAGAGGGTTTACCCCCCGGACATATGGTGGCCGTAGACCAATTCATAGACCGCACCCGGCACCGTGAAGACTCCTTCTTTGGAGATGGCTGTGTAGCCCATGTGAGTCTCGCCGATCCGGTATGTACAGCACAGCAGAAGCTGCTCGTGCAGTGTGCTCAGGCCGAAGATTTGATTATTCAAGATGGTGGAACCTACGTCTGTATGGAAGGTCCCCAGTTCTCGACACGCGCCGAATCCAATATGTATCGCTCTTTCGGCGCATCTGTCATCGGCATGACCAACCTCACGGAAGCGCGCTTAGCACGGGAAGCAGAGATCTGTTACGCCACGTTGGCGCTCGTGACGGACTACGACTGTTGGCATGAAGCCGAAGAGGACGTGTCTGCAGAAGCCGTTGTTCAGACGGTTCGTAGAAATGTTCGAAATGCCCAACGAGTCTTATCACGTGCCCTCCAGACTCTTGATCCAACGTCGGACTGTGGCTGCCAACGAGCACTGGACGGCGCGGTGATGACACATCCAGGGCATCTGAGTGACGAGGGTAAAGAAAAACTAGGCCTGTTGTTACAGCGCATCTCTGCGAGCTGAGGGAGCAATATGAGCACATCGAATACCGATCTTCTGGTTGTTGGTTCCGTAGCCTATGACACGGTCGAAACCCCTACGACTACGGCCGAGCGTATCCTGGGTGGATCCGGCAGCTTTTTCAGTGTCGCCGCGTCCTATTTCTGTAACCCGGGTGTGGTCGCCGTCGTTGGTGACGACTTCGATCCTGCACACGAAGCGCTTCTTCGAGATGCGGGTGTAGACTTGACCGGATTGCAACACGAACCAGGAGACACCTTCTTCTGGCATGGACGATACGACGACAACATGATGTCTCGTACAAGCCTTGTGACGGAGCTGGGAGTGTTCGCTGATTTCCGCCCTCATATTCCGGACACGTATATCGATACGCCCTATCTATTCCTCGCAAATATCGCGCCTGAGCTTCAGCTCGCCGTTCTAGAGCAGGTACGCGGAGCTTCCTTCATTGGACTCGACACCATGGACTTCTGGATCAACGGTAATCGTGATGCCCTGCACAAGGCGCTTCGACGGGTCGATGCAGTCTTTATCAACGATGAAGAGTCCGAACTCCTAACGGGCCATCGAAACGTGCGAAAAGCGGCCAGAGATCTCCAAGCTATGGGACCAGACACGGTCGTCATCAAACGAGGCGAGCACGGCGCCATCATGTTCTCCAACCAGGACATCTTCTATTGCCCGGCCTTCCCTCTCGAGTCTGTACAGGATCCCACAGGGGCCGGCGACAGTTTCGCGGGGGGTTTCATGGGGTATCTGGCAGAGACACGGGATACCCGAACCGCAAATCTACGGCGAGCCGCAGCGGTCGGTACCGTTATGGCTAGCTTCGCGGTGGAAGACTTCTCTCTAACAGGCCTACAAGCCGCGCAACGAGATACAATCATCGAACGCTTTGACGCCCTACGTACATTGACCTCCATAGACAACCTCGCACTCTAAGCCTCCAGCCCCAAGGCAAACCAATGAAAGCTCTCTCTTCTATCCTTCTTTTCGCATGTTTCCTGGCCCTCGCCTGTACATCGACGGAACCGACCGTACCGACCGACACGACTACGACACAGGACATCTCGAATGATTCCAGCGTAGATGACGTCGCAACCGAGGACAGCCAGGCTCCACCAAGCTGTAAAGAAGATGCCCTTCCCTCTGACTTTATCGACCTGTCCTTTCGGTTCACCACATTTGAGGTGTCCGAACCGACCGATGACGACGGTGTGATTAAGGATCTTCTCAACGCTCTCTGGGTAGCAGACATCGAAAACGATCTATTGAACCTGGTCTTCGTGCTGGGGAGTCATGACGACGAAGCCAAGACCATCACCTTCCTGGGAGGTGGGGCCTTCGCGCGAGATGCCGACGGTAACCTCTCCAGCGAAGAAGCCTATACGGGCGAAGGTTCCGAATACTATTTCGAAGACGGAAATGCGTCGGAATTCCCCATGCAGATGGATGGCTGCCAGCTTGAGAGCACCGACGAGTCGTATGTATTGATTCATTCGGCCAATGTCTCTGTCACCGACAGCGAAGAATGCGCGGATGTGGAAGGAATCCGGGTGGAACAGATTCTCATGGAGGCGACAATCAACGCCGATGTGACAAGTCTCACCAATGGAAAGCTGACGGGTGTACTGTCCACCCATGTGGCCGATTGTCTCGAAGCGTCTGGGTTGATGGGCCCATCCATCAACTTTGGGAAATTCCTGGAGATCGCCCAGGTAACCCCCAACCTGGACCTGGACAACGACGGAGAGAATGATGCCTGGCGGTTTGTAGCCTCGTTCGTAGGAACCCGTGCTACCAATGTCGTTTCTCCCACTGAGTAGTAAAAAAAGGAACGAACGGTAATGGCAACACCGACAAAGGTAGCCCTGGACGCTCTGTCCTGGCCTGTTTTGAGCCGCATCTATGGCCGGCTCACACACGCCCGCCTGCCCAAACCCGTACTCCAGAGTCTGATTCGACGATATATCGCCCATTATGAAATCGACATGTCGGAATATGCACGTCCCGTCTCCGACTATAAGACAATGGATGACTTCTTTACCCGCGCACTACGGGAGGGAGTTCGACCGATCGATACAGAGGAACCGTCCCTTATCGCTTGCGCGGATGGTCGCCTGAGTTGTTTTGAGACCATCACCGATCAGGGACTCTTCCAGGTCAAAGATGTCCGCTATTCGACCAACACGCTCCTGGGAAATGAGGAGTTGGCCCAACAACTGAACGGTGGAACACATTATACCGTCTATCTGGCACCAAAGAATTACCATCGGGTACATTCTCCATGGAACGGTACCATCACTGCGGCTCGATATTGGCCCGGACGACTCTACCCCGTAAACGATACCGCGCGTTACCGTGTACCCGATTTGTTCTGTCGAAATGAACGCATTAGCCTTGAGTTCAACACCCCGCAGGGAGTCGGCGCTGTGGTCATGGTGGGAGCGTCCTTTGTCGGACAGATGAGTCTCTCCTTCACCGACTTTGTGACCAACCAGAAGAAGGCGGGTGGTCCCCATATCATGACCTTTGCGAAGCCCATCCCAGTGGCCCGAGGCCAGGAAGTCGGCATCTTTCATATGGGCTCTACCGCCGTGGTACTGCACCAGGCATCGTTCCAGAGTATCGCCTCGGACGGACAAGATATCCGTATGGGTGAACGCCTGGGAGCTCTCGAACAATAAGCCGACCTAAGAAAAATAGGATAAAGCGTATATAGCTGGTCGACTTCTCCGTACGATCTGATATACCAAAGCCGTCTTTGCCGCGACGATTTGTTGGAGGATTGGTTTTGTCCAAACGCATCATCATCAGCAACTACAGTATCAGCAATACCGAATATAGTAGTTTCATGAGTATCGGGGGTCAGGCTGCCAAGGAGCCACCGGAGATCCCCGGGTTTTCTTTTGTGCTCTTCGTAGATGCGGAAAACCATAACAACTTCACGGAGATGATCGTATTGCCTCATGCAAATGAGCATGGACAAGACGCGTCGATGGAGGGCTATCATTTCGCCAGCTCCTATCAGCCCGAGCGGAACACCTGTATCGAACCCGGCACCCCTTTTGAGGTCTTCCAGGGAACGCCGATTGCCGGTGAATTGGAGCTTCCCATTTCCGAAAACGTACTGCGGATCACCCAATTATGGGCTGACACCGACGACGCTTCCAACCTGAAAGAAGCGATCACCAACTGGGTAGAGAATGCACCGGGCCGGAACCAGTTCTGTGCACTACAGTCTCTCGATTACGACAAACTCTATGGGCTGGTCGAAATTTTTGAGAACCAAGAAGCCATGGACGGAGCGGAAACGGCCGATCGCGATCTCGACGAGTCACTCAGCGCTTCCCACGAGATAATTCGTAATCACGTAAAGGAAGCTGTGGGTTCCACGTCTGCTCGTATCCGCTGTAGCTAATCCGATTTCGCACTCGCATTGCGAAACGACCAGAAGTGCATCAGCAGATAATTCGAGATAGTGGCAAAGCCTATCCCCACCAGGTTGGCAAATACGACCTCCCAAAAGGCACGTTCATCTAAGGCCAAGGTCAGTAGTACCACCAGGGTTATGAGCTGCAAAGACGCACCGACGCCAGCGACCGCGTAATACTTCGCCAACCGCCAGAACCACAGAACAGCACGGCCTTTTTTACGATCACCCCACGTCCAACGATCATTCAGAAGAAAATTGGTGAAGATCGAAACGACTATCCCGAACAAGGCCGCGTTAACATCCCGATACAGTGCCGCCTGCTCTTCAAAGAGATACTCATAGGCGAGCCAGAAGCAGAACATATTTACGAAAACGCCTGCAAACCCGACTGCGGCAAAACGCAAAACACGCCGCCCTTCGGGACTGGAAATATGTCGCAATATCTTCATGTTGCCTAGAGCCGGCTACCACGGCATCATGCCCATTGCAACTGATACCAACGGTGGAACCCCGACTTTGTTTCTCTCACAACAACAGAGCGAGAACCCAGATGTGGTGTTCCTCCCGCTCCCTTTCGACAGTACCTCATCCTATCTCAAGGGTGCAGCCCTGGCGCCCGAAGCTATCCTACGGGCATCTGTAGAACTGGAGACCCTGGAGTTTGAGACCGGAATTGAACCCTTTCGGCATATTGCTCAAAAGACCTTGCAGCCTCTGGTGCCTGCTGCACAGGATTCCACCGAGAGGTATATGGAACGGATCGAGGCCGCCACATCAAGCATCCACCCGGAGGTTCTGCTCCTAGGCATCGGAGGAAACCACAGTATCACTCCACCTTTGGTAAACGCGCGACTCTCTCAGCCTGGAACCGTGGTTCAAATCGATGCCCATCTCGACCTGCGAGAGACCTATGAAGGCTCCCGTCATTCGCACGCCTGTCCCATGCGGCGCATCCATGAAATGGGCCATGAGCTCATTCAGATCGGAATACGGAGCGCCGACCCCTCCGAATTGGACTACGCCCGGCAATATCCAGATGCGATTCGGGTATTCCCCGCCCATAGTATCGATGCCGACTGGCCGATACTGATGGAGACACTGACCGCGATCCGTGGCCCCGTTTATTTGACCATTGATGTCGACGGTCTTGACCCGACCATTGTACCCGGGACTGGCACGCCCGTTCCGGGAGGACTGCGTTGGCACCAGGCCTGCACAATTATCGACCAGACCATCGGAGCACCCGGGGGGACCCTCGTAGGCGCTGATGTCGTTGAGACTATCCCCGTAGCCGGCACAGTAGTAAACGAGGTCGTTGCAGCCAGCCTGCTGTTTCGCATCCTGGCGACCTGGACAAAACGTCGGTTTCTATGACCTCAGGTGGCCAGCTTCACCAGCTTCACATAGGTGATCTCTGGTTCCTGGTATAAACGCCGGAATGCGTCGTTATAGAAACAGAAATTTCGCGCCGCCTCACGATATAATAGGGCCAGCACCGGATACGATAAGGAGCTTCCCGAATCATAGAGGTTCTCGAAGTCATCGTTTCGTATATTAAGGCAAACACTGTCTTCTATGACCCGGAACGTCACTGGGCAATGAACACTCGTGTCGAGAATCCAGAGAAAGCCCAATAGAGAGGGACCGGAGACCGTAGCGAGTGGGATCTCCTGATCGTTCAATTCAAAAATCAGTTCCACCGTGCCGGTCGCCAGATAGGGAAGCATCCTCGGGCGGCTCCCCTGCTCTATGATCTTCTCTCCCTCACCATACTCAACCACATCACAGACCGCAGCGAGCACATTTCGCTCCCTGGCACCAAGATCGGCCAACTCCTGTATCGAGGAGAAGATATCTTCCGGGTCTATATTGGATGGTTTCGGCATTGCTTTTGTTCAATCAACCCTTTCGGGCCCCAGTGTACATGCGCTCAAAAAGAGGTAGGTGTTTTTTCGGATGGCCGTATACATCGCCCATGCGATCAATCATTACAAGGGTACGTTTTTGAATCGTTGTCACCACGTGACGCATCAATTTGAAGGTGGCGGAGTCTCCATTACTTAGATTCCGCTGTACCACAGCGGTCGGCAATAGAAGAAGGGTGCATTCCGTTGCCGCTACAATGGTAGCACCTGCCGGACGCCCGGTAAGTAGACCAATCTCACCAAAGATATCGTTCTGATAGAGATTTGCGAATACAGGGAACTGACCCATGATTTGCCGGCGTACCGTCAGCATACCGTTTAGAACAAGGAAGATGCCCAGTCCCGTTCTCCCCTCATTCAGGATCACGTTTCCCTTGTCGGCCTCGATGACACGTCCCTGCCCGACAAATTCACGGCATTCGACGTCACTCAGTCCCGCCAGGGCTGGTACATTACGCACGAGCTGCCAGATTTCTTCGTTGTTCATTTTGCAACCATCTGGAGGATATCTTGCGCCCCTCAACTACCCCTTCACGCGTCGCCGGGAATACCATGGAAACCGATTTCTGGTCAAGGCTCAGAAGGCTCGAACAAGTGCATCCATAATACGTGCCAGACGGTCCCGAAAGGCGTTTACATGGACGGTCTCCAAACTGTTTTCCTTGATATAGAGCCAACTCGGAAGTTTGACTCTCGTCTGACCGCTACAATAGGCATCGATGACCTGACGCTCGGTGCCCGTCGCTACCCCGAAGGGGAGCAAAACGGAAAAGGCACGGGTGTCACCCGAGATGCTCGCGAGCTTATCTGGATTCCGATCTAAGAACGCCAAGAATTGTAAGAACGGCATCTCATGTTGTTCGAAAGTGTTTCTTCCCCACCGGGCCGATACCAGGAACAGGATAAACGAGACCATCATTACGGGCCACGTAATCCACCATTCGGGTTTTGCGATAGAAGCGACGCCAATCCCACTCGCGGCTAAGAGTAAACCTGCACCACCCAGTACGAGGATCACCATCATGATTTGATAGGTTTTCGGCCACAGCCACCACTCCGAAAACGAGGATCGAAGCACGGGTCGGCGACGGGAGAAATTCTCTCTGAGGTCCCAGCGTAGTTTCACCCCGAGAAAGTTACGACGTAGTTTTCTATGAACCCGGGCCAGCGATTCCGTCTCGCTACGAGTAAAGAGAATACGGTCAAACAAAACCCGCTCTGCAGCCTTTGATTCCTCCGCAAGAGGAGCACTCTTTCGAATCAAAAGCCCCGTTAGCGCCCCGCTTGTATCGTCTTGTTCAATTAAGACCCTCTCCTGATGTGCAAGAGATAATAACGTCGCAGAATATAGCCTCCTTGATACACCACCATAGGTAATGGCAGCCGCAGAAGAAGCGTCCAGGCCAGCCGGAGCTTTTGCCAACGGTTCTACGGACCCCATTTGCTCCATCCGCGCGCGGCTATAGATGAACGCTGTGATGAGCAGAAATAGTAAAAAGGCCGCCGGCACAAGGAGCCATAGATTGGGCAAGACAAACCCAACAAGGTCGAAAATGGGGAGACCTCCTCCCCCCAAAGACCGGGTGGCTAACACGCTCTTGATATGGAGCTGGATCTGCGTGCCGAAATTCTGGCCATGACGCTCAAATGCGTAGAATTCCGCATCTTCTTCTTTCCCCATTCGATGCTTCTGGCCCGTAGCATCAACGATCATGACGGACGAAATACCCGCCTGAAACAGCTCCCCTTTTCCTTTGTCGTCCTCTATCGCAACACGGACGCCAAAAACCGGGCCGGGCAGTGTATCCATCTCAAAAAACGTACCCTGAAACTCTACTCCCTGAAAGCCACGCTCTAAGACATATTCAACGGCTATACTGCGAAAATCCGATTCGCGAAGCTGTATGAGAACGTCTGGAATATCCACACGTGTACCATTGGTCGTGTCCGTCGCTGTGAAAGCCAACGGGTTGGTGTCCATTCCAGAGTAGACCTTTATCCCCTGGAGCCCAAGACCTCGGTAGAGGAATCCATCCCTGGTTGTGCTTCGTATCCATAAAGACATCGAATGCGGTGCTGGCCGATCCTTCATAACCGTGTAGGTCTGGATCACTCGAACCGCTCCAGACGGAAAGACTCGGAGATTCAGATCCACATAAAAACTCGGGCCCTGACGAATCTCAGAGTCATCCGCATGTGCCCTTTCGGCAGGCACCATCACCAACGCGATGAGCACCCCGACGAGCGCAAACACAAACCAATTCCTAACGGACCATGATTCGAAACCCATGCCAGCCATCTATCGGAAACAAATAGTCATGACAAGATTCGTTCGATCTTAAGCCGGGTTGTGATCCATTCGAAACCTCAAAACTCATGTTGGATTGGCTGTTCCGTTGCCATTTGATATGCAGCTGTTTCTAACATGGCAATAATGTACGGATGGAACCACGGTCGCCCTTGCTCCTTCACGAGCCGACCCAATATTTATGGTTACAGTCATGGATACTACGAATCATGAAATCAATACGCAGATAAAACAGATTCGAGAACGTCTGTCGGAGACGATTGATCGAATACGAAACGTATTGCAGAACGACCTGAGCGCTTTCCCCTTGCGAGAGGGGAAACGGTGTTTTGTAGCATCTGGAGACGGAGCATCACATCTGGATGACGACAAACTCCGAGCCATGAAACAGGAGCTCAAGTCAGTGGCAACCATCCACGCCGATGCGATCATGGCCAAGCTCGAAGACGAGACACTCTGGCTACAATTGGATCTGGAAATTCCCAACCCCGTCCCCAAGACCCTCCTATTGAACGTTCCTCTTATGACCGTGTTGGAGGAGATAGCGAGGCAGACACGTGCAGTTTTACAAGCGCATGGATTCCCCGACGATGTGCTTAATTTCAGTTATAAGACACCGACCTGGTTCATTGATCACGAATATATGCCGGGTCTCATCGAACAGTATTGGGGGCTCCTTACAGCCCTGAAGACTGCGAATAGTGACGCTCTCCAACAACAAGTCGACCAGGACACCGACGCTAGAAAACAACGTTGGGACGACACATAAAAATGGCGCAAAACATGAATGAACATACGGTCCCATCGGATCCACAGGAACTCAGTACAGCCATACTAGACTTATGGGTCGAATGGGTTACCAATAACAACCTACAACTCCACCCTGGTCAGATTCGCCAGCTGGAAGCTGCCATCCGAACCAATATTGCGCACGCCTACCGTGGGCAGCGTATTCCCCATACCCCCACCGGTATTCGCACATTATCTCCGTATGCTGCGGGTCAGACCATTGCTTCCGCGAGAAAAAAGTCCGGTGTCACCGAGATAACAAAGTTGAGTTCGAATGAGCACGCTGTTGGGCCATCTCCGCAGGCGAAAGACACCGTGTCCCAACTTCTCTCCGAACTACATCGCTACCCTGAGGTACAACATAGAGATCTACACGAAGCCCTCGCGAACCATCATGGGCTGAAGAAGAACCAGTTCTTTATAGGTAATGGCTCCAACGAGGCCATTGATGTGTTAACACGTATTCACCAGCCACCAGGAGCTGTGGGCGTTATATCGCGCTCGTCCTTCAGCATGTATCGCCACTTCCTTCGCTCTAACGGTGTTTTGTGCGTGGAGGTCGCACTGAACGGCATGCAACAAGACCGCATGGCATTGCTGGAAGCCTGTCGAAAAGAGGGTGCTGCGTTCCTGTTCCTCACCACCCCTCATAACCCCACCGGGGAAGTCCTTTCGGAAAAAGCACTACTGGAGGTTTTGGACGAGGTTGGGCCAGGGACCATGGTCGTCGTCGATGAAGCCTATGGCGAATACGCAGAGCCACATCCAGATTTCAGTCCCGCCCAGAAACTACTCGAACGATATGATAACCTAGTGGTTCTGCGCACGTTCTCGAAGGCGTTTGGACTAGCGGGGATCCGGATCGGATACGCCATGTCGAATCCCAGCATTATCCAGGCCATGGACCAGACTCGTCAGCCTTTCAACCTCAATCGATTGGCGCTGTCCGTGGCGCAGGCCGCTCTGGAAGATGTGGGGCACCTCAAAGAGACTGTACAGACCAACCATACGGAACGTATTCGGCTCCGCACAGAGTTCATCAATCTCGGGCTTCAGGTACCCGATAGCGGCGCAAACTTTCTTCTCGTACAGCTCGGTGTGCCAGGCAAAACGATAACAGCCAGCCTATCTGACAAAGGAATTCTCGTCCGAGACCTAGCATCCTACGGCTTCCCAGACGCAATCCGCGTGACCATTGGTACCCCGGAACAGAACACCTATGTGCTCGAAGAAGTCCGCGCGGCTTTGGAGGTCGAGAAATGAGCGCATCCCCCCCGGTCCTCAACGGTGTTCGCATCGCGGGTTCAGGCCCGTCCGCCACCTGGGTCGCAGGCATTGCACAGGAGAGCGGTGTACTCACTGGTTTCCCCTCTGTGAGCGATGACTTCGCTGGAGTCGATTTGATCCTGATCGACGACAGCCCAGAAGCAACCCGGGACTGGCTCCATCGAGTAGCACAGGAAGCACAGCCAGGAACACTGGTCATGGATTTCTCGGCCAATAAAGAAGCGGTGACCGAGTTCGCCGACGATGTCATTCCCTTAACGCTTCATTATCTTTCGGTAAGCATCATCGACCGGGGCGGCTCCAATGGAGCGGCGCAAGGAATCGAACCCACAATCATCTTCACACCAAGTATGGCCACCCGGCCCGAGGCTCTGGAACGTGCACAGGATTTCTGGAAAGCACTGGGCTTTTCCGTCTTCCAATGCCTCGCCCATGAGCACGACATCATGGTATCGGGTCTGCGGGACGGGCCCCGCCTTTTAGCCGCTGCCTACTTGAAAACTCTAGACCGCCTATACCCGGATCTGGGAGAGCTTCGCCGAATCAACGCGCCATTTACGCGGCACCTCCGAGATATCGCCGGCACCATCGCATCCCCTGAATCCAATACCGATAACGCCCATAACATCGGCACTATTCTAGAAACTATGATTGAGGAGCTTCGTCAGCTTCAAACAGCCATAGAATCCCGGGATGCGACAACAATCCAGGAGTTCCATCACGAAGTGCAGTCCATTGGTCTGCACCTTGGCCAGGGTGATCCCTCGTGAAATTTCGTATCGTCGGTAATCAACAGCCCGTCACAGGCCATATACGTATGCCTGGAGACAAATCTATTGCCCATAGGGGAGCACTCTTCAGTGTCCTGGCGAAGGGGGACACGACCCTCCATAATTTCCCAACCGGGATCGACAATCTCACAACCCTTGCAATGGTGGAATCTCTCGGGGTGAATCTTCTTCCACAGCCCAACGGACAGCTCGTATTGCAAAGCCCCGGCTCGGGCCGGCTACAACCGCTCGTACGGGTCTTCGACTGCCTTAATAGTGGCACCACAGCCCGAATCCTTGCTGGGCTTCTAGCCGGTCAACAACAAGAAGGGATGATCGTCGGTGATGCCTCCTTATCAATTCGGCCCATGGACCGGGTCGCAAAGCCTTTACGAGAACTGGGAGCCCGCGTACGCGCAGAAGGCCGTGATGGCACCCTGCCCCTCCGCACGTATATGGCAGATCTAACCGGTGCTACCGTCCGCCTGGATGTCGCCAGCGCACAGGTTAAAACCGCCGTTTTATTGGCTGGACTCGGCGCCACTGGAGTGACACGCGTCACGGAACCGGGTCAATCACGGGATCATAGTGAACGCATGCTACGCGAGATGGGTGCTCCGATCCGATTTGGGCCGGGGTATGCCGAGGTTACCGGTCCGTTCCATGCTTACCGACCATTGAATCTTCGGATTCCAGGTGATCCCTCGTCGGCGGCGTTTTTTGCCGTACTCGCCGTCTTACAACCGGGTAGCGACTTGTTTATTGAGAATATCCTCCTTAGCCCAACTCGAGCTGGATTTCTAAGAGTCCTCGAGCGAATGGGTGCGCAGATCGAAGTTCGAAACGCACGCACACAATCGGGGGAGCAGGTTGGTGATATCCGAGTTCAAGGCTCCAAACTCAACGCCACTGAGATTACGCCGGATGAGATACCAGGCCTCATCGACGAATTGCCGATCCTCGCTGTAGCCATGTCTCTTGCCGATGGAACGAGCGCGGTACACGGCGCAAAAGAACTACGATACAAGGAAAGCGACCGCATTAAATCGGTCGTACAGGGCTTACGAGACTTCGGTGTAAAAGCGAACGAAGCGAGCGATGGTTATATAATCGAAGGAACCGATAGTCTTCGATCCGCCGAACCCAATCCACATAAAGATCACCGGCTGGTGATGGCCTTCACAATTGCGGCATCCATCGCTCGGGGTGCCAGCCTTATCCAACACGCAGACACCTCAGCTATCTCGTTTCCAGATTTCCAGGAAGCTCTCGCGAATCTCGGTGTATCGATTCGAATCTATCAGGGCAATTAGGCACTATTCGCCTGGTCGATTTCTTCCGCTCCAGTCTCCAACAGGTTCTCTCGGACCATGGCCGAGATGTCACCAGTACCCGCCTCCGATATGATCCGTTTGGCGGCAGCTCTTCGTTGTACAGCGCTCTGCGCGCCCTCGAGATCTTCCTGCGCCTTAAAAGCAGACCGTAGATCCTCAAACGCCTTCTTCGCCAATTCGATATCGGACAATTCATCGTCAGGATCGACCTCAGCCACCTCCTCGTGATCTACCATCTTTTCCTGTCGTAGAGCCTGTGCCGCCTTCAAGTCTTTACGCCGACGATCCAATTGGATGAATTTCGCATAATCCTCACCAGTCCATCCCACGCGGGCCAATGCGATCTGCTTACCGACAATCGCCCCGATGAGCAGTAACCCTAGAACCATAAGCACAGCATATCCCAGGCTAAGCCCACTCCCGAGCCCAATAAACATACCACCCACGGCCAGACAGGCGATCCATTGGAGTTGGCTTGAATTCACTTCTGCCAGAGATTGTTCCCAATCGTCTGCTTCATAACCTTCCCCCCCATACCCATCGGGAAGCATAGAGCCATCGCGTAATTGAAGTAACTCCTGGAATTTCTGACGCCCAACGAGCCAACGGGCTTCAAACAAACGAATACGTAAGGCAGCGGCCACTTCCTGCATTACCTGGCCATACGCCGGTTTTCGATATTTCAGGATAATCTCGTTGGTTTTTTCAAGGATCCGGGTCAGGGATTTCACATAATTCTGGGCTGGTTTTGCAAAACGGCCGAGTCGGGGCGGCTCCGCGGCAATAACCTCTAATTCGGAACCACTGGCACCGGGTCGGAAAGACACCCCCTTACCAAGCTTTCGATTCAAGATCTCCGCCATCTGCGGACCAAGACCGGCTTCTATAATCCGGGGATGGAATCGGAGATCTTTAAAGAAAACGCCTTCGTTATCGTACATACGGAGGAATTGGACCGCCCTACGAAAGCGCTCATGGTAGATAACACCGGTGTTCTGATAGATGGAGATTAAGGTATCCGAAGTAGCCTTATTCTCCTCAACAATCGCCTGGGCAAAACTCCATGCCGCGTACCCCGGGTACAGATGAGCACATTCATGGGCCGGGAACGAGCGGCGCCATTGTTGTACTTCCTGTTTCAACAACACCTCGTCACTACCTCGGGGCAGATAGGTCGCAATGAAGCGTTTCCAACGCTCCAGTAATTTGTCTACGTCGGCGTCAGCGTTACCCCCAGTGCCCGTGGGTTCCATCGCGTCCGAGCCGTCTACATCAAGGGACTCTGCGTCATTCTCAATTTTGTATTCGCCCATACAGGTGCGCGAACAGAAAAACAGATCTTCTAACGAAACACCTTGATGCACAGGCTGCGCTTTTTCACACCAAACACAAATCATTCCAGCTAATCCCATCACTGAGACCAGAAGTCTACGTCCTCTATGCCCACGTAGATTTTACCATGGTTCGCCGACTTTGTGGAAACCCTTTCTAAACGAACGCCTGTGCCCGCTTTTACTCGAGCCGGATGCCTTATAATGCGGCCCGTATCGCCCATAGATCGGGGAAAACCGAACGGAATAGAGTCCGTCGAAGATACTCTGCACCATCTGAGCCACCGGTACCGATCTTTGTTCCGATCGTTCGTTCGACCATCTTCACATGACGGTACCGCCATTCCTGAAGGCCTTCATCCAGATCCACCATCCGTTCACAGATCTGCGCTACACCCGGTCGGTTTTTGTAAACATCGATGAGAATCTTCTGCAGTCCTTTGGACGGGACAGCCACCTGACTTTTGTCACGGTCCAAAACCTCGTCTGGGATCGTATATCCCAACCGTCCGAGATAGCTGATAAACGAATCATAGATGGAAGGATTACGCAGGCCCGCTTCCAGGCGTTCCCGCCACGCACTGCCCTCCTCATAGTTTTTCAACTTGGACGAATCGCGATGACCCAGAAGGAACTCCAGTTCGCGGAACTGTGCACTCTGAAAACCGCTGGCCTTATCCAGTCGAGCACGGAAGGACAAAAACGACAACGGAGTCATTGTCTCTAGAATATCGACCTGGCCAACAAGCGTCTTAAAGATCGTGAGGATCCGTTTCAAGCTGTGCAGCGAGCCATATACATCATCTGCATCGATCTTTTCCTGCAGGCCATTCATCTCGTGAAGCACCTGCTTGAACCATAGCTCGTAGACCTGATGAATGACGATAAACAACATCTCGTCGTGCTCCGGCCCGTCGGATAGGGGCTTTTGAAGCTCCAAAAGCTCGTCGACCTGCAGATAGCGGTTGTAGGTGACCGACACGGTTGTTCCTCGCTCTAAAAACGGAAGAGACCGTACAGGAGTACCCCGCGTACGGTCAATGGGTTCCTGGGAAGGCAGGTATCATTTATTACAGCCCGTGTTTCTGGGCTTGCAGCTGGCCGTTACGATGCGTTATGGAAAGACCTCACTGCGGCTCTACGGAAGGAGAGGCCCGCCATGCAATACAATATATTCTTCTCCATCAGCCAAACACCTGTGGACGGATTCATGCCGTCCGAGTCGGAGATGTTCGGTAATTTCTTCGAGCAGGTAGAGGCAGCGGATGCCCTCGGATACGATGTTGGATGGATTGCTGAATCCCATCTATCCAGTGAAATTCAGAAAACCAATCGGCAGCCGGTCATCCCGCATTGGAAGGGAGAAGTCGGGCTAAACGTCGACTTTCTACAGCTCGCACATCAAGTCTATCAGCGTACCCATCGAATCGAAGTTGGTTCTGCCATCATGAACATACTCTGCATGGGTGGCCCTGTTACCCACGCCGAGCGCGTCGCCGCCTTCTGCGGACTTCACGGACTCAACCCCGAAGAAAAACGACGTATTCATGTAGGATTCGCTGCCGGGCGTTTCGACTTCATGAACCGAGCGACAGGTGTGGTTCCCCGTACCCCCGCAGAGATCGCTGCAGGACGGGTCTTCAAGAATAAGGTGTTCAGTGAAGCCGCCGAGATCTTTTTGCGCCTACTAAAGGGGCAGACCCTGTCCAGCGGCGACATCCCATCGCGAAGCTTTTCACGCGGAGATTTCCGAAGTGATGAAGACTGGCAACGTGTACAGACCGCGGCAGAGAGTACTGCAGACGAGATCACGATCCCCAACCAATGGAATTTTGAACAACTGAAGATCATCCCGCAGGAATGGCGCCGGGACCTTCTGCAACTGGTAATTGGCAGCCACGATCCACGCCAACAGGAGGTCGTAAACGAGCTTCTTCCGGTTCAGGTCTTCAATCTGTCTATAACACGGGCCGATGTCATCGAAGCCACACATGAGCGCATGCGAAACGCCTACCATCCAGATGGTGGCCCATGGCATCGAAGTTATATGCCCCGCACGGTCATGGTCTTCGTGAACGAACAAGAGGGGTGTAGCGCTAGTGAACGTTCGAGCCGCGCCCATCAAGAAGCGGAAAAGGCCCTATCAGCGTATTGGACCGCTCTTGAGGGGACATTAGACACGGAGAAGGTAAAGAAGGCTGCCAATAACGCCATCATAGGGAATGCCTCTGAGGTTGCCGACCAGATCGTAGAACGCTTCCATCCCGACGACCGGCTTATGCTATGGTTCGACTTCTTCAATCATGATAGCGCCCGCGTCATTGAGAATATGACCACCTTCAAAACCAAGGTCGAGCCTATGGTTCGAGAACGGTTACAGAAATGACCAAACTAAAGGGACCATCTTCCGTTTCGGGAACCCGACCTGGGAGCACGATATACCCAGAGAGCCCCCTTGGCTCCAAGGTTCCAGGTATTGCTACCGGCCGGGACGTCGAGTGGGAGCCTCTGGTGGACTACCGCCGAAACGGCGTAAGCGAGAACACCATTCATGGGGCCGTAGCCTGGGCCAGTGGAGACTCGATCGTTCATTCCTTCGGGGGTAACGTTCTCTGTTATGGGCGTAGCATGATGAAGCCCATTACCATGAAGGTCTTCGCCGACGATCTTGCCGATGTGTTGACCTGGGAACAGAAAGCCGTCTCACTCGCCAGCCATAATGGTGACACCGAACATATCCGAGCCGCTCAATCGATTCTTACAGAATCGGAATGGGGTCTTATGCAGACTCCACTCGACGTACCCCTCATTCAATTCGGCCGCCAGGTTCGTAGAGCACGCCGCTGGTACCATTGCTGTTCCGGTGAGCACGCGGCGATCCTTCGTGGCTGCCATATTCGAGGTTGGAACCGGGCCGGTTACACCCTCCCCCAGCATGAGTTCTTCCAGGACTTTCTGGCCGTGATTCGCTCCTACCTGGGTGAAGATTGGGAGCCATTGCGCGTATCCAAGGATGGGTGCGGTCTACCTACGGTCTCCAATACAGTCTCCGAGCTCGCCAAGCTGTTCGCGGGACTCGCCATGGAGAAAGATAAGGATTGGATCTGGGAGGCAATGATTCGTAATCCAGATCTCGTGGGCGGCTTCAACCGACTGGACAGTACTATCCTCAAATCGGGTAACGGACAGGTCATTGCAAAGGAAGGGGCAGACGGTCTTCTCGGACTCGGCATCCTACACCCCGACTTTCCCAACGGGCTTGGTGTTGTGATCAAGATCGCACACGGATGGAATGATCAGGCCACATGGTACGTAGCGCGTTCGATCCTTGGAGTCCTGGGTTTCGAATTGCGTAACCCCTACCCCTTACACCGGCAAAAAGCCTTTGTCGTACCGGGCGTCGTACCCCCACCCTACGTAGACCGTCTCGACGACGTTCCCACCTGGGATGAATGGGATCCTGACCAGGACCGCTGGTATTACGACTGGAAAACCCACCGGGACGAACCACCGGGAGGTCGACCTTGAGCGCGACACTAACCAATTGGATCGGCGGACAAAAACAGGCGGCATCCGCAGGAAAGACCCTGGACAATATCTGCCCGGCGACAAATACCTGTATCTCCACGATCCCGCGAAGCGGTGCGGTCGATATTGATAACGCAGTAGCCGCGGCCCGAAAAGCCTTAAAGGGCCCATGGAGAACCTCCACGGCGGCCGAACGTGCCGGATACCTGGAGACCATCGCCAATACCATTGAAGCTCGTCTGGAAGAGTTCGCACAGGCCGAATCTCGAGACACAGGCAAACCTGTTGCCCTCGCCAAGAGCGTCGATATTCCCCGGGCCATCGCAAACTTCCGCTTCTTCGCGGGTGCTATACGACATGACGAAACCGGCTGCCATAGCATGCCAGACGCCATCAACTATACGGTTCGAAAGCCCGTCGGAATCGTGGGACTTATTACCCCCTGGAACCTTCCGCTCTACCTCCTGACCTGGAAGACAGCTCCTGCTCTGGCCATGGGTAATACCATTATCGCCAAGCCCAGTGAGCTCACCCCCACGACCGCCACTCTATTGGCGGAAGTTATCCATGAGGCCGGTGTCCCCGCGGGCGTGTTTAATCTGGTTCATGGCCTGGGACAAGAAGCCGGCCAGGCGATCGTGGGCCACCCTGCGATTCGCGGTGTTTCCTTTACAGGCGGCACCACCACAGGAGCCCATGTGGCTGCGTCTGCCGCGCCACACTTCAAGAAATTGAGCCTGGAGCTCGGTGGAAAAAACGCTACGCTGGTTTTTGATGATTGTGATCTGGACAAGGCGGTTAGCGGAGCCCTCCGCGCGGCCTTCGCCAACCAGGGACAAATCTGTCTCTGTGGTTCACGCATTCTGGTCCAGGAGGGAATCTACGACGCCTTTGTAGAGCGGTTTACCAATCAGGCGAAGGGACTCACGGTCGGGGATCCAACGGCTGCGTCCACCAATATTGGAGCGGTGATCTCGCAGGCGCACCGTGACAAAGTAGAACAATATGTTGCTGTTGCCAGGGAAGAAGGTGGGACCGTCGTTGCGGGAGGAAAACGCCCAACACTCAACGGACCGTTCGCGGATGGCGCCTTCTTTGAACCCACCGTGATCACCGATGTGGACGAAACCTGCCGAATCACACAAGAGGAAGTCTTCGGGCCATTGGTAACGATTCAACGTTTCTCCAACGCAGACGACGCCGTGCGAATTGCCAACACGGTTCGATATGGTCTGAGCGCCTCGGTATGGACCGGAAACCTCGACACCGCCCATAAGGTAAGCGCTCGGTTGGATACGGGCATGGTCTGGGTGAACACCTGGCTACACCGCGATCTTCGCGTCCCCTTTGGTGGCGTCAAAGACAGTGGCGTAGGACGAGAGGGAGGAACCTGGTCGTTGGAGTTCTTTAGTGAAGCACAGAACATCTGTGTCTACCTGGGAGACAATTGATGAGCGAGAAAGGACGAATTGTAGCCGCGGCACTGGCGCCGCACCCTCCGCATCTGGTGTATGCAGAAAACCCACCCCAAAATGAGCCTAGCGCGGAGTGTGGCTGGGAACAGCTTCGCTGGGGGTATGAGAAGCTCCGCCGGGACCTGGCCGACATCGAATTCGACACGATCGTAGTCCTATCACCGCACTGGCAAACCTATGTCGGCACCCATTTTCTGGGCGTACCGCATTTCAAATCCCTATCGGTCGACCCTGTCTTCCCGAACCTCTTTCGCTTTCATTACGAGATGGATGTCGACGTAGATCTTGCACGCATGATGCATGATGAGGCGGCCGACAACGGGCTTGTGGTCAAGATGATGGAGAACCCGGATTTTCGGGTCGACTATGGAACAATTGTTTCCTGCCACCTCTCGAACCCATCCTGGGATAAACCGATCGTCGGCATCTCCTCCAACCGCTCGACTTCCTATTACAGCGTAGAAGTCATGCAGGAGCAGGCGCGAGAGCTCGGCCGGATCACACGAGAAGCCATCGAAAAGAGTGGCAAGCGGGTACTTCTACTGGCAAGCAACTCTCTTTCACACCGACACTTCACCACGGAAGCGTCCGTACCCGAAGATATGAGCCATGAGCATATCTACAACCACCACCAGTATCTTTGGGATATGCGGGTAATCGAGATGCTCCGTTCGGGCAAAACCCAGGAGGTCGTCGACATCATGCCCGAATTTATCGAGCAGGCTGTATCGGAGTCGGACGCTGGAAGCTTCACCTGGCTTCTCTCGGCTCTTGATTACCCCCGGTTTGAACCCGAGTTCTACGCATATGGAACCGTGATTGGTACAGGAAACGCCATCTTTGGCTGGTATCCAGACAGCGAAGAAGGAGGATCTCCACAATGAGTACAATCGTAAAAGGTCTCCTTGTACCAGGGATCCCCCACCCTCTTCTTGCGCCCGAGCAAAATGAAGGCTGGCAAAAACTCCGCGATGGTTTCGAGGCCGCTCGCCAAGAATTGATCGAGTGCGGGGCCGAGCTGATTCTCGTCTATAGTACGATGTGGCCCAGCGTCATCGGCCATCAGATTCAGGCCCGAGCCGAACCAGAATGGGTACATGTGGACGATGTATTCCACGATCTCGGTTCTATCCCATACAAATTCAAAATGGACACGGACTTCGCCCAGACTCTGCAGGAATGCTCGACGGAACGAGGTCTCCACGCTCGAACCGTGGATTACCACGGCTTCCCCATCGATACGGGCTCTGTTGTCGCGCTGAAACTTCTCAACCCAGATAACACGATCCCCGCCTGTATCGTTTCAAGCAACGTCTATGCGGACCGAGCAGAGAGCGTCGTATTTGGAAAAGCAGCGCGAGACGCGATCGAACGCCACGGAAAGAAAACAGCGATCGTGACCGTCATGACTCTGTCGAACCGCCTGTTCACCGAGTTTATCGACCCCGCCGACGACGCGATCCATTCGCCCAAGGATGAGGAGTGGAACCAGAAACTTCTCGAATTCCTCGGCCAGGGGCGTCTAGAAGATGTCGCGCAGTTGTCGCGCGAGGTGCACCGTCAGATCCGGGTAAAGAAGGTCGTGAACTTCAAGCCCATGTGGTGGATGTCGGCCGTAATGGGCCAGAACAACAACTACGACGGCTGTGTCCACGCCTATGCCCCGCTATACGGTACAGGTGGGGCGGTGATCTCCCTGACTCCTACGCCGAGTGGCTTTGGCAATAAAGAGTTCGATGAGGATGATGTGGAGAGCTTCTCTGGCGATCGTAACGTGGTGGACAGTGGTTCCAAAACCCAACTCGAGCCAGAGGACACGCTCCCAGCCGAACCCACCGTGCACACGAGCTCCCCTACGATACAGACCGACGCGGCCCCCAAACCCGTCGGCTCCTATCCCCATGCGCGACGCGTTGGTGATCTCTTATACCTCTCGGGAGTCGGACCTCGGCAACCGAAGACCAACGATATTCCCGGGGGACCGATTCGCGATGAAAACGGTGATCCCAGGGAGTACGATATAGAGGCGCAAACCAAAGCCGTAATCGAAAACATCCGGGTTATTCTGGAAGCGAGTGGCTCTTCCCTCGACCAGGTCGTCGATATAACCGCCTTCCTGGTAGACATGGACCGTGATTTTGCCGGCTATAATAAGGTCTATAACGAAACCTTTGGTTCTATCCAACCCACACGAACGACCCTCGCAATCCGAGCGTTACCCACGCCGATCGCAGTTGAGTTCAAGGTCGTCGCCCTACCTGGTGGCTAAACCATCATGAGCCCAAGAATCCTCGACATATCACCTCCAATTACGGAGAAGATCGGTGTGTGGCCGGGCGACAGTCCGTTTCGGCGTGAAGTCTTATTGGATATGGCGGGCGGTGATAACCTGACCCTAAGCACGATCCACACGACCGTACATCTGGGTGCGCATACCGACGGCCCCAACCATTATGTCAAAGATGGTAGTGGGATCGGCGCGCGGGATCTCTCCTTCTATTATGGCCCCTGCCAAATCGTAGAGGTGGACGTACAACCCGGCGCTCGGATCATGCCACAAGATGTGCGCACTCGACTGACACAGCCTCGGCTCCTGTTCAAAACGGGATCATTCCCCGATCCGAACGCGTTTAACGAGGACTTCAACAGCCTCTCTCCAGAGCTGATCGCCCTGGCCTACGAACAAGGGGTTCGCTTGATAGGGCTCGATACTCCATCGGTGGATCCATTTCATGACAAGATCCTGGAGAGCCATAACGCGATCGCCGCCAGAGATATGGCGATCCTCGAAGGGGTCGTTCTCACAGAGATCGAGCCCGGCATCTACACATTGATCGCACTACCGCTCCCTCTGATGGGCTGTGATGCGTCACCGGTTCGAGCTGTACTGATCACCGACGACTAATCGGGTCATCACTCTCCAGAACGGACCACGATCTCTACGAAAGAGAACCAGAGCCCTTTCTTCTCTTCATAGGTTTCGCCCACATTGCGAATCTCAAGCCAATGACCAAATCGTTTACGGCGTTCATCTTGACCAAGAAACACCCGACTTGATTCGTCGCCCTTCTCCACCAGCACCGTTGCGGTTCCCTCTCGGCGGGTCTTACCATTCCGCCCCTCGATCTCCGTCCACTGTACGCCCACAAGAGTGACGATGATCCCGGCCTCTTCGAGTCCTTTGGGATTTGCACGTAATTCAAACCATTCGTTTAGTTTGACTCGGTCACCACGAAAGTCTCCCAGGGGATCCGTAGGTGCCTCCTCGACGGTCGGTGCCGGAGCGTTCACTACAGTCGCCCCTCCACAAGCAACCAGACTCATCATGACCGCACTCATCAATCCATACATAGCAAATCGCATGATTCGTTCTCCTTCAAAACGGATCCTCTTGGGATCAGGGGGTTCCAAGCTCTAATAAACGTTTGGCGTCAGATCGAAGTCGCTCGGGAACACCTCGCACGGGCAGGACTTGATTGCAGTCCACTGGACCTGCCCTTCCCGTAGGGCCGGGGCCCGTCATTACACTGCGCGACAGAGAAGACTTTCCCCAACAACGCCGAGTGGGATGTACCGCCAACATAATCTGAATGATTTCGTTAAATGAGGTGTCCGCAGCCGGCATCATATAGACATTGAGTCGTCCGCCATTTACACGACACATCATACTGCCCAGATTGCTGGCCATTATCTTGTCGAGATTCCCGCGCGGTAGCCGCGCGATGGCGGGACATTTCTTCGGCTCTGCGGTCACTTCAAAGGGTTTGAGACGACCACTGTTCAGTCTACCTACCGCCGAAACCTGACCACCAGAACGCCCCCAACGAGGAGCCGCTATGGCACGAACACCCGCTCCTTGCCATTGGAGCATCAAGTCCGCCTGCCAATG
>PBVT01000012.1 GCA_002728755.1 Myxococcales bacterium
GACCACCAACCTGGATCAATGCAATGGAGAAGGGGGATGTGCGGGTACTTCGTACACCTGTCCCGACGCCTCGACCTGCGTGAGCTATACCCAGGACGGAGAGGGGTGTGATCCCAGCTACGCGGCCCTGGGCACCGCCTGTGACGACGCGGACGCTGGCACCGCGAACGATGCCTGTGATGGGGCGGGTAACTGCCAAGGGAACCCATGTGTCGGCGGCACGGTTACGGACGAGGCTGGTCTGGCCGTCTACGATGGTTGCACGGTGATCGTTGGAGACCTGGATATCGTTTCCGGTCCGAACCTTACCGGGCTTTCTGCGTTATCAAGCCTGAACACCGTGGTCGGCTTCCTGAAAATCCGGGATAATACAGCCCTGACCGAGCTGGACGGTCTGTCGAGTCTGACAACGGTGGAAGGGGAGCTATATCTTGGTGACAATCCGGTATTGACCCATGTGGACGGTCTGTCGAGCCTGACTTCGGTCGTGCATCTACACATCGGTAATAATGGTGGGCTGACCAATGTAGATGGTCTGTCGAGCCTGGCAACGGTGGAGGGGACTTTGGGGGTTTCCATTCATGCCAATCCCTCTCTCACCAACCTGGACGGACTGTCGGCTCTCACTTCCTTGAGTGGAGAACTCGTGCTCGAGGAGAACGCATCCCTCACCAACGTGGACGGCCTCTCAAGTCTGACAACGGTAGGGGGGAATCTGAACATCATGCGTAACGATGCCCTGGGAAATGTGAATGGTCTCTCAGCCCTTACTTCTGTGGGGGGAGATGTGGCCTTCCTCGATAACGATAACCTGGTCAATATGGACGGTTTGTCTAACCTGAATCAGGTAGAGGGGAAGCTGGATGTCAGTGACAATACCGTATTGACCAGCATCGGCGTATCGAACCTCCAGACTCTGGGCGGTGGGTTGGAGCTCAAGAACAATGATGCCCTCCCCAATATCGACGTCTTGTCGAATCTGACGTCAGTGGGTGGTTTCGTGCTCATCCAAGATAACGATGCTCTGATCCGGGTGGATGGCCTGCTACAGCTATCTTCGTTGGACCATGACCTGACGATCGTCAACAACGCGGCTTTGGTCCATCTGGACGGCTTGTTGAATATGACCACAGTAGTGGACCTAAGAATCGAAAATAACGCCGCGTTGATCAATATTAGCGGTCTGTCGGATCTCATCGCCGTGGATAACAATCTAACGGTCACGGGCAACGCCGTACTTGGCAGCATGAACCTGTTGAGCCTGACGCTGGTCGAGGGTGATCTTACCATCAGCACCAACACCTCTTTAAACAGTATCGATTTTTCGTCCCTGACCACGGTCAACGGAGATCTGGCCATACATAATAACGCGCTCCTATGTCAGACCTCCGTGGATGATCTGGTCGCGGCCCTCGGGCCGGGGCTAATTGGAACCGTGGTGGATATCACGGGCAATAATGGATGCCTCTGCGGCAATGGAGACGTCGATCTCGGAGAAGAATGTGATGACGGTAATCTGGAAAATGGTGATGGATGCGAGGGGGATTGCACTCTCCCCACAGAGCCCACCGTTATTTTGAACGGCTACACCTGGTACCTGGCCAATAAGGGGCAGAACTGTCAGTCGGCCTGTGGCGACCGGGGCATGACGTGCATCGATCTGGTCTCGATGAACTATATCGAAGACAGCTGCTCGCCGGAGGACGCGGTGTGTCCAAACTTCTTCGAGGGACTGCCCTGCGTAACCGACGGAGATGGTCCACG
The DNA here is from genome assembly GCA_002728755.1 of Myxococcales bacterium. GTDB lineage: Bacteria > Myxococcota_A > UBA9042 > UBA3505 > UBA3505 > UBA3505. The sequence continues at coordinate 1,765 of PBVT01000012.1, forward strand.
CGTGGATTATGACGGCGATACACCGATTCGATGTCGCTACCGAAACAATAACTACTCCGGCATGACCTGCACCTACTCAGCCGGAAGTAGCACTGCCCATATGTGTGCCTGTGAAGATCCTTCGGTTGTTTGTGGCGATGGTGTCGTGGAAGGGTCGGAGACCTGTGACGACGGAAACACGGAAAGCAACGATAGCTGTACGGAACATTGTCTTCCGAACGTTTGTGGTGATGGCTATGTCTACGAGGGCGTGGAGGCATGCGATGGTACCGAGGACTGTACACCGACATGCACCATTAACGTCTGTGGTGATGGGGTCGTCAGCGCGATAAATGAGGAATGTGACGATGGGAATACGGTTTCGGGCGACGGTTGTGAGGCGGATTGTACGTTGCTTGTTAACGACAGCGTAGAGCTGAACGGCTACACCTGGTACCTGGCCAATAAGGGGCAGAACTGTCAGTCGGCCTGTGGCGAACGGGGCAAGACGTGTATCAATCTTGTCTCGATAAACTACATCGAAGACAGCTGCTCGCCGGAGGATGCGGTCTGTCCGAACTTCTTCGCGGGCCTGCCCTGCGTGTCCGATGGAGATGGCCCGCGGGTAGATTATACGGGCGATGCACCGATTCGATGTCGCTACCGAAACAACAACTACTCCGGCATGACCTGCACCTACTCAGCCGGAAGTAGCACCGCCCATATGTGTGCCTGTGAGTGATGCGCCCAGGTGCTTGCAGAGCCACGGAGACGTAGATACTGTTTCCGTAGGGCCTTCGCTGGTCCGGAGGTGTGGATTCTAATGATTCATCGGTTACTCATCGTCGGCATCGCAGTCGTGGCACTTTCCTGTGCGAATGGGGAGCCAGGTGCGAATGGTCAGAACCCGGCCTCGCCCAAATCCGATCAGACCCAGGGAGCGGATGTCGAGTGGGCCAATGGATTCTTCCTCACCCAGATTTACGACGCTCGGTGGAACGATTCGGGAATGGAGTCCGACGAGTCATCCAATAATTGTGGACCGGCCAGCCTCGCGATGGTGATGCGGGAGCGCGGCGTAACCACTGACAACCTCAACGCCCAGATAGCTATCGATCATGCCCGAGCTTTGATGTTTCCCGACTACCCGAACATTGACCCCTCAGCACTCCAGGAGGGGGCGACAATGTATGAAGAGGGGGGAGTCCTCTGCGTCGAGGACAAGACTCGGACCGTCTATTTTGATCATATGGATGACGCTCCTTCGATTCCCCAGGGGATCATTAATGGGGGAGGTACACCTGTTTTTGGCTATTCCTGGGACGACCTGGAAACCTTCCTGCAAGTCCACGGTTCGGCGATCGCATACGGGCATATAACAGACGATTGGAGCGCCCAGTTCTCCACAGACTATGGTTCATCCAGTCCTGGAGCCGTGCCACACTTTATCGCCATATTCCCGGCCTCTACGGTTGAAGATTTTATCGTTTGTGATCCCATGCATCGAGGTGGTGCCGTGATCATGAGCCGTAACGCCCTACGGACGTTCTTCAAAAGTCCGGTCAATGTCTACGAGACGACCATTCGCTTGATCGCCTGGCATGACGATTTTGAAACCGGCGAATGATGAATAGTCTTGTTGCCTCGCTCCGATTGGTACCAACGCGACCATGCATATACGACGAAAAATACTAAAAGCGACCATCGTGGTTATGGCTCTCCTCTTTGCCTCCAATGCCGCAGCGGTCATCAACCCGAAACTTCTAAAACAGGCGCAGAACAATGCGCCGGAACAATTGATTCTGCAGGTATTGAAGGTCACGGTCGACAAGAAGGGTAGGGATTGGAAGGTCTTGGCTACGGCCCGGGTACAAGAGGTCAAAGCCTCCCGATCTGGATTAAAGGTAGGTGCAGAGATCACCATTCGATATACGTCTCGACGCCCTCCAGAAAGGCCCGGGTGGACGGGGCCAAAACCAACACCGGTCCTCTCCAAAGGCCTCATCGGTGCGTATCTTAATGGGCCGGGCCGGGATGGAGCCTATCGACCCGCCGCCCGTTCTCGTAGCTTTACCGCGCCGAGGCGCCTTCGAAATAATCCACCACCAGGAAAGCAAAGAAAAAGGGCGAAGTAGCCTCGAAAATAGCAGGTAATATTCGAGAAAAATCTCTTCAAAGATCTAGCTGACTTGCCAAGTTGGCGGATGTGGTTCAAATTCTCTCTGTATATCAGGAGCCGGGGATCAGGAGTTTGGCATGGCCAAGAAAGTCATGAAGGGCGAGTCGGGGCGTGACCTCGTCAAGATGTCGGAGTTGTCACGTCTTAGTGGTGTACCCGCTCCGACCATCAAGCATTATATCCGTGAGAAGCTTCTTCCTCCTCCGGCTCTTCGTACCAGTCCAAATATGGCGTATTACGATGTGGGGCTGATACCCCGGATCAAGGCCATCAAAGAGCTTCAGAGGACCCAATACCTTCCTCTGAATGTGATTCGTGAAATCCTCGCCCAGGAAAGGCCGGAGCCAGATGATGCGACAGCCGCGACTGCGATCGTACGAGTGTTGCGGGATATGGCACCAACCACATCGATGCGCCGTTCCGAGATCCTGGCGGCCGGGAATCCAGACTATGAAGTAGATTGGTTCAAAGAAAACGAGCTGATCGAACCAGCAGATACGGTCGATGGGGAAGATGTGTACGCAGGAAACGACCTGGCCTTCCTGGAGTTCATACGCCACGCGCGTGAACAGGGTATTTCCGAGGAGATTCTGCCCCATACGTCGATGGGTCCCTATTATAAAGCGGTGCAAGAGCTCGTGCGAGTCGAACTACAACTGTTTCGAGATTTGATTACTCCGCTCTCCGACGGAGAGATGAATGATCTCACGGAGACGGCTGTCTGGCTTAGTGAAAGGCTGGTTGTTCTTCTCCGCCGTCGGGCGCTTCTACCTGTGCTGACCCTTCTCATTCGAGAAGATGCAAAAACAAATAAATAGTGGAAATCACTGTTTTTCTATCTTGGTCGCCTCTCCGTGCATCGAACAAAAAAAAACTTGATTCGTGCACCTGGGATTAGTTAAAAGCTGCACTTCCAACTTTTAATTTGCCCTGGAGGCTACCGTGAAACTTCACCACACTGTGAAAATGCTTGCATGCATTCTTCTAGTTATTACGTATGGTTGTGCGGATACGAACGACACTGCGGATCTAGAAGCCAATCAAAATCAAGAGCAGCTTGATAATCAGAACCCTCCCCCAGTAGACAATACTGACCCTACGCAAGAGCAGGAAGTGGACCAGCCGTCCAACCTGACTGTTGAGGTTAACTACTATGGTGAGCAAGAGGGAAACCTTCTGGTAACTCTGTTCACATCCTGGCCTCCAGCGGGCCCTCCCTCGAAGTTTACGGACATACAGGGCGTACAATTTCCAGCAATGGCCACGATTCCACAAGTGGATCCTGGTACCTGGACCGTCGCAGTCGTTCTTGATGTAGAACCCTTTAGCCCCATGCAGCAAGGTCCAGAAGATCTGGTGACCGTGGTGGAAGTGAAAGTGCCCACGGCTGGTCCTATTCAGGTAGTTCTCGCAGACAACAACGAGATCCCAACCGAGCCCGAGGTAGAGATCGAGGAAGAAGAGGAAGAGGAAGTGATTCTTCCCCCATCGGACACCGGTCTACGCTTTCGGCGCATTACTGTTGACTCTGATGCCTGGGGCCCGGCCTTCGGAAAGGTGGAAGACGTCAATGGCGACGGTAAAGGTGACCTGATCGTATCCAAGCTCGGACAGGTTACCGGTTTCAGCCTTCCGAAAAGTATCGTCTCTGTGTACATCCAGGGTGCAACAGTCGAAGATTGGAACTCCTATGACATCGTGTCTCTAGACGATGAGATTGTCTGGGCGAATGATATCAGCATGGAAGACGTGGACGGTGATGGCGACCTGGATGCGTTCGTGCCCTACGGCTTCTTCGTATGTAGTGCCATCCCTGGTGGTAGCCCCTGTGGTGGTCTTGCATGGTTCGAACAGTCTGGATCCCAGTGGATTCGTCATGACATCGTACCCAACGGTAGCACTCTCTTCTACCATAAGGCCCTCCTTACGGACCTGGATGGTGATGGAATCAAAGACCTGATCTCCGTGGGTGAAGAAAAGAAAGGTTTCCTTGGTGATGGTGCTGACCGTGCTGCTGCAGTGTGGTTCAAAGGCAACACAAGCGCCGACCGTTTCGAGAAGACCCCTCGTACCATCGGTGCGGGTCTCGGAAGCCTCCCAGTCCTCTACGATATTGATCAAGACGGAGACATGGATATCGCGTCTGGCGAGTACTTCCATGATGGTGGCGCCTCCTACACCTGGTACGAGCAGGTCGTAGCCCCGTCTGCCACGAACCCCAGCGGAAGCTGGACCCGTCATATCATCGACACCAACCAGGGTCCCACGATTCAGCTCTCGATTATTGACGATTTCTATGGTGATGGCGCCCCGATCGCTATCGGTAGCAATCACACCAATACGACCATGAGCAATCCCGATCCGTGGCCCTCTTCTGTTGTCTCCTACCGCATCCCCGCCGATCCCACACAGCCCTGGATTGGCACCGTTCTCACCGATCAGATCGTTTCTGTTCCTGGTAGTATGACGGCGCCACAAGCGGCCCCTGGCGTATTCGGATGGGGTGATGTGGATGGCGACGCCGACCACGACTTGATCGTAGCAGGCGACGGCGATCCTCGCGTCTTCCTCTTCGAGCAACTTGAGAATGAAGAGTTCGTGATTCACATTCTCGAGCAAGATCTCGGTATGACCGGTGGCATGGTGTTCTCGGACGTCAACAACAATGGTTCGGCCGAAATCCTGGTGAACAGCTACGATCAGAACGCGGTCTACCTTTATGTAGCCGATGAGAACGGTCCGTATCCTGTAGGCATTCTCTCCGCACCCGAAGGATGGGTTGAGCCCGAAGAGGACATTACCGACCCAGAGACCGGAGAAACCAACCCGGGCCAGAGTGGAAACACGGGCGACTTCTTTGTGTCGAACGGTAACCCCTTCGAGGCTGGTCCGCTCGCGACCGAGTCCATGAACTTCTCTGCTGGAACCAGTGGTGCCCCGACCGATATGATGGTCTTCGCTCCAACAGAAGCTGGTACATATGCAGTGGTAGTTTTCTCCCACGGCTTCCTTATGGCCAATAGCTACTACAGTGAGACTCTCGACCATCTGGCGAGCCATGGCTTTGTTGTGGTTGCACCCCAGACGCACCAACCGGGTGGCCTACCCATCGGAAAGCCTTCCTCAGAGGAAGAGGCTGGTACGTTGGACTCCGTATTGAACTGGATTCCAGGCAACCTGGAGAACGTCGTAAGCGTAGATCCTGATGTCAGCCTGATTGGTCTGGCTGGTCACTCTCGAGGTGCCAAGCTGGCCTGGATTATCCTGCAGGATAACCCCAACCTCGGCGTGGCCGTTGCTGGTCTGGATCCGGTAGATGGTGGTGGTATCTTCACCTTTGGAGATATCAGCGCATTGGACCAGTCACTTCCAGCCGGAATGGCGAGCCTCATCATCGGTTCAGGTCGTGGCGAGGAGTCCGGTGGACTGTTGTCACCGGCTTGCGCCCCAGAGGGGCAGAATCACGTGCAGTTCTATGAGATGACGCAGTCTCCCGCATGGTACATTCTTGCTACCGACGCGGGTCATATGGACTTCCTTGATGCCGATCCCGCAGGTTGTGGGTTCGAGTGCGGCGCCTGCGTGAGCGGCAACGACATCGACAACAACCGTCAAACCGCGATGGGCGCGTTGACAGCGTTCTTCCGTGGGCAGCTCCAGGGCGATACTGCAGCTCTAGATTATCTCACGGATATCGCCTCCCATCCGGCGGCGACGCAGGTGGACTCGAAGTAAACCAGGCTTCCTGGTTTATACAGACCTCCCCCCGCTGTCTCATAGGACGGCCACATCCCCCCGCTGGCTCCCTATGGACAGCGGGGGGATGTTTTTTTTGTCGCAGTTGCCTTAGCAGAGAGGTCCGCAAGCTAGGGACATACGCTACCGTCACAGGTTCGAAGGACCCCATCTACATCGCAGATACAGGGGCAGCCTGGCTCCATTGCACCAGACTGTGCGCCGATTGGAAGCGTCTCTTCGGCTGTATTACAGCCCAGCTCCCAACCGATGTGGGTCGGACCGTCTTCTTCGGTACCAGGGGTGTGCGTCGCCAACAGAACACGCTGTCCCGGTTGTAAGATCGGGGCGGTAAGATGCACTTCCATGGGGTTGTTTACCACCGCGAGAGGTACACGGCCGAGGGAGAACGTAAGGTCTTTCGTGCTTCCGGGCAGGAGGGTCTTGAGGTTTTCGGTACTTGTACCCACTGGGCCGGATCCCTCGGCGTGCACTGCAGCGTGGAGATCGTAATAGAAAGGCGCCACACCGGATTGGGCGAGGGTGAGGGTAACCTCTGCCTCTACCGTCTCGTCGTCGTGATCAAGACCCCAGAGTTTGAGACTCGCTGCGTTCAATTCGAATTGATAGCCCATGTGGATCGCCGCCTCTTCGGCGCGTAACCGTTCGATTCCCTGGTAACCGACACCGGCTTCATTGAACGCTTTATAGTTTAAAAGGTAGCTTGCATGGGTCTGTTCAATACAGAGGGTTATGTCCTGGGCGTTGGTGCCGAGAGTATAGTCGTCTTGAAAACATATACTCTGTAGTTCGGGCCGGAGCTCGCCTCCAATCATCACCTCCTCCCATCGCTCGCCACCGCCGGCGGAAACCAGGGAGGGGAGGAAAAACCAGGGGGTATCGCCGAGAGTGCTAAAGGCGAAGGAGTCATCATGGAAGCCGATTCGTAGATCCAGGCTGTTGGCGGCGGGGCGTCGGACCTGAATCTGCGTGATTGAGAAGGCCGTATGCGCGGCGTTTAGTATGGCTGTCTGGGTATAATTGGAGGCAAACGAGTCCGTGTTGGGGTGGGTATGCCATTCGCCCCAGTACCCCAACAAACCGATCTGTAGAGCACCAAGCCTGGGATCTCCGTCGTAGTGGGCTCCGAGGGCTGTAAGGAGACCGACCATTGCTTCTACCAGTAATGGGTGATCGTAGTCTGGAGAACAACCGCCACCGTGGTCGGTATAGGGCTGGCAGCTGACCGCATCCGTCAGGTATGGGGGAAGACCGTAGGCCTTGGCGGGATAATCAATATAGACCCGTAATACGACATGATGGCCTCGGGAGGCGGCCGCCTCAAGGAGAGGCTCAAGCCCGCTACTGAAGGTTTCTCCATCGGGTCCCCAGACGTCAGCCATCGGTAGATAGAGGAATTCCATCGAATCGGGGAAATCGTTCGCCGGTGAGCCCCAGATATACGAGGTCATAAAGCCCTTCAAAGGATTGTGCCGTGTACGATTCGGCGTCACTGCGAAGGCATCAGGCTCCATGGAGAATTGGGCGGAAGCTGCGGACGGAACACAAGGCGCGCATTCTTCGACAGCGTCGGCTGTATCTTCCGGTCCTGAATCGGGTTCGACAAAAGAAGCGTCGATTGTTTCTACCGCTTCGGTATCACCAGAGGGTGTGTCTTCTTCTACGGCGTCTACGGTATCGGTCGCAGTATCCTCTGGCGGGGCGTCTGGCTGGAGTGCCCCACTATCTACGATGGGGCTGTCCACGGCGAGGCCCTGATCTTGTAGGGCATCGACGGCAGGTCCCCCTTCGTCCGTGTTGGTGTCTGTTGGTGTGGGCGCAACTGAATTTTGACCACAGCCAGCAACAACAAGCATCAGGATCATGAACCGCGCAACATGCACCGCATACTCCGGTGTTTGGCGTGAAACCGTAGTATACCTCAGTCCCAAATTGGTGGCGAGGTGACCCTGGAATCCCTTGGGTGAATCAGGGAGTCAGGACGTGCTCAATCGGGCGTAGAAAGTCCGCCACGATGGGAGCCACCAGGTCGGCCAGATCTGGAGCCTGTTCCTCGGCATATACCGAGATCTCCTGGCGGGCGTTCTGAATAAATTCGAGGCCTCGTTCCAGAGACTGGGTAGCTTCCAGAAACTGTTCCAGGGTCTCTACATCCTGCGAGGTTGTTTCCTCTCGCGGCTTATACAGGATAGCTCCCAGCTGTTGAGCGTCTGTAGGCGAAAGAGTCTGGGCCGCTTCCGTGATCAGCCAGGAGGGTTTCCCCTCAAGGAGATCGTTCTTATGAGAACCTCGCCCCTTTTCTCCTACCAGATCGAGAATGTCGTCCTGCACCTGAAATAATTGGCCGAGCTTGAGGCCCAGCTCCCAGATGTTTTCCAACTCTGCCTCGGCAACGCGGGCGCTTAATAGCCCAAAGTACAGCCCCAGACCAAAGAGCCCGCCGGTCTTCCCTCGTGCCAGGATCGTATAGTCGGCTCGGGTAGGTAGACGTTGGTCTCGCCGTAGGGCCATCTCAATGGCCTGGCCGGCGATGACAAGCTGCATACTGCGGTTTAACCCGGCGATCGCCAGGGCCGTCTGGGTCGGGGGACCCGGGGCCCGAAGAACGCATTCCTGGGCCAGGTAGAATAGGATGTCGCCACTGTTGATGGCTTGGGGAATTCCGAACTGAACCCATACCGTGGGTTGGTTGCGGCGCACTTTGTCACCATCCATCACATCGTCGTGGGCGAGTGTTCCGGAATGGAGCAATTCGAGGGCGAGACCGAGCCAGAGGGCGGATTGGACGGACTCATTCGTTGCCACCAGATCGTCGATGGTTTTCGGCTCGATACGAAGATCGTTCCGATGGGCCAGAGCAGCCAGAGGTAGACCCGCCCGGATCCTCTTACCTCCACTCAGAACCTGATGACGAACGGCCGCCGTTAGATCTGCGCTGCCCTGAATCGGGGTCTCGGTCAGGAGGTTATCAAACCACCGCTCCTGTACCGACCAGATGCGCTCACGCATTTCTTTATTCATTATCGTCATGTCCGAAAAAGAGGGTTGAATTCGAGGATTTCGTAACCGGACGCCTGCGCTACATTCTCCAGCTGCGGGAGGGTTCGGTTCGATTCGCTTACGGCAAGTAGGCAGTCACCACCGAGGGCTCCACTGGGCTTTACGGCGCTATTGGTCATTCGTATGGCTGTACGAAAGAGCGGGGGAATCGGGTCTTGCTGGTGTAGTCGTGTGGCCAGCTGTGTCAGGTTCTCATAGGCGTGGTCGATCTCGCGGACCAGTCGATTGGTCTGGCCGCGCAGTCCTTTCCGAATACTGTCGACGATGGTCTCGGAACGCCCCAGAAAGCTCTGTAGATAGCGTGGTGCCGTCGTCTGAAGATCGAGGAAACGTTGTACAGCTTCGGCGGTTCGTTGGCTTTTACCAGTGAACAGGATCCGTAGTGGTAGACGAGTGGGGGTTGGAATGGCTTCCACCAGGGGAAGGCGGTTGGGACCCAATTGTCGGAATACGATGCTGGAACCAGCCCATGCGGTCGCCACGTCGGCTCCGCTCCCTCGGCCGCCCTGGACCGTATGATGCGCTCGCAGCGCAAGGTCGAGAACAGCTGTGGAATCCGGAGCTTCCCGGGGGAGAAATGCCTGCGCAAAAACTACGCTGAGAGCGGAGCTTGTACCCAGTCCGAGATCGCGCCTAAGCAGATCGCGTTTATGGGGCTCGGCTACCAGATGAACCGTAGGAGGGGCCCCTACCAACTCCCGAGTCGCGTGAAAGAGCGAGCGAACGAAACGCTCCCTTGGGAGCATCGCTTCCGTGATGGGGGCTGTCATATCTCGTAGGTCTAGTTCCCAACGCGGGATTTCGATTCGATCGGTGGCGGCCTCTTCACAATGGACCATCAAGGTTCGATCGATGGCCAGGACCAACGCAGTACAGTTCGGCTGGAGCACTGCATATTCTCCGCCGAGAAAAAGTTTTCCTGGTACTTCGACCACACCCATCAGATGGAACTCTCCTCGGCGGTTAATCCACCACCGATGGCATAGACGTCGATAGGGGCCATATCTTCGAGAGCGGTCTTGATCGTCTGGGCCGTCCCGGGCGCCGTAAATACTTTTACGTTGGGACCCGCGTCGACCGTGAAGAAGCATGGCAGACCATCACGTCGCAGGGATGTAACGGTCTCCATCACTTGTAGAGTCCGTCCCTGCATATAGAAGATGGGAGGTCTGGCTGTGAGGGTTGTGGCATGCATGAGCAGGCAGTTTGCCTCAACCAGATCGGCGAGTTTTTCCAGGTCCTTGTCGAGGATCGCCTGTTCAATCTCGACGGCGTCCAGAAAGGCCCGCTCTACCCAGCTCGACCATACCGGGGAGGTCTCCATACAGTGGAGCATACCGTCGGCGGAAGAGACCTTTTTGGGGCGGTCATCCAGGCGGACGAGACAGAGTTCCAGAGGCCAATGGTCTGCCGACGCTACCTGACGAATAATGCTACCGTCATCGGTAGGCTCCCAGGCCACATAGCCATCATGGACGGAGCGACAGGCCGAACCAGAACCCAGCCGAGCACAGTCCGCGATCGCCGATCGGTCTCCTGGGTCGAGTCCCGCAGCGATCCATGCTGCTCCAGCGACAGCTGCCATACCGGCAGCGCTGCTTGCCAGCCCGGCTGCGATGGGAAATCGTGTGTCGGAGCGAATGATGGCCTGCGCCTTACGACCCGAATGGGCGAAGACTGCGTCCAGGAGTGTTTCGATACGACGGCAGGTCTTTTCGTTGGCCGGGTTACCAGCGATCCGAATCTCGTGTTCTTGATTCGTTCCATAGTTCAGACGAACTTCGGCTTCGGCGGTCAGTCCCTGGATGCCCACAGAGATGCTGGGTACGGCCGGTTGTTGAACACCGCCGGTCTGTTTTCCCCAGTATTTGGACAAGGCGAAGTTGGCCGTAGCCGTAGCGCGCCCCACGGATTCGAGGTGTTGTCCCACTATGCTCTGATCAACCATGGGAACGTACTCGTATTGTGGCAGAAGTCTGTGCGGGAACCGTGAAGAGAATCCGCTTTTGGAGCGGGAACGATTCTGCAAATTCCTTCAGGTCGTCCACCATGGGGCTATAGGCGAGAAGGAACCCGCCACCGCCAGCGCCGGTGACTTTTAGAGCTAGACCGGCGGCCGTAGCCCGTTCTCGAAGAGGGGCTGCGGCTGCAGGTTCTACGCCCAGATTTTGCAGTACATGCCCCAGGTCCTGGACGGCCTCGAAGATCTGTTCGTTGTCGCCGGTAGCGAGACCTTCGATCAAATCATCGGTGTGCAAACGGCCTTGTTCCATCAAGCCGGTGAAATCACCCTGTTGGCTCGATGTTGCAACCCGTCGGATCTGTTCGCTAGTCGCCCGTCGGAGGCCTGTGTCCAAGAGCAGGAAGGTCTGCGGAGAGGTGACGGTGAGGGGGTGTATGGATGGAGGTCCTTCCCCCTCTGGTTCCAGTCGCACCGGAGAGCCATACGCTACGACCGCTGTATCGATCCCGCTCGCCTTCCCGTGGATAGATGCTTCGATCTCCTGGGCGATACGTCGGGCGAGAGCTTCGTCGTCTGGTTCCAGAGTTCCACGCACCGGGGTATTGGTAATCGTGGTGGTACGCGCTAGCACCAGCGCACGTCCCAGGGCCACACTTAGCGCGGCGCTACTACCGAGCCCTGCTCCCATCGGAATATCACTGGTGATCCAGGTGCGTACAAAGCCCGTGACCTGTCCTTCGAGCAGAGCATGTACTGATTCACTACAGGATGTCAGCGGTTCGGGAAGAACGAGACGATCACCACTTCGAAGAGCCAGACGTAAGGTCAGGCTACGCTCCCAAACCGGTACCGCGATAGCCGAGGCTCCGTGTAAGACGAGGTGCTCACCCGCCAGAATAGCCTTCGCCGGCGTTTGTACCGTGATGGCCGGTGTGAGTTGGGTCTGGGTCATCGTGGTCTTCGGCTTTAATGGGCCTGGCCGGATGTTCGGACCAGTTCGAGACAAAGGCGCGCCGTCGTCTCCTTGATATCTTCGCGAGCTAACATTCCCGCAACCACAGCGGGGACCTCTTCGGGAGTGGCTCCCACCAACATGGCGATATTACGAGCGTGAAGTCGCATATGACCCCGCTGAATCCCTTCACTCGCCAGGGCTCGGGTCGCCGCAAGGTTCTGGGCCAGCCCGACGGCTGCGACGAGCTCCGAAAGCTTTTGAGCTTGTTGGATGCCCAGGATTTTCAGGGTGGTGCTGACGATCGGATGGACCGCCGTGATACCGCCGACCGTTCCCAGGGCCAGGGGGATGTCCATGGTGCCGTAGAGTTTGTTATCTTCTACATACCATCGGGCCAAAGCCGAATACCGGCCGTCCCGACTGGCAAATGCATGCGCGGCAGCTTCCACAGCACGAAAGTCCTGTCCCGTCGCGAGCAGAACCGCGTCAATACCGTTCATGACGCCCTTATTGGCGGTGACGGCGCGATAGGGGTCGACCTCAGCGAAGCGACTGGCTTCTTCGATTCGAAGAGCCTCGTCCCTGCTCATATTCGGACCATCCGTATCGGTGTCCAGGAGTACAGAGCCCTGGACCTTTACTCGCCGATGCATGGGTAGGTTACTCAGGATTCGAAGGCCAACACGCGTTCCGGTCCAGCGCTCGAATAGCGGGGCCGCTTCTTCGGCCATGGAGTTGACCGCGTTGGCACCCATGGCATCGCGTACGTCGATATGTAAATGGACCACTGCGATGGGTCGTCCGTCAGGGTCAGAGAGATAGCGGACTCGCGCATATTGGAACCCGCCCCCAGCTGCCACGAGTCGTGGATGGTTGGCGTCGAGATGTTTCTTCAACTCCTCATGATGTTCCCGGACAATATATTCGAGTGTTTCCCGTGGGGGTGGTTCGGGAAAATGGATTTGCCCGATCATAATGGGTTCCGTGGCGATACTAGAGATCCCATCATCCTTGCGAAGTAGGCGCGCGGCGAACGAAGCGGCGGCCACCACCGACGGCTCCTCAATGGCCATGGGGACGATATAGTCGGCTCCATTGACCCGGAAGTTTGTTGCGAAGGCGAGAGGCAGACTGAAGCGACCTACAACGTTCTCGCTCATACAAAGGGCTACATCGGCCGGCAGCCCGTCTGCGCTCTGCAGATGCTCAAGTTCTTGTGCTGGGATCGAGGCAAAATCGGCAACGATCTGCAGGCGATCTTTCGCGCTGAGCTTGTAGAAGCCAGGAAGGCGACTTGAGCGTGTACTTTTGTCGGATGTCGGAGTGAGTGAAGTATCCATTGGAACTCTCATTGATTCGGTTCGTCTTCGAGGGTTGGTGTTGCCAGGGTCCAGAGTTGCTCCGGAGAAGCTCGACCTTCAAAGACTTCAGGAAAACAGTCGGGTGCAATCGATAGTTGGGCTTTTTGTAGCGCTTGAATATTCGTAGAGCCCGTTAGGAACATAGCCGTAACAAAGGAAGACCGGAAGGCCATCAGCGCGTCATATACGGCATCTTCGGATTCGGCTGCCGCGCGTAGAAGGGGGAGCGCCATCGCCGTTGCCTGGGCTCCCATTGCGACAGCGTGGGCCGCTTCCACACCGGTGCGCAGACCGCCAGAAGCAACGACAGGGATCTGGCCGCCATAGCGAAGGCAGCTCAATAGACTGGTTATCGAAGGGATCCCCCATTCCTCCAATTGTTCCATCGCAGCCGTCGGCTTTTCAGAGGCGGAGCGCATATGCTCTATCCGGGTCCAGGATGTACCACCTTGACCCGCGCTCTCAACGAAACCGAGGGGGAGGGTTGCCAGCTTGCGAGCGGCATCGATGGAGAAGCCGCAGCCCACTTCCTTGAGACCACAGGGGAGCTCCAACTCTTCGATCGTCCTTCGAAGCACTGGGATCAAATCACCGAATCGGGTATCCCCCTCGGGCTGTGCTGCCTCCTGGGCGGCATTCAGATGGAAGACCAACGCGTCGGCGTCTACGGAGCGGATGAGTTGCTGAATCGATTCGGCTCCTACTCCGTAGTTGAGTTGGACGGCACCAAGATTCGCCACCAGAAGAATGTCGGGTGCAACATCACGCACCTGAAAGGTCGCGCTGGTCGTGGGCTGCTCCAACATGATCCGCTGTGAGCCCAATCCCATACCGATCCCGCAGCGTTGCGCGGCTCGTGCTAAGCGTTGGTTGATGATGGCGGCATCTTTGGTGCCACCGGTCATGCTTCCAATCAGCAGGGGGAAGGCGAGCTTACGCCCCAGAAATTCGATGGAAGGGTCGATGTCGTCTCGATGAATTTCTGGAATGGCCTGGTAGATCAAACGAGCACGCCCAAAGGCAGAGTTGGGCTGTACTTCAACGTCCTCTTCCAAGGCGATCCGAATATGATCGCTCTTACGTCCCTGGATGGGTTCAGTCATGGGACGACCTCGTTATGCGAGGTTGAATGCCCAGGACGACCGGCACATTGGCGCCTCCGATCAGATCCCAGGGATGATTCGGGTGTAATAATGTGGCCTGGGTCGACGAGCCCCCGTCCAGGTTCATGGCGTCTACACAACCCAGACCTCCGTCGCCAGGGGAGCGGGCCATAACCTCGGCGAGATCGGCCAGCAAGATACCCGATTCCGTGACCACAACGATCACATGTTCCGCTGTGTCTACACACAGGGCGGTTCGGCGACCGAACTGGGGTTTTAATTTCAAGGGCCGGCCATCGACCACCAGGCGAGGTCCTGCCTGAAAGGCGGCCTCGACCGGATTCAGAGGTTGGAACTCACGGGTGTGGTTTACTGCGACCTTTCCGGTAGAGCTCACAGAGAACACGCCCCAATCCACCGAACGTAGCCCCTGTGTTTTGTGACCCTGGTCGATTAAGAGCCCTAAAGGCTTACCGGCTGGGTCAAAAAACGAGGCGTTTACTGCCAAGAGCAGATTATGTTCTCGCGCCAGTCGATGTGCCGTAGATGTCGATGCGTTCGTAGGCTGCACGACTCGGAATGCGTATTTCTCTGGATTGATACGAAACGCGTGAATTCGAGTGGGCAGGCTGGTCTTTGAAGCTTTGAATACGAAATTGCGTCGTTCCAGACCGTCCATGATGGACTGGAAAACCAATGTTCCTTTGGCCTGAGCCGCGCGGGTCGCAAAGATACCCAGAACCAACCCAAGGGTTAGTAGGAGTACTTTTTGTAATCGGCGGGTTACGTATGTTCGAGAACTTATCATGGCAGACACCCGCTATCACAGCCGGCTCCTGAATCTCAAGGTACAACACAAAATTTCGCCCACGCGCGCGTAAGAGCGCGTGTGAAACACCTGGCACGAAATAGGCTCCAACTATTTAATTTTAGAAGTTTTTTTGACCAAGCCCCGACCGTAGGCGAGCATGATGACGTAGCTGGTGGAGGATTCGTTGTGTCTACGGACATGAAACAGCTTGGCCCGTATCAAATTCTGGAACGCATTGGTTCTGGTGGTATGGCGACTGTCTATCGCGCTGAGATGATGACGAATGATGGCGTGAAGAAGTCCGTAGCCTTGAAAATTCTGCATCCGCATCTGGCGGAAGAAGAGTCGTTTGTGCGCATGTTCCTGAAGGAATGTGAGCTGGCTGTGGATCTACGCCACGAGAATATTATCAGCCCGTTCGACTTTGGTGAGATCGGTGGCCGGTACTATATGGCCATGGAATATTACCGCGGTCTGAATATGCGGATGATCCTGGATACTCTGGAGAAACAAAACCTCAACCTCTCCCTGTCGAGTGGAATCTATATTCTTTCCGAGGTTCTCCTCGGCTTACGATATGCCCACCGATTTACGGACCGTGAGGGTAGGGTGCGGGAAGTCATACATCGCGATGTGAGTCCGCAGAATATACTTGTGACGACCGATGGCGATGTCCGTCTCATCGATTTTGGTATTGCCAAAATCATGGGGGAGACCGGGTTTACTGATGTTGGAACCATTAAGGGGAAACTTCAGTATATGAGCCCCGAACAGGCGGGCGGTAAGGACATCGATCGCCGCACCGATCTCTATGCATTGAGTGTGGTAGCCCACGAGGTCTTTACTGGCGAGATGCTGTTTCCGGCACGCCAGCCAACACGAGTCCTACGCCAGATTCAATTGGGTGATTTCCGCTTCTCCGAAGAATTCTATGTGTTGCCGTCTCGTCTGCAACGGACCATGCGACGGTCCTTAGGCCGGAATCCCAACAAACGTCATGAAGACGCGAAGTCCTTCCGGAGTGATTTGTTGACGGTCGCTCGGCGCGACCTGTCGGAATACGTCCCCCAGAAGACACGCAAAGAATTGGGGATGCTGATCCGCTCCTTGATCGAGCCGGTAGAAGCGGGTGACGAAGAGATCCGACTTCCTACTGCGCTGGTGGAGTCCAACGTCTCCGAAGGCCACGGTGTGGAGTCGAGCGTATCGACCGATCGGGATCCTTTCTGGCCACGAATTTTCGTCTATGGCTGTGTGGCTCTCGTTGGGCTGGCCCTGCTATTCGAGATCTTCGGTGTGGATATTCGTCCCGAGCAGGCCGAGCCCACCTCCAACGCTCGTGTTGTTGGTAAGGTGAACCCTGCACCGCAGCGAATGCGGGATCGTCGGGTCGTGCCGGCGGAAAAGCCCGCACGAAAGAAAGTTATCCTGCCCTGAGTTCATTCACTCGGAGTCCCACCAGACGGGGGTACAATCACGCGTTTCGGTGAGCTCGTTTTTCTGAGTTAAGACCTCTTCGATCTTTAGCAGGCCCCCGGGGCTCTGTTTGCAGCGTGCCTTTTCCAGATATTCTTTCATGCCGGCGTAGTCGGGGTCACCGCGGTAGGGGTGTTGGCAGCCGGTAGCCAGGACAACTGTTTTCGTTTTGTCCTTCATACCACTGCAGCTGGCGGCTCCACTATAGCGTAGGTGCGATACGGTCAGATGGATGGAGTAGTATTCCTTCTCCCTGGGTTGCGCGAGAATCCACTCCCAGGCGGTGCAGCGTGCAGGTTGGCATACGAGGCGGCGAATGATGGTCGGAACGCATTTGCCATTGCGTTCGGTACAGCGGCCCTCCCGAGAACAGGCCAAGGAGTTCTTGCAGGCGTCCTCTTGATAGGGGCAGGTTTTACAGGTGGGGAACCAGGCGTGGGAACCCCAACGTCTCGATGGACAGCAATGGGCTTCCTCGGCACAACCTTTGGTGTTCTCGCAGAAACCAACCTTCGTTGCCATGCAGTCGCCGCCTTCGGCGCCGCAAAGACCAAACTGGCTACAGATGGAACCCTTCTGACAATCCGCATCGTTGGAGGCTCGACATTCCCCGCCAAAGGCGGTGCATTTGCCGAAATCTCGGCAGGGATTCACTCCTTCGCTACCACGGGGAGCGTCGCATTCGTTGGACTCTTTGGCTCCAAAGGTACAACGATGCGGGATATAGGTGCATTTTCCGAAACGCCTGCAAGCCGCCGAATCCGCGCAATGCTCTTTGCTTCCGGGAAGGCATAGGCCACAGCCTTTGTCCCGGTCCCCATTTTCACAATTACTGATTGTGCCCAGAGGGCCTAGATACCCTTGCATCCCCCGATCCTTGAAGAGCGACTCTCCCCAGCTCCAGGCGAGGGCGTTGAGGTTGATATCCGACGCATTGACAGGGGTGATCTCGTCGGTGCGATCCTGGGCAATCAAGTGCGCCCCGGCGTCGCTCTCTTCTACACGAAGATCGAAGAAGAGCTCATCGACCGGCGGCACCTTCTCCTGGGCGTCTCTCAGAACTACAATGTAGCTACAAAATCCGAGGTCCTTGCAGGCCGCTCGTTGCTGGCAGGCCTTGTGGCCACCACGCTCCTCGTCAGAAGTGCATACCTCGGGTTCGGCACAGGCCTGGTAACCGGCGAAGGTGGTTTCTCTAGCCTGAAACCGAGCGCTCCACTTGCCGTGTTCTATCCAGAAGTGAAAGGGTCTATCCTTGTATTCCAGGGCATCGTATTTTTTGTTGTTCCCGATTGGCCCCCAGATGCATCGTTCGTTTTTACACTGAAAATACGTTGGGCAGGCACGGCCGGTACCGCAGAGGGATTTTGTATTCGCGGTTTCGGTTGAACCAACGTCCGTTGCAGGGGAGGATGTTGTTTCAATGGCTTTTGCCGTGGTCGCCGTTTGGCTGGGTTGGTCCGGTGGGTTCGGTTTGTTTTTCGAACAGGCGAAACCCAGCAATACGACCAGGAAGATAACGATGGGGAGTCTTCGGTTCATTCGTCTACGGGTACTCGTCTGGCTTCTTCCTCGAGGGCTTTCAGGTCGATGTCACCCATATATTCCAGGTCTTCCTCGGAACGGCGAATGGGAACGAATCGCCCCGTCTCGGAACAGATCTCTACCCAGCCCAGGCGACGTAAAACCAGCCAACAAAGGAACATCGCCAGGACCATGCTCAAGGCCTGGGTCAGAAAAACGGCCTCTGCGGGGATCTTGGCCCGTGCGATGCGTGGACCTACCCGTGTGATGACAAGGCCTCGTTCGGCGCGCCATTTGGCGTAGGGAAACCATCCTTCGGAGATGGCTTCCGCCTTTTCCGATTGTTCGATCATGGTCTGTCCGCTGGCGCTCTCCTGTGCGATGGGATCTCCCATGCGATCGAAGACGCGTTTGGCGATGCGGTGCTCCCCAGCCTGCATGCCCATCCAGCCCATCAGGCCAACCGTTACACAGGTCGCGGATAACCACCGGGCGAAATGAATGCGGCGTACCAGGGCAACGAAAAGGAGCAGAGACCCCCCAAAAAGTCCGATAAGAACTGCGTCGAGAAAGAGGAGCTGCACGAATCGTCCGACGTAGGCGTAGCTATAGCCCAGGAGAAAGCCAATAAGAGCACCCAGCAGGGGCATAAAGACCGCTTCCTGACCTTGGCTTTTGGTAGCGGTCATTGAATGGCCTTCAGATAGGACTGGAACATGGGGAGTCGTGCGAGGGGGACACCTGGCTCTACGAACGCAAAACGGCTCAGGCCATCGAGTTGGAACAACTCCAGCAGCGGTTCCAGAACCGGGTTCGTGTGGGGCCCTTTGGTCTCAAGGCTGGTCGAAACGTTTCCAAAAACTCCCTTTTGCCCCTGAAGGCGTTTGAGAGCGATCGGAGTGTTGGCGTCGATACCAGCCTTTTTTCGTAATAGCGCCAGAGCGTGCGGTAGGCCGTCTACACTATCGATGAGTTTATGATCAAGGGCATCGTTTCCTGTCCAGACCCGGCCACGACATAGGGGCTCAACTTTGGCGTAGTCCTGCTTTCGAGCGTTCGCGACACGATCTACGAAGGCTTTATAGTGGAAGGCCAGCTTCGTCTTTAATGCCTCTTGTTCGTCATCGGTCCAGGGACGATCAACGCTAAACAGGCCTGCATGTTTTCCACGCGTCAGGGGAGTGACGGGCAATCCGATGGAATCGGTCATTTTACGAAGCACCGGCTTCATAGCGAAGATCCCAACGGAGCCGGTGAGTGTGTACGGGGTGGCCACGATGGGGATATCCGGGTCGAGAGATACCAGATATCCACCAGAAGCGGCGACGGAGCCCATGGATACGACCACCGGCTTACGTTTCGCAACCTTTGTGACCGCTCGAGCGATGGTTTCACTCGCCAGCACATCACCACCCGGCGAGACCACCCGAATCAGGACCCCACGATAGGGAGCACGGGCTGCCATCTCGAGGGCTTTGACAACATCTTTCTCCCCGCTATCCGATTGTTCGATACCAGGGAAATTCTGGGCACGTCCGCGGACGATATCACCCGAGATGGTCACAAGAGCGAGTTGCTCTGTACTCCCCCAGCGGCTTCGATCCGCGCGATAGGCTCTTTTGAGTTTCCGAAGTTTAAGTTTGGGGAGGTTGGTCTTCTTTGCGACGAGCTCTCGAAGAGACGCATGGCTATAGAGCGTATCCACAAGACCCGCTTTTTTGGCTTCGCTCGCCAATAACGGCCCCTTATCCAGCAGCGCCTCTGCCTTTTTCTGGTCCGCTCCGAGCTTCTTTGCGACCGCGTCGAGGAGACCGCTATAGAGAACATCCAGGATGCGATTCTGGGCCTCTAGAAAGGGCCCCGACGGTTTATCCCGGGTTAGCATCTCTGGAAAGGATTTGTATTCGGCGTGTCGAACAAATTGGAAGCGGATGCCGAGCTTGTCGAGGGCCGGTGCCAAAAAACGGAGCGGTTTATACAGGCCCGCGATCATGACGCCGCCCGCTTCATCCATGAGCACATGATCAGCCTGTGTGCTGAGCAATAGGCCGGGCGCTCCGATTGTACGCGCCACAACAATGGTCTCGATCTTACGCGCGCGGCATGTCTCGAAGAGGGCGGCCAACTCGACGGCTTGGGACCATTGAAGCGGTCCTTCACCCACTTGAAGTACAAGGGCTCGTGTTTCAGGTTCATCCAGAGCATTGATGATGGCCGCGACATTTTCGCTGAAACTGGGCTTCACCTGGCCAAAAAATCCCGGGGTAGGGGCTTCTGACGTAATGGTGCCCACATCGACCAGCAGCGCAGTGGGCGCGGGTCCGGAGACAACAGGGCCAGGATAGGACCCGAACACGGTTCGGATACCAGCAAAGCTGTCCCCTGTGTCGAGAGGTTGCCCATAGTACATTTCATAATGTCCGGCGGACCCAAAGGGCAGGGATAGCCGCACCAGACCTGTGAGTTCCCGTGTGGTCTGGGTGGGGTTATCAATCGTAACGCCCACGTCGACCAACGCTCCCCGAAAGAGGGCGAGACGCAGTGCACCACTTACCGATGCCAGCTCCGAGCCGTCTTCGAATGTTCCCAGCACATGGGCTTCCAGCCATTCAACGCCCGGACGAATTCCCAGGCCAGCGAGGATGACCGGGTTGTCGTGCGCGGTAGCGACGATGTCCTGGAGCCCAAGATAGAGGCGACCGGAGCGTCCCAGATGACGCAACATGGACATGTCTAGAGTGGTCGAATCCTCCACGCCGAAATCTTTTCGTAGAGCGAGTCCAAACTCATTCGGTCCTTGTGTTTGACCAAATCCAATGGCGCCCGCCCAATCGAAGGTGTCGCCATCGGTTTTGAAACCGCTGATATCCAGTCCAAAGCCCATCCCACGAGGGAGTTTGGCCTGGGCGGTCCATCCAAAACGTTGGAGCTGGTATTGGTCATCCAGCGGAGCGAAGCCGAAATCGAATACCGTCGTTTCCGAGCGAGTTCGACCTAAGCCTCCAGGGTGAATACGCAGGCTTTGGGGCGAGTCCACAAGGGTCGGTAGATCGCCGGGATGGTCCAGGGGCGATGCCGATAGACCGGTTGCCGGAACGAGCCATAGGCTTGTGCTGCACAATAGAAGAAGCCATCGCGCAGCGAGCAGAGATCGCGTCATGACGAAGATCTATTAGAGCATAGGAGCGCGGAAGACATTCGATTTGCCTCCACCGCAGCTGCCCTTTTTCGCGGCGCCACCGCAACCACCACAACCGGAAGCAGGTTTCGGATTGCTGGCCTTCCCGGCCATCTGCGCCTTGAGGGCCGATGTCAGTAAGCCGATGGATTTCGGGGTACCTTTGGCTTCAAATTGGATGCCATTGGTCATTTTCTTGGTTTTGAACTTCAGGCCGTCGACCCGAAATACGCAGCGATCGGACTTACACTTTGCACAGGGCTTTTTGCCAGCGTTGTAGGCCTTCACCTTGCCATCAAACTTGGCCTGCAATTTCTTTGTAGCGTCGACTCCGTCCTTGGTTGTGAATTGAAAGGACACGGCATCTTTCGATTGCTTTACCATGGTGACGGTTTTCTTAACCTTCGGCCCTTTATCTCCGGGGCAGGCCAATACGACATGGGGTGCCATGAAAAGACAGAGACTCACAATCAGAAATAGGCGCTTCATCTGGACTACCTCGCTGGTAATGTTTGAAGTGCAGTTAAATAGCACTGGAAATTAGGTCCTAGCAAGGAAGTTTCCCTGGAAGACCATAGCAATTGATACCAAAGCCGTTGACACTATGCCATGCTATGGCTAGGTTTCGTCGCTCGACCGGAGTGAATTGATGCGCGAACGTGTAGGCCAATTGGTACGTCAGTCCCTCGAACGAGCCGTTGAGGCGGGAGAGCTCCCGCCTTTACCAGACGATTACGCGGTTCCCATCGAGAAGCCGCGCAACCCAGAACATGGGGATTCGGCGTCGAATGTGGCGATGACACTGGCCCGTGTCGCTCGTAAGTCTCCTCGCGACATCGCGGATATCATCGTTCGGCATTTGCCGGAAGACTGTGATTGGATCACCGGCGCCGAAGTCGCCGGGCCAGGCTTTCTAAACTTTCGATTCGCAGACGACACACTTTTTAATTGTCTACACGCGGTTCGTGATGGCGGTGCGAGTTACGGTCACGCCGAGAAAAACGATGGGCCGCGAGTGTTGGTAGAATTTGTCTCGGCCAACCCAACCGGACCATTGCACGTAGGCCATGGTCGTGGCGCGGTCATGGGGGATGCTGTCGCGTCCCTTCTGGATGCCGCTGGTTATCAGGTGGAACGTGAATACTACATCAACGATGTAGGAAACCAGATGCAGATGCTCGGACGTAGTCTGCATGCACGGGTACAGACCCTGATTGGGAATCCCACACCGTTACCAGAAGACGGATACCAGGGAGACTATCTACAGAAAACCGCAGAAGACTTTGTAGCCCAACATGGAGAGCTCAAGGTGACATTTGAGGATGAAGGACAGCTCTTCATCGATTTCGCCAAGGACTCCATACTGGAAGATATCAAAGCCGATCTGGCGAATCTGCGCATCACCTACGACACCTGGTTTCCGGAGCGAACCCTACACGCGAGTCAAAAGGTAGAGGGGGCAGTCAAGCATCTTCAGGATGCCGACATTATCTACGAACGAGAGGGGGCGCTGGTCTTTCGTACGACCGACTTTGGTGATGACGACGATCGTGTTGTCGTGCGAACCGATGGTCGCCCGACCTATTTCGCGGCGGATATCGCCTACCATAAAGATAAGATGGATCGTGGATTTGATACTGCGATCGATGTGTGGGGGGCGGATCATCACGGATATATTCCGCGCGTTCGAGCCTCTCTACAAGCCCTCGGCTACGATGCCGACAAGCTCGAGGTTCTACTCGTACAATTTGTAAGCCTGGTTCGTGATGGTGAGCAGGTCAAGATGAGTACGCGCTCTGGGAAGTTCGAGGAATTGAAGAGCGTAGTGGGGGAATGTGGTGCTGACGCGGTGCGCTTTCTCTTTCTAATGCGGCGGGCGGATAGCCAACAGGAATTCGATGTGGAAGTGGCGAAAAGCCAGACGATGGAGAACCCTGTGTATTATGTGCAGTATGGCCATGCGCGGGTCTGTAGCATTTTGCGTAAAGCACAAGCCGAGGGGATCGAGGTTCCGGAGAAAGCCAGGGATGAGGCCATGCAGGCGTTGACCCTGCCCGAAGAGCGTCAATTGATTCTCGCTTTGACGGAGTACCCCTATATCGTGCGGCGCGCAGCGGAAGCTCGCGAGCCCCATCAGATCGCCTTCTATCTCATGGATACCATCAAGGCGTTCCACTCCTATTATACGCGCTATAAGGGTAGTGAACGCGTGATCTCGGACGACCCCCTCAAGACCGAAGGACGACTCGCCCTTGTGGACGGGATACGTACGGTCATCGCGAACGGCCTGGGCCTGTTAAAGGTTCACGCACCCGAGCGAATGGCCCAGTCAGAGACGACGAGCGAATAGAGTCCAGCCCCGCGGAAACAACAGTGGGGGGCGGTATGTGTTCGAACCGGAGACATACCACCAGGCCGAAGACCTGATGGTACTCTCCGTTATTCGTGACCTATCGGCCTACCTTTGCCGCAATGGCACCAAGTACATTGCCCACCTGGTACAACACCCAGACTCCACCACCTGCGATAGCGAAGTCAGCGACTGCATCAAAAATAATTTTTACGTCAGCCATAACGGATTCCCTCCTGGAAGGTTACTGGTAAACGGAAAACCAACGAACACGACCGGGTTATCCGTCGTTGTTCTGTTTGCTCGAGTTTGAGCCGGATATCGAACGTCCGGACCCTTTTGAGCCTGGGCCAGTCAATGACGCATCGACATTGTCGATGAGTCGAGACAATTTATAGAGAACAAACGTCGCCATCCCCGTAAGAACGACGATGCTTACAAAGACCATGAACTGCGTAAGCACTCCCAAATGGCCAAGGTATGCCATGATGCCCTCCAAATCCCTTCAGGTTTCCCTTCGAACGCGTTCGAACGCGTTCGAACGGACGGACAGTATAAGCCGGATCAAACGCTTTCATCAACCGAGCAGCAACAACCGGTAAACATTCAGGAAAGGTGGGGCTAGCAGGAGCGTTCACTAGTATTCCAGGGAGAGCCCCGCGGCGGGCATCAATACCAGGCCTCCAAGATCCGTTTCTTCTCCGAGGATCGTGGGGTTGGCCGTCAGATGCATCGCTGTGATTTCGGCGAAGACGAAGGCGTATTTGTAGCCGAACGAGGCACCGACGAGCCCTCCGACATAATGGAAGCCATGGTCTACGTTCAGGGTGTCGTCAATATTCGTTATCTTCGCGTCGATTTTGACCTTGG
The DNA here is from genome assembly GCA_002728755.1 of Myxococcales bacterium. Lineage (GTDB taxonomy): Bacteria > Myxococcota_A > UBA9042 > UBA3505 > UBA3505 > UBA3505. The sequence goes on from PBVT01000012.1 coordinate 26,330, forward strand.
AATAGATGTATTTCGGTCCGAACCAATACCGACCCATGGAACCAAAGGTACCACCGAAAAGGATGGGGATATGAACATCGTATCGACTGAAGTCCTCTACTTTGATCTTCTCAAGGAGGTCGAAGACAACTCCTTTCATCAGGCTTTTGGATACGCCAATCGAGATGGCACCCGTTAGAGCTTTCTCGTTCAGGAACCGGAATTTTGCGTCGACCTTTGCGCTGGCTCCCGAGTAGTAGATTCCTGCGTCGAGGTCATCACGGATTCCATATCGGGCGATAAGTACGGGTTGGGGAGTCATGAGACCGTTAAAGCCAAGGCCAACCGCGGCGTTCAGTAGATCACGTTGTTGTTCGTCCGTGGGGACGAAATTGGGGTCCGCGAGCAGAGAGGCTTTGATATCGTCCTGGATATCTTTCGCGGTATCGACAGCATTTCGTAGCTGACTGGCAGGAATCGGAACTTCGAGCCCCATGCTGAGATGAAAAGCTCCCTCTTTCAGCGTTTGCGCTGGCTGCAATGTGCTTATGGACGAGGCGCAGCTTAGAAACAACAGGGAGAGCAGGAGGATAGGCGTACGCATCATTTCTCTTGGTTGAATGGCGTGTTACTTGCTGTTTTATGTCGATGTCTCTGGCTCTTGCAATAATTGAGACCGTGTGTCGGCGAGAGTATTAAAGTCCAGGAAATAGACGGCGAGATAACTCCAGACAGCCTTTCCTATATTGGTGATTACCAATGCCATGATAATCGCCATGAATCCTTGTGCCATTCCATCCGAGAGGCCAGGAACAGCGGATGTAAAGCCCATGGCAAAGGCGATGCCTTCCCCAAACTGGGGGAACCCAAAGTACAGTGCCGCTGCGATCGGAATACGGAGAAGGTTCATAACTACACTGATCATCATGGGAACCTCGGAACGACCCGTCCCGATCAGGACTCCTTCAAAACAGGTGTCGATGGCCACCAGGAACATGGTGAAGCCCATCCAGAGCAGGTAGGAGACACCAAGGGATTGGGCGGCTGGATCCTGAACAACCAGAGGCATGGTCCAATGGGCGGTGAGGGCCATGGCGATGCCCACCAATTGGACCATAATGATACTTTGGCCAACGGCACTCCAGGCGACCTTTCGGGCGCGATCTGCCATCCCCGCTCCGACACATTGGCCAACGGCGACAGAGGCGGCGACATGGAAGCCGACACATACCGCCCATGCGACCCATTCGATACCCCGTAGACTGGCACCAAAGGCCGCCTGTGCGGGACCATCCATGACACTGGCGATACGGTTCAAAGCAATAAAGGCGAAGCCATACACAATGGAGATAAACGAGGCCGGTATGCCGATTCGTAGAATTTCACGCACACTCTCTCGGCGAGAGCCGCTCGTTGTGGTCGTTGTCTGATTCCTGGCATCCCGTCGAATAATACGTCCCAGGAACACCATCGCGACAGCAGTGGTGATGGTACAGGAGAGGATCGTGGCCCATGCGGCCCCGACAACATCGAGCTCCGGTCCGCCCAGCCAGCCAAGCACCAGGATACCATTCAAGAGTGTATTCAAGAGGAGTACGGTTCCTTCCATGTAGACCGGAACGGTGGTGTACCCCATGCCTCGAAACGTACCGGTAACCACATGAAGCATCATGAGGGCTGGGAAGCCCAGGAATAAGGCGCGCATATATCGAACACCATATTCGTGTGCATCGTCAGGTAGATGGAGAATACGTACGAATTCTTCCGTCCAGAAAAAGCCAACGGTCGTAATAAAGAGGCCGATGCAGAGGGCTATAAGGTAGGCGGTCTCCAACATCCTCTTTCGGCGTCGGTAATTTTTCGCTCCGGTTAACTGTGCGGCCATGGTGTGGGTCCCGATGGACACGATCTGACCAATACCGAAGATCAACACCAGGATACCGAAGCAGGCGCTGATTGCCTCGGTCATGGCGAGAACATCGAGACGAGCGATGAATAAGAAGTCGTTGAAGCCGTGCGCTGTATGAAGAAGAGCCTGAAGAATGGCCGGTATGGCGATTAAACGAACGATTCTTCGGGGCGGGCCGACCGTCGCATCCACCCGATTCATTCGTCGCCATCCAGAGCGAGGATTAAGGCCAGGACCCAGCGTTTGGGCTGACCCGTTAGTTCACCCAGAATCCGTTGTGTGTCGCGTCGACTCAATCCTCCGGCCAACATAGCTTTGGCTGCGGTCCGAATTCGCTCTTCGGTCTCCGGAGAAACCTCTGCCTTCTTGGATGGTGGTGTCCAAAAAGCCAGGCTGACCTCCCCTCGTAGATTTTCATGATGGTCCAACTCGTCCGCCAGCTCTACAACCGGCAGACGAAGAAGTTCTTCGAATTCTTTGGTCAGCTCTCGGCCCATCAACGCGATAGCGTCGGGTTGTATATCCGCTGCGAGACGAACGACATCACGTACATCCCGGGCCGGAACAAAGGCTACGACCACCGATCCAGGTGAAAGGTTTTGTGCGAGTATCTTTCGTTGTGGTCCGCTCGTCTTGGGAAGAAAACCGAGGAAGGTATAGGTATGACTCGGGAAGCCTGATGCGGAGAGCAGAGCGGCGGGGGCGCTGGGACCGGGGATGGGAGATACCCGAAAGCCCGCTTCGAATACGGCAGCGGTAACTTTGCTCCCTGGATCGGAGATGGCCGGTGTTCCCGCGTCGGAACAAAGGCCGATGCGATCGCCCGACTGTAGTCGGTGTAGGATCTCCTGAATTCGTTTGTCTTCATTATGGGAATGAAGAGAGCGAAGCTCTTTACAGGGGATACCCAGGTACTTGAGCAGGTTCGAAGTATTCCGGGTGTCTTCACAATATAGACAATCGATTTCTGCCAACAGCTTTCTGGCTCGTGGCGAGAGATCGTCCGCGTTACCCAGCGGAGTTGCAATGATGAGCAAGGTGCCGGGGGAAATCGTGTCTGCGTGTTTGGAGCTCACTTGGTCTGTGCGTCGATGCTGCGACGTGCCTCCATCTGGCTATCGCTCAGCATCCAGCGAACCAACTCACGAATACGTTCACCTGCGGATAGGCTACCAAGGGTCGTACCGTAGCCTGCCTGAATTACCTGCTTGGAAATACTGAGGTTATCACCAACCAGTTGGCCAGCGCGTGTAGCGGCGACTTCGACATCGTTCAGATAGTAATCGATGAGTTTCATCTCGTCGTGGTCTCCAAGAGCTTCGACAAGTTGTCGGAGACGGTCTTCATCGGTGTGGGTGATGTCTTGCCGCATCTGCTCCGCGGCTTCCAGAATGGAGTCCCCACCACTCGCGGGTTTATGGCTCGGGTTGGCGCAAACCTTGGCGACTTCAAGTAGCCCCTGGAGTCGAGATGGCCCATAGATGGAGGCCAGCACATGCATGGGTAGGAGCAGGGCAAGATGTTTCCCTAGAAGATAGGCCAATTCGGATTCGCTTTTGCCCGTCAGCATGTCGGTACCTACCGATATGCATGGGGGTACAACGGGTTCCAGCGCGATACCGGACTCATTGGGGCGCCGGTAGAGCTGTACTTCACCGAGTCCCAGTACATCTGTCACTCGACGTAGGACGTTGGCCAGCATTTCCTTACCCTCGGCGTCCACCCGGTCCTTTTCGCTTAGACCTACCGATTTCAGGTCCTTGGCCTCCAACCAGCCACCAAGTACCCGATAGACGATGGCGTAGACTTCACCCAGTACGGCTGTTGGGCCGGGCGGGATGAGGTGTTGTTGCCAGCTGCCGAGATCGAGTCGGTGTTTCGCCGCGACCATCGAGGCGGGTACATGCTCGTCATGATAGGCGAGTACCTGCTCGTCGTGATCTTGCAAGATGAACAGAATCTGGGCAGCCACTCGTACGGTCTCGAGATCGCCGGCCTTGTTCGCTGTGTTGAATAAGGCGCGCAACGCCGAGGAGTGTCCTGGGTTAATACGCGCAAGTCGGCGCAAGACACTAACGACCATTTTGAGATCACCGAGATGCCCATAGAGGTCGGCTAGAATTTCCAGGGTTGGGATATGGTCCGGCTCGGTCTTCAAGGCCAACTCGAAGGCGTCTGCGGCGTACCGGAGATCTCCAAGGCGTGAGCGGTAGATCTCACCAAGGCCCGTAAACAGCTTGAAGGCGATTCCCGCCATATCGTCTCGGCCGCGAACACGTTCCAGCATTCGACGATAGTTTTGCTCTTGTGCGGTCCAGTCACGTGACTCGGTCAGGATCGTATCGATAAGAGCGAAGGCATCGAGTCGATGGGGATCCATATCCAGAGCCTGGTTCAGAAGATCCACGGCGAGCGCCTGATCACCAAGATCCTGTGCGAGCTTGGCTGCCGATTCGATATAGCCGTATTTCAAGGCTGTATCGTCTTCAATATGTGCAAGGGATTCCAGGGCACGGATAGCGTCGCTGGTGCGTTCCTGGCTGCGATAGAGTTTCAAGAGTTCAATACGAGCGGCGCGTCCTTCACCGTAGGTCTGAACCGCTTCTACGAGTAGACTCTCGACACGATCGACATCGTTGAGTTTCTCACCGGCGATCTCCACCATATTCAGGAGGATATTATATTTTTCGAGTTGGGATGATTTCAGGCCCGTAAGGGTTCGTAAATCATCCAGAGCGCCCTCGTAGTCACCGTAGCGGGTGGACAATTCGACCATATCCGAGATGACCTGCTCATTGCCCGGATCCAGAGCGATAACCTCCAGCAGATGTTCCCGCGCAAGGTCATTATCTCCATTCCCCAGGTAGATCTCTCCCAGAATCTGGTGCGCCATTTTCCGGTCGTTGAGGTTGAGGGGGATGCCTTCGTCCAGCACGGCCTCTACACAGGACTGGGCCAGGGAATTCTGGCCTTGCTGATGGGCGAGATCTCCGACGATCAGGCGAGCCGCTGAATTCGAGGGGTCGAGCTCAATAACCTTCTGGTAATGGTCCAGGGCCGACGTGGGATCGAGAAGATGGCGTGCGGTAGCACCCAGCAGACCATAGGCTTCGGACAAGGCCGCTGTGGCATCCGGTCGTTCACTGAGCGTTGCGACGAGGACGGATAGCAGGGGCTCTGCGTCCACGTATTTTTCCTGGGAGAGGTATAGAAGAGCCAGATTTCGGATCACTCCAGTGTGTTCCGGCTCTTTCTCCAAAGCGGATTCATAGAGGGAACGAGCGGTGTCCGTGTCCTGCTTGTGTTCTGCGAAGCGCGCCAACTTGAACATAGCGTGCGCGGATTGTTCGTCCGTGGTGGCGATGTTCGAAAGGGATGTGAGCACTTGCTCTAGCTGGTCTTCGTTGCCGAGCGCTTCGTGAATGTCGGAGCGTAAGACCAGGCCTGCGAAGGTGTTATCGTCGGCGGATTGGGTGGATTCCAGTACTGCCAGCGCGTCGGCGCTGTTCTCCAGGTCTCCATGGAGGATCTCCGCCAGGACGAACCCGACCCGTGCACGTAGGCCTTCCTCACTTGTATTGGCCATTAGGCGTTTCAGGAAGATCGCCGCCTGACCCGCATCTCCGATGCTTTCGTTAAGGCGACACCATGCAGTAAAGGGCTCGATGCCGTCGGGTTGATGACCCAGGATTTCCTCATAGGTCTGGATGGCATCTTCCGCCGCCTGAAGCTCCTCTTGCTGTAGATGAGCGATGCGTTCCAGAAGACTCACCTTCTGATCTACATTGTCTGTCCGGCCGACCAGTCCACGATAGACGTAGATCAGCTCTTCATGTTGACCCTTCTCCGTGTGGATCCGCTGTACAGCGGCTAAAGCGTCTTCGTCTTGTGCATGGGCTGAAAGGGCCTGGTTATAGGCGTCGATAGCGCCGTCCGAATCGGACTGTGCTTCGCGCACGATACCCAGATTTCGACAGACCTCTGCCCGAGCCTGCGGATCATTTTCCACCAGCGCCCATCGCTCGTAGACCTCTCCGAGGGATGACCAGTCCTCCAGGCCCCCGAAGGCCGCTTCCAGAAGTCGGTAGCAGCTTAGATCCGATGGGTTCAGAGCGGACGCCTGCTCGAAGGCTTCGGCGGCCTTGGATACATTATCCAACTCCTCGAGTTGTACGTTCCCCATCATCTTATAGAGCTCCGCCTGTCGGGCTGGATCCACGTCGATGAGTCGTTCCAGTGTAACCACGAGTTTCTCGTAATTTCCGATGTGCAGGTACAGCCGTTCCAAGGCGACCAATGCGTCTTTATCCGACGCGTCGAGGTCAACGATCTGTTCATGGACTGCGATAGCCCCATCCATATCGCTACGTTTTTCTTCGCAGATCGTGGCGCGGCGGCGTGCTACTCCGATCTTGATATAGACGTCTTCCTGGCTATCTCCCAGTTGACCTAGAGTTTGCACCAGCTCTTCCCATCGCCCAGCGTCTTCGAGGTGCTCACAGTAGGCTTCTAGCAAGACTACATTGGGACCCACATCGGATAGAGTGGTCTCAAAGAGCTGTAGAGCCCAATCAACGTCGTTATTTTCTTTCGCCGAGGTCTCCGCAAGGAGCGCTACACGTTCGATACGCGCTTCCACGTCCAGGGCCTGGGCCGAGGCTGCACCGACCTGTAGGAGTCCCTGGAATTCTCCGACCTGTCGCGCTTCCTGCAGGGCGGAATGGAACAGGCTCTCGTCTTCTGCATCGGCCCCTACCGCTTCAAGCAGNACTTCGAGGGCTCGCGCATGATCNTCGAGTTGGTCGGAGTAGAGGGATGCCGCTTCACGAAGCATCGGGATCGTGTCGGCTGGNTCGTCCAAAATGGTGGACCTTCGAACCAGCACGGAGGCCAGCTCCTCGGTGTTTCCACCCTCCCGATAGAGTCGTTCGACGGTTAGCCAGGCTTGTTCTAATTCGGGGACGGTCTCGACCAGCTCCTCAAGTACGGCTTTCGCGTCGTCTGCTCGATTCAGGTTCATGGCGAGCAGATCCGCCTGACGAAGCCGCATATCCAATCGGCTTTCTTGATCGAAGCCGAGGTCTTCCATACCCCAGAGGGTGTCCAGATGACCGGCGAGACGGCTATGTTCCTGGGATTGCTCCAGTAACTCGAGATAGGCTTCGTGGCCTGCCCGATCCGAGGCTCGTAAGGTAAGATATTGGCTCCACGCGTCGATCGCCCCTGGAAGATCAATAACGGCTTCGGTCTTTAATCCAGCCAGAGCATGAAGATACGACGCGCGCTCCTCCTCTTCGATACCATCCGAGCGTAGGAGTGCTTCTGTCGCGCGAACTTCGCTGTCAGCCTGTCCTACGGCGCATGCGATGGTTCGCATACTTTGCCAGAGATCCCAGGCGTCGCTCTTCAACGCGACCGCCGTATCTAATTCCTTCAATGCGCCAAAGGCGTCGTCGAGGTGCGTGGATAACAACGAGGCCAGCTCTCGATGGAGAGAGAGGCGGTCGTCGGTCTTGTCTTCGTCTAGAATGCGCAGTTCTTCACGAAGAAGCTCTGCTAGACGATCATGGTTTTCCTGTCGTCGGACCAGTTCGGACAGTGGTTTCAGGATCCCGAGATTTTCTGGTTGGACCAGAAGAGCTTCCTCGTAGGATGCGATCGCTTCATCGATCTGTTCGAGCTCGGCGTAGATGGTTGCCGCTCGGGTAAGTTTCTCGACCCGTACGCTGGGCGCCGAGGCGATCTCGGCATGGTTTCGCAGGGCCTGGGCAAGACCGTCACGATCTCCCATCGTACGGTAGACCTGCTGGATCTTCTCATGGGCCTGGATATCGCCAGGCTGTGCATCCAGAATCGACAGTAGTGTGGAGCGCGCGGATTCGGCTTGTCCCAACACCTCAGCCTGCAGATCTGCTAACTGATGAAGGGTATCGATCTGTTGCGGGCCATCCAGAAGTTCGGCCTTTCGTTGGAGAATCTGGGCTTGCTCTGGATAACGCTCACCCTCCTCTAGCATGGCGTCTAATGCGTGGTAGGCATCGAGGTGGTCTGGAGCCAGCTGGATGATGGCTCGGTAGACGGTCTCGGCCTGCTCCGACTGGTCCAATGCGTCGCGTCGGATCTGCGCTTCTTCCAGCATCCATTCGGCGCGCACCACGTCATCATCGGTCGCCGAGGCGACGTCCGCCAGGGTGTCGGCATAGTAATCCAGACGCGTTGCCTGCGCCGCCGCATTTCGTAGGGCGTCACGGTTGGTGGGATTGGTCGGATCAAGACGCCAGGCTTGTGCGAAGCTTTCCATCGCCCCTTCGGGATCCGAGAGCTGTTCCACACAAAGGGTTCCGAGGCGTTGGTAGATTGTGGCACGTTCGTGCTCTCCCTCCACCTGATTGGCGCGGCTCTTCAGGATGTCACCGACATCCCCATATCGTTCTTGTTCCTGGTACGCCCGGTCGAGCAACGGGAAAATGTCGTCTCCGCAGACACCCTGGTCAAACAGGTTCCGTAGCCGTGAGACCACCTCGTCCGAGGTGGAATTGGCCAGCATGCCCGATAGGACCATGACAGCGTCGTCATGGTTCCCAAGGGGGCCCGTAAGCAGATCTACTCTCCGGAGCGTAAACGTCTGTTTTGCGCTGGTATCCGTCGCGGTATGACTTCGTAGCTCGAGTAGCTCCGCCAGATCTTCGTGTCGCTCTTCCGTTTGATAGATGTTGTCCAGACGGTCCTGTGCTTCTTCATCATCGTGTACCGCATCGAGGGCGGCTTTCAGGGCCTGGATGCCAGCCCCTGTATCCTCTAACGGTCCCAGATGAAGTGACGCTCGCTCCTTTAAGAGCTGGCATTGCAACTGTGGAGAGCTGGCGGCCTCGGCTCCCGCGGCCAGCGTAGCAGCCAGCAGGTCATGGCAACCGGATTCGTCGGCCAGATCGTGACATTGGTTTCGAAGAGCCTCATCGGCCGGTTCATGTTCGAGGACCTTCAAATAATTCGTTAATGACCGGCGGCTATCACCGAGCTCTCCATAGGCCATCTCGGCGGATTCCCGGTATAAGGGGGCTCGCTCTTCATGGACATGGAGTTGATCCGCACGAATCTCGCGAATTCGTACCCGGTCGGCGCTTTGCTCTAAACGTGTGTAGACACCATCGAGAATACTGTAGGCCTTGTCCGAGCTACGATCGTCGACGAGAAGGGTTTCAAGATCGGCGATGCCGTCGGGGTGTCCAGGTTCCGATTCAAAGAGGGTGCTATACCAGCTGCAGGCCTCATCGGGGCGGTCGAGGGCCATAGAGATCTCTCGAGCGATTCGGAGAGCCAGATGGGTGGACTGGACCTGCTCTTCCGCGGAGAGAAGCTTCCGGATTCGTTTCAGATCGGAGACCAGATCTTCATGGGCCTCCACCCGTTCGTGGAGAGTGGCTAATAATTCCAGGGCAGTCCGATCTTCCGGCTCATCGCGTAGATGAAGGTTCAGCTCGGCGATCGCATCGTCTTCCCGGTCTTCCAGTCCACTCAGGATCTGCGCGTATTCTTTTCGGGCCTGACCGCGTTCCTCTGCGTCTTCGGTGCCATTGGCCAGACTTCGAAGGGCTGTGGTCAACGCCTCTGGATCGTTCGTACTCCGCGCGGTCTCTACGTGCATTCGACGGAAATCAAGATCGTTCGGGAATTCTGTCTCTGCGGCCTGAAGGTAGTCCAGCGCTCTTGTGAGCTGTCCGCCATCCCGCGCCATATCGATGGCCCGGTAATACAGACCACTACGTGCATCTGGCACATGTTGTGTATTCAGGGCGTGATCAATCCAATGCAGAAAGCGATCGTGTGCTTGATTGGATTCATGACGGAGCAAAACGATATCCAGGCTCAACTCGTTGGATTCATCGAATTCGGAGAGGATTCGCTCGTGCCGGAGCAGGGCACCATCGGGATCGTTGAGGTCGGTCTCCAGTAGGGTGGCCACTTCCTGGAGCAGAGTGATCTGCAGATCGGTGTCATCGCTGGCACCCGCCAACCCTTCCAGGAATTGTACATGATCACCCATCTGATCCAGCTCGCGCGCCAGATGCGTCCCTCGGTTTCGTAGATCGATCACATTTGGAGTATGGGATGTCGCTGTCCGAAGGTGGACCTGGGCCAATTCTTTTTCGGCCAGGGCCCCCAGATATAGTTCTGCCAGCTCAATATGAATTTCCGCTTTGTCGCCAGGATTTGGCGCCCCGATCTCCAGAACCTCAAGCACAGGGACAAGCGCCGCCGCATTATGGGTTGCCCGCAGCGCTGGTGCGAGCAGCGGGGCGGCTTCGTCATGCACATCGGAGGCTGTCTCAAAGATGGTCAATCCGAGGGAGATGGCACCATCGTGCACGGCATCTTCATTGAGGACTTCACGCACTCGCTGTAGCGCAGCGTGCGGATCTTCCAAGGCTCGGAAGGCCAATGTTCCCGCCTGAATAAGATATTCGTGGCGTTCGGAGCCCTCGCTGCGAGCTGCGAGATCACGTAGGATCTGTTCTTCATCGGACGGTCGCTCGAGCTGTTTTAAGAGCTCATGGGTAGTCGAAAGCAATTCGACGGATTCGGGCCACAGTCCCCGAGCTTCTTGTAGAACCGTAAGAGCTTCGTCCGGGTTTTGGAGCGTCTGCGACAAGAGCGTTGCGAGATCCAGCCGCATGGTGAGGGATTCGGATTCATCCACCAATGGAACAAGGCGTCGCATGGTCCGGGCCAGTTCTGCGTTTCGGCTACCAGCGCTGTACAGACCGATCAGTCGCTTGAGGACTACGGTGTCTTCCGGATGTTCTACGGCCAGTGTCTCCAACGCATCCGCGGCTGCGTAGGGATCATCCAGTTGGGATGTCTCGATATCCGCGATACGAAGCAGAAGCGTTCTGCGGGTCTTTGCGTCGACGGTCGGGGCCAATTCTCGATAGAGGCTGACCACATGGAACCAGAGGCCGGCCGCTTCGGCCGCGTCTTCCAGCTGCGAGCGCGTGTCGGCATCGGAGGGCCGAAGTCGTAGCAACCGCCCCAAGGTTCGGCACGAACGTTCCAGGTCTTGTAGCGAGGACTGGTAGATGGTGAGCAATTGCTCCAGTCGATGACCCAGCTCGTCACCTTCCACACGATCGGCTTGAAGCTCCAGAATATCGACCAGGCTGTTATGGTCTTCACGGAGACGGAATCCAGTCTCCAACGCGACGAGTACTGGAGCACGATGCACCAGATCTTTGAGATGCTGAGTGAGCAGCTGTAGAGCTTCTTCGTGGTCAGGGGTGTAGGAGAGAGCAGAGAGAAGGGCGGTCCCTGCATCCTCTACGTTGGATTCAGCCATCAGAAGGCCCAGAGCAAGCCGCACATGTGCGTTGGCCCGCGCTTCGGGGTTGAGCTGGGCATCCATTCCGGAGATCAGATTTCGGACCGCCTCAATGGCGTCGTCATAGCGTTCCTGGTCGATGTAGAGACCTTCCAGCCGCTCTCGCAATTCGATCGCTTCTGGTGCGTCGTCTATCGCTCGTTTGAGCGTCTGTTCGGCACCATCGTAATCGCCAATCTCCATTTGCAGCTCTGCTGCTTCGGAGCGTAGACGGTGACTGCGGGACCCTTCCACAACGTCCGCCAGTCGCTCCATAAAAGAGATCTGTCCGTGGGAGTCGGATTGCCTTTTGGCGTCCTCCAACATGGCTTCCAGAGATTCTACATGGTCGTCTTCTCGGGATAGGACTTCGCCGAAGAAACGAATCGAGCGTTCCGGGCCGCTATCATTTGTCTGGGCTTTCCGGGCGATCTGAAGGGCAACAGGAATGGCGACGCGTGGCTCCGGTGCTACGACGGGGAATACACTCTCGAGGACGTCCAACATGGTGTCCACTTCGGATGCCCGCTCGGCCACGCCCGACATTCGGTTCATGAGCTCAAGATCGGCCGGGTCCTCTTTCAGGGCCGCGACAAGATGGAAGAAGGCGTCCTTGGGTCGCATCTGCCGATGCTCTGCGAGCTCTGCCAGCTCAAGGTAGACCTCTTTTCGTTCGTCGGATCGATCCAGCATCGGAGCGAGCGCGTTGAGTGATTGAATGAGGCGCTTGCTATCGTTAGCCGTTCGCGCGAGGTCCGCCATACGCTGTAGGGCGACGACGTTGTCGGGCTGTAACGCCAGCAATTGATCCATGGGCCGGAGCGCACGGGAATTATCACCGATCTCGTCGCCATAGAGGGTTATTAATCGTTCCAGAAGGCCGGTCTTTTCTTCAATAGACTCGGTTTTTCTAGATTGGCTTTCCAGAATTCGTCCGAAATCATCCAGCATTCCGCGTGCTTTAAAGAGAGCACCGAGACTGTCCCAATTCTGGGCTGCGATGTGGTGCTTGCGTACTTCCGCGAAAGCCCGGACATGGTCTGCGTCTACGTCTAGAAGCTGTTCCCAGGCTTCGCTCGCGCGTGCAGGGTCTTTGAGGCGGGTATGTGCTGTGACTGCGATTCGTTCGAGCAGTTGTGCCTTCTCGACTCGGTCCTCGGAATTTTTGGCTCGTTGCTCGAGTAGAGCGAGCAGCTTGGTGAATTCCTGGCCCCGTTCGTAGAGTTGAAGGAGCGCGTCCTGGGTCCGTATATCTTCAGGGTGCTCCGCATAGATGGACTCCCAGAGGGGGAGAATGGCGGCTGGTCGACGTAATTCACGTTCGGCCAGCTCGGCTAATTGGAGCATTTGCTGGAAGCGCTCTTCGGGGTCTTCTACCTGTGCCAGATCCTCCCGGACCAGATCGATATAACTCTGGAAGTCGCGTCGTTCCTGGTACAGATCTTTGAGTCGGTTTCCTATCCTGCGGTCCGTCGGGGCCAACTCTCTGGCTTCTTCCAGGGCTTTTATGGCTTCTGGAGTGTTCCTAAGATGCTCCATATAGGCGTCGGCTACGGCGACCAATAGCTTTTTGCGGGCCTTCGCTTTGGGCTCCCTATCCGCTTGTTCACGAAGGAGCCGGACGTAATTCGGCCAGCGGCGTAAGCGTTGAAGCAGGTCGAGCAGGTCCTCAACCAGATGTGTGTTCTCTGGATCTTGTTTGCGCCAGGCCTCGTAGACGCCAAGGGATTTGGCTTCTACATTCATCTCCTCTGAATAGATTCGGATGAGCTCTGGGTAGATCTCTCGTAGGCGATCGAGATCTTCTTCTGTGCTCGCCTGGCGGTTCAAAAGGTTGGCAACCACATGCCAACGACCGGCTTGTCGGTTCAACTCGATGAGGCGATTCAGGATCGTTTCGTCGAAGCGACCCGCTTTCATCAGCTTTTCGAGATATTGCGCCTCGCGCGTTGTTTCACGCTTCTTCCGAGCGAGCTTGGCTAATTGCTCAAAGACCTCAAGAGCTTCTTCGGACTCTCGGCTGGCACCCGCAGATTCGAGCATCTGCTCTTCCACACGGCGCCAATTATTTCTCGACAGATAGAACTCGATGTAGAACTCACGAACGGTATCTTCATAGCCCGGTATGGTCTTTAGTTTACGAAAATAGCTTTCGGCTCGATCGGGGGCCCCCAGCTTATGCCAGTACCGGGTAGCGACCTCCATGAGGACGATATGCTCTTCTGTTGTTTCACCCGTGAGGCTGCGAATCCGGGCATCCAATGTGCGCCGTAGACCATCAAGGTCTTCATTCTCATCAAATAAGACGTCCAGAATCTGTTCGAGTTGTGGAATCGCGTCTTCGCTTTCCAAATCGGCCAGAATTTCTTTCAGCGCTTGATTAACAGGACGTGGGTCCAGCGGGTTTGTCCGAATCGAGTCTTTGAGTCCCTCAAGATCCATCGACCGCACCTCTCGTGCAAAGGGGAACCGACGTTATAGCATTGCGAGTGGTACGACTCAACGCCAACCCCTTGGATCGGTATTTTTGAATGTTTTCTTGAGGATCGGAGCGGTTGGGTAGGCCATATGTCGGGATATATACGAAGGCTGATTGGAGTCCTATAATTCATTTGTTGGACTTGTTCCCAATATTTCCCTATGCACAACGGCGATCTGATTTTCCGGAAATTGTGTACAATGCACTTGTATGTGACGTGGAGATCAGTATTCTCTTTTCGCTTCGAACAGGAGTTCTAGTATGCGTTGGGTCTGGTTAAGTGCAGTCATCTCCATCATGATCCCTGGACCTGCTGTGGCCGAGTCTACGGTGGCGCCATCCGGGTCGAACGGTGGTTTGGCTCCGGAAGTCATTCCAGTCGCAGACTGGTGGAAGAGCCCGAAAGTTGGACCTGCACTACAGTTCATTGTGCAGGAAGATATACGCCAAAACCAACTGCCCCAGACCATCGCGCTCACTGTAGAGATTGAAGCCGGCGCGTATGCCGACTTCTCCGAATACCTGTTGGAATTGGGTGGTCGCTACGCTTCGATTGGACACCGGCCTGGGCACACTGTTCATGGGATCCGGGTCCCCGCCGCGCAGATGCCGGCCCTGGTGCAGAGGTACGATCTTCTACGAATAGAAGCGCCGATGTCTCCTCTAGCTCGTCCCCATAACTCAGCCGACGATATGCTGTCCGCCCATCAGTTTATGGCGGATACCATGGGTTACGAGCAGGTTGGAAATATGTTGTTGAGTGACGGGAAGCTCGCGCGCGGCCAGGGAAATACGGCGGCAGTGATCGACTTCAACCTGGATCCCTTCCATCCGAATCTTTTTCATGCGGACGGTGGGATCTATGACTGGGTCGATGTAAATAAGAACGGAGTCTTCAGTCCGGGATACGATGGTATCGATGTGGATGGAGATGGTGTGATCTCCGATGGCGAAGTGATTCGCCTGGCGGAATTCCCTGTCGTCGTGTTCGAGTGGGGCGGCGGTAATAACGGTGTGGTCACAAACGCAGATTCCACCTTCAGCCCATACTCGGACTATATCTTTCTCGACCTCAACGATAACGGCTACCGCGATGTCGGTAATGACTATGGTGCCGACGCCTATACACCGGGACTCGGCGAACCCGCGTTCGTTGGCGATGATGTAAATGGCAACGGTGTTCTAGATATCGGGGAAAAATTGTTCCGGTTGGGTACGCCGAAAGTGAAGGCGATCTACGATCTGGGACGGGACGCAGTCTATACGCCGGGCCCAGGCTTCTCCGAATATGTAGACTCCGTAGTGACGGGTAAGAACGCAGACGATATCGAGTTCCATGGTACCTACGAAGCGACGCGCGTTGCCGGTGGGCATGCGGAAATCCAACATATGGGTGGTATCGCGCCAGGAGCGGATATTATCTTTATTGATATCGAGAGCGAATCTGGCGGCAGTTTTCTTGCCGGTGGTGACCTGAACAGTGCGTTGGTATGGGCCAATGAACTGGGAGCCCGCGCGTTCAACTATGCCTACGGTGATATGATTACCCAATATGCAGACGGCTCCTCTCTGCTCGAATCGACGATCGCGGAGTTACATGCCCAGGGCATACCGCAGTCAGCGAGCGCGGGGAACGAGGGCGATAGTCCTCGCCATGGTATTGTGGAGCTGCCACCTAATTCGAGTGTTGAGGTTCCCATTCAGGTCGGTTTGGGGCAGGGCCCGTATTCCCCCGACCGATTCTATATGACCCTTCGTTGGCGAGGAACCGCGAATGTATCGATCTCCGGGATGATCAGTCCGGATGGAACCCTGGTCGCGGGAGCTCCCGATACGGTCGTAGAAGTGGATGGCAAGAACGTCGCGTTCAATTATTTCGGAGGGGTGTCACCACGCGGAAATTCTCTGCTGGGTCGTGTTCTAGCTGATGTGCAGGGGAAACAATTACCGAAGGGGCAGTGGACACTGGGTATCCAGAACGCCTCGTCACAGGCGGTCGAAGTAGACATCTGGGTGGCATCGCAGGTTCCCTGGCCCGTGGTACGTATTCTGGACGAGAACCTCCATACACGTGCGCAGTCGTTGACACATCCCGCGACGGCCGATGGCATCTTCACCGTGGGAGCTTGTTCGGTGCTCAACTGGTACCCCGGTGCAGCCGGACCCGAGAGCTGTCCACTCGCTGGTTATAGTAGCGCAGGTCCCAGGATAGACGGTGAGCGTCAGCTCGCCCTTGTTGCTGCCACGGACCTCTTGGCTGGCTATCCACTGTTGAAGTATTCAGGCGGCTATCTCTCCTTTGGGGGAACGAGTGGAGCTTCTCCTCATGTAACGGGAACCAATCTATTGGTCATACAACGGTTCCCGGATGCATCGGCGGAGACGATTGCGGAACATCTGATCAATGGTCTCGCCAAGGGACCGGAGCAGGGCACCTTGCCGAATCCGGTTTGGGGAGACGGAATATTGAATACCTGGTCCGCGGTATTTCCCGAGCTTGAACAAACCGAGCCTCTGCGCGAGACGCATCTTGTATTGGATGGGCCGGAAGAGGTTCTTCAGGAGTCAACGGTGGAATTATCTGCAGTCGTTATGGACGACGATGAAGAGGTTGAGATCGAAAAGCTCCATATCATGGTGGACCATGGGTATGACGGCGTCTTCGAGCAGGGACCCGAGGATGGTCCAGTAGTACGGATAGAGGTTCCACGGATGACGGGCTCGTGGCCGGTTCGTGTTCGAGCCGTCGATGGAAAAGGCAACCTCTGGAGTGGGCTCTGGACCTTCGAGGTCATCGAAGAAGTGCCCGTACTACCGGTAGAGCCTGAGCCCGAGCCCAATACAGGCGTCGGCTCCAGCTCGGGATGCCAGTCTGGACCGGGTAATGTACCGTCCCATTCGGCTCTCTTCGGTCTGTGTTTCCTTGTCTATATAGGACGAAGAATCAGACGATACGCCATGGATTAGGCAGCAGGTCGGCGGCCAGATCGAGCACTGTATGTCGATCGCGCATATCACGACAGACTTCGAGGATATGCTCTGCTGTATCGGAGTCCAGGTTCAGGTCCGTCGGGGTCCGCGCGGCAGTGGATAGCTGCAGAGCGGATTGAATACGTACAGCCGCATCTCGCGCGGTCTGTAATTCTTTTACGATGGTCTCCCAGGCCTCGACGAGGCGGTCTCGTTGGTGCGAGCGCCGATTGCGATCATATTTGGCAGCCGCTTGTTGTTCGACGCCCGCTCGGGAGCTGGTCCCCAGATCGGCGTGTCGGCTTGCGATCCAGTCTTTGAATTCCGCGGACGATGGGTCCGGCTCGAATGGGGCCTGTGCAAGACGTGTCTTTACGGCCTGGGTGTCGAGCTCGGCGAGCTTCGCGAACATGGGGCCCACCAGACCACAAGCCACACCCACCTGGACACCATGATAGCCCACTGGTGGTTGGTCTGCGTCGTGACGAGCCATGTCCAGGCGATGGGACCAGAGGTGTTCTCCACCGGATGCCGGCGCACTGGTTCCAGCGACTGTCATCGATAGACCAGAGATCCAGAGGGCTTCCAACAGAACGGAGACACCGTCAGGATCGCCCTTTCCGATGGGTTCTGCGTGATTGAGGCTTTGCTCAAAGGCAACCGCGACCATCTCTTCGGGTACCCGCCAGGGGGTCTGCTGTATGAGATGCCCGGCCACCGCCGCGTCTGCACATGCAAAAGGTTTGGAGCAGAGATCGCCCAGTCCCGCCAGAGCGAGTACTGTGGGCGCTTGCGCGACAACGTTCGGGTTGGCGTATACACCCAGCGCGGGTGGCACGGTTCGTGTGATCTTCAGCCCCTTTTCGTACATGGCGACGACACTACTGGTATAGCCGTTCATGGACGCAGCGGTACCGTAGGAGAAGAAGGGGATCTGCAGTTCGTCGGCCGACGCCTTGGTGATATCGTTGATGGTTCCAGACCCGATGGAGACAGCCAGTCCGGTACCAAGGCTCTGCAGCTCCGCGCGAACCGATGCGATGGTTGTATCATCCGTTACGGGTGGTTCACCGTTGGGCTGGTCCGCGACACATAGACGGACCGGTGAACACCCAAGACTGGTGAGCGCTTCTTCTAGAGCTGGAACGTAGCGTTCCGTTCTCTGGTCCGATACCAGAACAATGGGCTTTTCAGGGCAGATCGAAGATGCGTGATCCGCCAAAATTGGTTCTACCGAAGGGTCGATGACGGCCCAACGTACGGGGATATCGGCCTCGCTACCGTCATTACGAACGATGGTTCGACCAAGCCATTGATGGATCGTATCCATGAGGGCTCACTACCATAACGACGGCTAGTTGTAACCCGGAGTTTCCTCTCCGGTAATTCAGCCGAGCTCTATTCCAGGCATCGGGAGTTCAAGTACCGGGCGATGACGGAAGTTTGCGGGCCGATGACGACGATATCGTCGCAACCGTCACCGTTGCTATCTCCCACGAAGATTCCACCGGACGGTACACCACCAACATTGGGAGTGGTTGTAACGGAGCTTGTCGGGCTATAGGTGCCGTCTGTGGAGCTCATTTGAATCAAGAGCTGCGCTTGGTTCGCGTCCGCACCCACAATATCCTGAAACCCATCGTCGTTTAGATCATGGAGCTGTAGGGATGTGAGAGTCGTCGCACTTTCCGGCAATACAACGGGCGGGTCGAAATCTCCATTTCCATGTCCGGCCGCCACCAGCACACCGGCGGCGTTTGAAACGATAAGATCCGGATGCTCATCACCCGTAAGCTCATCAATGCGAACGAGCTTCGGTGCGGGACCGACCGCATAATTGATGGCCGTCTGAATATCGCCCCCAGCGAGACTTCGTAGGAAAGCCACATTGCCGAGATCGGGTTGTAAGACGAAGATGTCTTTCAGCCCATCGTCGTTGATGTCGGCAATCGTGATATCCGTTCCCGGGGCCCACATCTCGGTCGTTAGTCGAAATACGAAGTCGAGTTCGCCCGTATCGTAGATGTCGAGAACGTATTCCTCTTCTGTTGAATCTTCCCCGGCTGGAACCGTACGACTCATGATCACCTGTGGTCTATGCAGCGGCCCGTAGAGGGAGCCACTGGTCATAGTTGTAATCTCACCGTCTGGATAGATACTCCCGAATTCGTAGAAGTTTGTACCCTGTCTGCGGAAACCGAAGATCGTGGGAATCGTCGCGTTCAGTCCGTCCATACGAATAATCGCATCGGAGAAGTTATCCAGGTCGAAATCCGGGGAGACCATCTGCACCGGTGTTCCCAACGATTGTGTCCCAGGCCCTTCGGGGAGAGAGGGTAGGGTATAGGTCGCGTTGCTGGGGTTTGCCAACAGTGAATCCTCTTTCGAGATAAGGGTCAGAAGAGGGAACTGGGCGACACCGGAAGCTGGGTCTACAGTCACTGGAGAGTCCTTCGCCGACAGGAAATCCGGATTGCTATCATCGTTCGCGAAGGAAAGGTCGGCGTCGATAGTTCGGCCCACCAGATGATATTCACGTACCGCACGCCGCGGACCGAACAGATTGGAACGTAATACCAACACTGCGTCACCTGTGAGGATGATGGGGTCTGCCATATTGTCGTTGTTTACATCGGTAACAAAGAGGGCTGTCGGTGATACACCGGCCTGGTACATCGCGTGATCATTGAATGTGAAACCACCATCTTTGCGGTAGTGAATCTCGAGATTTCGAGCGGCGGGAGAGAGGCCCATGATGTCGGCTTCCCCGTCTCCTCCGATGTCGGCAACGGCAAGATTATGGAGGGTCTTCAGAGTCGGAAACTCGGAAGTCTTGGAATAGGTGCCTGCCCCCTGGCCGGAGTAGATAACGATGGTTGGTACCCCTTGCCCCGTGGCTTGGGAGGCAACCAGGTCCTGACGTCCATCGTTATCAAAGTCTGCGAGCGTCGCCGTATGAATCGGAAGTTCATTTTGCGTATCGATCGCGATTCCAAAGTTTCCATGCCCATCACCTCGATAGACGGATACGATGGTGGTGTCGTTACGAAGCACAACAACGTCAAGATGGCCATCAAGGTCGACGTCGGTGATATGCGCCTCTTTGGTCCCGTTGATACCACCGAAGGATGAGGGGGTTTCAAAGCCTCCATCCGGTCGGCCCAACGCGAGCATAAGAGTATTGGCAGTTGTACTTGTTACCAGTAGAGCATCCTTCAAGCCGTCTTCGTTGAAGTCGGCCAGTTGAAGATCGAGCGCCTGTACGTCCATGGATACGCCGTCGTCGAGGCTGGTGCCGAATACGACGCCCAGTTGTTCGTGGACCTGACCCACGTACACGCGAAGAAGACTGGGAGCTGTAAGGGCGTGGATACCAATGAGGTCGACGATGCCATCGCCTGTACGATCTTCAATGGCAAAGGCTTGTACCGAAGCTGGCGATACTTCTACGGCGTTTCCGAATGTTCCGTCGGCGTGGCCGGGATAGGATACGGTCTGTTTTGACGTGCTTATAACCAGGTCTTCGTGTCCGTCACCGTTCAGATCTGTGACCATCCCGTCGTACACTGCGCCTCCACCGGGAGGAGCGTAACTATCGGGTAGCCAAAGAGGTGGACGTTCCACCAAGCGGAAACTTCGTTCTGATGAAGTAGAGTGCCCCACACGGTCTGTCACGGTCACCTTGATGGTGTAGTTGCCACTGGCGAAGTCGTCGATCACGATCGGGACCGTGGAGCCGAGGAATTCCGCTCCACCTAAATCGTCTTCGGTGTGGATGTTCTGGGTTCCAACCTTCACAACAAGGGTGTCCAGGCCCGAGCCGAAATCTCCGTATTTGACCATAACATCAACGTCTTTATTGGCGACCAGGCCTTCAGGAGGTCCGTCCCAGACGAGCTGCGGAGGGGTGTTGTCCACACGAAAAATTTGTTGTGCACCGACCGGTGCGAAGCCCGGCGCGCTCACCTCGACCTGTAGAACGTATTCCCCGTCTGGTAGCTCTGTTAGACTGTCGACGGTCTCGCTTATGGTTGTGCCCGGCGCCACATCGCCGGACAGTCCTGGACGAACGACGTCGTTCAGAGTCGTCTTAACCGACAGAAGGAGATCCGAGCCGCTAGGGCCACTCGTGTCCACGTATATGGCCAGGGGGACATCACCACTGAGATAGACGGTCTCCTCTGCAGAAGCGGGTTCTTCGATTGTGACCAAGAGGGTCTGGGTCTCCCCAGTATCGATGCTCGGGCCACCGGTGGTTACCTCGGATCCGTTCGGATCATAACTCGGTGGATCACCGGTAATACAACCCAGAAGGAAAACCAATGAAACTATTACAATAGACGCGCGCGCGGCACGACATGGATACAAATATCGGAAACCACCCATGAAAACCCCAGAGATTGGCCAATTCAACGGATCCAAAAGATTATCGGAGGCTCCAAGGCTATGGTCAAGAAAACGGCGTTGTTTCGGGGTGTTCTGGTTCGTTGTATGAGCGGTCTAGCGTCGGTTGAATTTGGTCCAGAGGGGCAGGGTTTTCGTTGTCTTTTTGTTAGAAACCAGATTTACGAACCGGCGTTACGAGTATTGACGTTCCGAACCTCGTCGGTCATAGGAAGGGGTATGAAACGCTGGTATTATCTAGAGGACGGTCAGGAGAAGGGACCGGTGCATGAGTCCGAGGTTATGGCATTGATTGCCGCCGGGCAGATCACTTTGGATACCCCGGTACGACCCGCTCGCGGATCGGATTGGCGTCCCTATGGCGAGTATGCTGTGTCGGGGATCGTCGAGCCACGGCATCGCTGGGTGCTGGTTTTGTTTACCGTGTTGATCGTGGGCTTTCTGGTGTTGTTTTTCCTACGGCCCAAACCCGGCTTCGGGGGAGTCTGTAATCATGTGGCGACTCTGATCTGCCAGGAAGAGAGCGATCCGAAGAGCTGCGCTCCAAGGATTCAGGACGTTCTTCGCTCGACGGACTGTCCCATGCAACTCCGCTCTATGCGTGCAACCCGTCGCTGTCTAAAGGATGCAACTACCGAGGCCCAGTTGGCCGCCTGCGGATCGCAGGTAGAAGAATATATTCGAGCTGTAAAGGTCTCGTATCGACGAGGCCATATCGATATGCAGCAGTATTGATTGTGGCTCGCGATCAGGGCGATAGGATCAAGACGATCATGCCCGAGGTACCAAGAGCCTGTGGATCCAGGGGAGTGCCCACCGCGGGAGGACCTCCGGTCCCCGCCTGGTTGGCGTAATGCGCGCTCGCCGTACCACCCGGAACGGGGCCTTGACCACCTTCCGAGTCGATCAGTGTGAGGGAATTGGCAGCGAATGATGAGCCGCCACCGCCGCCACCTCCTGTGTAGGTCCATTTTCCACCGCCGGATCCACCACCGTAATAGCCGGCACCACCGCTACCTCCGACGCCGTTCAGTGGGCTCGCGCCCCCTTCTTCGTGCGTGGCCGGGGCGAAACTGCTCTGACATGGATTGTTGTTGGTAGCCTGGCTTCCGGCACCACCCTGGTTGGCAGCCCCGGGATTTCCAGGGCAGCTGGTATTACCCGTCCAGGGGGAATTGTCGGTGATGGTACCACCCATACCACCGGCCGATTGGGTACCACCGGAACCCCCTCCAGAGCCTGTAGACCAATTATTATTGATGGTGCCGTCTTGACCAATGCCACCAGCGGGGCCACCGGCTCCACCACGGCCTACCAGGATGTCGCCCGAACAGCCGCTGCAGCCATCGATGCCAGAACCACCGCCACCGGCTGCCACCAGAAGGAGCGCATTGTTCAGGTAGATATAACTCGCCCCGCCGCCGCCACCGGTGCTTAAGCTGGGGCCAGCGACTCGTAGTTCAAGGGTATGACCCGGGGTCACCGAGAACGAGGCGGCCACATAGGCTCCGCCTCCACCTGTACCGGGGAAGCCTCCGCCCCCGCCTGCGCCCCAGACATGCACTTCGGCCTCTGTGACATTCGATGGAATCAATCCGCTGATCTGCTCGGGACCGCCGAAAAAGACGGTTTTACCGGGCTCAAAGGTCGTGCTGCCACAATCGGGATCTGTTTCGTATACGCATCCCTGGTTTGGATCACATGAGCCGATCAGACACTCGGATCCACTTTCACAATTCGGGGGTGGTCCGGCCTGGCAGAAACCCTGCTGACAGGTTTCCGTACCATCGCAGGGATTTTGGTTGCCACAAATACCACCCTCGTTGGTGGGCTCATTCAAGCATCCCGCTTCACCACAACTATCGAGGGTGCAGGGGTTGTTGTCGTTGCAGGGGATCGCTGTGGGTTCACATGTTCCGGCAATACAAGAGCCTGCCATCAAGCCACAGGGGGAATCGATAGAACAGAGTGTGGCGTCGGCTGCATTCTCTGCGTCGCAGGTTCCATCCGCGCCACAGATGGCCACTTTACAGGGGTCGTCTACCACGCAGGGTTCCTGTCCATCGGCAACACAGCTACCAGCGAGGCAGACCCCGTCGTTTATACACTCGGCGGGATTGCTACATGGCGTATCATCGGCAGCGTCGCTATAGATGCAGCCATCCGTATCGCAGGAATCGATCGTGCAGGGGTTGTTGTCGTTACAAGTCTCGCCTTCAACGGCACATTCGCCATCTTCACAGAAACCCAACCCTCCGCATTCACCTTCCTGGAAGCAGGGGCTCCCATCGGCGATGTCGTCATAAAGACATTCTCCGGCTTCGGGGTCACAGACTCCCTGTCCGCAGGGCTTCTCCGCACATTCGACCAGAGAGTCGGGCAGGCATTGCCCCAATGCACATCGATCTCCGAGAGTACATGGGTTCCCATCCGAACAGGATCCCTCGAGATGGCTTTGTTCGATTTCGCCTTTCACACAGACGCCAACCGTACAAGGATTTCCGTCCTCCAGATCGGCCGGTTCACCCGCAATACATTCTCCTTCAAGACAGGAGTCGCCGGTCGTACAATTATTGGCGTCGGCGATACAGTTGGTTCCGTCGGGCAGGGTAGTGTCTGAACATTCACAAGTATCGTTCACACATTGCGGGACGCTTAGCGTACATCCATCGGAGCCCGAACAGGTGAGAGTTGTCTGGCCGAGGCAGGATAAACCCGACGCAGGGCAGTCGGCTCCTTCACAGGCCTGGCAGGTGGATTCCGCCATACAACAATTATCCGATATACAGGAGGTGCCGATCTCTACTGGCGTACAATCGAGGGTTCCTTCGGCTGTGCAGGTGCAGCTATTACAGGGGTCGGTTTGCTCCACAGGTTGGCCTGGAGCACAGTCCGAGGGGGGACCGCTTGTAGAAGAGGAACAGGCAAAAGTTGCGATGCATAAAGCCAGGAAGGACAGACAACGAATGTTCATAGGGGCCTCAGTTATAGTCCGCCATGTTCTAGCAGGAGCAACGAGGATTGACCACCCTATGTGGTAGAAAAAAAGATGTGGGGGCATCAATCGGCGGTGATGCCCAGGAAACTCAGGATCTCTGCATCCGTTACCGCGGTAGGATTGGAGAGATCGGCTCCTTCAAGCCCAGAGGGAACAACCGGCTGTTTGTAGCGCATATAGTCGAACTTTGCGACGAGATCGGGGGTTCCAAAGGGGATGGTCATCGAATTATGATCGGCCGGGGTGTAGGATGAGACCGTATCCCAATCGGTGTATACGGTTAAACCCACCTGGAGTGTTTCCGGCATGTCGGGACGATGGTAACGACGATGTACCGCCCAACTCCCGTTTGGGTACTGAATCAAAAGAAGAAAGTGATTTTCGATCCGCGCCACACGGATGGTGGCTTCTGGACCACCCGGCCCAAGTTCCAAGGTCGAATTGCTGTTGACGGTGGTTTTTACCTCGGTTTGATACGTCGCCGCCTGATTCCCTGCTCCGAGAGATAAGAAGACATAGTTTTCGCCGCCCGGTTGCCATGTTTGCGGGGTGATATCCCGTGGGGTTCGCACCATGATCCCCGCTAAGGAGAATAGTGCGTCGGGTGGACCATCCTCTGTCCGATTGCTGACCTGAACCGACGTGGTGACAATAAAATCACCGGCGATAGGTTTGAATGCCAGCACGCCACGGTAATCCTCGTACCAGGTGCTGGTATGCGGAATCATCGTCATATAGCCAGGATTGCTGATGTTCACATCATATTCGTCGAGTTGATTGGCCCCAGTCCATTGTTCTACTTCGAATACCCGGAGCCAGGCACTAATCGTTTCGGCGTTTTCGAACTCATCGCTCAGGGCCTCTAGCGGATCGGAGGGGGCAATATCTTGGGGAGCGGCGGTATCTTCAGGAGCCGCAGTATCTTCAGGAGCCGCAGTGTCTTCAGGAGCCGCAGTGTCTTCGGGAGCCGCAGTGTCTTCAG
>PBVT01000013.1 GCA_002728755.1 Myxococcales bacterium
CCAGCGGGAGGTCCGCCAGCCGCTCGAGCCGTCCAGCGGCGGTTTGGGGGCAGTCGGCCAGAAGGGACGCGGAGAAGGTCTCCGCCTCCGCCTCGGTGAGGCATCCCGGCGCGGCGAGGAGGGTGACGGCGCGGGCCAGGTGCTCACAGGTGTGGGCCTGCGGCGCGTCCGTCGGCGCCGGGTCGCAGCCGACGGCCATGAGAATCAGCGCCAGCGCCAGGGCCAAGCGTCCGAGAGACGCGGTGGTGCGTGGCGAGAGGGGGAAGGGCGAACGAACACGTGCGGCCCCTCGGTCCTTGATGTGGATCGGGGATCGGCCCATATTGGTGGACGATGCCCCTCGCTCGTGTCGCCGAATATACATATAGAATCCCCCACCGGTATTTTTGAAAATTACCAAACGTTCATGGCATCTGCAACGCCAATAACCCTCACTAAGAAAGAGGCTGGTACGTAGCATAGAGTCTCTTTCGAGAAGCCAACAACGACAGAGTGTTCCTATGTAACGATGGCTTTCAACCGATCGGAAAAGAGAGGTGCTCCGGCCACGAGAAAAGCGAGGCCGATGACGATCGTAAAGATTTCGCCGGACCATGGAGGCCAGTAGAAGCAAAGTGTCGCACCACCGAGTAGGAGCACAGCGCTCACCCAGAACCACCAGTGCATCAGGACCGCCACCGTCAGAGAGCATACAGCCATGATGATCATGTCCTGTCGTACCATTTCTATCACGGGTGTATCGTCGAGCCAGAGCAGGGTCCGGTTGAATACACAGGTAGCTCCCATGACGCCGATAAACAGCAATGCACGACGCGTAACCTGATTCTTCGAAACCCAGCGCCAGGAGACGGTTAACACCAATAGATAGAGTCCGAGGAACAGGCCCGCAAAAACGACGCCATTGGTTGGCGTCATGGACATTAGAGCACCGCCGCCTCTATCGCCGTCCTTAAAGGTATAAATAATCCAAGCGTCTACAATCCCCATAAGGATGAAGAAAATCGAAGCGATGATTCGCTTTGTCTTCGGGCCAACAAAGATGTTGCGCTCGTGTTGAATTGCCTCGAGCGTCTCCATGGCCTCCATCGCACCGCTCAGCATTCGCTCGAGGTTTTTTGCCTGTGCTTCCAACTCCGGTCGTGCTTCGGGGAGTTGCGGGAGCAATGATCTGACAAGGGGGGCCATTCGTTCCCTCAAGCCGTAATGAATCATCGCCTCCAAACAGGCTTGAAGGCCCTCCAGTGCACGAGGGTTGTCAGGCCAACCGCGCAGGGCCAGGCCGAAACTCGTATGACATCGGGTAAATTGTTCAAAGACCGCTCTACGCGCCTCTTCTATCAGCTCTGCCGCTTCATCTTCGGGCGTGTTCTTGGTGGCTTGGATAGCCTGTAGTTGCTCCTTGAGCCCATCCAATAGCACCCAGCTTTCGTGCGTCAGGCTAATGGCGTTTCTATGGCGTAGATAATCGTTCAGAGCTGCCTTGAATTCTTCTGCACTAGCATACCGGTCCGCTTTTCCCCTTGCTGTTGCCTTTTGAAGTATCTCGACCAATTCCACGGACACATTCGTTGTGTTCAGTGTCAGATGGTCCTTGCGATAGGCGTGCTCAAACAGCTCAAGCAAGGAACTACCCTCGTGCGGATACTGACCACTGAGCGCCTGATACAGGCTGGCGGCTAGTAGGTAGACGTCTGTCCGAGGGTCGATGTCACGTGTCTTTCCCGTGAACATTTCCGGTGCCATGAACGCCGGTGTTCCAAGCAGGTATTCCAGCATCTCGTCGGTATCCTCAACCTCGAGCGCGATGCCCCAGTCCAGAAGATATACCTCACCAAATCGCCCG
Organism: Myxococcales bacterium; assembly: GCA_002728755.1. Classification (GTDB taxonomy): domain Bacteria; phylum Myxococcota_A; class UBA9042; order UBA3505; family UBA3505; genus UBA3505. The sequence continues at coordinate 1,844 of PBVT01000013.1, forward strand.
ATCATAACGTTCTCAGGTTTCACATCGCGGTGGATGACGCCTTTGGCGTGTGCGTAGGATAAGGCCTGCGAAACTTGAATCGCCACCTCGAGGTGACGACTCTCCTGCGCATCCAGGTCGTTTTGCAGCGGTCCCCAGTCCGCATGTGAAGGATCTGTGATCAGGTCGTGCCAGGAGGTACCGCTAATCCGTTTCATCACGATCAGTGGCTGACCCTTCTCGTCAAACCCCAGCTGATGTACTGGCACGGTGTTTGGGTGCTCCACAAGCCCCATTACCATGCCTTCCTGGACGATGGAACGGAGCCGGTCGGACTTTCGTTCGTTTTCGTGGGGCATTTTGATCGCTACATCCCTGCGCAAACAGATCTGTTGTCCCAATCGGACCTGTCCCATTCCGCCGTGACCAAGTACAGGACCGAGGGTTAGATCGGCCTCGGCCGGAGGAGGTCCACCATCGTCGGGTGGGGCGAGTAGTCGGAAACGCTCCTCCTCTGCAATTGGCTCTGTTTTGGGGCGCACGGACTCAGATGCCGACTGGGCTTCTGCCATCGGTGCGTTGCCATCGCCCGCCTCGCTTTTGGGCTGTAAACCTTGTTCTTGTAGCGCCCGTAGGACGGTTTCTGGAGTGAGCGTCGCTCTGGGGTCGTGGTGGGCTAGCGCGTCGAGCGGGAGATGTGCTGTGGCGTCTTTGAAATCTTCTCTGCCCGACTGCTTAAAGTCCACCCCTACATCCTCACCAAACATTCTGTCTATCGTGCAGAAACCCCAAGGTTTGAGGCTTGTTTTGTACCATGGGGATTCGTGGAATGTCTAGCCAACTTAGACCGCGTTGGTGGATGTATTCGATCCGGGCTCCGACTGACTCGATGGATTAATCAGCGGGGGCGTGCGGCCCAATGTAGGTAATTTTCCAGGTTGGTGTAGCCGTCGCCGTCGATGTCGCCGTTGTTATCGGCGCTGTTCGGATTTGTTCCGTAGGCGACCTCGAAGGCGTCGGGCATTCCATCTCCATCGCTGTCGATGACGGGCTCCCCCGCATCCAACGGGCCTACGCCTCCCACCGCACTTTGGGAATTAATGAGCGATCCGGTGTTGTCGTAGACGTCGTCGATGACGCGTTCATCCGTCTGATCGCGACTCCAGGGACGAGCCCCGGCCCATGAGAGGACGAGAGGGGGGACATCCTCGGATGCATGGGTTGTTACGGCCTTAAAAGTGAATGGAGAGCCTGAATTGTCGTAGTCTCCACCCCACATTGACGAGCCATGATCGACGCCGTCGAAGTTGCCGTCCTTGTCTTTATCCAGGCGGTTGTCTGCCTTGTAGAGCTTCAGGTTGTTGTCCTCGTTCCCTTTGAAGAGGTCGTCGGAGCTCGACGATGGACCGAAGATGCCATAGTTGCCCACATAGTTGACGTAGACCTTCTCCGAAACCCCCGATGTGTAGCCCATCGACGGGCAGTTGTAGATGACGTTATTGCGGATGTCCGCCCGAAAGACCTGATCGCTCTCGTAGCTTCCGACGGCAGGGTTCCTGTTTCCGTTGTGCGCAAAGAGGTTATGGTGAATGGAGATGTCTCCGTCACCATCTTTGGGCTTATAGAGTCCCCCCATGGAGTGCCCCTTCGAGCCGCCTGGTTCGTGAATATCACTGCACTCCCCATGAAATAGCCCGGTCTGATAGAGCCCCTCCGCGATGATGGAGTACTGAATGGTCATATCGTTGAAGGCGCTACCGCCCGAGAGGTTCTCATCAATACCCCAGGAGGCCGAGACATGATCGACGATAATGCGGGAGCCCGACAGCGTGAGGCTATCCTCTGTAAAGCCGCTGCCGCCCCCCGGGCAGTCGGGGGCCTTGGTGTCTCCCGCGCGAAAGCGAATATGTTGTACGATGACGTCATTGGCCTTGATTTGAACATCGTACCCGCTAATGACGATGCCATCACCAGGGGCGGTCTGACCCGCGATGGTGAGATTGTTCTGCTCGAAGACTATCGGGGAGGACAGTTGGATATGTCCGGCAACATCGAAGACCACTGTTCGTGGTCCGGTCTGGCTGTCGGCGCATTTACGCAATGTTCCTGCGCCCGAGTTGCTCAGGCTGGTCACATGACAGACGTCACCGCCGCGACCACCTGTGGCGAACATACCTTCACCCTGGGCGCCTGGAAAGGCGGGGCAGTTGTTGGCTAGACAGGGGGCTGGGGCGCCACCGCAGAACCCTCCGTCGCATGGGTGTTCGGGAGGGCAGGTTCCGGTACAGGAAAAGGTTCCCCCACAGCCATCATTGTAGTCTCCACCACAGTGCATCAACTCCGACATGCAGGTCTTGGGTACGCATTGGCACTGGCCGTCGACGCAAGGCACCCCTTCTCCACAGCTGCCGCATGGGCCGCCACAGCCGTCATCGCCACATGTTTTTCCGTTACAGTTGGGTACGCACGTCGACTCTGCCGTGCGACAAACACAGTAGTCGGACTGGTGACCACTCGCGGGGTCACAGGCCAGCGGTGGGCGGTCCAGGTCTGGCGCGCAGTCTTCGGTATTCTCCCAGGCTGCGTAGCAATCCAGCTCCAGGGCTTCGCAGATCTCGGCACAACCGGTAGAGTCTTCGAATACTACGGCGCAATAGTCAGGCCCGCTGGCACAGAGGCTCCATTCCTCGTTGGAGTCCACAAGATCGCATAGCCCAGGCTCGAACACATCGCTGGCGGCGGTATCCGATGGAGGGGTGGCGACATCCGAGTTCGATGTGTCGGAATTGGGAGGAATGATATCAGTTGGGGGCGTGTCGGGAGAGAAGGCCGTGTCCTGAGGCAAGGTCGCATCCGATTGGACGGCGATATCGGTGAGGGTATCGAGCGCCATATTGGGCCCGGTGTCGCCACACGCCACCAGAAGCAGCACTGAAATTATGCAAAAACGAAGCATCGCTCTCTCTTACGCAAGGTGGGCGACTGTAGCAGAAAACGGAGTACGCTTCCTAATCAGAGGCGGTCGTACGCATTACTTGAACAGACGAGAGGGCTTTCCCTCGTCTGTGTGGGCGTCCCTTTCGCTGGTGTTTTCTTATTGGTTTTCGGAGAGGATACCTACGGCCAAACCGATGATGTCACGTATCAGATGTCGGGCTTCGTTATTATCCGTAGTGTGACCTCCAGGGAACTGTTCGACAAACACGTTGATGTTGTAGTGGAACGCGGACTCGGACAGTTTGTCGGTCTCGCCTTTAAACCAGGTTATGGCAGTCCAGGAAAGGCTTCGTGGTTTATACCCCCCTTTACAGGCGAGTTCATCGTAGAGGCCCAGATTCTGGATGTTGTCGTTATAGGCTCCAGCGCCGGTAGCATTCATGATTTCAATGAGCTTATTCCGCGTTTCCGGTTGGAGCAGATCGAAGGTCAGGAGTCGCCGATAGAATTGTGCCATCTGGGCCGGGCTAATGGAATTGGCCAGCGTGTGGTAGTAGTTGCGGTAGTGCACGTATTTTTCGTCGACATCCAGTCCCTTCCAGTTCGACTGAAGTGCATCCAGACAGTCCTGGTGTTGAACATCTCCCACCATCTCGTTTTCACGAAACCATCGCTCAAATACATTGCATGGGAGCGAGGTCGCACAGGAAGCCGTCTGTGCGACGATCCGCTTGTCTAAGTCGCAGATGGATGTGACTTCACCGATACTTCGGATCCCAAGATCATTGACGAGATAATCGTTCATAGCCTCGTTTCCGATCAGGCCGAAGAGTTTGTCGGTTGCGTTGGTGCTGGAGAAGTTGATCATCCACCCGATATATTCTTCCAGGGTAAAACTCTGGCCGATTTTCGAGATGTCCAGGATATCGGCTGTGTTGTCTTCTTCGAGATAATCTTCATTGAAGAATATGAACTCGTCGTCCAGGCTTAGAGAGCCTGCATCCACCATGGCCAGGATCTTGGTTGCGATCCAGACCTTGCTCATACTCGCCATATAGAAGTGCTCATGGCGGTTGTAATAGATGTGGTTTCCGGTGGACAGGTCTTCAATATAGAAGCCTACATTTCCATCGTAGTTGCTTAGATGGTCGTTCAGTTCATCGAATTTTTCTCCGGACGCGACCAGGTTGGTACCCAGGGTATCTTTCCGGAACCGTCGCACCCATTGTCCGGCGAATTTGTGGGCTGAATTCCACCAGATTTGCTCAAGATCGACTAATTCGTAGTTCTTTTCTTTGTATTCCAGGATTTGTTCGTTGATCGAAGCTATCCCTGTTAGTCTCCAGGATGGAGTTCCAAAATAGCTGCTTTTATCATTTATGAAGGCCCCCAAAATCTTCAGGCAGCATCCATCACAACCAGCGCCTGTGTCGCAATGGTAGCCGGAGGCGCGGACGCGGTAACCATTGAGCCAGTAGTCCCAGAATATACCGTTCTCGTTGCCATCGCTCCATTCGGAAGGGCTTACGTTCACAATCTGCCAATCAAGCCCATCCACATCTTCTTCCCAGACGGTCGTATAGCCTTTTACGCCATCCTCATTGAAGTATGTGCCAACGCTGATTGGGTAGGCGTCTGTCAGGTCTTTTTCGGCAAGAAAGGCCGGGTCTTTGTTCAGGACCTTTTCAAAATTCGTTGCACTGAAACGCCACACACGATGGCTTAAATCTGCCTCTTCAGACTCTTTGATTATCGCCACGGAGTAGAGGCTTGGGGTTGTCTTTCTGCCATAGAGGTCAATCATCCGCCAGCCCTCCGACTGGGGGTATTCGTTAAACTTATCGAGATAGGACTCTTCTGGGATGTTGCGCCAGCCCTTGGTGTCGAGAACGCCATCGGTTCGCTTGCGCCAGATCCCGCTATAGAAAGACGCGCCGAGCTCGGAGCTATAGTAGCTTGTTACATTCGTCAGATAATAGTTGAGGTCCTCCCACTTGACATAGGCGTCGGCGTACGTGTCTGTGTCGGTGGCTACAACGGTCTGTTGGAAGTTGGAACCGCTGCCCACTGAAAGAGGGGCGAGTGCTTGTGCGGCCTGGCACGGTTTGTCGAAATGCGGGACGCAGCCGTCGGTAGGATCGCAGGTCTGGCCCAGTTTACATTGGGAGAGGTCGGCCTCACCGGAGCAGACAACTCCGATTCCGCCCTCACACGCCCCTTCGTTACAGGTGGTCTCTTCCGTGCAGACGTTGCCATCGTCGCATGTGGCGCCATCGTTTCCGGCGATTGCTTCACAAAGGCCGGTGTCCGTATTACAGGATGCCACCTGACAGGTGTCGAGCTCGCCGAGCTCGCTTGTGCAGTCCTCGTCCGAGGTACAGCCAGAGGGAGAGGGACCATCGTCTTGTACGGTCTCGGAGCCCTCGTCTTGGACGGTCTCGGAGCCCTCGTCTTGGACGGAAATGATGTCATTGGATGTCGCTGCTGGAGTGACGTCGCTGCAGGCCGTGACGGTAAGCATTAGGACAGAAAGAAGGCATACGAGTGCTCTAATCATGTTACGGAATCCTGTAAGAGATGAGGTGCCAAGCTACGTGTCTGGAGTCGATCTGTAAACTGAAGGGCCTTGGACATGCTAGGCGTTATTCTGGGCGTACCGGTGATTTGGGATAGCGCAGAAAGAACCGATTAGGGCGCGGCACCCATCAGAGAGGTGCTCTAATCGGACCGTGCTGGAGCGCCTGTTCCTTTTGATGTATAAAGGATTTGTCGAAATTCTGAGGCAACAACCAGGAAAGGAGTTTTCCATGTCAGAGGAAAAAACGAGTAACGACAAAATGGGATTGGTTATCGGTGGCGGTACTCTTCTTGGCGGTGGAATTGGTGCGGCGTTAGGTGCTTCAAAAGGGGATGTAACTCAGGGACTATGGATCGGCGGCATGATTGGAACAGGATTGGGCATGCTGATTGCGCTCTTCACCTTGAAGAAGAAAGGGTAGATTGCATTGTCCTTGAACGCTCCTGAGTTATACGCTCCGTTCAGAACGCTCAAGGGTAACCACTGAAAGCGTGGACGCCTTTGTACGTACACGTAAAGATACTATCCCCATAAAAGGGCTGATTAGGGCGCGGCACCCATCAGAGAGGTGTCTCGTTGTTGGATAGCGTCTACAGATTCTGGGTCCACGCCATGTTCGGCTTGTGACCTCTGGCTCAAGGGGATGCAGCGCATAAACACCTGTTCGAGGTCTTCTCGTTCCAGGAGGGACCGGGCGGTGGTGCTCTGCGTCAATTCCATATGACGGGTGATGAGCTGGATCAGCTTTTCTACGTCTGGCGGGGTCAGTTCCACGGGAGTGATGTAGTCGCGATTCAGCATCTCCCTTTTCTCTCGGCGGCAGAAGATCTCTCCCCCCGTCATTCCGGCCCCCACATTGTGAGACATCTGGTCCAGAATCAAGACGGTGCCTGCGGTCATATACCCACAAGCGTGCATTCCAACCCCATGGACGACAGTCGTTGCGCCGCTATTACGCACGGCGAAGCGGTCTCCTGCGTGGCCGCGGACGAAGAGCTCTCCGCCGGTGGCGCCATAGAGTGCGCAGTTGCCTATGATCGAGCTGATCTCCGGATCAAGGCGCGCCTCTGTGGCGGGTACGATTACAACCCGCCCTCCAGACATGGATTTGCAGACCGAGTCGTTTGCCTCTCCCTCCAGTCGTAGGGACAACCCGTCTACCATGAACACACCGAAGCCCTGTCCTGCGGATCCTGTGAATCGAAGGTCTACCTCTTCCGTGGAGAGGCTGGGCGAGCTCGGAGTCTCGTGGGTAAGGTTTTTGATATGTTCGAGGTGCCGTTCCTTCGCGATTTGACCGCAGACGTGGGCTGGTATCGCACGGTCTGTGGAGCGAATCCCGTAATCCAGAACGAGGGGACTGGCACCATTTCTGGCATTTTGGACGCCCTGACTGATCCGTTGGTTCAGCTCTGTGGTCTGGCGCGCATAGATCGAATCGCTGTAATCGCTGCCTTCAATCGATGGTTTCGCTTCCAACTTCAAGCGTTCCAGGTTGAGTCCCCGGTGTGCCATCAATGTAATGTCGCGCCCGTTATCCTCGAGGATCGACGACCGACCGATGATCTCATCCAGGCTATGGACTCCAATCTCGCCGAGAATGTTACGTACATCCTGCGCCAGATAGCGACAGAGCCGGATAATTTCGTCTACATCGCCACGGTATTTGGCTGTGAATTTTTCCGCGTGGGTTGCGATGCCGCGAGGACAGGTGTTCTGTTCGCAGACACGGGCCATAATGCAGCCCTGTGCGACAAGTAGAAGTTTTCCGAAGCCGAACTCGTCGGCTCCAAGAGCCGCCGCGATTACAATATCGGTGCCGTTGGAGAGTCCACCATCGACTCGTAGCGACACGTGGTTACGCAGATCCTGTTCGCAGAGCGTTTGGTGAACCTCGGCCAGTCCGATCTCCCAGGGTATCCCCGAATGCTTCATGGATACGAGAGTCGCAGCGCCCGTTCCGCCGTCTCCTCCCGAGATCTGGATAATGTCGGCACCGGCCTTTACGACCCCGGCTGCAATGGTGCCGATGTTTACCCCAGCCACGAGTTTGACGCAGATCGAATGGTCGGGTGCGAGTTGTCGTAACTCGAAGATGAGCTGTTTCAGATCTTCGATGCTGTAGATATCGTGCATCGGCGGTGGAGAGATCAGATCGACCCCTGGGGTAGAATGGCGGGCATGCGCGATATTCGCATCGACCTTAACGGCCATGAGCTGGCCACCTTCGCCGGGCTTCGCTCCCTGCGCGATTTTGATCTCTATCTCATCTCCGGAGATCAGATATTGTGCCGTAACGCCGAACCGACCCGAGGCGACCTGCTTGGTGGAGGCGCAGGTACCATCGATGGCGTAATACGGGTTTTCCCCGCCTTCACCACTATTGCTACGTGCTCCGATGGCTTCCATGGCCTTGATAATGTCCCGTTGGGATTTGGCGTTGATCGCACCGTAGGACATGGCGCCGGCCCCAAATCGACGTAAGATATCGGCTTCTGGTTCCACCTCTTCGAGGGGGATCGCGGGGCCAACGCTTCCAATCTGGAAGAGATGACGGAGGTTTGTGGGGGAGAGGGAACTGCTGAGCTTCAGATATTGGGCGTATTGTTCGCGGCCGTCGGCGCTCTCTGGCTCGTGCTCGAGCATCGCGTGTATCTGGCGAGCGTGGGCGCTTGTCATGGAGTGAAGCTCGCCTCGTTTGAGTCGCGCTTGCTCTTTCATCAGATAGGGATTGGGGAGAGGTTGATTCACCGGGCTCGCCTGGGTCGTGTTCTTTAACACAAGCTCTGCCAGGCCATTGAGATCATACCCTCCTACGGGGCTACCGAGTCCTCGGAAGTACTTTCGAATGATCTCTTCGCCCAGACCAACAGTACAGAAGAGCTTGGAGCTGCGGTAGCTGCGGGCCACACTGATACCCATCTTACTCATGATCTTCAGCAAGCCACCTTCAAGTGCTTTCAAGACCTGGTTTCGCGCCTCTTCCAGAGGGGAGCCATCTTTGACCGCGATAGCTTCGGCTAATTCCAGGGGGAGTACGGGACACACTGCTGTGGCACCAAAGCTGATTAGTGCTGCCACATGGTGGGAGGTTCGGACTTCTCCACTCGCCACTACGATGCTGCATTCCAGGCGTGCTCCTCGATTGTCTAACTCGCGCACCAGAGAGCGCAGAGCGAGAAGAGCGGGCAGGGGAGGGGCGTCAGGACTTGCCAACCGGTCGGTTAAGAGCAGAATCCGGGCCCCTTTTCGTACCGCTTCGATGGCCTCTTCACCGAGCTCGCTTAAACGCTTTCGAAAGGCATGGGCTCCTCCCTCGCGGGAGAAGTGGGTGTGCAGTTCGACGGTTGCGTGCCCCAGGGGCGGAGAGTCGGACCGGCTGAGCTCGCGTAAATATGCGTAGGCTCCCAGATCCAGGATAGGACTCGGATGGGTGATGCCCGGCATGGGTGGTAGAAGCTCTTTGGGGGAGAAGATGTTGGGTTGCTTACCCAGGTGAACTTCTAGATCTGTGACAAGGCGCTCGCGGAGGTAGTCTAGAGGTGGGTTCGTTACCTGCGCGAAGGTCTGATAGAAGAAATCGAAAAAGGAACGGGGCTGCTCCGACAGGACCGTGAGTCGGGCGGTATCTCCCATGGAACCGATGGGTTCAAGGCCTGTTCGAATCATTGGTAGGACGACGCGTGTCTTTTCTTCTTCGGAGAAGAGATAGAGTCCCTGGCGTTCCAAAGCCCAGGACTCATGGGCTTCGGGATGCGAAGGGATTGGGCTAAGCCGCGCGTCGAATCCTGCGCTTTCGTTCTCTCTCGAGAGGCTCGGATCACGGAAGTGCACCTCTCCACTTTCCAGGTCGAATCGAATCGCGGACCCAGCGCTTAAGGCGCCTTTGGCGAGGATCTGATCCTCGGGTACCGTGAAGACTCCGGCCTCGGAAGCCAGATAGAAATAGTCGTCGCTGACGGACCAGCGACAGGGTCGAAACCCATTCCGATCGAGACGGGCGCCGACGGTCAGACCATCGCAATAGCTGATGAAAGCGGGGCCATCCCACGCCTCCATGGCGCGGCTCCAGAAGGCGTAGTAGCCGTTCGTACGGGCCGCTGGGGGAACCATGATGGCCAGGACATCTTCGGTATGCGGCATACTGCTGCGATACTTTAGGGCTTCGACCATTCCATTGAGTGAGCCGGAGTCACTGGCGTTATGGTGTGTGAGCAGCTCGTCGGGGGGGAGCCCCAGGTTCTGCTCACGAGCATAGGCGCTGGATTGATTCCCCTTTATGGTGTTGATCTCGCCGTTATGGGCGATCATTCGGAATGGCTGCGCTTTGTCCCAGTCGGTTCGAGTATTTGTACTGAAACGGCGGTGAAAGACACCAAATCGCGTCTTAAAGGCTGGATTGCGAAGATCATCATAGAACTTTGGCAGATCTTCGGCGCGAGTAAGAGCCTTATAAACGATGGTACGCGTGGAAAGAGAGGTGAAATAGAACTGCTGCGAGATCCCACCCTGTTTCATCGTCGTACGCACACGCTGTTTCGCTAGATAGAGCTGTTGGCTGAACGAGGCGTCGGTTCTACAGCTCTGTGGCCAGGCGATAATCGCGTGAATAATCTCCGGCTGTGTCTCCCGAGCCATAGGGCCCAATACGTCTGGGTTGGTGGGCACTGCGCGATACCCGACGACCTCGAGTCCCATAGAGAGAAAGGTCTGCTCGAAGATATCGAGGGCTCGACGACGATGTTCCGGTGGGGTCAGGACGAAGAGCGTCGCCACAGCGACCTCGCCAGGCTGGTAGCCCAGAAGATCGAAGGGAATGTCCACCATAACGCCACAGCCATCTCCCGTCAGTCCATCGGCCAGGAAGCCCCCACGATGTTCTACACACATGATGGCCTTCAGAGTTGCCTGAAGGGTCTCGTGAGATGCTTCTCCACGACGGCTGGCTACAAAGCCAACGCCACAGGCGGAATGTTCATTTGGAGGGGCGAGGAGCATGGGATCGGGGGATTCCTTGGAGATTATTTCGTGCTGCTATCGTTGCATAGCTCTCCAATCCACCCGAGGTGGCATCGGAAACCTCGCTAGCGACATTTCATATGGGACGGGATTTTTATATGACTATTCTGCCGATTGGCAGATTTGAGGTGAATATGGAGAGTCCGTCATGAAACGTCAAGCTTTGTTCTGCTCCCGCCGCTCCCTTGATCTGGTTAGGCCGGGTGGAGCAATTCTTTTGTAGGCCACATCAGAGGGCGTTGGACCCGGTTTTCACCCCGAAAACCGCCGGTCTAATCTCACAAAATATATGTTCTGTTCGATAAAAACGGGTTCGTTAGAAATAAAAAAACGCAATAAAAAGAGGGAGTTGTTGAGATAGTGGTTGACAAAACCTACCGATTGTTAGATTAAGAACCTACCGATCGTTAGATTAATGTTTGTTTACGGGCTTTTTTAACAGCCCAAATGGAGTGCTCGATGTCCAGTTACGTACCAGAATTATCTTCTATCGAAGGTCTCAAGCGGATCGAGGAATTCGATCGCGATCAGATGGCGGGCCTTTGCCTGGAAGAGACACATGCGGTCTACCCCCACCAGCAGATCTACGGGAAGTATTGTACCATCGAAGAGTACATCAATTGCCCACCCGAAGATGTGTTCCAATACCTTGCGGATGGGCGTTCATTAGAAGAATGGACGTGGAGTACACGCGACTTCGTGCCGACCGATGAGCCCGGTTTGATGATGGGCTGGGATCGATTGGCGGACGATACCAAGATCTATTGCCGCACGATCTCGAACGCAGACGCGATGACGGTGGATTACCACTGCGCATGGGATCAGGGAGAGCATCTCTGGATGATCTATCTGATGCGTGTGGTTCCAGCACAGCTCGTATTGGGCAAACCGGGATCCGTGGTGCTCTGGTCCAACTGCCATCACCCGAACTACGACGAGAACCCATACCCATGGAGTGTGCCGGAAGGACGGGACACCTGGGTCGGGCAGCTGTGGCACTTCTTTTACGCAGGCCACGTCGTCGAAATGCAAAATCTTAAAAAGATTCTGGAACACCGGCATGCGACGGGACAAACCATCCGTCCATGGAACAAATCTGCTGGTTCCGAGTCCGAAAAAACAATGACGTTCCAATAGGAGGACATGATGATTGGCATCAGTTTAAAAGCAGTCGCTACTGCATTTCCCGAGACAGTACAGCCCAACGATTTCTTTGGAATGGAAGGTAGTCGTCCACAGGGTGGCATGTTTCGAGGTTCGGAATACCGCCATCATATGGATCCAGGTCAGTCCGCCGTGGACTTGATTTGTGAAGCAACCCAGAAAATACAAGAACAGGTGGGAGGCGATCTCGCTTCAGAGATCGATATCATTCTCACCAACGTCTCTCTCCCCGATCTGCCCTTCACAGGCTGTGGTGCGGAGGTCGCCAAGGAGCTGGGCGCCAAGCCAATGTGGGTCTATGACCTACATAGCCAAGGCTGTGTTTCCTTCATCTCCATGATGTCCCTGGCCCAATCTCTGATGACCACGTCATCCGCGCGAAAGGCGTTAATCTGCAATGTGCAGACCACAGCGGGACGAATCTTCTCAGACGAACAGATTCGTAAATTACCCCAATCCGCGGTACCGGGTGACGGTTGCGGTGTGGCGTTATTGGAGGTCGGAGATGAGCGTCCAGTGGAGCATATTGTAACGCAATGCTTCTCCGAGAATGCCTCGGATATGGAGATCGCGACGCAAGATGGCCGCGACTGGTGGTTACCTGGAAAAACACAATTCTTCGTGAATTTCAGCCGCGAAAAGGTGGCTGCAGTGGTTGCACGTGGGAATCGACTGGTTCCAGAGGTTGTGCACCAGGCTTGCACGGAAGCAGGGATCGGCACGGATCAGATTGGTACGCTTATTACCAATCAGCCGAACCAGATCTTCCTGCGCAATTGGCGTGAAGCTCTACAGGTGTCGGAATCACAGCATGTCGACACGTTCTCTGAGCACGGAAACCTCTTTGGCGCAGGTATGCCGGTCTGTATCGAGCGCGCGGAGCAGGAAGGTAAACTGAAAGGTGATAGTTACCTGGTACTGGGCGGTTTCTCTCATGCTGGCGATTACGCCGCAGCAGCAATTATTCGCTGCAAGGCGGCGGCGTGAAGACAATGCCAAACAAGACCAACTCTACAACCGCCACGGGAGCGGTAACTGTAGCCGATGCTCTCGCCCACTGCCTGGCGCAGTGGGATGTGGGGGCCGTATACGGTGTCAGTGGTGCCAATATTGAGAACTTCCATGACGCGATCCATCGTCTTGATGATGAGCGACTCGTCTCGATAGCAGCGCGCTCCGAGAACGGCGCGGCCTTTATGGCTGATGCCCATGCCCGCGTTCATGGCGGGATTGGGGTCTGCTGCTCTACGTCTGGCGGCGGTATGATGAATCTCGCCGTCGGCGTCGCAGAAGCCTACCAGGAGGGGATACCTATGCTGGCCATTGTGGGCCAGGTCCCCCGTCGATTCGAAGGGCGTGGTGGCTTCCAGGATTCCTCGGGTATTGGCTCGACCGTCGATGCCGTAGGCATGTGGAATTCCATCTCCAAGGAGGTTCGTCAGATACGCTCGGCGGAGACGTTCTGGCAAGATCTACACACAGTAGTATCTGCTGCGGTCAATGGCCGTAGAGGACCGGGCGTTCTGCTCATCCCCAAAGATGTGTTTGAACAAAAGGTCCCTCGTCCTCCCGCGGACTGGCCCACGACGCTGCAAAAGATGGTACGGCGGGTGCCACCACCCCTGGCGGATCTCGATCGACTAGTGGCGCAACTGCGTAGAGCCCGTCGTCCCGTCCTGGTTATGGGACCCATGGTTCGCGAAAGCCGACGGGCGCAAGCTGTGCACTCTTTCGTGCATAGAATGCAGATCCCCGTGGTTACAACGTTGTCGGATATCGGCGCGTTTCCGAACCATGAAGAGCTGTATCTGGGAACCATCGGTATGGCCGGCCACCCTTCGGCGCATCGCTATATCAACGAGGAAGCGGACTTGATCATCGTGGCCGGAACAAACCTCGAGCTGATCTTCCGTGCACCTATAGATGCGGCCCTAGAGCGTTGTCCTACGATTTTCGTGGATGATGATCCCTCGTTGGCGATGCGTACTTTTAAGACGGCGAGCCCTGTAATCGGAGATGTAGAATGGACCTTCCGCGCACTACTCGACGGCCCTCTTCGTGGAATGTCGTGGGGCGGTCGCCCAGACGGCTACCAACTGCAAAGATTCCTGCCAAGCTTGGCTGCACCCGTACAGCCCGATGTACATACCAATGGACGCGCGTCTCACGATCTTCTACAGAGTGAGGCGTTGATGATGTTGCAACGTGCCCTGCCGGAGCGTGGTCAGATCTTATTTGACGCGGGAAATTGTGCGGCTAGCGCCATGCATTACATGACGCCACCATCGGCAACGTCTACGACCATCGCCCTCGGAATGGGTGGAATGGGCTATGCCATCGCTGGCGCGATCGGTGCCCAGGTGGGTGGAGACATGGCAGATCGCACGGTTGTGGTCTGTGGAGATGGCGCATTCCTCATGCTAGGCATGGAAATACATACGGCCGTTGATCTCGGACTGCCCATTCTCTTTGTCGTTCTGAATAACGGTAAGCACGGCATGTGCGTGACGCGCCAACAACTGTATTTCAAAGGCCGAATCGAGTGTTCCCAGTATGCACGACCATCCCTTGCACAGGTAGCGCGGGGCTTTGGTAATCCGCGTGCCTTATGGGTGGCGGACGCTGGCGATAAGCGGTCACTGCAGACCGCGCTGGATGACCTTGAGCAATGGGATTGGCATGGCCCAGCGGTGTTGGAGCTGCTCATCGATGCCGAAGAAGTACCCCCATTTACCCCGTTCTTGCCGGCCAGCGCGCCAGTGGGAGACGTGACCCCGAATAAAAAACGGAAGCAAAACGTGCGGCGTATCCACGCGGCATGACCTGGAGGAGAGGAAAGATGGCCCCCATCACAATAAACCGACACAACATTTTCCAATGGCTGAAATTTGGTCTGCTCGAGATTGGCCGTGTGATTCGTGCTCTGTTCACCCGAAGTGGTGGACGAGTCACAGCAGTCACTCGTTTCGTTGAGGAGCATGCGGAATGTGGCAATCCAGATAGTGTTCTCGATGCAATCGACACCTTCTCCTACGAACAACGGTTCCTTATGAACGTGGGCGATGAGAAGGGTGAGATTTTGTTACGACACCTGAAAGAAGCCAAGGCTGCCAATGTTCTTGAACTGGGAGCGTATTGTGGCTACTCAGCCGTGTTGATGGGAAAGGAGCTCGCCTCCAAAGGTGGACGCCTGGTTAGCATTGAGGCGTCTGACCACAACACGCAAATGGCCCGTCGTGTGGTAGCTCGTGCGGGATTGAGTAAGACCGTAGAGTTCCAGGTGGGTAAGGCCAGTGAACGGATTGACCAACTTGAGGGCCCCTTTGATCTCGTCTTCATCGACCATTGGAAAGATGACTACCTTTCCGATCTGATGCGCCTACAAGACAATGGTCTGCTCCGTCCTGGATCCCGTATCGTTGCGGATAATGTGGGGATCTTCAGCAAGGCCCTCGAACCGTATCTAAGCTACGTACGTGAATCGGAAGAGTTCCATAGCATTCACTACCCCACGCGCATGGAATACAACGATTCTATTGATGATGGTGTTGAGGTCTCGATTTGGCGACCTTCTCCCGATGAAATAGCAGCCTGAGGCGGGGTTTCAGATCATGGGACGTCCCAAGAAAATCGAAGGCCAGATACCGACCCGAGAGCGGATTCTTTCAGCGGCAGAGATGGCGTTTTCTGAATCGGGTCTGAATGGCGTTCGCCTTAGCCAGATTGCTGACAATGTTGGCATCCGTGCGCCGTCTCTACTGTATCATTTCCCGACCAAGCAGGCGTTATATAACGAGGTTATCAAGCGGATCTTCAGCCAGCTGGAGCGAGCGGTTCTTGATGGCATGCGGACCTCGGGTAACCTGGAGAACCAAATCCAGCAACTGGCTGACACTCTCGTGATGTTGGTGTCGACACGCAAGACGTTCCTTCGATTGGTTGTTCGCGAGATACTCAGCCCGATCCAGGACAAGAGCCCCGCGATTGAAGGGCTTCGGCGGCTTGTGGATGTTCTGACCTTTTTCCTTGTGGACCGTGGTGCCGGCTCGGATGAGATCCCTGTACGTGAGGCCGTGATGCAACTGATCTCCGGCTTCCTATTGCGTGGTTCTGCAGCACCTTCCGTTTCCCCTCTTTGGACGAGCCAGCCAGCGACGGAGGCCATGGCCTTTCGACTACTCGTCGCGGACGGCTCTTCACCCAACGAATGTTTAAACTTCCCTTATGAACAAGGCGTCTCTGGGCATGGATAATCGAATGAATTCTCTACCACAGGTTCCAGACTATATTACGCGATTGCTACCTCAGGTCGCAGGCAAACCAATCAGCGCGGTCAAGCGCGAGTTGGGTTTACGTGAGGTCATTAAATTGGCTTCGAATGAAAACCCACTGGGCCCATCCGAACGCGCGATTGAAGCTATGGAACAGGCTGTACGTGATGCGCACCGCTATCCAGATGCCGGTCAATACGATTTACGGCTCGCTTTAGCCGAACATCATGGTCTTGCCCGTGAAGAGGTTGTCCTTGGAAACGGTTCAAGCGAATTGATCGATCTGCTGATTCGGACCTATGTGGATGCAAATAGTCATGTGTTGACCAGTGAGGGGTCATTTATTGCTTATAAAATGAGCACAGAATCCCTTGGGCGTGAGTTCCGGACCGTACCGCTTACAGCGGAGCATGGTTACGATCTCGATGCCATGCTTGAAGCCATGACACCCCAGACCCGGTTGGTGTTCATCGCCAATCCAAACAACCCCACAGGAACCATGGTTGGTAGGGACGAGTTACAACGTTTCATTGAAAAGATGGACGCAAAGACGGGCCCTACGCCACCTCTGTTGGTTCTTGATGAGGCCTATTGCGAATATATTGAGCCAAGCCTCGCTCCCGATAGTCTGGCTATCCTCAAAGAGCGTCCAGGAACTGTGTTGTTGCGCACATTCTCGAAAGCCTATGGCCTCGCTGGTCTCCGCTGTGGCTATGCGTTGGCATGCAGTGAAATCGTGGGGCATCTGAATAACGTACGTTCACCATTTAATGTGGGGAGCATCGCTCAGATCGCAGCCATTGCGGCGCTGGCCGATACACCGTACCTGGAAGCGACCATAGCCACGAACCACAAGAACCGGAAAGCTCTCGAGAAATCGTTGGTTGCCCGTGGGTTTTCGGTGACGCCCAGCCACGCGAACTTTCTTCTGGTTGATTTGAAGTGCGACGGAAAACGAATCTTTGAGCGTCTACTTCAGCATGGAGTAATCACTCGCCCGGTTGGGGTCTATGGTTTACCCAACTGCCTACGTATTACCGTGGGAACGGCTGCGGAGAACGCGCGTCTGCTGGACGCGGTAGACGCGATCTTCCATGTGCGACCACAGCGATTGGTAGTGACTGACCGCAATTTGTGGCGGCAGATGGCTCGAATGGCGCGAGCCCAATTACGCAAGTTACAGCCGAACCGCATCGGTGCGCAGCGTGAGGACCAGCGTAAGGTTCAGGGGATCGCCCAATAGAAGGCGACCCGTCGTTTGGGCTACGGTGCCGTACCTTCCAGGAATCCACGTAGAACCCGCAGATCATTATCGACGTCTTCGACGACACGCGGTGAAATGGTCGCGCTCCGATCCTCGAAGTAGGAGAAGGTGTGGAAGTCGAATAATGGGTCTTGCAGCCGGTGACAGGATGCGCAGGTTGTGTTGGATACAAACGTCTGCGTTGGATCTGCGATCATCGCGCCAAGAACATCGATATTGGAGTCACCCACTAAGACCTGCTGTGCGAGCTCTTCTGCCACCGCTGGGTCCGTAAGGGCATCTAACACGGCCTGATCTTCACCAGCCGTCGAGACCGTTTGATGGGATCCGATATTGACCAGAATCTCGCCTGTTGTACGGCTACGTACGGTGAGGTCCTTCTGGGTGATTTCTCCTTCGTAACCATCGAATGCAATGAAGACCCAGGAATCGATCGACGCGGGGCTTTGACCTTCGGGAAGAGAGAAGGAAGTAAGCTCATGCAATGCCCACGGCTGTGCGTAACTCCAGAGAAAGTCATACAGTCGTTCGTGGAACTCGGAAGCTATTTCGTCCCCCTGGTAATATTCATTGCGAACATCTACGCCGCTCCAGGATGCATCATCGGCGGCCAGAACCCGCAGGTCGGCTACGTCCGAAATCAATCGGTTCATCGCAAGGTTTCGCTCGTCCTCTAAATCCTGGAGAATTGCTGCGTCCAGGTCTTCCATGGGAAGTCCACTATTGATATGTTCCAGGACGGTCTCCAGGGCACTCGATAATTGTGTTGCGTCCCAGTACGGTTGGACACGATAGAGAGCATGGATCGCACGATCGTCTGCATATCGGTCGACGTGAATAAAGCCGTAGAGCGCATGGTTCTCAAGGACCGGCTGCCAGACGATACGTACCTGAGGCCAACAAAATCCTCCGGGCAGATGGCCTGGAAAGTGACCAAGAGGGCCACATGGGGCGATTCGCACGGAGACGACGCGCCAGTCTCCATACCAGTTTTCCACCTCCAGGGCGTCGGCAACATCTGTGTCCAGGTAGGCGTCCGATACCTGTTGAAGCCAGGTTTCGGAGAGCAGCACATCGCCATCCTGGGTGGGGTACCCGGCTTGTAGGGCGGGCTCTGCATCCATGGGGATTAGGATGGCAAGATCCTGTTCCTCGGGAAAACCTGCAGGAAGCAAGGAAGAGGAGCTGGGATCATCGGCTTTCGAGCCGCCGGCTGGAAGACCCGATGCGGCAGCAGTGTCCGTGTTTACGCCTGGTTCACAGCCCATGAGGCCAAGAGACAGTACCAGCGCGCTGAAAAGGGTAGGGAGCACAGGAAGTTTTCGCATCTTAATTCTCCAGAATTACGAGTAATTCTCGCGTACAAATCGTTTTGCCTGGCTGGTTGGACAGCCGAATTCAGGCGCTTCTTACCCCATGTAAAAAACCGCTTCAACAAAAAACTGCCGATCGGCAGATAAAATGTCAAAACAGGCTGATATAGCTGCTCTATCCAGGCCCCTGGCGAAGCAAATCTACTGGGCCGTAACCGTATATAGCTTCGCCTGGGGTTGAGCGCTAAAGGTAACGGATAGCCCCGTGGACATGAGCTCGGCGCCGGTGCGCATCGTTATAGAGCCGTCGTCTCGATCCTGTACGGCGTAGGTCGTGCCAGGAATCAACCCCACCATTGCCACCGACATCGTCGTCGCACCGCAGGCCTCACGGCGAAACACCTGAACGAGCGCCTGTGCCGCGTCGGGACGCACATATTCGAAGGCCACGCAGGCTGTGTTTTCGTTGTTGGTACCGGTGAGGGTGACGAAGTCGCCTGAGAACAGGTGCCGTAGGTCGTGTAGTTCGTTTAATGACGCTTCGGCCTGTGCCCATTGCTCGGGAGAGAGCGCGTTATAGTTCTGGGCCAGTACAAAATGGGCGCCATAACCACTTCGAACGTTGTACTGGTTCAAGCTGGCGGCTCCAATACCGGTGGTGGGCAACCATTTCGAGAGGCCAAAGGTGTGATTTTGTTGGCCGGATGGATCCCATAGATAGTCGCTCCGGGTGAGAACGAAACTTCGACGCAAGGTCTCGAGATCGATGCGCCGTCCACCGGACGCGCAGTTGTCGATGATGAGGGCCGGGTGGGCTGCTCGTAAGGCGTCGAAGTAGGTGTATAGCCCCGTTATGTACCGTATCTCTGTTATACCCTGACGGTCGGAAGCGTCCTGACTTCGCCAATACCGCAGCGGGTAGAGGTTGAAGTCATGACGATAGATATCGATCCCGATGGCGCTGATCATCTGTGACACCGTTTGGATCAACCAGGCACGGGCATCAGGGTTGCCCAGGTCCAAAAGGTGAAAGCTGTCGTAAAGTTGGTAGGCGATCTCCGGTGGGAGATCTCCAGGGGGTGCGATGAGCCACTCCGGGTGCTCTATATATAGATCGGTACCCGGCATTACACGCTCGGGCTCGAACCATAAGAGATAACGTAAACCGGCCGCGTGTGCCGCGGCTGCGATGGGCGCTAGACCATTCGGAAAACGGATAGGATCGGGTTCGAAATTACCAACGGAGCCGGCCCAGGACTGTCCCGCGTCCGTGAGCTTGAACCAGCCTGCATCCATCCAGAAGGTGTCGACTGGTAGGGAATGCGCGGCCAGTTGATTGATCATGCCCAGCATGGAGGCTTCATCGACGGTCTCAAAGATCATGGCCGGTGAGGCGGCGATGGGTGGCGAAGCGGGCGCACCGGCGACCTGTGGAGAGTAGTGGGCCCGAAGGAGTCGTCGCAAGAAGACCTGGCCACGGTAGTAGTCTGGACCATCATAGAAGAGGAGAGTGATGGATGGAGTACGAATCGCCTCTTCCGGATAAAGACTCAAATGGGTCAGAGCCATGCCGGCGTCGATATGCACGGGCCCGCTACCGTCGCGGGTCATGCGGACGTCCCATTGTCCGGTCCAGCCGATACCTACGATAACGCCGGATCCTCCCGGATAGTCGATGTTGACCAAAGGTAGCGCTCCGTCCGAAGAGCGCCCTTCGTATGGGCTAAGGTTAAAGGACTCTCCCGGATGTAGTTCCGTCTTTCGTAAGGCAAAATCATCGATTTCGGCGTGACTCCCCTGAGCATGGTGTAGCGAAAATGGTTCGGCAAAACCCTCGGGGCCAAAGGGTGTGCTCAGGGGCAATATGGTGTCGAGGATCGGCGTATTTTCGGGCCCGGTATGCTCGAAATGTACGACCCACTCGACCGACGCAAAATCATAGCGTTCGACAACTTCGATACGTACGACCAACCCTGTTCCGGGATCTGTGGCCTTGATGGTCCGTGTGGCGAATTCCTCCACAAGTCGCTCTCGCTCCCGGCTGATCTCCCAGGAGGGGAGAAGCTGACTGGAATGAACGCCTCCGTACGAGAAGGAAACCGGCAGATGACCTCCTTCTCCAAAGGCTTGTTCGGCCCAGGCCAGGGCGGTCAATATCTCTGGATCGACAACTTCTGGCCATTCGGTCGATGCCGTATCTTCTATCTGGGTGTCGGGATCTTCTATCTGGGTGTCGGGAGTCGAATCGGGTTGTGCGCTGCTTGTATCGGAGACATCGCTCAGGGGCAGGTCATCCATCGTTTCGGGAGAATGAATATCGACGGAGCCGGTATCGCTCCAAGAATCCATTGAGAGGTCCTTGAACTCGGTCGTATCCGCATCGCTTGGGGTCGTCGTGGTATCGATCGGTTGGTTGGTATCGATCGGTTGGCTGGTATCGCTATTGGATTCAAGATCGGATGCGATGTCCTTCCCCTCTGTGGGCGGAATATGCTGCACCTGGCTACAACCACTACCGAGCAGAGAGAGCATCCAGACTCCTGCCAGGGCGTATATTGCAGTTGCTCGCATCAAAGTCCTCCTACCAGCGTTAATTGCGTCTATTTGGGGCTGCAATGTCTATGCCGGGCTTGAAGTCCCCACTTGAAACCAAGGGTTGAGCCCCGAAATGATGCGATTACAGACGAAGTCTATACCAGGAAACGTGGTGCACAATAAGAACACGCCCTCGGTGTTTGATTCGACCGCCGGTTGTTCAGGTCTGGATCCCTCGTGAGCCCTACATTGCATAGGAATTTTTAGCCCCAAAAATTTCCTGGGGAAAAAAGATGTTGACCGCCAACCCTGCTATTGATATCGATTTTCAATATCGATTGATTCTGGGGGCTCTCTGTTTTCGAGGCCAGAAGCCATTTAAATCAAGGAAAGAGAAATGCGGTACCGCCCCTGCTCAAAAATTCTAACTACACTTTTAGCCGTTTCGGTTCTTTTTGCCTGCTCCGATGGCCACGACCACGGAGTCGATACGACGTCTACTGATGAAGGTGCCGGTGAACTGGAGATTCCGTCCGCATATGTCTTTTTCGATGACGAAGGGAACAACACGACTTCCTATGCCGGTCAGACCATGCGGCAGGTATGTATGGTGGGAATGAAGAGTTATATCGGTGAGATAACCGGAAAGATCGATAACGACGGATGGACCCCGGCAGAAGGGGAAATTGTGGAGAACCTGACGCTATTCTATTCCATGAGCGAAGAGCTTGCTGAGGGGCGGGAAATTCCGAATTGGATGATGGGCGATGAGCCTCTTGAACAGCACCAGCTGTTTTACTCGGACTTCCCCAGCATCAAGAGCCTCAGTGGTAAGATCGCTGGTAACGATAGTGGTTCCCACAAGGACTGGGCCACAGAATTCGAGGGCTGGGATCATAGCGAAATTACTTCCCCCGAGAGCCTTGTTCTTCATTGGTTCGCCCAAATCGAGGCGGCGGCTATCGCTCGCGCCAATGGCGAAATCCCACTGGATCCAACGGGCGCACCGATTTCCAGCGTTTATTTGACCGCAGACGGTACGGATCTTCAGCAGCTTCTGCAGAAGTTCCTCATGGGGGCTGTATCGTTCTCCCAGGGAACCGACGACTACATGGATGAGGGGCTGACCAAGTCCAACGCCACCAAGGAAGGGAAAAACTATAGTGACCTGGCCCATGCCTGGGATGAAGGCTATGGCTACTTCGGTGCTGCTGTAGATTACCTGGACTACACCGATGACGAAATCGCCGGTAAAGGCGGTCGTCCTGAGTATAGTAACGGTTACCATGACACCAATGGTGACGGAAAAATCGATCTCCTCAGTGAGCTGAATTTTGGTCACGCTGTAAACGCTGCCAAACGTGATCGGAAGGACTCGGGTACGGATTTTACCACCGAAGCGGGAACCGCTTTTATTCATGGGCGTGCGATCATCGCGGCTGCTGGAGAAGAGCTTACGGATGATGAGATGGCTGCTCTGGTAGAGCAACGTGACATCGCGGTATGGGCCTGGGAGAAGGCCATCGCGGGTACGGCGCTTCACTACATCAAGGATGTCCAGGGCGATATGGCCGCGTTCGGTTCGAACGACTACAGCTTCAGCGACCATGCGAAACATTGGTCGGAACTCAAAGGCTTCTCCCTTTCTCTGCAGTTCAGCCCCCATAGCCCAATGACCGATGCGCAGTTCACGGAGCTGCAGGGTCTTATCGGGACCGCACCTGTGTTGCCGAACGCCGAACAGGCCGCTATTGATGCTTACGCCGCCAACCTGGATGCTGCCATTGAGTTACTGCAAACGGCGTACGGGTTCTCCGAACAGAACATTGGAGCGTGGTAATGAAGTCTGGGTTCTCGAAACAAAGTCCTCATTCTCATCCGACCTTCTTCAGTAGGAGAATTTCGAATACCCTGACTTTCGGGCTCGCCATGCTGCTCTTTGGGAGCATTATGGCGTGCTCGGGCGCAAACGAGACGACCCCATCGGTGGATGCGTCTTCGGTCCAGGTTGAGGATACGGGCCTATCACCCGATATTCTCGAACCGAGTTTCGAACATTTGGCTCTTTTAGCCAGCGTGTCGAACAACGTCATTTCCCCTCTCCTCGGGGATTTTCAGGTTTTGACCCACGATCTTCACGCCACGGCGGTCGTTTATGCAGACCTTGTACATAACGGGGAGACGGACACCGCGGAGGCTTTGGCAGACCTGCAATCTTCCTGGTCGTCGACTATGGATACGTGGCAGGAACTCGAGTTGCTGCAGATCGGGCCCGCGGCTGCCGTATCGGAATTTGTCGGTGGTGAGGGACTGCGCGATGAAATCTATTCCTGGCCATCTGTAAACACATGCCGTGTGGATCAAGAGATCGTCGAAAATGTGTTCGCCGACGACATCTTTTTCGAGCAGAATCTGGTGAATGTCTATGGGCTGGACGCCCTTGAATATCTGCTCTTCTACCACGAGTCGGACAACACCTGCTCGTCCCTGGTGAAAATCAACAGCGATGGTTTGTGGGCTGCTCTGAACGATACGGAAAAGGCGCAACGACGAGTGGATTATGCGGTGGTCTTGACCGAGAGTATCAAGGAGCACGCCGATCAATTACTTCTACTATGGACAGAAGCAGATACTGGGTTTACGAAGCAGCTGAGCGAGGCGGGGCTCGATACATCCGTCTATGAGACAAGCCAGCTAGCCATGGATGAACTTTTTGCGGCGCTGTTCACTCTCGATACGGTCGTAAAGGACAAGAAGATGGCTATCCCCCTGGGGATCAGCGATTCCTGCTCTGGCGACATCTGCGTTGACGAGTTGGAATCAAGATGGGCGCATTATTCCAAGGAGAACATCATCGCGAACCTTAAAGGGTTTCAGCGAGCGTTCCTGGGCGGTGCCCCGCCTGACGGTGATTGGGGCTTCGATGATGCCTTGGTCGAGGCGGGGGCCGAAGCTCTGGCACAAGAGATAAAGGAAGACGTAGAGAATGCGTTGAGTGTTTTAGAAGGTATGCCAGACTCCTTCCTTGAACATCTTGAGAGCGCAGATGGTCAGGCCCAGCAAGCCTATGAAGCCGTGAAAAAAGTCACCGACCATTTGAAAGGTGATGTTCCCGCGGTGTTGAAGCTGGAGATCCCCAAAGAAGCAGCCGGAGACGCCGATTAGAGGATTATGGTGGAGCTACTGAATCAAATAACCGAGGCGATAATAGGCCCGATTGGTATGCTCGTGGACCCGGCCCAGCGGATCTTCCTGCCGGGTCTAGTCTTGAGTTTTGGTATTGCGTTTCTGGTACTTTGGCGACGCCGAAAACACTCGAGAGATGGCATCGCCTCTCGCCTCATGGGCGTTATTCCGGCTTCCATCTACGGGCACCGCTCCGCCCGGCTTGATTATAAGCTACTCTTCGCGAAATCGCTGATTCGTACGCTGCTGATAGCACCCTGGCTGTTTTCTACCTACGGTTTAGCCGTGTGGACATATACAGCTCTCCATGGGCATTTCGGCGTAGCGAGCTCAACTGGGTTGTCTACCGTACAGATTGTATCTCTTTATACGGTATGTCTCTTCGTAGCCTGGGACTTGAGTCGCTACATCTTGCATCGCTTGATGCATCGAATCCCCTGTCTGTGGGAATTGCATAAGGTGCATCACTCGGCAGAGGTTTTGACTCCCTTCACTCTGTATAGGAATCATCCGATCGAGAGCTTGCTATACAGCTTACGGGGAATTCTGGTCACGGGCCTGATGACCGGATTGTTTTTTTATCTCTTTGGAGATAAAGCGCTGCAAATGGAATTTCTGGGGGTGAACGCTCTGGGCTTCGTATTTAGCACCATCGGTTCGAACCTCCGGCACTCCCATGTATGGATTTCCTACGGACCCTTCCTGGAGAAACACATCATAAGCCCCGCCCAGCACCAGATACACCATAGCCAGAACGCAGAACACTTCGATCGGAATTTTGGCACCTGGCTCGCCCTATGGGATCGCATTGGCGGGAGTCTATACGTTACGAAGGGCGAAGAGGCTCTTGAATTGGGTCTCTCTTCTTCGGAACAAAATCATGACCCACATCGATTGGGTTCCACCCTCTATCAACCGATGGTTGCGGCGCTCCGCTCCCTTGTGTCGCGAAAACCAATGGGTGGCCTGTTGCGAAGTAGAGCTCTGGTTGGAATCCTCTTTTTCGGCCTTGTGTTCGTGGGAACGACAAACCCGGTATTTGCACAACAAAAGGATAGCGCGCCCATCGTTATTGAGATTGATGATGAGGACGACGAAAGCCCGAAGAAAATCGAGAAGAAAGGGGCACTGGTTATCGACACCGTCTCGATCATCGGTGAGCGTGAAAAGGTCTCACGGGTGGCCGGCTCCAATACAACCATTCAAAAAGAAGCGTTGGAACGGTTTCAGCACGACGACATTCATCGGGTTCTGGAACAGGCTCCTGGGGTATATGTTCGTGGCGAGGATGGTTATGGGCTACGACCCAATATTGGGATGCGTGGGGCGAGCTCGGATCGTAGTGCGAAGATCAATTTGATGGAGGACGGCATTCTCATCGGGCCCGCACCGTATTCTGCTCCCGCCGCCTACTATTTCCCGATGATGGCTCGAATTGCCGGGGTAGAGGTCTTTAAAGGACCGTCTTCTATCAAGTATGGCCCCAACACGATCGGAGGGGCCTTAAACTTCCAGACACGGCCTATTCCGCGGCATACCACGACGTATATTGATCTCGCCTACGGTCAGCATAATGTAGGTCGTCTCCACTCCTATGTCGGCACAAGTGGGAATCGTTGGGGCTTCCTGCTGGAAGGGGCTCACCTGCAGACGGACGGTTTCAAAACGATCGACGGAGGTGGTGACAGTGGATTTATGCGTGATGAGATCGTCGCGCGAGGTCGATACCACACCAACCCGGCCGCCGCCTGGTTCCACCAACTGGACCTTCGTGCGGGTTATAGTCGAGAACGTTCGAATGAGACGTACCTTGGGCTCACGGATGATGATTTTGAGAGTACGCCATACCGGCGATATGCGGCGAGCCAACTCGGTTTGATGGAGTGGCCTCGGACCGAGGTACGGTTGGGATATACTCTGAGTCATGAAGAAAGCCTTGAGTTCAACCTCGTAGGGTACCGTCATGACTTTACTCGTAACTGGCGCAAACTTCGTAGTTTCCGTGGAGGGCCAGCGGTAAAGGATATTCTCGCTAACCCAGGTACGGGTCAGTCGGCGGTCTATTACGCGATCCTCACCGGTCAGGAAGACTCCAGTAGCAGTGACCAGACCCTGTTGATCGGAAGCAACGATCGCACATATGTCTCACAAGGCGTCGCGTTTACGGGTCAGTGGCGGCCCGAAGGATCGCGGTTCTTTCAGCAGGAGATCTCCTTTGGTGCTCGATTGCATACCGACCATATCGAGCGAAACCATACGGACGAAGGCTATTCGATGATAGCAGGGGGGCTTGTTCGTGATGAGACGGAGCAAAGCACGGTCACCAGGAATAAGGGCGTAGCACAGTCGTTGGCTTTGCATCTCTACGACGAGATCAGGGTAGGGGAGTTGAGCTTCTCACCGGGATTCCGGGCGGAGTTTATTCGTACAAACTTCGAAGATTTCCTGGCTGACACGAAACAATCGAACTCCGATACGGTACTCATCCCGGGTGTAGGGATTCATTACCAGGCTTCGTCCTGGTTGGGCCTCCTGGCCGGCGTCCATAAGGGATTCAGCCCAGTGGCTCCTGGACAGCCCGACGAAGTAAAACCGGAACAGAGCATCAACTATGAAGGTGGCTTCCGCATCACGTCGAATCAAACACGAGCGGAAGTGGTGGGCTTCTTTAATGACTATTCGAATCTGACGGGGGAGTGCACCTTCTCCAGCGGATGCTCGGACGATCTACTCAATCGACAATTCAACGCAGGTGATGTTCACGTATATGGACTGGAAACCAGTCTTACGCAGAACTTCAAGGGCCCAGGCGCGAGTCGAATTTGGACGAGCCTGTTCTATACTTTGACTCTATCCGATTTTCAGAGCGCGTTTACCTCCGGCAATCCGCTCTTTGGTGACGTCGAAAAAGGCGATAAGCTTCCGTATGTTCCGGTACATCAGGGGACCGTGATCGCCGGATTGAATTGGAACCCCTTCGAATTCAATGCCTCGATGACCTATACGGGCGATATGAGAGATGTGGCAGGTCAGGGCTCGATCGAGAGCCATGAGTTGATTGCGCAGCACCTCGTCGTCGACCTTTCATCGAGCTTTCAGCTCAGTGATGGCTTCCGAATTTATGCGACCGCACAGAACGTATTGAACTCCTCATACATGGTTTCACGCCGCCCCTACGGGGCCCGACCAGGGAAACCCTTTGAAATTCTGGTCGGACTGAAGTATGACGGTAGTAACTGAAAACGGTTTTCAATATCGATAGGGTGTTTCTTCCAATGCTGGCTGTTCCAGTTCCCCAGCCATTAATTCGATAGAGATACTCGACTCAACATCAATTATGAACCTGACCCAACCCGCCCCAGTACATCATCCAGACACTATGTCGATCGGCGAACTGCTGACGCAGGGTGGAGCCACAATGGTGCCCATCTATCTTTGTTTTGTCGTTGTATTGGCGGTGTTCATTAAGAAGTTTCTGGAGCTTCGTTGTGCCAATAAGAGAAACATTCTTTGGTTGAACGATGTTTTGGAGCAGGTAAATTCGGGAAAACTCGATGATGTGAAGACGACATGTGCGGAGTCACCGCACCCCGCAGCACGAGTGGCTGTAGCCACAGCGCGTGCATTGAAAGAAAACCCGGAGAAGGCTCAGACCGAAGCACGTCGCGTAGGAAGTCTGGAGATTCAGCGGTTGGAGAAGGATCTGAGCGTCTTGTCCTTCATGGCACAAGTGGCACCACTGCTCGGTCTACTCGGGACCGTGCTGGGTATGGTCGACCTCTTCATCAATCTACAAGGTGCGGGGCAAACCAACCTGGCGGTATCGGATCTTTCCTCGGGTATATGGAAAGCGTTGCTCACAACGGCGGCCGGCTTAACGGTGGCTGTGCCTGCTCTTGCTTCTCATACGTTTTTGACGAGTCGTACGGATGCCATCCGATTACAATTGAGCGATGTGATTCAGCAGATGCTCTATGTCGCCGGACCGAGCGAGTCCGCAAACGGGGGGCGTCATGGACTTTGAACGTCGCCGGAGAGTTAGCCCGCATGTCAATCTATCCGCACTGATTGATGTGGCCTTTATTCTCGTCATTTTCATTGTGTTGGCGGCGAATTTCGATCGGGTACAACGATTGGGCGTCTCCTTGCCTGACGCGGAAGCATCACAACAGGCCACACCCACATCGCTGACCGTCACCATACCCGCAGACGGGCCAGTGATTATTGAAGATGCAAAGGTCGAGATGGAGGATGTGGGAGATGTTCTTCGTGGTCTGAAGAGCAAATATAAGAGTGTGCTCTTGATGGCGGATAAGAGGGCACATATCCAGCGCGCCGTAGAGATTCTTGGATTGGTTCGTGGTGCGGGGTTTGATGCGGTTGGTATTGCGACAGAGACAAAGGGCAGCCCATGAGGAGGATGATCGGATAGGATGTTAAGTACGTGGTTCACACCCATGTTCGCTGCGATCTCCTTGAGCGGCGCCATTGCGTTACTTCCTATCCAGGTAGCGTCTAGCAAGATTCCTGTACCCCAGGAAGAGTTCAGCTTTGAGGTGATTGAAGTCCCACCGGCCGAGCCTGAGGTAGAGAAGCTCGAAGTCGAAGAGCCTCCGCCTGAGAAGATAGTGAAACCCAAACCGGTGGTGCGTAAGCCCAGACCGAAGCGAAAGAAAAAGAAGATCGTGAAACCAGAACCGTTGGCCCAGTTCGTTCCCAAGCAGGACGAAGAGCCCGTCGAAGAAGTGTATGATACGGAACCCCTGGTAGATCCGACCCCTGTGCCGGATCTTACACCTCCACCAAGACCAGAGGTCGATCTACGGGCGTATGGAAAGAGCATCCATGGCGCGGTGGTACAACATCAGAATTACCCCAGGGTAGCGCGAAGACTTGAGCTCGAGGGAAAGACTCTGGTGGAGATCTCTGTCAATCTGGAAGGGGAACTGGTCCATGTGGTGATCAACCGCTCCAGTGGGCATGAATTGCTCGACAAGGAGGCCTTACGGATGGTTGAAGCTGCGGCTCCTTTTGACCATTTACCCGTGGGCTATTCCGAGTCGGAAGTTACGGTTGTGATTCCTATCAAATTCCGGCTTCGAGATTAGGCGGTAGCGTATCGTACGTACGATGGTTTCCTGGAGAGACCGAGCTATCGCGTGATTCCTACGATAGGTGGGTTTGTGGTACAAGGGGGTATGAGAATGCGAAGAAGTACACTTTTCCTGGTTTTCCTGTTCCTGGCATGTGCCTCAGAAGGAGACACGGTTCCGATTCTTCCGTCGGCGGATAACGGCACAACACAGTTCGACCCCGGAACAGGGGCGATGGATCAGGGCACCACACAGTTCGACCCCGGCACCGGTTCGATGGACCAGGGGTCTTCGCAAGTGGATCAGGGTACCACTCCTGTGGATCAGGGGGGTGGTCAAGTGGATACCGGAGGGAGCGTGGTCTCCAATCCCAGCGGCCAATGGATGCTGACAGCCAACCCTTCGAGCCAGGAATTTTGTAGCAATATGCAAACCTTCGATGCGCAGGTTCTTGTGCTTTCGGTTACGGGTGATGGCCACGCTACCGCTACTCTCGCACCGCCAGGGTGGGCCATTACATTGAATTTTGATGGAACATTAGCCGGAACAAAGCTGACGATGGTGGCGGAATATACAGAAGCGGGGCCACCGTCCATAGGCTGGGCTACCGAGCATACACACACCATCGATGTGACCATCTCTTCAACGTTGAATTTCGCCGGTAGCTATGTCCATGAGCTGGTTCCGAATGATGCGTCACCCTGTACCCGGTACTGGAACATCTCGGGTAGCAGGCTCTAGCGATACCGGGACCGGAGCAGATAGCGTAGGATCCCCGCCAGGACCAGAAGCACGCCAAAGACCGTGATGATCGATGCGCCGGACGGGAATTCCATCGTCCAGGAGAGGTAGAGCCCAAAGAGGCTTGCAAGGACTGCCACGGCCCAGCCGGCAATTAGTCGACTAAGGATTCGTTCCGAGAACAGCCGGGTGATCACCGCAGGTACGATCAAGAACGAAAAGACCAGGAGGACTCCGGCCGATTGAATGGAGATGGTAAGAACGACCGCGAAGAGAAGGTAGAAGCCCAGATCCCAGAAGGCAGCATGCTTCATACTCGTACGAGCTTCATCCGGTTGCCAGGAGAGCATATGAAAGCGTCTTCGAAAGGCGAATAAGACGGCGGCGACAACAAGATAGACGATTGTGCTCGTCTGTACATCGGACCATTCGGTTAACAATAAGATGCCACCGAGGACCTCCTTCATACTCTCTGCACCATCGTGGGAATGACTCAAAACGAGCATCATGGCGGCTGTTGATACCGCATAGACGATACCGACGATCGCTTCCTGGGAGATGTGCCGCCGTACAGTGCCAGCAAAAGCAAAGATGACTGCGCCCAGGGCGGCGAATGCAAAGCTTAAAAGAGCAATATGGTCTGCTTCGATATGACCGCCACTTGCGTTATGAGCGTGTTCTTCTGCAAAGAATACTTTGGCTACTGTGGCGCCAAGGGCTGCCATCTGGGCGAGGGCGAGATCCACAAAGATGACCTCGCGTTCGAGAACATGCATACCCATATAGACGTGGATCCCCGCGAGAATCACGCACATCATGAAGGCGGGTAGCAGAAACTCTATGGCGACACTCATTCTTTGGCTGGCTCCAAGGATGCAATAATATTATTTATGAGTACGTCCATAAAGGCAATGTAGTCTGAGGCTTCACGGACTCCGCCCACCGATGTGGGGAGGAACACTATCTTGGCTCCCGTACGTTTGGCTACAAACTTCGAGGGGCGCTCATCATGGTAGATTTCATGTAGGAGGACTTTGACGTCGTTACCTTTGACCATTTGTATGGCGCGGCTCAGGTGTTTGGGGCTGGGTGGCACCCCCGGTTTGATCTCCAGAGTACCAACGCCGACGAGCCCGAAGCGGTCGTAGAAGTAGTTGAATGTGTCATGGTAACTGACCAGAGGAGTGCCCTTATAGGGGGCCATCTTCTGCGTCCATTCCTGAATTTTAGCATCCAATTTTTCGGATAAGGCCGCCGCACGGGCCTTGAACTCTGCGGCATGGGCCGGGTCCAACTTCATCAGACGTTTTGTCACTGTGCTCAGCAGTTTCTGGATACGAACCGGATCCAACCAGAAGTGGGGGTTGCCATGGGCATGAACATGGCCATGGGAGTGGTCTACGGCTGTGGGGATACCAATCGCCTTTATGAACCCGCCTACCTTCAGATATCCGGGTTCTCCGGGGCGGATCTTGGGATTGCGAGAACCGCGGATCAGACTCGGCAACCAGCCGGTCTCCAGGTCGAGACCTATAGACACCAGCAGATCGGCTCGTCGAAGCTTGACCATGAGGCTTGGCTTTGCCTTCACATAATGAGGGTCCTGCCGTGGTTTGGTTATGGACTGTGCTTTAACATGGGGACCACCGATCTGGCGTACGAGATCGGCTAAGTCGTTGGTTGTGGTCACAACATTGAGCTTCGCGTTTGCCGTCGAACTTCCCCAGAGGATGAGGGCAAGGAACAGAAATGTACTTCCTATATGTTTCATGGATTCTCCTAATAGGCGTGTGCCGGGTGCGTGCCCATGGATACAATGAACTGAAGAAAGACCTCATGTACGAGATCATGATGCTCGTCTGCAGTGGTATCACTATGTGCTTGGGTTTCAAGGGCGTATTGGAGTCGTACCGCGGAGCGCTCACTTGGCGCGAAGGCCAGCAATGTCTCGCCCCGGTACCGTCTTGTGTCTGTCTCTCGAGTAAGACCAAGGACACCACCTCGAAGCTGCATCCACCACTGTTGTGCTGTCTGACGCCGTATGGAGGTGTATAGACCATCTCCCTGCACTCCGTGCCGATGGGAGGAGATATATTCCGTGGTCCAGTCGATGGTCTCGTAGCGGGCTCGCTGGAGAGGAACCCATTTCATGGTCATATCCACCCCCCATACGCTCTGGAGATGCCCGTGATCATCCTGGTTGGCCATATAGCTTCCGCCGAGCTCCAGGGTGGTGGTGTCCCCCAGATCAAAGAGGGTCTTCAGATGGGTCACGTATGTAAGATCGAGAGGATCGCCTCCGCCACCATGCGCGTGCCCATCCGAATCTTCCGAGTGTCCCGTTTCCCAGCCCGGTCGGACCGCTTGTAGGTTCAGCTCCGTATAGAACGGAAGTGGCATGAGATAATCGAGGGAGACACCGATCCCGAGAAGGTGGTCGGCCCCTGTCAGAGCCGTTGTAGGCATGGGGGCTGAGAGATAGTGGCGTGCGTGGGTATGGCGGAGGTTTGATTTCCCGAAGTTGAGTAGGAACTTCCCGGCACGAAGAGTCAGATCAGGAATCGCGATAGTGGAAAGGAAGGCTTCTTCAAAGCCCACTTCCATAACTCCTTCATGCATATGACCCGCGAGAGAGACGATGCCACGAAAGAAGGGGTCCACATTACTCTCGACACGTAGTTCGATTTCCTGAAGCTGAAACCCAGACTCTAAACCGTGCGCCCCCTCATGGTCATGTTCGTCGGCCGTGCTATATCCGCCCAAAAACACGATCCCTGTAGAAATCTGAGGATTCCAGATGTTGGGTCTTTCCTGTACCGTCCGTGTTTGTGCATTGGCAGTTGGAAGACTGCAGATACCAATGAGTATAGTTAGTACGATGCGAGCCCGCACCGATAGCTGGTGTACCGAAAACATTAAGGAACCTCATAAATCAGAGTATGCAATGTGTTGTACGGAATCATTGGGGACATCGTCGCTTACCTGCTGTGGTATGCCCTCATCGAATTCCCCATGGAGGCCAAAGGACATCAGGAGAGGGAGCCGTCTCTGCAAGTAGCTTGCATTTACGTATATGTGATTTGTTTTGAGAATGCAAGCGACTTGCAATACAGCGGTTCTCTGGTACTATAAGGGAGTGGTCGCGGGGGACTTATTGGCCACGAGGTATGATGAACACCACCCAGGACAAAGTAGAAAAGCTTCTGAAAGAAAGGGGCTTACGAGTCACTGCTCCCAGGTTAGCGGTACTTGGTGCAATCGCTGATGCGCAGAGCCCTGTTTCTCATTCGCAGATGCTCGAGCTCCTTGGCGACACGGACTGGGATCCGGCGACGATCTATCGGAACCTTGTGAAACTTCGAGATGCGGAGCTTATCCTGGTGGTCAACCGAGCCAACGGGATTGACCGCTACGCACTCGCCCGCACCAAAGGAGATCAACATAGCCACCCGCATTTTGTCTGTGAGGACTGCGGTGAGGTCTCCTGTCTGCCGGTGGAGCTTGTTCCTGCCGAAACCGCAGCGGGTCGTTGGAATGCTTCGGTCCAGAAGGCCGCTATCCAACTTCGGGGTGAGTGTCCGGACTGTCTCGATGGCGCCGAGGGTTAGCGCGATCGTAGACCTGGACTACTAGCCGAGCTGTAGGGCCCGTTATGGTGCCTCATAAATCAGATAATGTAAGGCGTAGTACGGAACCATTGGGGACACGGTCGCTTCCCAGGTGTGGAAATGAACCCAATCGAATTCCCCATGGAGGGCGCCCGTTGGACTGACCTGGCCGCTCGTTCCCGGTGCGCTGTTATGGGAATGGGGGATGGTTATGGGTTCCGTCTGGCCGGAGAAAGAAGGCCCGTCCAGACTTCCACCGGTGTCGTTGAGTTCGAAGTCACCCCCGGCGGCTAGAGGAAGGATTCCACTCAATGGAGCGTAGACCGTCCATCCGGCCGGTATGGCGGCTAGATCTCCGTCATAGGCGATAATCACACCGGTGACGGCACCTGCATCGCTTTCTACATGTACGGGGCTGAGAACCAGGTAGGGCGGCAAGGTCGTTATGCTTCCGGATTCCGAAATGTCATCGTGTGTGTGATCCCCTGGGTTATGGTTCGACGCGCTGGTGGAGCCGTTACCGTTGTGGCCACCAGGTGTGTGAGCATGCGTACCAGCATTTACAGTTTGTATGTCGTAGTTTCGTACGACGGAGCCTGCGGCCTGGCGCGTGTTATCCGTGACGCCCATAAGGAATCGGCCTGCGGCCGGAATGAAGGTCTGGTATCCCGGAGCGCCTGCGATGCCGGTGGACCAGGTGACGGCTCCTGCCGGGAGATCTGCAGAGGCCGACGCTTTGATAAAGGCCAGGGTATAATGTTCCGGCAAGTCCATGGGACCACCCATTGCATGTGCATGATCACCGTCGCTGTTTCGGCCGTAACCGTAGGGTTGTGAATTGGGGCTTGAGCCGCCACTTGCGGTAGCGGGGCCGGTGTGTGCCCCATCTGTAGAAGTAGTCCCAGAGATACCTCCTGGTCCCGAATCGCCCAGTGGTAGATCTCCACCTGCACCGCGAATGAAGCGGCCGCTAAGATCGGGCGTACCGTTCGTTCCATCGCATAGATGCCAGCCTGCCGGAATGGCTTCTACCAGCCCGTTCCAGGCTACGACCGTCCCTGCGGGGACAGGTACCGGTGTTCCGAAATCGGCGCATTCCCCCTCACCATTGCATACACCTGTGCTGTCGCATTCGTCGTCTGGATCCTGGCCAGCGACAATCGCCTGGCAGATTCCGTCACTCGCGGCTCCTGTGAATTCTGCAAGGCAAGACAAACAATTGCCGTCGCATAGACTGTCACAGCAGACGCCGTCGACACAGAAATCACTGATACAGTCGGCAGCAGTGGTACATTCATCTCCAAGCGGGCCACATGCGTTTTCGTCGATGTTGCCATCACAATTATTGTCGGCGCCATCACAGACCTCCTCCGCTCCACTGTGGGTCGTACCATCGAGAGGGGCGCAGTCGGTAGTGTCTGGGTCCTGATCGTTGTCGTCGTCATCGTCACAGGCATCTCCCTGCTCGTCGCCGTCGTGATTGTCCTGCGAGGCGTTGTCGATCAGGGGGCAGTTGTCCGTTTCGTCGTCGACGCTATCGTTGTCGTCATCGGTGTCGACACAGTCGGCCTGTTCGTCGCCATCGGTGTTGTCGAAGCCTTCGTCGGCCTCTCCATCGCAATTATTGTCGAGGCCATCACAGACCTCCTCACTGGCTCCTTCCAGGGGGTCACATTCCTGTACGATCCCGTCCACGCAGCTATCGATAGAATGCTCACAGGCTCCCAATCCACAGGTGGTCGTACCCAGATCTTCATCGACTTCGCTATTGCAGTTGTTGTCGAGGAGATCGCAGATCTCGTCTGTGGATTCCTGCGCGCTGCATTCCGTTAAACCATTCTCATTACAGAATCGGATGCCCGTACAGAGACCATCGTAACAATCGGTTTGGGCCTTATCTTCGATGGCGGCTGGGTTGCATTCGCATACGCCGGCGTCAGGCTGACAAAGCTGGAAGGACTGTCCGCTATCGGCCTGGGTGATAGCCTGGCAGGTGTAGCCTTCGGGGCAATCCACGCCCGTCGAACAATCGGCCCCACAGAACGAGCCCTCTCGGTCCATAAAGTCGATACAACGGTCGTTATCCGTGCCGCCTAGCGCCCGGCAGTCCGCATTCGCTTCACAGGGGCGACAGAGGTTGGCGAAAGGATCCAGGCAAAGGAAAGTGATGTCTTGACCGGGTAGCTCGACAGCACGACAGGTCCAATTATCGGGACAGTCGTCCAGGCAGAAGGTCGTGCATACCGAGCCGTGCTGGGAGGGAATACAGAACCCACTAAGACATTCACTATTCGTCTGACATGGGAAGCCAAAGGCGCCGTCGACACTCTGACCCGTATCCTCGGGAGTGGATGCGTCGACATCGCTACTGGTCCCCGGATCGGTGGTTGGAGTGGCTTCGTTGGCTATATCGTTTGATGTGCTATCGCCGCTTTTGTTCGCGTCATCACTGCTACCAGAGCAATTCCACGGCCCTACGAAGAGGCAAAGTAACAAAAACAGAAAAAACGTTTTCCGACTCGACATTCCCAACTCCCACACTGCAAGTGCACGCATTATCGACTGATACGGTGTAAACTCGCAACTGTGGGATACGATCTTATCCGCGTTCGGAAAGTTTACCGACCCACCAATGGTAACGCTGTAACCGGAGAAAAGGGGGCGGTGTTCGATATTATTCTTCGTATGCGGCTCGTTCCAAGCCCTCATCTGTCAGGGTACCCGTGTCTGGGTTGAACCACTGGCGCATACATTGGAAGGCCGTCGAAAAGGGTTGTAAGCCCATTTCGAGAGGGGAGACCGTATTGAAGATGGCGATCATATCCGTAAGGGAAAGTTCACAGAACCCTGTATCTACATAACATCCCGGGTGAGCGGCATAGCCATAATCTTTCACTTCTTTACAGCTCATATCGTCGGAAACATCTTCCATAGATTCCTGCAGGCATGTGCGTACTTTTGCGATCCACTCCTGACCCTTCGGGGATAAGCGGGGGACGGTCTCCTGGGTAAAGAGAACGCAATAGCGTCCAACGAAGCCCTGGTAATATCCCTTCTCGCCACAGGATTCCGCTCGTTCGGCGTCGCGGCAGAAGTAGTATTCGCAGGAAGCACAGCCATCCATGCCGATGTAGTCACTGCAGGAGCTTACTTCGTCATATGTGGGCACGTCCTCACATACAGGCGCTTCGCACCGGTATAGAAAGCCAAGCTTACACAGCCAGTCACCAAACCAGTCGGCCTTGCCGGCCCCGCGAAGTTCGTTGCAAGGCCGTTCGACGACCTCTTTTGCTACCTCTACGTCGCAATAGGGTTCGATAGGCATGCTCTGGTCAAAGCATTGACTCAGATGCTTGCTTGCCTGTTCACAGATTAATCGGTCTTCGTCGCTTTGGACACATCCGAAGAAAAGGACCAATGCGACGAGCAGAAGTGGCCGCTTCATTCTAGATAGCCCCGGATGCATCCAGGCTGGCGAGAACGCCATCAATCGCCCAGAATGCCGAGTAGATTTCGCTCTTTGCCATCCATTCCCATCCATTCTCGATCAGCCATCGGTTGTT
The DNA here is from genome assembly GCA_002728755.1 of Myxococcales bacterium. GTDB lineage: Bacteria > Myxococcota_A > UBA9042 > UBA3505 > UBA3505 > UBA3505. Next base: position 39,095 of record PBVT01000013.1, read on the forward strand.
CCAGGATTTGGTCCGGATGGTCTGGTACGAGAGGGTGATCGTAGTATCTGCTCCGAAGGCACCATCGACCCATTCACCGAAGAAGAATCCATTGAGAATCGCTTCCGCGTCCGCGTCGTAATAGAAACGAAGGTCCTCGATAAAGTCCGGTGTGATCTCAATCATCAACTCTCCAAGAACGAAATAATCGTCCTTATTATCCTCGGTGGAGCCGATCGCCACGAGAGAGTAGGAGAGATCCAGGGTGAGGTGCGTTACCATTGCTACGACAACAGCCCGTACCCGGGAGACGTCACTCCGGTCCGCCAAATAGTAGTAATGTTTCCATGCGTAGGACGGCTCGTTATTGGTCAATACGGCCCGTAGGTTCTCCAGATAGCGGCCCGCAAAGTCGAGAACAATGGCTCGGGACCAGTCCTCACTTCCAATCTCCTCTCCATCGATGGCACGGATAATTCGACGGGTGATATGCCGATAGGCCGTGGGGAACATGCCCCAGGGATCGTTACAAGCTTCGAATAGCGCCGCGATCCGATCGATGCGATCAAAGATGCTATAGACCGTTTCATAGTCCGTTAATTCCGTTAGAATGAGCATCTCCTCCACGGCTTCCATGGAGATGAACTCGCCATTACAGAGATCTCTCTGATCGGATTCCACACTATGAAGTGGCGCATCGACGTCTTCATCGACCTCCAGGTCTTCATCGATCACCAACAAGGTCCCGTCACTGAATACCAGCTGGTCGGCCTTACCACCTTGCGTTTGGTAGTCCCGCTCCAGCTCCGGATGTAGCTCAGTGGTACAGCCGACGCCGCCCATCACCAATCCCACCACGAGACCGAGGGGTCCAAATACCTTAAATGCTTCCCATATACCTCTTTTCATCTGCCATTCTCCTATAATCTATCTATGCGCCCAACCAGGCATTCGTATGCCTTCGACGCAGAGGCGATTAACTAACGGCATAACCCAAAGTCAACAGTTGAAAGTGTAACTTCTAGGTTTTGTTAGGTTTAATTATGTGAACGGATTGGGGGATTTGGGGATGTTTTATCACCCAAACCGCGGGAAGGAGCGCAGTTCACACCGGTCCGTTCCTGTTGTAACGGCCGGGGCCGTTGCATACGAAGTCGGAAAAACAGCGGTGAACTTCCTCAGCTCACCCATGTGTTCGTTGCGGAGTCTATCTGCTCTCAGAGGGAGCAGGTCATATCCTGACCGCAGCAAAGAGGCGACTTGATCTTCCCGTGGCCTTCCGGGCATTGGGAGACCTGTACAGTCGAGCCGTCGTCTTTGGTCAGAACTGTATTTTCAAGAGGTGTATCGCAATGGGCACAGCTAGCATTTACGGCCATATTGCATTTATCACATGTATAGGTAGCCACTGATATACTCCACGAGTTGAAATGGTGGAGGGAATTTATCATTGTTTCAATCGATTGGCTACAGGCGGGTACACGTTATGGTGCGGTCGTCCCGATTGACGCCTTTGAACTGGGTGTCGGTCCGAGAAATAACCCGAACATGATAATCCGGTGGCGCTATATCGGAGAGGGTTTTGCCCTCTAACTTTTCTTGCTCAAATCGTCGGGCGGCGTCGTTCATTGGAACGCTCGCATTCGAAATCTGCTTTCCATATAGAGCCTTCGTAGAGCCATGACAGGTGGCCTTCGCCGTTTCGGACCATTGCGCGTCACCAATGGAAAGGACGCCCGTAAGGGACAGTACGTTTTGTTCACATACGCCCTGTTGTTTCACAGAGCATGGCACCGATTTACCGTCGATGTTTGCGGTCCAGGTAGATGTGCACTCCCATGTACCCTCGAGGGGTATGTCCTTGGAGCATTGTCCATAACTGCACCCTCCCACCAGGATCGCAACGATAGCCAATGGTATCCAATACGTATTCTTCTCGACCATCGTTCGACCCTCTCATTACGTTTCGAGCCGTACCGCCGGCTCCTCTACTACCTTCGTCCGTTTGGCTGCAAACCTATAGTCTGGGCTCTTTTGAAAAGGGCGGTGGATGTTACCAGGAGCCGTGACCCACCAGATCGATTTTGCTGAAGATGGAGCGCAGTTGTACATCGCCTACCAGGGCTGTTCCCAGATACATCTGGGTGACCCGCCAATTATTGAGGTTTGTATCGAGTGCGGGGTATCCCGGGGTCAGGGAAGAGGGACCGTCGTTGATGACCTGCTCCAGGTACGGGAGAACATCGAGAGAATAGTAATGCGGTGTGCCTTGTGACAGGCAGGGAGATCCATAATTAGCGATGAGATGGGAGACTCCATACCAGGGTGCCGCCATAGATTCAGAGCCCTGATCGAACCAGACGGTCGTCGCTTCACAGGGAATGTCGCCGCATCCCGCAGTCTGTCGAGTATCGTAAAGGTAGATCTGGTAGAAGAGAATCTGGTTGGTGGCCTGATTCTCCGCGATGAGAGATGCCATGATCCCACCATAGTCCACGTTCTCGCTGGTCCCACACGGCGGGTTGGCATTCGCCGCCGAGCAGTTGATGTTGACGGATTGATACGAAAGCTCGGCTTCGAAGGAAAAGATCAAACTACTATGTGCTGCCAGAGAGGGGGCATCCTGGACTATGCCCAGTTCCAGGCCGTGAGCATCAATGGTCGTAGAGTAATTCGGAGTGGTCGGCGATAGGAATACGTCCAACTCAACTCCACAGGCAATCCCGGCACCGTTACCAAAGAGCTGCACAGCGTACCCTTGTTCGGCCTGAGGGGTTTCATTCCAGCAGATACTCGCGTTGGCGTTGCCCACGCCCCATTGAAAGAGCCCAACTCCTAGGCCGGACATAATGCAATTTCCGCCTCCACCATTGGAGGAGGCGTTACCAGGATCCATAGCTGCCGGAATGCTCCACTGTGTCAGGTACCAATAGGGGTCTCCCGTCCCCATAATTGGCAACTGGAACTCCCCTGTATATTGCGGAGGTGCGAGGAAGGCCGCGGCGGTTCCCGGGCCTGGAGACCGTAGATAGGGCAAGGGGTTCTTCTTCGTACAACCGGCGTTGGTACAGTCCTCGTACCATGCGCAGCCAGTGCACTCGCCCCATTGGCATGTTACATCACAGATCTGGCTGCCACACTGGCAGAGTTGACTGGTCCCCGCAGCGCATACACCTTGTCCGGTGCAGTTGCCCCAAGCACCCCACGAACATAGCTCAGTACAAATACGACTTCGTGTGCCGCAAAGACTACAGGCTTCTGTTTGTTCGGTACCTGCGGTGCAGTCTGGAGCCTCCGCACAGGGGTCGTTGCCACCGCTGCAGTTTCCATTATTGCACTCTTGTCCAGGCTCACAGATCCCGCAGTTTCCTTCGCAGCCGTCGTCGCCACAGGTACGGCCTTCGCATTGCGGAATACAGCCGGTATCGAATACGTCCGCAGTATCGCTGGGACTGGTCGTGTCAGTCGGATTGGTCGTGTCAGTCGGATTGGTCGTGTCGCTGGGACTGGTTGTGTCCGCGCTATCGGGAGATACGGTGGGAACATCCGGGGGGGCCGTGTCCGAGGGCAAAGATTGCGTATCCTGCGCTCGATTAATGACTTCAGAGCAGCCACTCATAAGAAGAGGTGCGAGACAGAAAACCGAGAATAGGAGCCCCCCCATGAGGAGCCCATTGATACGGGTTTTCTTATCCCTAGAGCGGACACTGGTCTGAAATGTGATCATGTTGGCTGTGACCTGGCAATGTGAAAAGCAGTCGATTGAGCATTGTATAATAGCATGGTTGGAAAAACCGGAGGATGCGTTCTCATTTCATGGGCCTGGTGGGCCGTTCTCTTTATCCTTCCCGCTCTCTTCGTAGATGGCGTTGAGTATTGCAGGATCGATGGTTTCTTCAGGAAGAGTGCCCCCATCGAGGATACCGCTGACGGTATCGCTTCCTGCCCCCTGATCATAGTTGGCCAGGATTATAAGCCAGGAATTAAGACTCGATACGTCGTGATCATTGGTGTGAATAACCACTCCATGGGCTCCACCATTCATTTCATTGAAGGCGAGCTCGGTAGCGTCAATGAATGGGGCAGAGATCATCCCATGACTTAGCCAGCGTCGTTCGATTCCGTTGGCGGTCGTTCCCACGAGGGCAAAATCGTTTACGCTCTTCAGCGGATCAGCACCTTCGGCGCGAGTTCCAACCGGGTAGGCGTAACTATTGGAGAAGCCTGAGCAGGTATCCTTGACGACCGCGTCGGGCATGACGCTCTTATCGGCCTCATCGTTTGCGCAGCCGGCTTTGATCCCAGGATGAAGGGTATCCAGCGACGCCATCAAATCATCGAGGTCCCCCAGCTTCTCCGCGTTATCCGCCTTGGCGAAACCCATAATCGGGGCGTATTCGTCGTATTCGAAGTCGGAGTACTGATCCCAGGTGCCAGGGTGGTAGACCGAGTGATGGTGCATGGCGATCTCATGACCACTCGCAACCCAGAAATCAAAGCGGTCCTTACGACTCGGTGCACCTAGAATGTACTCCACCCATTGCGGTGTGAACATCAAGGTCAGTTTCACATTCTGTTCATTGGCCGCCAGTACCATCGTGTCGAGGTGAAGGAATTCCTCCGGGAAGGTGACGTTCGGATCGCAATGCACGGCGATGAAATACGAGTCTGGTCCCTGTGCATTGGACACGCCAGGGTCAATCCCACTGTCTGATGATGGTTCGTCGTTTGGAGTCGTATCCGTCGCACTACTACAGCCGAACCCCATGAGAAGACATATCGCCAACGCGGAAAATCGGAGTCCCAAATCAACCTCCTATGCGGGTTACGGTGTTAGCTTGACGATATAGATGTCGTTGTTGCTTACGTGCGGTAAGAAGCCGCCACCAAGATCATTCGAGGCCGGGAATGAGCCGACCAGGATGGGGCTGCCGAGATTGTCGAGCGCGAGTCCTTTGTTCGTGTCGGTTCCGACCGAACCTTCTTTGTATCAAGAATGTAGAATCAGCGCATTCTTCATCTGGCATGAGCGAGTCCTCCATGCCCCACCTTCGTATGTCACAACAAGCTGTTCGCTGTGCTCGGTTTGAATGGCATGGTTTTCGCTGGTGTCTAGTAGATATGGGGCGGGAGCGGAATCTCTGGTCTCGTCAACGGGAGGATAGTGATGAAACCATTGGTCGGATTTCTGGTTCTTGTACATGGCTTGTTCTGGGCACCGAACCTTAGCCTGGCGGAGACGATATTGTCGGACCCATTAGCGGGCTCTACGACCGGCAATCAGAATGGTGGCTCCTTCACCGGTGGAGGCTGGCAGGCTCCCCATCAGATCTGGTGGGACGTGGGCCAAAGCCTGAGCGCGGGCTCTTTTTCGGTAGAAGTAACCAACTGGAATCCGAATTCGGATAGCGATCAGCACCACCACGACAAGCAACATATCATCAATATGTATGAGGCCCCTCATGGTTCGGCCTGGGGAGCCAACGACTCGAACCCGCAGACCGGATTCTTCAATATTCGAACGGGCGCGACCTACGACAACTGCTTCAAGTTTCTCTCCAGCCCCGCGGGATTTGAGCAACGTATCGAAAACCGAGTGCAGAAGTCTCATGGCACCATCAACCCGGCCGAGACCTATACCATCTCTGTTGAATGGACCGCAGAGGGAACCATCACAGTGTTTCTGGATGGGGTCGCGCAGGTCACCCACGAACACGACCAGCCCATGGCCTTTCGGTATGTCTTTCTTGGAACGGACAACACCATCCCGGGCACCTACGGACCACAGCACGGTGTTATTTATAAGAACCTCGTAGTCTCCTCCGATGGACCCGCTCCAGAGCCTGAACCCGAGCCTGAACCCGAGCCGGAGCCGGAGAATCCGCTACTTGTTCATCCTAGCGATGACACCTGGGCCGATCCGTCCTCTCCGGATACGGCGCATGGTTCTAGCGATGAGCTCCGTGTCGGTGGTGATGGGCGTACGATATTTCTGAAATTCCATGTGGCGAATGTTGGAGCCGTAGAGAGCGCATTCCTACGTTTGAAGACATTGAATGGTGGGTATGGTGGTGATGTTCGTGCGGTTTCGGATACCTCCTGGACCGAGGATGGCCTCACCTATAATACGATGCCAGCGATTGGCGATACGGTCCTGGACTCCTTTGGCTCCGTGGGGATAGGAACCGCCTATTCTGTGGATGTATCCGCTGCGGTTCCATGCGATGGGATCTACGCCTTCGCGATCAACTCGTCGGAAGTGGACGGAGCCGGCTATTGGTCCACCGAGTCCAGCGAGCTGGCCCCGGAATTGATACTCGTGCCAGACGCCAATGGTAATGGGTGCAATGAACCCGAACCCGAGCCTGAGCCCGAGCCGGAACCCGAGCCTGAGCCCGAGCCCGAACCCGAACCCGAACCCGAACCCGAGCCCGAGCCCGAACCCGAACCCGGTGCTGACGTCTACTCGGAGATTGGATCGGAAGACGAAGACCTGGCAGGTCCGGCCAACGATGGTTCCAACACGGGCTTTGTAGTCCCCGAAGATCTGGGAGGTGCCGGCAGTGACAGTGGCGGATGTCGTGCCCATACACGGAGCGGCTCGACCCCTATGTTCCATGGTCTACTGGGACTTCTTTTCTTGGCCTTTGTCCTGCGTCGTCGTGGGCTCGAAGCGGGGTGATCCGATTCGTACCCTCTAGAACGGAGTCTTTGTGCTGAACCCTGCATCGGCGCAGGGATCATGACCCTCCGGGTGGGTGTCGGCCAGCATCTGCGCGAATTCATCGCTGGTTACATGACACAATAGATAGAGCCCGGACTCCTCTAGAAATTTCATAACGTCGTGATGGATGTCGCGTCCCTCGGGATTTTTCGCCAGGTCGAAGATGCCCTGCCGCCCGTAATAGTTGTCTTTCGGGGTCGGTCCGCCGGTATAGGTGGTCTCCTTGATGGCTCGGAAACTAAGCTCCATCACCAGGTTGTCCCAGCGCTCCTGGGTCAGCTCTTCGATGTCGTACATCAGCGCGTTACGGATCGGGTACATAATCGCCATAACCCGATGGAACGCCTTCTCGTCGTCGCTTAAGCCGTCCTGCGAGCCCTCAATGAGATCGTCGCCGTCGAAAGCCGGCGTGCCCCGGGCTTCAAGTACTTCACCATTGGCGTTGGCGGCCAGGGCGTTGTCTACCGAGAAGAGAAAGGCCCCGTCTCGATCGACGATACCATCTGTGCCTGGCTCCAGACCGGTCTGATGTGGTGTTCCTGTAAAGATACAAAAGCCGCCTTCGTTGATATCGCAGGCGTATTTGTCTTCGGGGCGGCCATTACCATCGGGGCCCCCACAGGCGAAAAGGGATAGACTCAAAGCGACCATCAGGCCGGTAAATACTGCTGTTTTTTTCATAGTTGATCTCCGTGTGGGCAACATAACAACAATCCTCGGGAGCCAACAAGAACAGAGGTTTGGTGCGCGTCCGTTGGTTGACAGGCCGTGGGTACGTTCCGTAGCGTTAATCATACGGCTTACGAGGAGTGAAACGATGCGTTTAGTAGTCTTTTTATGTGGATTGATGCTTTCTATCGGCTGTGGAGGAAGCGCAGACACGGACCCGGTTGGTTCGGACACCTCAGAGAGCCAGGACACCTCAGAGAGCCAGGACACTTCAGAGAGCCAGGACAGTTCAGAGAGCCAGGACAGTTCAGAGAGCCAGGACTCTTCAGAGAGCCAGGACACCTCCTCCGATGATGCTGTCGAGGAGGACACCTCCGAGGCTGCTGACACCGGAGACACGCCGACGGATCCCTGCGATCCGAGCGGTGCATGGACCATCGAGGTCACGACGGCAGCGCTGCCTGGCGAAGGATGTGCGCCGGATGGTGCGCCGTCGCAGGGCCCGAATACCCAGGAATATGTGGTGCAGCCAGGCGAAGACGGTACCTATACGATCTCTATGGCCGAGCCGCAGGAACCCAGCCCAGAGATGACCGTGGAGGTGATCGGTGACGGTCCGGCTTGTTCCGTTCGGATTACCGTGACGGCCGAGGTATATGTTCCGGGGTCGGGGGAAGGCCAGGAAGGCGGAACGGCGTTCATCCAGTATATCTATACGGCCGCCGAAGAGGATGGGGCGCTCTCGGGAAGTGGTACGGTGCAAACAAGTTTCACCAAGGAAACTGGCGAGGTACAGCAGGATTGCACCGAAGATATCGCGATCGGTGGGACCTTTGTGCCTGCCGCGCCTTAATCGGACCTTGCCACGTGCATCCTAGAATCCGGGTATATCGCAATACAGTCCGCGGCTGAAGGCCGGGTATCGATAGAGACCAACGAAGCACATCTCCTCACTGGAGGTGTCCCCATACCGGACGGTCTCTGCCGTGGTGTTATTCCAGATACAGGTTACGTCGATTCTCTCGCCGGCACGTACGGTCAGGGGTTCGATAGGGTGGTTGAGCTGATCGACGAAGTCGAAGGGTTCGTCATGGAGGGTGCTTACTCCGTCCGCAGTGTAGTGCTCCACCACCATATGGCGACCCAGTTGGTGCATATGAGGCCAGAGGCTCAATAGGGTTGCGTCCTGTTCGAATACGCAGCTACCGGTGGCGCTCGCCTCCGAATGAGGTGGGATTGCAAAGGTCGCTGTACCTGCGAAGACCACCTCCGCTTCGGCGACAACCTCGTCCGCTGGCAGAGTCTTGATGCGTGTCCCCGATCGGCCCGAGAGGGGGCCAGGGGTCGCGTTGAGGAGATGCAGGTTGAGTAAGAGCTGCTTACCGGCCGGAATCCGTATGGCGACACCTTCTGGAAAGATCAGATCGTCGGTGCCAAAGCCCGACGCGAAGATCATGGCGTCACTGAGAGTTCCCGGGTCACAGGGAAAGACACGGTCGGGTCCGGTGGGTTGGGTTACCGTCAGCACCGTATGGTGTGTTCCGTACGGTGCGGCGGCTTGAAACCCTCGGATGTAGATGTCTTCTTCCACTGTGACCAGAGCACAGAGGAACTCTTCGCTCCCTGCTTCGATGGTCCACTCGACGTCGATAATTGCGGTCCACTCGTCATGGTTTCCAGTCTGCGGGACGTCCACCGAGAACTCGTCCTCCGGCATACCATCACAGGCAGCCAGGAGGACGAGCGTCGCGCAGAGAAGTAGCAGACTTCGCCACGAAGAGGGTTGAGGATAGAGTTTCATCAGATACCGAAGGGGAGAATGGGTTTGATGGCGGATGGGGGCTCGTCGTCACCGATGGTGATCTCAAAGCGGCCATGTCCGAGGCGTCCGTCGAGACCGCTACCCCAGCATTGTACCGCTCCAGCAGCCAATAAGGCGCAGGTGAAATCATCACCCGCTACGATTTGAATGGCGGCATCGGAGAGGTCGATATCACCCATGGCTGCGGGTACTTCGTTATCGCCAACGTTCTCGGTGCTGGCGTAGCCGAGAGCACCCCAGCTACCGTCGCCCCAGCAGCGGACCCCACCGTTCAACAATAACGCGCAGGTATGGTTCGCGCCGGCTGCGATCTGCACCGCAACGCCCCCGACGTTTACGACGCCAGCGAGCTGGGCATTATGAATATCTTGTTCATTGCCGTAGCCAAGGGCGCCCGTGCTGGCCTCACCCCAGCAGCGCACCGCTCCCGACGCGGTGAGTGCGCAGGTGTGTTGATAGCCGGCGGCGAGCTGAGTCACCGCTTCGCCCAGCCATAACGGAGCAAGATCTGTAGGCTGTTCGTTGTCGCCGATATCTTCCAGGCCTCCGTGACCGAGGGCACCCGAGCTTCCATCACCCCAGCACCGCACCATACCGCCATCTACGACGGCACAGGTATGTTCGGCGCCAGCGACAAGAAAGCTGGCGTCACCGCCGATGGGCACATGACCCAACCAGCCACCGGTCTTGGTAGAGAAGCCATACCCGAGAGCACCCTCCGGGGAGGTCCCCCAGCATTTGATCGAGCCGGACTCGTTCCGCATACAGCTATGATGATCCCCTGCTACGACCTGCACAAAGGGGCTGTTGGAATAGATGATGGCGTCGCCCATTTCGCCGGGGTGTTCGTCGTCGCCGACGGTGTAATATTTGCCATTCCCGTTGCCCAGGGCCAGGTCGCCTCCATAGCCCCAACAACGAATGCTACCTTTTCCAAGGATGGCGCAGGTGTGGTCCTGTCCCGCGGCGAGAGAGAGGACCGTGTCGCCCACATCCACAAGGCCGTGGCTTGCGGCGGGCTCGTCGTCTCCAATGGTCTCTATATGCCCATAACCCAGCTGTCCGACGTCATTTTTACCCCAACAGCTGACGTCTCCGTGGGCGGATAGGGCGCATGCATGACTCGCCCCAGCGACGATGGAGATGGCGGGCTCTTGCACCTCTTCGCTCCAGATGGGCGGGACCACGACTTTCGGCTGCTGGCCGGTCGAGGTTGTGTTGACTACTGGTGTTTGCACGCCATTTTGCCCCTGGCTCTGCCATTGCGGATCGCCAGGTTCAATTTCAAAGGTACAGGCACCGAAAACGATAACGATAATCCCAATCAAGGGGAGATGGTATTTGCTTGGATACATGGTCAGTCCTCCTGTGTTAGGAAAATGTTCGACCATTCCAGTGGTGAATACAAATGACTAATTTTCACCGTATTAGTAACTATCTGGAAACACTCTATGCGTATCTCAGGGCATGAGGCGCTTTGAGTCGGTTGGAAAAGCGCGTCGCGTATCGCTTATGTTTTTGTTCGACGGTACCGGCGGTAGTCGACCACAAAGGTGATCAGGGGGAGAAAGGTGATCACCTGTAGCAGGATGAAAGAGGGGTTGGACCAGTCTGCACCCTGGGGGCGGTAGACCTCGCCGGTGACGGCGGCGTTCCCGAAATAGAGAAGGAGGATCAGCCAGCCGCAGCGGGTCCAGAGTTTCATGTCGATGGTCGGATGTGGGCCGGGGATATGGAGCTCGACCTGCTGTCCATCCTTCAGGAAGAGAGTCTTCCATTTATGGAAATCCCAGAGGAGTAGAAAGAGAACGCCGAGGCTCATCAGGCTAACGACGGTTGCCGTTGGTACTACCATGGTGCTCCAGCAGAAGATCAAGATGGTGGTCAGGATAGGAGTAAGGATGACGGCTCCGACGGTGGCAAACCGTTGGGTCATGAGCAGTATAGCGGCCAAAAGCTGCATAGCCCCGACAAAGCGGTAGAAGGGGCCCGTGTCGTGAAAGACGTGCAGGAAATCATGGAAGAGGCCGGTGTTTTCAGGATCGGTGAAGGCCTGGCCCAACACCTTCTTGAGCCCGGCCGGGATGAACGCAAAGCCGATCAAAATACGAAGCACGATCGTAAAGATGTGGAGCCAACGCTTTTCGCGAGCACGTGCGATAGAGGTTTCAAGCCGAGACAACATAAACGGTCACCAGTCGGGCGGGGAGTGCATGGCAGAGATAGCTTCCAATGGCGGTGGAACGCAAGAAGCCTTTGACAGAATTGGTTTCATTTGGCCCAATTCGATGGCTGCGATCTCCGCCGCGACCGGCGTGAATTACTCGGGAGGTAGACAGATGTGGAAGTGGATTGGCGTGCTTACTGCGTGCATGACTTTGGGCTGTGTGAAGACGTCCACCGTTGTGGAATCACCACCCACCGCCAATGTGCAGGCTCAAGCGATTCCCACCGTTACGAGTGCGGCCGATGTCCAGTCGAATCTGGGCAAGGTCGTACGAGCAACCGTGTCGGTAGGAGAGCAACGCGCCAAGCTCGGTGATATGGTTCGGGGCAAGGATTTCTCCTTCTTCTGCCTCGGTCATCCCTTACCCGACGAGGTCCTGGGAACCACAATAACCGTTGAGGGAAAGATGATGGTCCGCAAGACCGGTGCCGTACAATCCCCCGACGGCTCGTGGAGCCAGGGGACGGCTCCAGGCCAGAAAGATTTGGTCATGGAAGGCTGTAAGGTCGTGAAATAAAGGCTCCTTCGACCGGGGCCCCCTTGTCGTTTTGCTACCGCCACTTCGTTGGGGTGTGGTACCATTCGCCGGCATGCGAAATGTGATTCTACTCTTGATGCTAGGGTTGCTCGGCTGTCAGGCCGGTAGTCCAGCCGATGAATCGTCTGCGGCAGATGTGGACACAACCGAACCCGTATACGATGCAGCCGAATGGTATACATTCGAGGCAGGGCCCTTCACGGTACCTGCGGGAGAGGAGCGTTTCTTCTGTTATTCCTTCGTTCTGGAAGAGGATCTCTGGGTCGACAATATTGTCCTCGAGTCGCGTCCAGTGGTGCACCACTTGCTTCATTCTGTGACACGCACCCCCGATCCAGAGGGGTTCTTTGAGTGCGACGCCCTGTTTCAGAATAATTGGATCCCGATTTTCGTCGCGGGAACAGGTGACGCGGCAATGGCGATGCCCGAGGGGGCAGGTCATATTCTGGAAAAGGGGACACAGCTTACCATGCAGCTGCATCTGTTGAACGCCACCCCCGAGGAGGTGACAGAGACCGTTCCGCTTCATTTCCACAAGATGGCGACAGAGCCGGAATACCCGGTCGAGATGGTCATCTTTGGGAATATGAGTATCGCTCTACCCCCGGGAGAGGAGTCCGAAGTGATCGGGAACTGCGACTCAGATTCCGATATGACCATCTTCAGTGCGTTTCCTCATATGCACCTTCTGGGACGAAGTATGGTGGTCGAGGCCGGTCCCGATGAAGATAGTCTGGTCGAGGTCTTTCGGCGTGATCCCTACGATTTTGACGACCAGTTTCTCTCACCGATGGAGCTTTCCATCAACGAGGGGGACCGGGTTCGCGTGACCTGCTCCTATGATAATCACCACGATGAGATGGTCACCTTTGGAGAGTCCACCACCAATGAGATGTGCTTTTTCATAGGTTTTGCCACCCAGGCTACGCACCAGTTAGCAGGCTGTATCGGTGGAGGCGGCAATAGTTTCCTGCCCGAAACCTGTGGTGACGATCCGCCCAACGATATCGGTCTTGGAGCCTTCTGTTCGAAAGGTGGCGGGGAGTGCGAGAGTGGCCTGATGTGCACCGAGGATCTGGAATATACCGAGGGCCTCGACATCTGTCTGGGCTTTGGTTGTAGTTCCCAGGCGGATTGTGGAGAGGGAGGCATCTGCTGCAGTCTTGATATGGGGATGCCCATCACCCTATGCCTACCCCCTTCCTGTAGCTTCGGCCTCTGCGAAGAGCTCGACTAGTCGACGCTCCATGGTCCGACTCGACGTTCTGTAGAAGGCTAGCCGGGATAGGGTAGGGCGGAGTGGTGAAGCTGGATCCGCAGCGCGCCATTTTCGTTACGGACATATACGAAGGAATACTCCACCTTCTGTTCGGTCCCGTCGGCCCGACCGAAGAAGTAGTTTCCCATCACCATCGCCAGACCCTCGCGACAGACGAGTCCTGCGTTCTCAAAGCGAACAGAATGCCACGGTTCCAGGGCAAACCCCTGGTCTTCGGGATGGTCTGGATCTTGTCCTACGAAATAGGAGACAGCATCTTTTCGTGTACCGCGAAACTGTCGTTCGGCCGCTTTCGTGGGGCAGAACAGCANTGGCTCTCCNGTGAGTAGNTAGTGNNTTTCNACCAGCTCCAGAGCTCGCTCATAGGCTTCGTCCCAGGTNTCGGCCTGNCCCACATGGATGAGAGCCTGTCCCCAGGANTNTTGTANGGCTTCTATTTCATGTACTTCAATCATGGTTTTCTTTTCAGATTTGGCAGGTGAATGGGGTGACTATTCGGCGGCTTTCATCTTGGTGTTCACCAGGTATTGGATCGTTCCAGAGACCAGGCACTGTTCCATTGGTTGGCATGTATATACACAAAGATCACCGCTGGCGATGGCTTCGGTACCGACCCATTGTTTCTGTTCGGTGCCCTTTGGGACCTTCAGGATGACCCCACCGTGATTGGCATCGCTCAGCCAGAGTTGGGCGCCTTTGGTGTAGGTCACGGGACCTTGCAGGGTAACCGAACCCTTATGGACGGTAGTGTCCGATCTCCACGAGCATGGATTGGGTTGCTGTGCTTCTTTTGTTGCGCTGTCATGGGCACAGGCGGATACCAATAGGAAAACGAAGATCAGAAGTGTTCGTATCATCGAGGTTTCTCCACGGCTCAGAGGGAGCCAGAGGCTATGCCAGAACGGGATATCCTGCAATATGGATCGTAGGAGATGCTTGCAAAGGATGGAGCGTTGATGCGACGGTACAGTTGACGATGGTACGTTACGAAGGACAGATCTACCGCCCGCCCAGCGAGGCGAATTCCTACATTCTGCAGGCGACGGTGGGATGTTCCTGGAACCACTGCACCTATTGCGACATGTATCGGACCAAATCCTTTCGGGTACGTGAGCTGGAGGAGTCCCTCGAGGATATCGCCGAGGCCGGGCGGATATATGGTCCGGCTGTTGAGAAGGTCTTTGTGGCAGACGGCGACGCCCTGGTGATGGACCTCGACCATTGGGAGGCAATTCTTAAGGCCTGCCACGACACCTTCCCTCGATTACGTCGGGTCAGCGCCTATGCCACGGCCATGAACCTGAACGAGAAGAGTGTTGCCGATCTGAAAGCCATTCGTTCGATGGGTTTGAACCTTTTATATATTGGTCCCGAGACAGGTGACGACGAAACCTTCAAGCGGATCGCCAAGGGGGCGAATTTCGATGAGCATGTAGAGTCTGCCCGGCGAGCTCGTGAGGCCGGAATGGACCTTTCCGCCATCTTCCTACTCGGGACGGGTGGTGTGGAGCGAAGCCAGGAACATGCGGAGGCGTCCGCTCGTCTGATCACCGAGATGGATCCGGCCTTCGTCTCGATGCTCACATTGACTGTGGTCCCCGGTACGCCCATCGGCAAACTCGAACAAAAGGGCCGTTTCACCTTGCCGTCCATCGCCAGGATGCTTGAAGAGCTGCGAATTATGGTGGCGGGAGCCAACCCGACCGACGCGGTGTTCCGTACCAACCACGCGTCGAACTATCTGCCGCTGGCGGGCCGCTTGCCCCAGGATCGAGACCGTATTGTGTCGGTGGTGGACCAGGCCTTATCTGGCGAGATTCGGCTTCGCCCGGAGTGGTTACGCGGCCTTTGAACAAGGTTCGGGCGACCGCTGCACATCGTTGCCGACGATTCTACTCGGGTATCCCGGATTCCTTTGTTAGTATCCCCCAAATCCGTGAACTTGAGAGACGCTAATGGCTCGCAGCACATCCGCCGCCCGATATTCCGTAGGGGAAGAAATCGCCCATACAATTACCCATGGACTGGGTGCATTACTGAGCATTGTGGGGCTGGTATTTCTGGTTCAATTCTCAAGCCGTTACGGGAATGCCTGGCATATCGTCAGCTGTAGTATCTATGGTGCGACGCTGATACTCTGTTATACGGCTTCGACGTTGTACCATGGCGTACCGATCCCGCGATTGAAACCCCTGCTGCAGCAGATCGACCACGCCACGATCTTTCTTCTGATCGCCGGAACCTACACTCCATTTGCCCTGGTCTGTCTGCGGGACTCCCTGGGCTTGCCCCTGCTGGCTCTGGTCTGGGCGGTGGCACTGTATGGGGTGAAGCGAGAGCTGAGTAAAAAGGAACGAAAGTCCTCGGTGTTTATGTACCTTGGTCTTGGTTGGTTGGCCGTATTCGCCATCAAACCTCTCTTCGACCGATTGGAGACAGGTGGGGTTGTTCTACTGTTGGTGGGGGGCCTCTTCTACACGGTCGGGGTGCTCTTCTACGTACGAAAGCGGATGCCCTATCATCATGCGATCTGGCATCTCTTTGTGTTGGCTGGCAGTATCTTTCAGTTCTTCTCGATCTTCCTATATGTGGTACCGGATGGGGCCTGATACCGTTGCGTCAGGATCGGATTGACAGCCTCGCGCGCGCGGTGAAATAACCCGGAGACGAAGCAGGTGCCCTCGTTATGTAACGAGAGGCCGGAGTAGTAATGGCAGATTCAGACGACCGCTCGCAGATTCTCGAACGGCTCCAGGAAAAGGGAGGCCTGCGCCCTGGTGTGTCTCGGGAGATCGCCCGGGAGACGGGCGTTCCGGAGGCCGACGTCTTCGGTGCGGGGTCCTTCTTTCATCTGCTCAACGAGCCCGCGACAAAGATTCGGGTCTGCACCGGACTGAGCTGTCGAATGGCGGGTGCCGAGGCCCTTTTGGCCCAGGCGAAGGCCAGTGGATTACCGGCTAGCAGTTGCGAATGTCTGGCCGCCTGTGACCGCCCTGTGGCGGTACTTCGTGATCGGGTTACGCTACCCGAGGTGACCTGCGAGGATATCGCGGCCGCTGATGGGGACTGGACCCAGGTGACCGCATCGGCCGTTGAAGACGAGCTGGCCTGGCTGGGGGCGATTTATCCGCCGGAGAGCCAGCCCGATACCTGCGCAGTGAACCTGGCAGGCAACCATGATTTTTCTGGTGCAGCGCTCCGTAAAGCCGCCGAGATGGGGGCCGATGCCGTGGTAGAGGAGATTCGCTCTTCCGGCCTACAGGGCCGAGGTGGGGCGGGATTCCCTGCGGGTTTCAAATGGGGTGCGGTACAAGGCGAAGAGGCCACTCCCAAATATGTGGTCCTCAACGCCGACGAGGGAGAACCGGCCACCTTCAAAGACCGCGAGGTCATGATGCGCCGTCCCGATCGAGTGATCGAGGGGCTGGCCATTGCGGCGCGTACGGTTGGAGCCGACATCATCTATCTCTATCTTCGTGGTGAGTTTCAGGGCCCCTGGCGCGCCCTGGAGGACGCCATCGCTCGGTTTGACGCCGCAGGGCTCATCGACGGGCTGGAGTTTCATCTGCACGCGGGCCATGGGGCCTATATCTGTGGAGAAGAGACGGCGCTCCTTGAAGCCCTTGAGGGCAAACGTGGAATGCCGCGACTCAAGCCTCCGTTTCCAACGCAACACGGTCTCTGGGGAAAGCCGACCCTCGTGCATAATGTGGAGACCATCGCCTGTGTTCCGGCCATTATTCAGCAGGGCGCCCAATGGTTTTCCGATCTGGGCCGGACCGGACCGGGCTCCAAGCTCTATTGCATTAGCGGTCATGTGGCCCGCCCGGGAACCTATGAGTTACCCCTGGGGATCAGCCTCGACGAGCTGGTCGACGCGGCCGGAGGCTATGTAGGAGAACTTAAATCCTTCTCACCCGGTGGTGCCAGTTCGGGCTTCCTCCCCGCCAGTGAGAGGGGGCGTGCCCTCGACTTCAAGGCGCTGGGTGCGGTCGGTTCTATGCTCGGATCCGCTGGGGTTGTGGTGTTGAATGATACCACCGATATCGTGGCGGCTACTCGAGCCCAGTTGGAGTTCTTCCGAGCCGAGAGCTGCGGCCAATGTGCTCCCTGTCGGATCGGGACGCGCTTTCAGGAGCGCGCCTTGGATCGCCTGCTTGACGCAACCGCCGATGGAAAATCCAATGTACGGGAGCAGATAGAAGAGATAGCCTGGGAGATGAACGAAGGTTCCATCTGTGGACTGGGTCAGGTGGCGGCTCTACCGTTGACCAGTGCTCTACGATGGTTTCCCGAGGAGTTCGGAACATGACCAAACCCAATACCATTCATCTCGACGGGAAACCGGTAGCGTTTAAGCCGGGGGATACGGTTTTGGAGATCGCCCAACGAGAGGGCTGCTCGATTCCTACCCTCTGTCACGACTCCCGGCTCGATCCGGCAGGCGCCTGTCGTTCTTGTCTGGTCGAGGTCGATGGGTCCAGGCGGTTGGTCCCGTCCTGCGCCTATCCGGCGGCCGAGGGTATGGTGGTGACCACCGAGAACGAACGCATTCAGCGTCACCGTAAGAATCTGCTGACCTTATACCTTACGGACCATACGACCGGTCACGAGTCCTGTGAGACCGGCGCTCCCTGCGAATTGCATCAGCTGGCAGCGGAGGTCGGTGCGGTGGATGTCTGGGACGCGATGCCCAGCCTGCGCGAGTCTCGGTCCGATGATGCGAACCCCTATATCGAATTTCGTGCCGACCGTTGCATTCTATGTGCGCGCTGCACCCGGTATTGTGACGAGGTCGAGGGTGTTAGCGCCATTACCCTGGCGGGTCGTGGTTCGGCTACCACCATCAGCACCATCGATTCTCTCTCGCTCCTCGATACAACCTGCGAGATGTGCGGTGGCTGTATCGATGTCTGTCCTACGGGGGCGATGACCGAAAAGAAGCCCTTATTGGCCGCAGCCAAACCCGAGCGAGAGCTGGAGAAGGTGCGGACCACCTGCAACTACTGTGGGGTGGGCTGTCAGATGGACCTCAACGTCGACCCGGATGGTCAGGACGGACGGGGTCGAATCGTCAAAGTGACCAGCCCAGAGGCCGGTAGTACGACCAACGATGGCAACCTCTGCGTGAAAGGCCGGTTCGCCTACGACTTTGTCCATCACGAGGAACGCTTACAGGTGCCATTGGTGCGTGGTGCTGACGGTCGCTTCCATGAGGCCACCTGGGATGAAGCGATGCAGCGAGTGGCGGAGGGGTTGAAACAGGTGAGTGATGATTATGGTCCGGATGCCCTGGCCTTCATCTCGTCCTCACGCTGTACCGGGGAGGAAAACTACCTGGTTCAAAAATTATCGAGGGTGGTGTTTGGCACCAACAACGTCCACCAGTGTGCCGCAACGTGACACGCTCCTACGGTGGCCGGTCTGGTCACAACCTTTGGAGCTGGAGCAATGACAAACTCGATACAGGAGATTCGAGACGCGGATTTCCTGTTCGTTATCGGCAGTAATACCTCCGAAGCCCATCCCATCATTGCTATGGAGATGAAGCGGGCGGTGCGCCGTGGAGCGAATCTGGTGGTGGCCGATCCACGGGCCATCTGGATGACCAATATCGCATCTCGTCATTTGAAGCTGAAGCCGGGCACCGATGTATGGCTGTTGAACGCCATGGCCCATGTGATCATCAACGAAGGCCTCACAGATGACGCCTTCATTGAGGCCAACACCGAAGACTTTGAGCAGGTGCGTGCGAAGGTCCAGTCCTACACCCCGGAAGAGGCCGAGAAGATCTGCGGGGTTTCGGCAGAAGATATTCGAAAGACTGCTCGCGAATACGCGACCACCGAGAAGGCCGGAATCTACTATACTCTGGGGATCACCGAGCACACCCACGGAACCGATAATGTATATGGTCTCGCCAATCTGGTGTTGATGACCGGTCATCTGGGGAAGGCCTCGACGGGAATGAACCCCCTCCGTGGCCAGAATAATGTGCAGGGTGCGAACGACGCGGGGGCGACTCCCGTCTTCTTCCCGGGTTACCAATCGGTGGGAGACCCCGAGGTGCAGTCCCGCTACGAGAAGTCCTGGGGGGTACCCCTCTCGGATCAACCCGGGCTCAACCTGAACCAGATGATCAAAGAGGCGGGTAAGTCCATCAAGGGCATGTTCGTGATGGGTGAAGATATCGTGATCTCTGAGCCCAATGTTGCCATGTTGGAAGAAGGGCTCAATAAGATCGACTTTCTGGTGGTACTCGACCTGTTCTTCAACGAGACGACACGTTTCGCCGATGTGGTTCTTCCCGGTGCCTGCTTTGCCGAAAAGGAAGGGGTCTTCACCAACTCCGAGCGACGGGTGCAGCGGGTTCGTAAAGCTGTGGAGCCGCCGGGACAAGCCCTGCCCGATTGGGAGATTCTGGTCGCTTTGGCCAACGCCTGTGGAGCCGACTGGGATTTCCCAGATGCGAGCACGATCTATGACGAGTACGTCCGTGATGCCGATAAGTTCTCGGGGATCAGTCACGAACGGCTCGACACCGAAGGGGGTCTACAGTGGCCTTGTACGACGCCCGATGATCCCGGCACCACCTTCCTGCATGAGGGCGGCGTATTACGGGGTAAGGGGCTCTTTACGGCCATTGATTATAAGCCCTCCTACGAATGTGCCACATCGGACTATCCGCTGGTCCTTTCGACGGGTCGAACCCTCTATCACTACAACGCGGCTACCCAGACTCTACGGGAGAGCGGATCGGTTATGAAGCAACCCGAGGCCTTTGTGGAGCTTCATCCCAAAGACGCTGGTAAGAGGGGCATCGAAGACGGTGCTCTGGTGGCGATTAAGACCCGCCGTGGGACCGTGGAATGTCGTGCGCTCTTGTCACGGCAGGTGCGTCGAGGGTGCATCTGGATGCCCTTCCATTTCGCTGACGCCCGCGCCAATCTGCTTACGGTAGATGTCGGGGACAGCGTGACGGGAACGGCCGAGTACAAGGTCTGTGCGGCCGAGGTAACATTGGTGCAAGCCCCGGAGAAGGATACCGAACTCTATCCCGGCTGCTACGCCTCCATACAAGGTCCAGAGTAGTCGACCGGCGGATCAGGACCAGGCGTCGAGAGCGGCGCGGGCGACGACATCGCCCTGTTCTTGAACGAAGTGCCCGGCGGTCTCCATTTGTAGGGGATCGGGGCAGCCACGGATCAGCTGCCGTAGCTTCTCCATGACCGGTGGCCCGAGAACCGGGTCCTGCATGCCGATGGCCATAAAGGTGGGGCCGTCCCAGGTCTGGTTCCAGAACCCCAGACATTGGCGGGCGAGGTCGGCCCCCTCCATCTCGGGGGTAATGGGAACAATGGCGGGGAAGCGCCGTACACCGGCCTGGTAGCTGGGATCGGGGTAGGGGGCGCCATAGGCGGCGGCCTCCGCCTCGGTGAGATCGGGGATCGCTCGTTTCATAAGCCCTGCCACATCGAAGTCGGGGGAGTTGGCGACGAAATCGCGCCAGGCCAGAAAGCCTTTTCCGGGATGGACTCCCACCGCCAGGGCGGTGTTCATCACCAGCAGTCGAGACAGGCGATCGGCGTGGGAGGCTGGCAGGGTAAGGCCCAAGAGGCCGCCCCAATCCTGGATCACCAGGGTGATGTTGCGAAGGTCGAGTCGATCGATCAGGGCGGTGAGGCTCCCGCGATGGAAGCCGAAGGTGTAGACGTCGTCGTCGACCGGCTTGTCGGAGCGGCCAAAGCCGTACCAGTCCGGGGCGACCACGCGCCCACCCGCCTCGGTGAAGACCGGAATCATTTTTCGGTAGAGGAACGACCAGCTGGGTTCACCGTGCAGGCAGAGGTAGGTGTGCTCGGCGTCGCGGGGGCCTTCGTCGATATAGGCCATTCGTAGCCCTTCGTAGCCGGGCAGGTCGTCGACGTAGTTTGGGGCCCAGGGGAAGTCGGGCAGATTGGCGAATCGTTCGTCGGCTGTGCGTTTCGTCTCCATGGGTCCTCCGCGATGGATTTGCCATCCTAACGTGTGGCGAGGTTTTGTGCCACGGCTCGGATTGCCCCCTGGTCCACCCCTGCGGTAGCATGTTCATCCACGCGGGAGGGCGATCGATGAAGCGACTTGGGATAATGCTGGTTCTGTTGGGCGTACTTATGATCGGCTGTTCCAAGAAGGGGTGTTCGTCGAATAGTGGCGAGCCCCTTATTCAACAGAGGTTGGCGACGGATTCGCAGGGTAGGGTAGAGATTGAAGGAGTTGGCCCTGTCCGGTTCCTGGACCATAGAGGGCATGCTCTGTCGTCGATGGCCGTTAATGCGTATACCAGCGGTGACGAATGGTTTAGTGAAGTGGTTGACCCGAAAGGTCGACTTCGTCCTTTTCTCGCAGGTGGGCCGCGAAAGAGCGGTGGCGATACTGCCTCGTCTCGTTTCGAGCTGATTTCCAGCGCCTACGCGGCGGGAAACGGTAAGTCGGACTACACCTTTGTAGCCCCAGAAGTAATCTCAAAGACTTACGATGCCGGCAAAGAGCCTTTGAGTAATCACATCGCGATGATGAACGATCCACCGAGATTACTGATGGAGACCGGTAACTATAGCATCCAATGTAAGACAGAAGACCAGATGGTGAACGAATATAAGATGATGAAATCCCTCGTTCTAATACCACTGTACCTCAAAGGTGGGGCTCTCTTAGCTAAATACAAGAAAGCAGAAAAGACATTAGGGTATTTCGGGTTGAAGGATGCCGATGAGGATCTCTTACGAGAAATAATCCGGAATTCGTATGGCGTACATGAGGAATACAAAGTGGGGACGCTCAAATATGGGACGTCATTTGAAAAGGAAAACCCGGAAACATCGAACCAGATGGTCGATTACAGCGGTTTGTACGATATCGACCCAAGTCGAGCGCCACACAAGTTGAGTTGGGTGGTATTTGGAACCTGCGATGAACCTGAGGACGGAGGACCGCAACCCGAGCTGACAGAGAGTGGTAAAACAGAATTAAAGAAGCTGCAATCCCGTTGTTTTGACCCTCCCGATTGGCTCAGTCGATATGAATCGATGGAAGCCTGCCAAGCGATCTGTTTGGGCGACTTCGGCGTTGATTTTCAACACGAAGGCCGCGACGGAGTACAGGCGGCCTGTGATCATGTGAAGACAAAAACCAGGAAGTACGACGCGGCCGAGGCCGCACGAGCCTATCTTGCGATGTGTCCCCACGAACGGAAAACGGTAAAGCAGTGGACCCGGAAATGTGAAAGGAAGTTTGCGCGTGGTGATATACACGGTGACTGCGCCTTCATTCTTTGTGCCGTTGAAGTCGGTAAATGCAATAATGAAGAGCGTGGCGATACTTCCATTCAGGCCTGTATGGTGCGCAAGGGCTGGGCGGAAGACCACCGCGCCGACAAAGTCGCTCCGAGCTCAGGAAAATGCGGAAACTCACCTTTGTTTGGACGATATCTATGGGAAGTCGGCGAGGGCGAGGTGGGCACCATTCGCCCATTGGGACCGGACTGCACCCTGGATATTCACAAATCAAGAAAGTCCTTCGTAGGCACCGTTCGAGGGACGACGATTGCAATAGAAACCAAGAGAGGTCGATGGGCCATTTTTGAGCTGACACGGGATTTTGATTGTGCCCGAGCGGAGAGAAAATCATATATGTCGCAAGAGGAGAAACAGCGGCGTTGCAGGAGCTATCAATGTGCGCTTGCTCTTGATCGCAACCTCTATGCGGCGCGTAACGCGAAAGGGGAATACAGGCTGGTCGATTCGCTGTTTTATGTGACAGATCGCCCATTCCCTGGGGAAAAGGTATTTAAAAGTTCCGAGATATATGCGCGGGTGCGTAAGTGTGGGCGCGAGTTTTGAGCGATGACCAACCATGAGAGAGGGCGATCGATGAAGCGACTTGGGATAATGCTGGTTCTGGCCGGGGCTCTTATGGCTCTGGCGCTACCCGCCTACGCCCAGTCGAGCTGCAAGGCGCCCGCGGCGGTGGCCGATCCGCCGCTCACACGGCCCACCACGGCGACGCCACAGATGTTCTCTCTTCCGACGGATTCCGATGGTGGCGCGTGGAGGATCACCCATTCCTTTGGGGAGGCCTTTGCCAGCTATATCGTAGATGGAGAACCCTTCGACGAATCTCACATCGAGCTCTGGAAATGCCAGGATCCGAGCCTGTATTCGGACTATTCTTGTAGAGGGCGTCTTGTTTCGGTGGTTTTTGGGAATGTTTCGTTTGAAATCCAGGAGAGTGGTTGTTGCACCTGGTCGGCCGAGGGCAGTCTCTCAATCTCGCTAAGTACCTCTCATAATGA
>PBVT01000014.1 GCA_002728755.1 Myxococcales bacterium
CATCGGAACAGCCTCCATTCGCCGCTCCACAGAACCCGCCGCAGCCGTCGACACCGCAGTCCTTGCCTGCGCAATCCGGTACACAGGTGCAAACACCGTCGATGCAGATGTCTTCTGCATCGGAACAGCCTCCATCGGCGGCGCCACATACACCGCCGCAGCCGTCACTGCCACAGTCTTTACCCGAACAATCGGGGATACAGGGCTCGGGACCACAGACGCCCTCTGTACAGATGTTTCCATCCTCACAGGTGCCGCAATCACCGGCACAGCCATCTGTACCGCAATCTTTCCCTTCGCAGGCCGGAACACATTCGCAGGCGTTATTTACACATTCCTCCTGGGGACCACTACACGTTCCACAGTCCAGGGTTTCACCACAACCATCGTCGATGGTACCGCAAGTCGCCGTTTCGTCTTCGCAGGTTGTTGGGGTACAGGAGGTGCCCGGATCTTCACTCGTGCCCGGATCTTCACTCGTGCCGGGGTCTTCACTCGTACCGGGGTCTTCACTCGTACCGGGGTCTTCGCTTGTACCGGGGTCTTCACTCGTGCCGGGGTCTTCACTCGTGCCCGGATCTTCACTCGTGCCGGGGTCTTCACTCGTATTGGTGTCTCCACCCGTTCCCGAGGATACGCTACTGCAACCCAAGGCTGTAATCAATGCCAGGCAAAGAATAAGGACAGAGGACTGACGGATGCATTTCATGAAGAACTCCCAGGCGAAGAATGAGCCACTAAAATAACGCAGTTGTACCCACGGAGCAATTCATTGGGGGAGCGAGGAAACGAATGAATTGGCCATTGCTCGAGTCAGCGCCAACCCGTCTCCACAGATACGCCCCCTACGTACGTACACAGCCGCTTATCTTACCCAGAAGATACGGTTGGTTTCCTCCACGAAACAAAGTGGAAACATCCGCAGTGATTTGTTTCGTACCCGAAACAAGGCCGAAACATTTGTGATGGAAAATGAGCGTAGGGATTTCCGGGAATGTTCGTCCGTTTATCAAGGAAGTTGTCATGGAAAATCAAGTCGTACTCAATAGTATCTGGGTTCTGCTCAGCGCGTTCCTGGTATTTTTTATGCACGCAGGTTTCGCTCTCGTCGAGAGTGGCTTTTCCCGTCGAAAGAACGCGGTCATCGTTCTTTTGAAAAATGTAGGGGTTGTGTCTATCGCCTCGATCGCGTTTTACCTCATCGGCTTCGGCTTTATGTTCGGAGATTCGAACGGATTCATTGGTATGTCGGGGTTTGCTCCGGCCGCGAATGAAGCCGTAGCGGGTGCACCCGACAGTCTGCCCCTATTCGTATTCCTGTTTTTCCAGCTTGTGTTTGCCGCTACTGCGACGACGATCGTCAGTGGAGCGGTAGCAGGACGAGCACGCGTCGCGACCTTCTTCTTATTTACGGTGGTTGCCAGCACTCTCATCTACCCGGTGATCGGTCATTGGGTATGGGGTGGTGGTTGGTTAGCCGAATGGGGCTTTGTTGATTTTGCCGGTTCTACCGTCGTGCATGCGACGGGTGGGGCGATGGCGGTAGCTGCGGTAATCGCCGTGGGACCCAGATTGGGGCGCTTTTCCCAAAATGGAAACGTCAATCGCCTGTCGGCACATAATGTGCCCCTCGCTGCCCTTGGTGTGATTATCCTCTGGCTCGGCTGGTTTGGCTTTAATGGCGGAAGCACCCTGGAGGCTGACGTAGAATCCATTGGAACTATCATCCTTGTGACGAACCTATCCGCGTCGGCTGGTTTCTTGGCCGCGCTCTTCCACTTGCGTCTGCGAACATCCAAGATGGACTTTGGTGTGGCTCTGAATGGAGCTTTGGCCGGTCTGGTCGCGATAACGGCGGGTTGTGCTGTGATCGGACCCATGGAATCGATGGTTGTCGGTTTGATAGGCGGTATCATCGTTGTAGAAGGAACCTTCCTTCTGGAGCGATTCAAGATGGATGACCCGGTTGGCGCTATCCCCGTACACCTTATGAATGGTCTGTTTGGAACAATCGCGGTTGGTTTGTTCGCGAATAGTGGAGATACGATCGGGCTGTTCCACGGTGGTGGCGCCACTCTTCTTATCCATCAGGTGGTGGGTGCGACGGCCTGTGCCGCGTTCGCGGGACTGACCGGCGTACTCGTTTGGTTCGGTATGAAGAAGATCCTCTCCATTCGAGTGCCGACGCAGCATGAGCTGGAAGGTCTCGATATTTCGGAATGTGGTCACCTTGCGTACGGAATCGACGACATCGTCGTAGAGCTCCCGAAAGAGGTGGACTCCATGGAGCCCGTACGTAAGAAGGCCAGCTAGACCTCTCTTCGATAGGTCTACTGCGGTGCCTTGATCCAGGTACCGACTCCTTTGTCGGTAAATAGCTCAGCCAGCAGGTTGTGGTGTACGCGTCCGTCGATGACATGGGCGCTCACTACACCGGACTCCAAAGCATCCAGGATGGTGCGGACCTTCCGGCCCATGCCACCAATAATGATTCCTTTGGACAGTAGATCCTTCAACTGGTCGGGCGTGGCCTGGTGCAGAATATTCGCACCGTCGAAGATTCCGGTGACATCGGTCATATGCAAGAGCTTGAAGGCCTCAATGGCAACGGCTACTGCGGACGAGACCTTGTCCGCGCTGATGTTGTAGGTGTCGCCTTTTTCGTCGAGGCCAATCGGAGAGATCACCGGAATATAGTTCTGCTCGAGCAACATCCCGATCATTTCGCCTCGGACGCTCTCTACATCGCCCTGACGAGCATCGGGGTTGCTGCTGTTCAAGGGGCGAGCCTGAATCAGATTCCCGTCCTTGCCCGATAACCCGATGGCTTGGCCGCCGAGTCTCTGGATTCGTGTCACCAGATCGGTGTTGACGCTACCGGTCATGACCATTTCCAGAACTTTGATGTCTTCCGTTTCCGATTTGTCGCTTTCCGCTAATTGATGGGTGGCTTTACCCATACGACGTAGAGTCTCGGAAATATCGTTTTCGCCTCCGTGGACGACAACGGGGCGGAGTCCAGCGGCTTGAAGAAGGACCAGGTCTTCCGCAAACGCATCTTTGAGATCCTCACGGATCATGGAGGCTCCTCCATAACGGATCACCGCAATGCGTCCGACGAACTTCTGTATGTACGATAACGCCTCTACCAGGAGCCTTCGTTTCAGGCCGGGACTATGCGTCTCCAGGGGCTCTGATTTGGAGACCGCATTAATGGATACATAGCCGTAACTCATATCGCAGCCCCAGGCCCAGGCATCGTATTCGCCGAGTCCAAGTTGGACCGTATAGGTGACTTCTGGGCCTTTAAGGGTGGCAGAACGACCCGTGGGTACCCCGCCTTCGACCTCCAGCACGTCGTTCACGTAAAGATTCAGCTTAGTGAGATCCAACGCAATACCAAGGCGCGCCGCTTCGGCTCCGACGGCGGCAACACAGCGTCCAGCCCCGGACATATCTCCAAAGACGGAGCATTTGAAGAGGCTGCTGGTGATGGTCGAGCGCGACAGAGCACGGGCAGTGTCCAGGTCGGGGGCACCACAAACCTGGAGAGACACAAGCCGTGTCGCTCCCTCCCCATCTGCGGCGATCATTTTGGCGAGCTCTTCACAAATGGAATGGACAGCATCCACGAAGGCGGTCGTCTGACTATCCACCTGCACTCCGCTGGCACCATTGGCCAATAGGACGACCATATCATTGGTTGATGTATCCCGATCTACCGAGACCTGACTGAACGTGGAGGCATTCGCAGATTGAAGAATCGAACGAAGTTCGTCAGGGGAACAGTCCGCATCTGTACAGATGTATCCGAGCATGG
Source organism: Myxococcales bacterium (assembly GCA_002728755.1). Taxonomy (GTDB): domain Bacteria; phylum Myxococcota_A; class UBA9042; order UBA3505; family UBA3505; genus UBA3505. The sequence continues at coordinate 3,821 of PBVT01000014.1, forward strand.
TGGCCATATTCGGATGAATCATCCCCGAGCCCTTCGCGATGGCGGTCAGATGAACCGTCTTGTCACCGATTGTAACCGTCCGCTCGGTGCTCTTTATAGCCTTGTCGGTTGTGAGTATCGCTTCGGCGGCATCTCCAGGATCGTCCTGGAGCGCAGCAGCCAGAGCGCTGATCTGCGATGAGGCGACATCGATAGGGAAGGGAACCCCGATACTCCCGGTAAAGGATGTGATAACCGATTCTGGGGTACAGTCGAGCCTTGAAGCCACTTCTCGGGCTAGACGTTCGTCCGCCTCTATCCCAGCGGGTCCCGTCATGGCGTTGGCGTTTCCCGACGCGATAACAACAGCGTGAATACCACTGGCGGGGAGGAGCTTCTGGCCTCGGTCGATGCATGATGCATGTACCGGGTTGCTGGTGAAGATAGCCGCTGCGTTGGCCGGCGGGGTGGATTGTATGAGGGCTAGATCCTTACGTTGGACTTTGATGCCCGCATGGATGCCCGCAAAGCGAAACCCCTTTGCCTGGTTCCCACTCATGGTAGGAGACCGTCGGTTTCGGAATAGCCGAACATCAGGTTCATATTCTGCACGGCCTGACTGGCGGCACCTTTCATCAGATTGTCGATCGAACCGAAGACTCGAGCCCAGGAGGATTTGATGACGGGTGCTACCCCGACTCGACATAAGGGGGTGCTCAGAACACGCCGGACTCCCAGATCTGCGCCGGGTTCAACGACCTGTACAAAGGGCTCGTTCTGATACCGCTCCTTCAAACATTCCAGAAGGTTGTCCGCGGTAATGCCGGGATTGACCTTTACGTAGGCCGTGACCAATAGCCCCCGTTGGATGGGAAGAAGGTGGGGCGTAAAGAGGACATCCCGTCCTAATCCTCGTTCCAATTCGGGCACATGTTGATGTTGGCCGACACGGTACGGGTAGTGGTTGTCCACCAACTCATTAAAGAGAAGGGTCTCGTCGACCTTTCGACCCGCACCCGTGGCGCCGCTCTTGGCGTCGACGTGGATGGGCTCGGACGCGAGCATATTCTGGTTGATAAGTGGTAGCAGGGCCAACTGCGTGGCTGTGGGATAACAGCCGGGATTCGCTACCAGGCGGGCGTCGGATAATTGCTCGCGGGCAAATTCGGTCAAGCCATACACTGCGTCGTCGCTCGCACGATAGGCGTTCGATAAGTCGATGACTCGTGCTCCTCGCTCCAACCATTGGGGGGCAAGCCTAGCGCTGGCGTCGGCAGGAGTCGCCAGGAAGGCGAGATCGGCGGACTGATCTAGAGTTTTTTCGTATCGGAGTGCACCGACGGGGCCTGGTAGACCCAGGATCTCATGAACGGGACGTCCAGCCCATCGAGAGGAGCTCAAACCCACGATCTCTACGCCCGCATGCCTGGCGAGGATGCGGGATAGTTCCATGCCTCCATATCCGGAGGCGCCTTCGATGACGATTGTATGCATTGTCTTGCATGGCTCCAAAGTCGCGCAGCCCGTGTATCAGGCATTGCGTTGGGATGCCAGTCCCGGAGCCGATCCCCCTTGGTACTACGCTATCCGGGCGACCGAGGGAGCACCGGGTATCGGCCGATAACAGGGGCGCTATCTGCTCTATTATGGAGACTGGCACGACTTGTGCTTAGTTTACCGCTGCCCGGGGGGTCAGAACCCCAGTTTAGAGATCCGCTGCGGAGCCGGTAGCTAATGTTTAGGGTTCTGATCCCCCATATTCTTACATTTTCTCGACGCGTTCACGGTGCATCGTTAGACTGATTTACAGGGTTTCAACTCTGTGGGGAATGGTGAAGTTCGTTGCAGCTACGGTCCGTATCGTTTGTTTTGTTGCGCTGAGTCTCGGCGCAACAGCGGATGTATATGCAACAAAATCTGTTTCCTCCTGGCTTCCTTTGTTTCGTGGGGTAGACCACGCGGTAGGCTTTACGGACTCTTTGGAACCCGTGGACCAGTTTGCTCAGGCTGTTCGTATTGATCTGTCCGATCCGGACATTTTGTTCATCACAACAAGCGCGACCTTGACGGGTTTATACGATGCGTGGAGTGACAATACGTTGGATTTTCTACGCTACCGGGGGCTTCAGTTAGCGGTGAATGCCAACCCCTTTGGGCCGTGTTGCAATACGATCTCCGTCGCGTCGGATATCCACGGCCTAACCATATCGCAGGAGCAGCTCGTGTCGGAGGCGGATGAGCGAGCCCCGGTTTCCTTATTGCTCTCGGCCGATAACGAGGCCTGGTTTACGGAGTCCTACCCGGCAATTCCTCACGACGGTGTCTATACGGCGGCCTCGGGAACCGAATATGTATTGGGGGAAGGGGTTACGGTATCCGATAACCCGGAACGAATGGCACGCACCATATTCGGTCTGGGGGATCGTGAGCTGCCGGGGGATAATGGCTATCTCTATCTCGTCGTAATCGACGATAGCTTTCTTTCGTATAGCGAGGGGGCAACCCTTGCCGAATCTGGTGAATGGCTCGCCCTCTTTGGAGCCCATACGGCCGTAAGTATGGGAGGTGGCCCTAATTCCACGTTGGTCCGTGAATATGGCGATGAAGAGGTGGTGATGAACCAACCCACCACGGGGGTCGTCTCTCTTGGAAGCAACTTCGGGTTTTATGCAGCCCCGATCGGATGGGAGAGTTTTGGCTGTATGTTCAAAGCGCCGGGCTCCAGCTGTCTGGATGACGGTCTTTTCTGTAATGGACCCGAGATATGTGATGACACCGGCACCTGCGTTTCGGTTGGGGCCCCTTGCGTCGGAGAGGAAATCTGTGACTCCATCTGCAACGAGGAAGAGGACAACTGCGCCGCACCGGCCGGCACGATCTGCCAAACCGCGTTGGTCGGTCTTTGTGACGGTGTCGATGTCTGTGATGGCGCCGGAGGCTGTATTCCAACCTTGAGCTCCCCGGATATAGTCTGCAGAGAGGCAGCCCACCCCTGTGATGCGCCCGAATATTGTACGGGTACCTCCGCAGCCTGTCCCCAGGATACTCTCCTGGAAGACGGGGCAGATTGTGATGATGGCGACTTCTGCAACGGATTGGAACAGTGTTCTGAAGGGTCATGCCAGATGGGTGAAGCACCGATCTGCGACGATGGCGATCCCTGCACAACGGATTTCTGTTTGGATGGCTGTGTCTTTGAAGCTCTACCGGACTGCTGTGTGGGTCCTCAATGTAGCGATGTCGTGACCTCAGATATCGGTCTGGATGTGGTCGTTGAGGTCGACGGGAACGGCGGGGTCGTCAATGGTCCGGAAGGCTGCGGTTGCAGGGTCGGAGCGCAGCAATCCGCTCCAATGGTACCCGTGCTGATGGCGACTGGATTACTCTCGCTCCTATGGTGGGGGCGGCGCCGGGCAGGCCAGCGCACCGAAGGCTTGCTCTAAACCGGACGATCGAAGTAGGGTCCTCTACGGTTATTTTGCCGTTCCCTAGATCGTATCCGTGGAGTTCAACCAATGCCTGGTATTGATGAAGGCCGTGAGTTTCGTTCTCTCGGTGTGGCCATCCTGACGCTGTCCGATACACGAACCGAAGAAACGGACACCAGTGGTGCAACCTTGCGTGACCGAGCCGTATCGGCGGGCCACCGTGTCGTGGATAAGGTGATCGTTACCGATGATCTGGCGTTGGTACAGTCGCAACTGCGAAGCTGGGTGGAGCGCGCCGACGTAAATATTATACTGACCACCGGGGGGACAGGGGTTACGGGGCGTGATATCGCACCAGAGGCGGTACGGTCGGTTGCGGAGAAAGAGATCCCGGGCTTCGGAGAGCTCTTTCGCTGGTTGAGCTACGAACATATCGGGACGTCGACGATTCAAAGCCGAGCAATGGGGGCGGTTGCCAATGGGACCTACATCTTTGCTCTTCCAGGCTCGACCGGAGCGTGTCGAGATGCCTGGGATGGTATTCTGATACACCAACTCGATAACCGGTATCGTCCCTGTAATTTTGCCGAACTGATCCCGCGCCTACAGGAACAGTAGGTTTATCTGGAGTCGGCAGCTGGTTCGGAGAAGAGAGTTGTGTCCTCCAGTCGTAGGGCTGTCAGAGAACCACCCCAGACGCAGCCACTATCGAGAGAAAAGACGCCTCCATGATGGTGGACCCCAAGTGCTGCCCAGTGGCCACATACGATACGATGGTCTGCCGATGCTCGCGGCGTGACCGCAAACCATGGGTGGAGCGTGGGAGCCATAGAATCAAGAGGGCCTTTGTAGTCTAGATCCAGGCGGTGGTCCGGGTGGAGAGCCCGCATTCGCGTTAACACTGCGAGCCGGTAGCGTTGGTGGTCTTCAGGGGAATGACACTCGTCGGCGTGGCCGGGGCAGGGCTTCTTTCGGGACTCGGTCAGAAAGGTCTGCCAGGTCGGTCCCTGTAGCGCGGCCTCCAACTCGCGGGCATAGGAGATGGCAAGGGATGCATCCCACGAAGGGTGTAATCCGGCGTGTACCATAAGCCAGCCATTCTCTTCGACCAGGAGAGGGCGGTGTCGAAGCCATTCGATGAGCTGGTCTGCATCGGGGGCGTCGAGAACGGCCTGCAGTGTGTCTCCGGCCGTGATGGGTCGCACTCCTGTCGCTACCGCTAGAAGGTGGAGGTCGTGGTTACCGAGGACGGTCTGTACGGAATCACCTTGTTCGTACGCCCAACGAAGAACCTTTTCTGAAGAGGGGCCTCGATTGATGAGGTCTCCTACCAACCATAACCGGTCCTGTCCTCTGGTGTACCCGATACGGTCAAGGAGCCGGCAAAGGGTTTCATAACACCCCTGAATATCACCGATAGCATAGGTGGCCATGCTCGTCATGATGACGCAACCGACGTTTGCTGCCAAGTGGCGCCTTCCAGATGCGCTGCTCTCTACGAGCAAAAAGACAGCGGGTTAACGTCGAATATACGAGGTCTTTGCGTGGCGGTTTTCAGATTGTCGGAGATATCTGGTTTTGTTGTCTCAATTCCGACATTCGACCGCTCGTTGGAACCTCGGAATTGGGGAGGAAGTTTCCATGCCAGTACCGGTTTGGCTCCGAGGCTCCAACCAATGGGCGAATGACCGCCATCTTCGATCCAGATCGGACCTCTCGCAACTTTTTTAGGAGCGAATTTTCGGAGTCGATTCGAGCCGTTAGGGGGCACTAGAGCGCAGTGGGTTGATGGCGCTATTTAGAGGTTGTTTTTTGCTTTTCTTGAAAAGAATGACAGTGCGCCGATCACCGCCAGGCCGAGTAGAAACCAGGTGCCAGTTATTGCCACCTGGTTTGTGAATTCCGAAGGTAAAACTGCGGTGTCTACGACCCCATCGGTGGTTCGAAATGGCCATATCTTTCGCAGACTCCCGATCATTAATCCGGTCAGCCCGGCCATCGTCATGTCGTGGGCTCGATCCAACAACCAATTGAGGAATCGGGAAAAGGCCAGGATCCCGATGCCGAGACCAGCCATAAAGATAAGAATCACCGGTAGGGAGTCGGTGTTTTTTTCGTATACGAGCGAATGAACCCGGAAGAGAATGTACTCGTATTGGCCCAACATCAGGAGCAGGAAAGAGCCACTGATCCCCGGTAGGATCATGGCACTTATGGCGATGACACCCACTACAAAAATATACCAGAGGGGGGTGTCTTTTCCGCCGACTAACGGGGTGGGCTGCTCTACGGTCAGATGGCTCTCTCCTCGTACGTTCACAAGGGTCGATGCTTCCATATTCGAGTCCACGCCTGCGCGAACAGCGAGGACCGGTATTGCGGTGCGTTGCCCTCGCTCTATCTTCATATCCGTTGCCGGCCGGAAAAAGACCCCAAGCTTTTCATAGCGTTTGTCGGTTTCTGTCGGCGGCGCTGCGGCAAAGCGTGTTTTCTCGGCGCTCAGCTGAAAGCTCTCTTCTGGACCATTCCATTGGACGTAGATCTGCCCTTTGGCCATAGAGGAGGTGTCGAGTCGAATCCCCATCAACAGGAACGTAAGTATGGCCACCGCTGCAAACGCGATCAGCTGTCGTGGGTGCTTGGTCCGAATCATGCTCCATGGAATAAGAGCGGATGCGAGTACAAGGCCGAAGAAGAACCCCTTGGTGTAGGTGGGGTAATCCAGGAGTAGACCCGGTAGGATCTTGACCATGGTCAGCCCGGCGACGACGATCCCCACACCCACGAGGATCAAGAAAGCCGTGATTTGAACATCACGATCGATACCTGCGGGTCGTGCACGAAGTTGGTCGATATCATCCATGGCAACTCGACCGGCCAGGATCGACCAGATCCCTTTCCAGTAGGCACCGGAGAGGAGCGATTTCAGGAGCCCGAGACCTACGCAGTGAATGCTGAAAACCAGCTTGCGGTAGATCCCGGTGATCAATGCCATAGTTCCGCCACTGACGCCTGGAATGACGTCTGCAGCTCCCATCAAGAATCCTTTTAAGGTCAGTACAAGTCGACTACGCAACGAAAGCCTCATAGGTGGAAATAGGGTCGGCCCGAGTTAGCTTTGTGTGGGCCGGGCGTCAAGTCCCATCGGTTGTCCCTTGTACCGAAACAGTCATAACGGGCAGGACGCGAACGTCCTTAAGGGAGGGAACATAGGTACGGATTCGGCGGAGCGCGTCCATATCAAGATCGGCCCAGATGACCTCGGGCTCGGGTCCTGCTTCGGCCAATACCGTACCCCATGGATCCAGAATAAGGCTATGCCCATAGGAGCGACGGTTCTCTCCGTGCTGTCCTGTCTGGCCCGGGGCAATTACGAAGGCCTGGTTTTCGATCGCTCTCGTCTGTAAGAGAGGTTTCCAGTGGACCTTGCCGGTTCGTTCCGTAAAGGCGGATGGTACCGCGAGAATGGTTGCTCCGGCCATAGCCAACGCACGGTAGACTTCCGGGAAACGCAGGTCGTAGCAGATACTCAAGCCGATGGGACCGAAGGGGCTCTTTGCCATCACCAGGGTATCCCCGGGTGCGATGGTATCGGCCTCATCAATATCACTCGGTTTGCCTGCGTTGAGCGAGAAGAGGTGTATCTTGCGGTATGTGGCGGAGATCTCACCTTTGTCATCCACCAGAACACAGGTGTTGAAGGGGCGGGCAGCATCGCCTGAATCTTCCGTTAAACTACCGATCAACAGCCAGACCTGGTGGCGCCGCGCGGCCTGCTTCAAAGCCTCGAACTCCGAACTGTCTGGGAACAGAATGGGGGCCGTTTCCGTGTTGTCCAGACGCAGATAGAGGGTGTTCTCTGGCAACATGATCAACTGTGCTCCGCCGTCCACAGCGGTTTCGATGCTGGCCAGGGCTTTTTCAAGATTATCCGCCGGGTCTGGGCCACTGCATAGTTGGACTGCAGCTACCCGGGAAACCGAAGGGATACTAGCGGGAGTTTCCATGGTTGAAGTCATACCATGTTCGAGCCGAAAGGCCAGTCGGAATGGAATCCAGATGCCGAGGCGAAACCTCCCAGGTCTTGATTTGTCGGACCCTTCGTACGCTAATGCTGGACCTTGACCTCTGAGCATGCTAGACGCAGCCCCTCGGGACGTTAGGAAATTTGCATGTCTACAGTGCCAATTGAAGAACTTCACGCGGTACGAGATCTGGCCTTGAAGGCGGTCTCGGAAGCGAACGCTGATGGGGAACTCGAAGAGGTTTCGCGTACCTATCTTGGCAAGAAGGGGCAAATTCGAAAACATATGCGGGTTCTCGGACAGTTGAGTCCCGAGGAGCGCCCCGCATTCGGTAAGGCCGTGAACGATGTGTCGACCGAGGTCGAAGACGCGTTGGAGACCCGCCGGAAAGAGCTACACGCCATTCGTCGTGCGGCGGCGCTGACCGACCCTCATTTCGATCCCACATTGCCTGGAACACGTCCGGCAAGTGGTACGGTTCATCCGTTGACCCTGGTGGATTGGCGACTCGACGAGATTTTTCGTTCGATGGGGTTCTATGTTCTTGATTATCCGGAGATCGATACCGAGTACTTCAACTTCGAAGCTTTGAATGTACCTGCGGATCACCCAGCCCGGGATATGCAGGATACATTCTGGATCAATGATGAGCATTTGCTTCGTACCCACACCAGCGCGGGGCAGGTGCGTGCGATGAAGGAGTTTAAACCTCCGTTCAAAGCAATCTTTCCTGGGCGGGTATTTCGCTATGAAGCGACCGATGCCTCCCATGACCACACCTTCCACCAGGTCGAAGGTCTCTACGTGGATCGTGAGGTCTCCGTCGCGAACCTGATCGCCTCGATGAAGACTCTGCTCTCGGAGATCTTTGGTCGAGAAGTCGAGATACGGTTACGACCCGGCTATTTCCCCTTCGTAGAACCTGGATTCGAGCTGGACATAAGCTGTCTGGTCTGTGGTGGTGGCGGGTGCTCTGTATGCAAACAATCCGGCTGGGTAGAGCTTCTCCCCTGTGGGTTGGTTCACCCCAATGTATTGCGTGCTGGTGGTCTTGATCCTACAGCATGGCAGGGTTGGGCCTTTGGTTTGGGACTGTCTCGTCTTGTGATGATGCGTTACCAGATCGATGATATTCGCCATCTTCTGTCCGGAGATATTCGCTTCTTGCGGCAATTTGAAGGAACAGGCCTTGAATAACTCTAATACACGAAAGGATAGGACGAACCGGTGAAGTATTCCCTGGCATGGCTTGGACGGTATGTTGACCTGTCCGGTGTTGATTTCGCCGAACTTGCGAATCGCTTTACGCTCGCTGTAGCCGAAGTTGAGGGGCTGGAGAGCGTCGGCGAGGGCCTCGAAGGGATCCTTGTCGCCCGGGTTGAAGAGGTCGCGGCGCATCCCGATGCGGATAAGCTTACGGTCTGCGAGGTTAACGATGGGAGCGGTACCCTCCGAACGGTGGTTTGCGGTGCGCCGAATGTGAAAAAAGGTATGACCACGGCCTTGGCGGTTCCAGGCACCCAGTTGGGTGATTTGAACGTGCAAAGCGCGACAATCCGTGGCGTAGAGAGCCATGGAATGTTGTGCTCGGAGCAGGAATTAGGACTTACCGATTCGCATGACGGCATTCTTGTTCTTCCTTCGGACTGGGAGCCAGGTACACCACTCCATACACTGATCCCCTTGGTGGATTTCCTATTGGAGGTCGACAATAAGTCCATCACCCATCGCCCCGATTTATGGGGGCATGTGGGGGTTGCTCGTGAGGTGGCCGGCTTATTGGAGCGTCCATTGCTTTTCCCGGATACGACGATTACGGAGGGGGAGGCCGCCGGTCCAGAGGTCCAGATCGATGATTCGTCTCGCTGCCCCCGTTATTGTGCGCTGGGCCTTACGGGAATCCAGATCGAAGACTCTCCCTTATGGTTGAAGACTCTTCTTCATCGTTGCGGAACACGTCCCATCAATAACGTGGTCGACGTTACAAACTTTGTGATGATGGAGCTTGGCAATCCTCTTCATGCATTCGATGCTCGCGAAATAATGGATCACCCCATTGTGGTTCGTCTGGCCTCCGAGGGGGAAAATGTCGTTACGCTGGATGATCAGGAACGCGTCTTGACCTCGAAGGATCTTGTCATCTGTTCGGGCGAACGTCCGGTGGCCGTTGCAGGCGTGATGGGGTTGGCGAATAGCGAGGTTCGCGACGACACCACAGAGCTCGTTCTGGAGTCCGCGAACTTCCGAGCCGAGAGTGTTCGGCGCACATCGATTCGGCTTGGACTGAGAACCGAGGCTAGCAGTCGATTTGAGAAGTCTCTCGATCCAGCGAATCCGCCGATAGCTGCTAAGCGGTTTGCAAATCTCCTGATGGAGATCTGTCCTGCGGTAAAAGTATCGACTCGCTTAAGCGACGTATGCACTGCGGATCTGACGCTACCCACGATTGAGACGTCAGTCAGCCATATCAACAGTCGCCTGGGAACAGAGCTCGCACCGGTTCTAATTCATCGATTCCTTCGCGGTATAGACTTTGACGTCGAAGACCTGGATGGTGACGCCTTTCGGGTTACGGTCCCGAGTTTTCGCGCCACAAAGGACATCTCGATACCGGAAGATCTGATCGAAGAAGTCGGGCGCCTCTATGGCTTTGATAATATCTCACCGGTGCAACCGAGTGTTGAGATCCCCTCACCATATCGCCACCCGGACCGCACTCTACATCGCCGCATTCGTACCCAGCTTAGTTTTAGCTTTGGCTGGACCGAAGTACAGACCTACTCCTTCGACTCCGAACCGTTCCTCGAAAGGATCGGCCGAAGTGCGTCGGAACGGGTTGCGATGCGAAATCCCATTAGCGCCGATCAGACCCACCTACGAACCCACCTGATGCCTGGTCTCTGCCAAGCGTTGGAGAGAAGCCAGCAGAGTGCTCGTAACCTATCTCTTTATGAGATTGGTCGGGTATTTTCGCCATCAGAAGCGGATGGATTCAGCCAGCCCTATCGATTGGGGCTTATTACCTGGCGACATCCGGGAGAAGCCAACTCCGATGACACTCCTACGAGTTTACAGCATGAGGCCTACGCGCAGCTCAAGGGTACCCTCGAGCCGTTATTTGAGCGTCTTAATGTAGCAGTGGTCGTGGAGAAGGCCGACGAATCTCTTCCGGTTTGGTTGCATCCCGTACGATCTGGCACCGTCCGCCTTTCAGACGGTCGCGTTATTGGGCATATCGGCTGCCTACACCCCGATGTAATCGATGGAATCGAATGTGGCCCCTTTGCTGCAGCGATGGAACTCGAGCTGGACACTCTTCTGGGCGAACTGGGCATGGAATCTCTATATGATCCAATTGGCCGCTTCCCCTCGGTTCCGTTCGATCTCTCGGTAATCGTTCCGGAGAATATAACGCACCACCAGCTCTACGAACGCATTGTTGCGGCGCATCCAAGCTGGGTACGAAAGGCAGATCTTACGGGTATATACCGAGGGGACCCGATCCCAGATGGCCAGAAGAGCATGACCTATCGGATAACATTCCAATCCCAGGAAGAAACCCTGGCTATGGAAGAGGTCAATGACGTGGTTGCGAAATTGGTGAAGACTTTGGAGAACGAGCTTGGTGGTTGGTTGCGCCTTTAAGGTGCGATTCGATGACCAGAGATGTGGAATGCTATGAGTGTTAATCCAGACGAACAAGACCTGACTACAAGGCGCACCTATTACGACGCGTTCAGCGGGCAGTACGAGAGGGGGCGAGATAAGGGCTATCATGCCTTTTTGGATCGGGCGGAATTACGCGCGATTTTACCGAATGTCGCCGGAAAACGAGTCCTCGAAGCGGGCTGTGGCACCGGGCTACTTCTTGAGCCTGTATCCCATGCCGCAGAAGAAGCCGTCGGTGTCGATCTGTCCTTTGGGATGATTCAGCATGCACGTAAGCGTGGACTGAATGTAGTGCAGGGCGATTTAACCAATCTCCCATTTCCTGACGGTTATTTCGATGTCATCTATTCCTGTAAGGTGTTGGCGCATGTGCCCGACATTACGAAGGTTTTGGCGGAACTCGACCGGGTTACGGCACCCGGAGGGCGTCTTCTTCTGGAGTTCTATAATCGGCATAGTGTTCGATACCTCGTACGCCGGTTACGGCCAGGACAAGCGACATCTGGAAGCCAGACCGACGCGGACGTTTACACTCGATTTGATACGCAAAAAGAAGTGGCGAACGCTGCACCAGACCATTGGAAGCTTGTAAACCGTTACGGCATTCGAGTGGCGACGGTTGTTCCGCAATTATTCACGCTTCCGGTTCTGGGATCTGCCTGGGAAAAATTGGAATCAGGCCTGGTGGAGAGTCCCCTCCGTGGTTTTGGCGGCTTTCTATTGATTGAGTTCCATAAAGACGTTTAGCCGTTGGAATCAGCGGCGGGGCCGGCTTGTTGACCAAAGGTACTAGCCCACGCTAGGATTCGAGGGCTTCAAAAGCGGTCCAGTGGTCCAAAAGAAGCCGGTTTCTTACCAATGTTGATCTGGAGATGGCAGCGATGATTCGTGGATTGAAAACCCTGGGTTTGATGCTCTGCTTGGCGGCTATAACAGCCTGTGCGGGAGCGGCCCCCGATGCGGATGGGGTTCATACCAAGGCCAGACGAGTCGTTGTAAACGTCAATATTGACGATAAGCTGAATGGCTCGTCTCGAGATAAGGCCGATTGGCGATTGCTTCATGTAGTGGAGGAATCCGACGTTGAGGTCACTCTTACGATGGCGCCGGGTGGAACCAATCAGGTGCGTGGAAAGCTTACGGCCTATGATGTGACCATCAACCCGGTCGCGGATCGCGATATTCTGGTGGGCCAATCGCAGTATAGTCTGCGCTTTAAGGCTGTCGCTGGTGGCGACTATTTTATTCGGGTTTTCGCACAATCGGGTGCGTCGAACTATCGACTGCGGGTAAACCTCTCGGCGGCCGACCCATGCGCCTCTTGTGGCCCGAGTGAGAACTGCGTGGATGGGGTCTGTGTAGAACAAGCCTCGAGTACCTGCGCCAGAGGGTGTGGAAGTGGCAAGAGCTGCGATGAAGGACTGGGGCGTTGTGTCTGGTCCCGATGTGTAGATGTGCGCTGTCGTCGTGGGCATCGTTGCGCTAAGAATGGTCGCTGTAAGCCGATTCGTGTCGCCTGCCCTCGGGGAAAAGAGCGGGTCAGTGGGAAGTGTGTCGCCAAATGCCAGTCGGGTGAATCCCGTGTAAATGGCGTTTGTGAGGCCAAGAGAGATATTCCAACGATCAGAACTCGGATTACCGGTGGTCAGGATATGGCCGACGGATGGGCGGAAGTCATCCTGAACCGGGGACGTGCCGATGGAATTACTCGTGGAATGAGAGGCCGGCATACGGCTACCGGCAGGCGGGTCACCATTACACGTACGGACCAATATGTGTCCTTTGGGAAGATCCAGATGTCCTACAGAGATGTCGTGAGTAAGGGTCGAACGGTCACATTCCGGCCGGCCAACTGAGTCGTACGAACGATGACGCGGTTTCGTACTACGGATCACCCGCGAATCTATCCGGGGTTTACGTATGTCTATCCGGTCTGGTCCCGTCGTCGCCGCGGTATATCGTTGGGAATCAATCTGAACCCCGACAAGGTCTGTAATTTTCACTGCGTCTATTGTCAGGTCGACCGATTTGTTCCAGGGCATGAGTCCGATGTAGACGCAGAAGCCGTTCGCGAGGAATTAGAGCGGGTGCTTCAACTGGCAGCGGAAGGGCGGTTGACGGAGTTACCGGGTTTCGACTGGTTGGAAGAGGCTCGCCAGAAGGACGATTCTCTGCCGGATCTGGCGTTAAAAGATGTGTCCTTCTCGGGCGACGGTGAGCCGACTACGGCGCGCAGCTTTCCCCAACTGGTGGGTGAGGTGTTCGAGCTGTTGGAGTCCTACAAACTGTCCATTCCTGTGATTGTATTCACCAACGCGACACGAGTAGACCGTGCGCCGGTTCGTGCCGCGCTGACTACCGTTATGGAGCGTGGCGGGGCGGTATGGGCCAAGCTCGATGCGGGTACCGACGAAGGATTGTTGCGGTACGCGGGGTTACGCATGCCGATGAAACGGATACTGAAGAATCTGACGATGTTGGCTACCCCAGGCCCCCTCACGATACAGACCTTATTATGTCGCGACGCGGAGGGGCCGACACCTCTCGACGAGGTGCGCGCTATGGGCGAACGCTTAGCCGAGATCGCAGCCGCAGGGGGGAGAATTCACGAAGTGCAGCTTACGACCGTGGCCCGACCGACCCCGGACGCGCAGGTCGAGGCCTTGCGTCCCCAGGAGCTTGAGGAGCGGCGCTCCATTCTCGCCGAGAGCCAGCCTTTCCCGGTTACGGTATACGTCTAGGCGAAGCGCTTCGTTGAACAGGCAAATGTATCCAGCCCCTCCAGATTGTGGAGCGCAGCATCAAAATGGGGCGTCACAAAGAGGGGAACCGCCGGCGTACGTGAATTCGCACGGTTGGCTATCGTGGTAAGGGCCTCATGGTCCTGCTTGGCCAGGAACTCCAGCTGTTGATGGAGGGTAATGATCTTCTGTGCCAGACGAAGACGAGTGCTCTCCGTATAGAGCTCCAGTGCGGGTTCATTCGTGCAGGACTGTTCAACCTGCTCTTGTGCGATTTCCACATCGAAGTCCGCCGCTAGATGGACGCGGTTTGCTAGAAAAGCGTCCACATTCATATTGGCCTGTGACAAGCGGGTGTCGAAGCGCGCCGCTTCGCGCAGGGTGCTCTCTTCCGGAGCGTGGACAACAACAAACCCGGTCGCATCCGAGCGGATAAGACTCTGCGCGCGGGCTGCCCGCGTTCGAAATCCGTCGTAGAGATTGTCAAAGCTCTGGATGAATTGAATCAGGTTCTCGAAAAACGCGCTGCCGATAAATCGTGAGACGCCGCGCGCCACCAACCCTGTGATACGGAACAGACCTAAGGGGCCTTTCATAGCGCGCGCGGTACGGAGCATTGCTCGTGTCTGTATGCTATCGAGGAACCGAAGGAGTCGTTCTGGAGCCTCCAGGAAATCAATCGCGTGTGCGGAGGGAGGGGTGTCCAGGACGATCAAGTCGTACTTTTTCTCCTCATGGACCATCAAGAGTTGCTCCATGGCCATATATTCATGCGCTCCTGCCAGAGTCGTCGACGCTTTTTCGTAGAAGGGGTTGGTTAAAATCTCCTCGGCCTCTTTCGCGGTTTTGGCGTGTTTACGGATCACCGCGTCGAAGGTTGTTTTGGTATCAAACATGAGCCCAGATAAACGTCCGGAGACGTTCTCAAGTGGAACCTCTACAGCGGTGGAGGGCATGGAGGCCATTCCCAAAGCATTGGCCAGACGCCTGGCCGGATCGACTGTGACGACTAGAGCGTTCTTTCCCGCTTTNGCAGCCCGCAAAGCNATGGCNGCGCTAGTCGTTGTTTTACCAACACCACCACTGCCNACACAGACGAGGATTTTTCGTTCTGCGATCAGGTCGTCTAATGCGCTTGTCTGGTTTGNGGCCATATCGAGTACAACTCGGACGTCGAGAGTTCTGGCGCATCCTAACGCTGACGCCATGGTACCGTCCAGCGTATCGACCGTAAGCGAGCCTTTGCATCCGGACTGGCTCTTGAATTATGATACAGCCAACTCGTTCTGGCATGGTCTCTGCAAGATACGGGGACAAGGTGGGGCGATTATGCCCAATTCCCCTGCCTATTATGTGTGAATTAGAGGATTGTATGAACCCACAAGGCACCGCAGTAAGTCAGTTAAGCACGCAAAGCCTGAAGAGTCTGGGTATTGTGCATCCCCCCGATTGGCAGATGCCGCAGGGGGGTGCGGGTCGACAATTCACGAACGCCTTTCGTCCGGAAGACCGAAATACACAATCCGATCCGGCCCGTGTTTTCCGGTCGGCAAGTTCCAATAAGTTTCACACGGACTCTGCCAGAGTTATCAGTGAGAAGCTCGAAGCGTTCCTCGATAAGATGTCCAAGGCCGTCGCTACCGGCTGGGGAATGTGGATGACCTCGTCTATGGTTGCAGGTGTGATGGTGAATGGTCCTGTGGCGGTATTCAGTCCTGGATGTTTACAGGGGCCGCCTATGACGGGTCTTATTTTGTCGGCTGGGGCACCTATGAGCACTCCAAATGAGAGTCGCTATACGGTCGCGATTGCGAAGGCAATCGGTACATCGTGGCAGAGCTGGCATCTTGGGCTCACGGGGACCCTGTCCTATCCTCCATGTGCAGTGTTCCCCGGACCTGTCGCTGCGGGTATTCCGAATATCCCGATTCCGGTTGCGGCCTTGTCCTCACCAGGGGAGTCGATGCTCAAGAAATCGGCCTTATCCAGTTTGATGATGGCGAATTACGGGGCGCCTGATCATGCATACGCGAGCGAGATCTTTGACTCCATGGCCGACGCATTTGATCAGACCTTCACCACCTGGAAGACATCGACCATTCTTACAAATGTTCTGGCGACGGGCGCTGTACCGACCTGGTCTCCCGCCTGGATGCCGGTTGCACCCGTGGTTGGTGGCGTCGGTATGGGAGCATCCTGTCTGGTTTAGTCGCTACCAGCTGGCCGAATCGACTTGACCTGGAATTCCGCACTCCGCCGACCACGAAAGTTGTTTTCCGTGATTTGAACGGCCAGGTCGACGGGCTCGCTTAGCAGGGGGGCCTTATCGGCCATTCCGAAAGCAATCCCACGTAGTCGTTGGCCACCCATTTCGAGCTGAAGGGCCAAATGGGAACCATCACCAACAGCCCGATGGGATGCGATAGATACGTTTCGAAAGGCAAAGACAGGCCTTGGGTTTCCCGCTCCAAATGGTGCCATCGTTTCAATCTCCTCCCAGAAGGAGAGGTTCACCTGGCTCGGATCGAGCTCTTTATCAATTCGTACTTCCCCGACCAGGTCGTCTTCATGGAGAATCGACCGGGCGTGCGCCTCTAGAGCCGCCCGGAACCCATTCACTGAATCGGCGTCTAGAGTGACACCGGCTGCATGTGCGTGACCGCCAAACTGGGTAAGGTGATCCGCGCTATGGCGTAACCCCTCTACGAGATCAAAGCCCGAGATGCTTCGGCCTGAGCCTTTGGCACAACCGTCTGTGGGGTGTTGACCCAGAATAAATGTGGGGCGGTGAAAGGCCTCTCGGATGCGGGCGGCGACGATTCCAACCACACCCAGGTGCCAACCGGGAGAATATAAGACCAGGGAGTAGGGCATGTCGGCTGCATATTGCTGCGCCATTTCCATGGCTTCGTCCAGGACTGCCCGCTCTGTGTCTCGTCGAGATTGGTTTTCCTGGTTCAGATTACGAGCAAGGTTGCGGGCCGTGTCTGCATCAGAGACGGTGAGCAGGTCGAACCCGCCACGTGCGTGAGTCATCCGGCCGGCAGCATTAATTCGGGGACCGAATCGAAACCCAAGGTCCGAACTCCGAACCGGTCGATCTTCTATGCCCGATGCGATCGAGAGCGCGTCCATTCCAAGAGATGGCTGACGATTGATCGCTTTCAACCCCTGGGAAACCATGACTCGATTCAGTCCGCTGAGAGGCATGACGTCGGCCACCGTACCCAGCGCTACCAATTCCAATAATGCTCGAACATCGGGCTCGGGGTTTTCATCGCCGAACACACCTCGCTCCCGCAGGACTCTACGTATAGCAATGCATAGAAAGAAGGCGACGGTCACCGCGGCGATTCGTGGATTGGGAAAATCACAGTCCGAGCGGACCGGGTTGAGTAATGCGAACGGCTCGGCAGGCTTTTCGGGGATCTTATGATGATCTACGACGATCACATCGCAGCCTGCGTCCTGGGCGATAGCGACCTCTTTCGGGTTGGACGTTCCACAATCGACGGTGATCAGCACTGCTAATGATTCGTCCACCAATTCCTGAACACGTTTCGCGTTCAAGCCATACCCATCGACAAAACGGTCAGGGATAAAGACGGATACAGAAGCTCCCAGACCTCCGAGGAAGCGATGAAGAAGGGCGGAGCTGGTCACCCCATCGACGTCATAATCACCATAGATCGCGATCGTCTCGCCCTTGACCAACGCATCCGCGACACGGTTGGCGGCCCGATCCATATCCGCCATCGTGGACGGGTCGGGGATCTCGGAGAGGCGAGGGCTTAAAAACCGACGGGCGTCTTCAACATCGGTGTACCCACGTTGAACCAGAAGGTCCGCCAGCTGCGGACTGACACCGAGCTTTTTGGTCACGGCCTTCGCCGCGTCCGAATCCCATTCTGTAAACACCCACCGCATTGGTTCTACCCGCTACCATGCTGCGCGGCGGACCTCAAGAGGGCAATCTTCAGACTGTGGAAAACCGTTGTAGGAGAGTTTGTTTCATTTGGGAGACGCGGCGTAGAGATTTCTCCAGGCGTGCTCGTTCCTCGGATCCTTTCTGGTAGAGATCGTGGAGCCCTGCGTAGGCCTCGTCCTGCACCTGTGGGTCACGACAACAGAGGATGATGTCGACTCCGGCCATAATAGCGCGGGCCACGGTTTCCCGAATCGGGCCGATTCGTCGGAACCCTTCCATATCGCAATCGTCTGTTATGATGGGGCCGTTGTAGCCCAGGTGTTTTCGTAAGAGCCCATTGAGAATCCGCTCTGAACAGGTCGCTGGCCAGGAATCTACGGCGGGAAAACGAACATGAGCGGTCATCACCAGATCCACCTTAGACTGGATGGCGGTTGTATAAGGCTGTATGTCGCGGCTCCCAAGCGATTCAATGTCCCTTGGACTCTCCGGGAGGTCCACATGGCTATCGAGAGGAGCACTTCCGTGGCCAGGAAAGTGCTTTGCGCATGTACCAACACCGGCACGATGTAACCCCCGAATGAGCGCAGCGGCCTGCTCTGCAACTTGCTGCGGATCGGAATGAAAGCAGCGTCCCTTTAAGGCGGGATGATCCTCCATTTCTTCCAGGTCCAGGACGGGCGCGAAATCGAGATGGATTCCTAGAGCATGGAGTTGCTGCCCCATCTCCAGTCCCACGGATTCGGTATGAAGGAGGTCCTTCTTTTCTCCCAGGGTTCGGGCTCCGTCTGTATCTGGAATCAATCCGCGTAAGCGATTTACGCGTGGACCTTCATGATCAATAGCTACGAGTGGTGTTGAAGCGCTGGCGCTCACCTCGGCGTTCAGTTCTCGTATTTGAGGCAGAGATTCACAGTTTCGCTTGAAGAGCACAACGCCGCCGGCCGGAATACGATGCAACCGCTCGAGCACATCACTTGCATCGAGCCCCTCGAAGCCCAACATCAGCAGCTGTCCTGGTTCGAATCGATCGTGCATGGCTTATTTTGTCGCCTTGGGGTTCAGGTACTGCTGCGTATTATCGGCGAGGCGAAGTACGACGAGTATCGTTAGGGCAAGGATCACACCGGGTGCCAAAGCGAGGTGGGGAGAGCTCAAATAAAGGACTGCTCCCGAACTCAACATATGCCCCCATGATGTTCCATCTGCGATACCCAGGCCCAGAAAGGATAGGGTCGCTTCCGCCATGATGGCGTTGGCGATACCAAAGGAGGCCTGAATCGCAATATGTGGAATGGTCTGTGGCATAACATGACGGAACATAATGGTTCGATTCGGTAGGCCAATACAACGTGCGGCCTCGATGAAGGGGCGCTCCCGTAAGGACATCGCGATACCGCGAGCCAGCCTCGCGTACGTGGCCCACCCCCCGATACATAGAGCAATTACGACGTGACCTACCCCCGGTTCCGGCATCAGGAACATCAGGAATATGGCCAACAGGATTCCCGGGAAGGAGTAGACGGCCTCCGTCATGGTCATCACGATACGATCAACAAACCCGCCCATGTAGCCCGCAGCTGTGCCGAGGATCGTCCCGATTAACCCAGAGATAACGACGGTGGCTAAACCCACAATCAGCGCTGTGCGGGCGCCGGCTACAAGCAGTTGGAGAACATCTCGTCCCTCTTCGTCGGTTCCCAGTAGGTGGTCTCCACCCGCTGGGGCCAGCAAGCCCCCCGGGGAGGTGTCTGGCCCCTCTAAGGGGAGGACCCACGGGCCGATAAGGGCCGTGATCACGATGAGGCCAAGCCAGGCGAGACATAGTTTGGTCGTGAACTTCATCGATTCATGCCTCTGCCTTAACCCGTGGGTCGATCCAGGTATAGATCAGGTCAACGAATAGATGGACGACGACGTATCCTACCGCGATGGTGAGGACGCAGCCTTGGACGACGTTGTAATCGCGCACATAGATGGCATCCATCAGCAATCGTCCAATACCGGGTCGGGCGAACACTTGTTCCACTACGATGGTTCCACCAAGGAGGGCTGCGAGTTGAACTCCGATTAGAGTGACAACAGGGATCAGGGCACCAGGAAGCACGTGCTTTAAGAGAAATTGTGGGCCATGAAGACCTTTCGAGCGCGCCACCAGGACATATTCTTCAGAGAGAACTTCAAGAACACCTGTACGTACAAACCGTACAAGTTTACCGGACAAGCCGAATGCCAGGGTGAGCGCGGGAAGAAGTAGATGGGCTGGCCCTGTGATTGGTTCTGCTGGTCCGGGCAGAATGTCCATGGAGACGGTAAAGATATATATCAACATCGGGCCGAGCCAAAAGGTTGGAACGGCTACACCCACGAGAGAAAAACCGAGGACAGCCCGATCCATAAGCCCATTGGGTCGAAGGGCGGCGATAATACCAGCCGGTACTGCGATGAGGATGGCGAGCAGTATAGCGACGATCGCGAGCTCTAATGTGTAGGGGAGCCGGTCGGAAAGAAGGCTGGATACGGTGGGGGTATCGAAGCGTGCCTGATAGGGCTTGCCGAGACTCCCATCGGCGATATCACCCAGGTAGGCTTGAAGCTGTTGTGGTAGAGCCTTGTCCAGGTGTGTAGCTTTTTCAAACCGTTCAATATCCGCCGGTCGAGCTTGCTCTCCAAGAATCAGAATCGCAGGATCGCCGGGAACCATTCGCAATGCCAGGAATACAAGGATTACGACCATGAGGACGCTTCCTAGTGCGCGGCCCGTTTTCAGGGCGATCGTACGGCCACGATCCATGGAGTTGAATTACCTCTGGATACGCTCGAGTTGGCCTCGGATATAGGGGTCATCCTTGATCTGCAGAGCTTTCTTTAGATGATGCTCGGCTTTCGAGTAGGCCCCATCCTGTACATATAGAATCCCGAGGGTCTTATGTGCTCGGAAATGTCCCGGACGCCGGGAAACAACCTTCCGAAGAATGTCGATAGCGGCACCTCTTTGACCGGGCTTTGTCGCGAGCTTTCGTGCCGTACGATACAACTCGTTTACAGACATACCGTCCGTCGCCGATCCGTCACCACCAGATTTGTTTTCTTTGGTCTTGTCGTCGGTTTTTTTCGTATCGGACGAGGAGTCCAGCTTCTTTTCCGCTTCCTCTCGGAGTCGCTTTTCGCGTGCTTTACGGTCGCGTTCTTTCGCTTGTTCTTCGTCTCGTTGTTGTTTGGCGGCTCGCTGCTTGATCTTCTTATCGATCCGATCCCCAAGCTCTCGTACATACGGTGAATATGCATTGATCTCTTTGATCCGCTCCAGTTTTCGTTGCGCATCTCGGATATCACCGTCTCGCAAGGACAGCTTTGCCTTGTCGTAGTATTCCTGGGCGGCGTTCTCGCGGGCTGATTCGCGAGCTTTCACATATCGAGCATGCACGGGGGACGAATCCGGTATGTCCAACTCTCGCTCCAGGGCCGTTATGAAGCGCCCCTCGCTCACCAACGTTTCCAATTCTTGCACCTGTTCGTCCAATCGGAACTCTTGGCGTAATTCTTCGGCAGCTTTCAGAGTGTTCGGGTTTTCACTAGCCAACTCGAGAGCCTGTCGGGCGGCGTCGTGGTTTCCATCAGCCCAGTTTTTTTTCGCCTGACTCAAATAGTCGCCATCTTTGGCTATTGCGGAGTTGTCATCCTCTTCAACCACCTGCCCTTCGTTCTTATCCCCGTTGTTTTCGATGGCTTCTCTGTCCTGGGGTGGAGTCGGCTTGTCGTCCGACTTGAATACCGTCATGAACAAGATGGCCACGAGGATCGCCGCCGATACGAGTACACCGATCATCACCATAAGGTTTTTATTTTGTCGTGGTGGACTCTCGACATCTTCGTAGTCTCCGACCACGGGAAGAACCTCAGTTTCCCAGCGCGATGCGTCACTCACACCAATCATGAACTGGATGTGAAGTGCTCCAACAGCGATATCATCACCAGGACTCAGAATGACCTGACGATAGGGCTCACCATTTACCAGCACGCCATTTCCCGTAAGATCCGACAATACGAATTGCCTCTTCTCATATCGAAGCTGAAGGTGTCGGTCCGCCAGGTCGGTATGTTGGACAATGCAGTCATTTGAGGAATCGGACCCGATAAAGATAGGGGTCGTCCTCATCGGATGTTCTTGATCGATCCCGGGAGCACTGATGTGGAGTAGAGCTTGGGCATGTTCCGGAAGGTTCAGCCGAGTGCCATCACTGACATTACCCGCCGACATGTCCAAGGGGGCCGTACGTTGGCGTGAAGAGATCGGCCTACCGGCAGCAAGTTCCTGACGATAGCGGATCTTATAATCGCCCACCTGCACGGTATCTTGCGCTTTCAGAGGAATCGGCTCCGTGATGCGAATACCGTTTACGCGGGTTCCGTATGATGAACGAATATCCTCAACATAGAGAACATTCTCTTCTCGATACACCTTTGCATGGAACCGGGATACATTCCGTTCGGTGAGTTGGATGGTGTTATCGTCATTTCGACCAATCGTTATGGTATCGGCCGTGACGGGCACAACCGTCGTATTCCCCTCATCATCCTGAATGTGAAGCTTATGCATCAGGGCTCCGCTATGATCCCACCATGCTACAAAGCATAGCAGGGAATCTCTTGTGAACACAATGTTCTGTGAAGGGACAACATTCCCGACTTCTTAAACCCCTTGGAAACCGGTGTTTGGTGACAGCCTGTCGTGTTCTCTTCGCGTATTCTTGACACATTGTCGGAGACCACCTGCGTGGGCGACGTGCTGAGCTCGAAAAAAAAATCGAATAGATTCGATGTGACGACGTCTGAGTCACGTGTGTGAAGTTATGGAAGAGGCTTAGATCCTTTCTTCACCTCAATCGTCCAATCTTTGAAGTTATCGGTACTGTCGACTCGGCACGGTTTGTGCAAACAACTTCGGGCTATAGAGTCTTTTGACCCCGCCATCCAATGTAGTGAGGTTTGAATATGGTCAGCAAGAAAGAGAAACGTAATCTTCATAAACGTTTTGAAACGGAAGCCTTTGTTTATCTCAATGAATTGTATGGTGCTGCTCTTCGATTGACTCGAAACCCCGGCGATGCGGAAGATCTGGTGCAGGAGACCTTTATGAAAGGGTACTCCAATTTTCATCAGTATGAGCAGGGTACGAATTGTCGAGCCTGGCTGTTTCGCATTCTTATGAACACCTTCATCAATCGATATCGCCGCCGTTGCAAAGAAGCGGAGATTCTACGGCGTAAGGTGGAAGGCTGTATTCCCAACCAACTGGTCTCTCTCGTGGGTCACGAGCGGAATTCAAACCCTGAGAAGCGAAGCGAAAAGGCAGGTCTATCGCGTATCGTTCAGGAGGCACTGGATGCTTTGCCAGTTGAGTTTAAGACCGTTGTGGTTCTGGCCGATTTACACGACTTCCCCTATAAGAATATCGCGCAGATTATGGATACTCCCATAGGTACCGTCATGAGCCGTCTGTATAGAGGACGACGAATGTTACGCAAGCGTCTGGTGGAATACGCGCGCAACGAGGGGTACCTGGCCGACGGTCTTACTCTTGTGACGGGGACAGGTGGGCAGAAATAGGTCACACCATTCCTTTTTCGAACTCTTTGGCGGAATAGTATTTCTGGATTGCAGAACATAGGTTGAAGGTTCGCGAGAATGTACATAGGATCTCGGTATTCCTACTGAAGCTGGATAGTCGTATGTGGAAACCGAAACGTAGATCTCTTGGTTTGGCAGTATTTTCGTTACTTGTTTTTGTCGGGTGTGGCGGCTCGTCGGGAGACAGTGGCGGTGGCGATGTAGCCGATTCTGGGCCATCGGATGGTATTGGAGATGTCGCCTGTATAACGGGCGCGGCCTGCGATGACAGCAACCCATGTACACAAAATGACCAATGCCAGGATGATGGCACATGCCTTGGTGAGGTGTACGAATGTACGCTACAAAATGACTGCACCTATGGAACATGTGCCGGAGACGGAACATGCACCTATGACCCATTACCGGGTCGTTGCATTGTAGACGATGTTTGTTATGGGGCAGGAGAAACGAGTGCTGATAACCCCTGTCTGGTTTGTGCGCCCGATCAGAACGCTACGGAGCTGAGTGTATCTGTCGGCGCCATCTGTAATGACGGCCTCTATTGTACGATTAGTGACAGCTGCAGTGCGGAGGGGGTTTGTGATGGAGACCCGCGACTTTGTGCAGACACCAAACAATGTACAACGGACTCATGTGATGAAGAGCAGAAAGCCTGCTTTCATGAACCCAAAACCGGCGCCTGTGATGATGGCGATGCGTGTACGGAAGGGGACGTATGTGTTGACACCGAATGCCAGCCGGGAGAGCCGTTGGTATGCCCGCAGGCTGAAGGCCTTTGTCTGGTAACAGAATGTGACTCTACGGAAGGTTGTGTGGATATCGCCGTGGATTGCGACGATGGTAACTCCTGTACCACGGATAGTTGTGATCCTGCCGTAGGTTGCGTCAACGCGGAGCTGCCTGACGACACCGCCTGCGATGATGAAAACCTTTGCACCCTTGGTGACATCTGCACGGCTGGGCAGTGCATGGGACCAGAAGTAAAAGACTGTGCAGATGATAATGTCTGCACGGATGATAGCTGTGATCCCGCCGTGGGGTGTGCTCACTACTTTAATAATGAGCCCTGTGATGATGGATTCGATTGTTCCATTTTGGACAGTTGTGCTGCAGGCCTTTGTGCAGGATTAAAGGATGACTGTGAGGAATGTTCACCGGACTTTTCGGAACATGCGAACAAGATCACAATCTTTGAACTGCCCGCGGGAGGAAACCCCGGCGCAGGGTTGGATTTAGATGGCAATCCTGAGACCTGTTCGCCACCGACGAATTGTTCTGGTGGTATAGATAACGCCTTAGGCGTGCTGGGCTTTGCCGTAAACCCATCCTTTGCGGAGGCTATAGAAGAGGGAATACTCGTCTATCTCATAGAATATGTTGGATTGAATTTTGACGGGGATCCATTCACCATCCATGTGTATGTCGGGGTAGATAACGACGGCGAAGAGTCGGACTGCGACCCAGAGGTGGAGGATTGCGGTTATCTGGCGATTCAGGAGAGTTTTGCTCCGGACTGCAGTGTGAACGTTACGTTTGATAACGCTGTCATTGAGAACGGTGTAATGACGGCCGGGGGACCGGGGAGCTTATTCCTTGTGACCGGTACTATGTCCAATGGCCAGAATATTACCTTCGTGATCTTCGATGCGATGTTCCAGGCAAATATACAAGGGGGTGAGCTTGAGGATGGCACCCCGACCATTACGTCTGCGAATGGAATCGTGGGCGGGGGCGTACCCAAGCAGATCATTCAGGATGCGTTGAACTCTTTATCGGATAGTCTCATCTCTCCACTCCTAAAAGACCTGGTGAATACGTACCTGGAGAATGAGGTAGAGGACGATCTGGATATTGATGGTGATGGTACCCCGGATGCAGCAAGTATTGGTATCCGGTTCGAGACGATCGGAACCACCATCGTTGGAATCCAATAACGGGTCTTAATTCTACTGGAAGGTATTACCCAGGATCTCGAGAGCACGTTCGCTGATAGGACCGGTGGGTGCTAGAAGCCGCGCTCTGAGAGCGTGGCGGCGAGCCTTCTGGTTTTGTCCTCTCTTAAGAGCGACTTCAGCGGCGTGGATCTGGCTCTCCTCGCTGGTAAACGAGCGATGAAGCGGGCCCAGTCTTAATGATGCGTCAATATCCTTGGCCGCCTTTTTATAGTCCCCACGGCGGTAATGAAGCCAACCGCGCGTGTCTAAATAGAAGGCAGCGCCGGCGGGGTCTAATGCGAGCGCTTCCGAGACGAGTTTCAGGCCTTCTTCGGATTGTAGATTCGTAACCGCTAGATGATAGGCCAGATTGTTTCGGGCGGATGCCAGCCCCGGTAATTTATCCGACAGGGATTGGTATTGGTATATCGCGTCTATCGGCCGACCCGCTGCCGTCTGGAAGGTCGCCATATTTGTCGTTGTACTGATTCCTGGGATGGCAACACGGAGGTAGTTTTCCACGATCTGTACGCCGATCTCACCAATCGCTTCCCTCGTCGCTGGCTCGAGCTTCTTCGTCGTTAGAAGGTTATCCAGTACTCGTATGAGATGTTGTGATCCGGAAACAAAACCAGCCCATCGCAACACTCCATTGGCTGCCTTAAGCGTTGTCTCTGTGGAGCCTCCGAGGGCGGATTCTCTCGCAAGTATCAATAACGACCGGGGAACATCCATCCCTGTTTTATCGAATCGTTCGATGGCTTTCTGGGTTGTCACCCAATTCTTCGTTCTGGCGGCGGCAATAGCACGAAGAAGTTCCAACTCAGGATCTGCGATTTCACGTTTCGTAAACTCTTGTGCCAGAGCCACGAGCTCTGATCCCGTCATATGGTCGGCAATATCTTCGACGGTCGGAAGAACATCACTGTCTAAGGGAGCAATATGTACGCTTAGGAGCCATTCCGTTAGCGCTTTGACGGTGTCCTGTCTGTTTTCACTATTGGTTAGTGCGAGGCGGAAGTCGAGCCAGCGAAGGGTGCGGTCATCGGGGAAGAGGCCACGAGCCTCCTTGATACGAATAGCTGCTTCCTCGTGCCAACCTGCAGCGAGCAGGGTTCTTACAATCTTATGATACCAAAGCAGCGCGCGGTCGCTCCGTTGCACGACCGAATCCAAAGCCAGGCGCGCTCTCTTTAGATCAAGAGCGTGGAGATAATCCTCGAACCGCGCCCAGGCCGTACCAACATTGGTGACAGTCTCCGGAAGCCCCATCTCCTTACGCAGACGTGGCAAATCGTGGGTTCGTCCGATTTCTACCCAGACCGAACGGATCATATCGTAGATTCGCTTCGTCGGGGCGCGTGCGTTTTTCGCACGGCGTACGACGTCCATCAAGGGATCATCATGGGGGTATTCAAGGGCGATTGTGATTCGTCGCAGCCAGAAGGAACTTTCGGCGGGATCCAGTGCTATAAGCTTCTCCGTTAGCTCGCGTGCTAGTTTCCATTGGTTGAGTCGTGGTCCCAACATCTCACTTAGAATATTCAATGCCGAAACTGGCGAACCCGATCCCTGCCAGATCTCGTTGACTTCGGTTCGAATCGTTTTCTCAAAATGCTTCTTCTCTTTCGGGGATTGTTGGGCACGCATTCCAAGCGCTCGTACCAGCCCCGCAAGAGCGCCACCGCTCTCTTTATTGTCTTTGTTTATGGTCTCATTACGCCAATGCTCTAAATGTGTGCGGTAGAACTCAACAGCCTGGTCATATAACCCGGACTCCAGCGCCATTGATCCCGCCAGTATTGGTAGCTCCTGTGCTCCGACCAATGCCAGGGCCTGAATGTCAGTGCTCGCTTCCTGCACCTGTTCGTCGTCACCACATGCCGCTGCAAGACGAAAGAGTGTGATGGGTCGAATCGGGCCGTCGATCTTGGTCTTCTGTATCAGAGGCAGAAAGGAACAGGAGTTCCCGGTATGTACAGCCAGATCGGTTAAAACGCGCCCTTCGATCAGGGCTGTCATTGGATCGATCCGTAACGCCTGCTCGAACGCGGATAGGCTCTGGCCAATCTTACCCGCACGTAGGGCGATATAGGCCTCATCTAATAAGCCCGTCACCCGCCCGCCGGGCAGGGATTGTGTCTCTATTGCCCACTTTAATGCAGGCTCGAATTTCCCCTCGTCTGCGAAAAATCGAGCGATCTCCAGCCGACGATCGACGGATTTCGATGTAGAGTCTCTGAGACTATGTTTCCGGGAGCCGACACTGTCGGCAGCGTGATCCACAAATAACCGAAAATGTCGTTCCATAAGGGCGGGCTCTCTACGGATATAGCCCAGGATCCCTAGAAGTTTGTGCGCGGCACCGTCCTCTTGTTGCTCTGCCAGTAGTTCGAGTAACCGACCGGCGTCTTGTAAGAGGCCTGCGTCGATCAGCGCGCTTGCGCATTGGTTTAGAACCCACGCCTTCTGGCCTTTTTCCCGAAGAACATACGCGACTGCGTTGCGGGCGCCATCGTCGCCCTGGAGTCGCCGGGCAAGACTCACATAGGACTCAAGAATTTTATCGGTGTCGTCACGATCCTGGTGACCGGCAGCAACACGGAAGAAGCGAAGAGCGTCATGGAGGAGACCTGCATCACGAAGGCGGTTGGCCACATGACCGGCCCGGGAGGGGGTTTGCCCCAGGAATCGCTCATAGGCCTGAATCGCTCGATGCTTATTTCCTGCGATCAGGTACAGATCGCCGAGAGCTTCGGATATCTCCGATTCTTGCGGTAGAAGAGCCATGCTCTCCTGTAAGAAGGCCAGGTTCAATGGTATCGGAGCCAGGTGGCGATAGGTCAGATGGATACGCTTCCAGTAGTCGCCAGGTTCATCGGCCTCGTGGATCGCGCGGATAAATGTCTGATGACCCTCGTCAAGGCGTCCAAGCCGGAACAAACCCTCGGCTTCGAGAATGGAGAGCTCCACGACACCAGGATGCTCGTTACGTATCTCTACCGCCACATCGACCAGTATCTGTTCTCGTTCCGCTTCCAGGAGAAGCTGACGCATCTGTTCGAGCAACACCTTTCTGGATTTGAGACTCGTTCGCTCAAAGGCAAGGAGGAGAGTCTCTTTGGCTTCCTTCGGGCGTCCCAGTTCGAAATGCAGTTCGGCAACCTTTAGCCAGCGTTTCCCGTCATTGGGGCGTCGTCTCGCGATCGCGGTCTGGTACTTGAAAGCCTGGTCTGGGCGGCCAACCGTTCGAAATGCATCCGCGAGAAGCGTTAGATTTCGCTCTCTCACACGTGAGCTTCTGGGGTCCGGGACCAGTTTTCCCGCGAGTTTGGTAAGCGCATCGCGCTTTCTGAGCTTTTTAGCCAGGTCGATAAGGCGCACTAAGAGACGCGTTGGATTTCGCCCTTTATGCTTTTCTAGTGCCTCGTTCAGATAGCTATAGGCGTCTTCGTAGCGGAGAAAGTTCAGGAAGATGTTTCCGACCTTTTGCAACGCCATCGATTCACGCTTGGATGAACGGATATATCGCTGGGCGTATTTTCGGGCCATCGAGAGATTGCCCGCCTTGATCGCCGCCTGGGTAATGATCAAATCATGAGGACCGGGGCCTTGCCCTTTGTAGGCCAGCTGGAAGGCGTGAAGAGCCAGAGAAGGGAAGCCCCGCGAACGAAGTTTTTGGGCGAGCTTTTTTAGTGTTGCTGGCTGACCCAGGCTGAGATCGAGCGCCTTCCGATATAATTGGGCGGCCTGTTCACGGGATCCACGGCGATGCAGTATCTCTGCGGTCGCGGTTACATATCTTGGATCTTCGCGAATCAGATCGGGAGCGTTGGCATACACGCGAGAGAGAACCCGAACCGGGTACTGTCTGCGAAAGAGTCCCAACGCGGTCTGATACGCTTCTCCAGGGTTTACTGTCGTGCTCAGTAGTCGAAGCAAGCTCGCTGAAGCACGATCATAGTCTCCGAGGTTCATCCAGATCTCAGCGAGAGCAAGCTCCGTGGTCTCATCGCCTTCGCCAAGCCCTGCAAGTCGCTCCATGGCTTCTGCACGGATACGCTTGAGGGAAGCGATCTTCTGGGTGAATGCGACGACGGCCCGCAATACGGTCACATCTTTTCCTGCGTTCCGCATGATCTCATGGGTGTCCACGACAAGCTGTGCGTTCGTAAGGTCGTTCTTCGCTTTGGCAAGCTCGACGGCTCGAACCAGTGCTAATGCCTTCGCAGCCCCAACCAGCCTGGAGCTGGCTAACCGGTACCACTCGATCGCTTTGGTCGTCATTTTGATATCGACGAGTGCCTTAGCGATTACCAGGCATTGTTTACCATCTGGATATTGCTGTTCGGTCCGGCGTAACAGCTGCGCGATTCGTTTCTCTTTCTCAGATTTCGATTTCGAGCCCCAGTACCGTAACTCCGAAGCGACAAGTGAAGTTGGAAGATTCGGGCGTTGTAATACGTGGTCGGCGAGCGCATTGGCGCGTTTGGCGTATCCTGCGTTTCGTAGAAATTGGATCGCTGGTGCGAGCTCTTCGACATCTTGTGATGGCTTTTTTAAGACCTGCAGGTAGGTTTCAATTTCATCCTTCCGATTACGCGTCAGGGCTAGCTTCAAACACGCGACGGCGACATACGTGGGACCAGAGGAACAGCTGTCCGCTAATAAGAGATGGGCCTCGTTGAGAAGATCGGCCCGACGAAGCAAATTCGACAGATCGACGAGGTCCTTTGGGCTTTCTGTCTGCGCTGCCAGAAGCTTAGTCAGAGTATGTAGTCGTCCCTTGTCGGCATCTGTCTGTATGGCACTGGCAGCGAGTTGAAGCGCGCGAAGACGATGAGCATATGGTTTCGTCTCACCCGTGGCCTGGTCGGCCTCTTTAAATGCTGCCTGAATAGCGAGAGGATTTTGCTTATGGCTGATCAAGACCGGGAAGATCGTTTCCAATGCCTTCAGCCGTTTGGTGTGATCCTTCTTGCTGCTGAGGTAATCCGCGAGTGTGGTCGCGATACGAGGCTGTCCTCGTTTCTGGAGTAGGACCCGAATTCGTAATTGGAGCGCTTCGTCATTTTTCGGATCAATGTCGAGGCCGGCGTCGAGATGGGAAAGGGCAAGATCGGTCCCATACCGTTTGAGTACAGCTCGTGCGATTCGAAAATGACGAGCTGCTTTTTCGCCCTTTGAAGAGGCCTTGTCGATGTATCGTTCGAGCGCTGTCTGGGCACGCTCTGGTGCGGATCGTGCCAGGAGGGGGCGAGCAGCTGCGGCTGTCCCCACCAGAAAATCAAGGTCATCGATGGTTGTTTTCTCTGCGATCAGTTTTGAGCCCAGCTCAATCACGTTTCGATCGTATCCTTTCTCAAAGAGGCCTTGAATTCGGGGCAGAAAGATCGAAGACCAGGCGCGTATATCGCGTTGCAGTAGATCCAATGTGGCCGCCAGTTTTAGGAAACGGTCGGCTTCAGCCGCTGTGCCCAGCGGGCGGAATGGACGAAACTTTTTACGCTTACGGGATGTGAGCCCGCCGGATAGGGGGTGACTCGAGATTGGACGAGATGAGTTCGAGCGATTCAGCTTCTCAGAAGCCGTCCCTCCACGTGTCCGGCTACGGTCGTGTGGAGTACCCGATGTCGGTGCCAGCTCCATCTCCAGGAGGCGTTGAGCGTTACGTTGCAGAATCCGTCCTAATTTGTCCTTAAGATGGTCGGGCACGTCCTCTGCGGTGGAGAAAGTGTTGGCGATGGTTCGACGTATTTGACCATGATCTCCAATCACGTCGTAGGCGCGAACGAGAAGGTACCTCGCGTGAACGAGATTCGGTTCCAAAGGAGATGTCGGGTCCGATGAGGGAGAGGCTCCACCGTGCGCAAGGAGTTGGATGACCTCACGCGCATTACTTCGTTTGGCTTTCTTAGGACCATCCCGGTCTAGCAGGGCTTCGGCATATTGTGTTCGTACGTCGAGGTCCTGCGGACTGTCCTCAACGGCCTGCCGAAGTACTTCTAAAGAGGCACCCTTCGGTCCGAAGGTAGCGCAGCCGAGACAAAAAACGGTTAAGATGAAGATGTGTCGAAGCATGTCTTGAGATCGAAACCGTCGAAGCAGTGGAAAACTTCCCATTTCAGAGTCATACGGTGAATGGCCTCCAACCTCAACCTGCAATCGTAGGAGAGTTTATGCCTCCGATTTATTTTTCCTCCCCGACGATTGAATAGGGGACGACGAGCTTGTCGAATAGTCTAGCTTTTGGCGTACCACCGTAAGGGCATTCTGGTATCGCCGTCGGACCTCGCTATAGGAAAGTTCCAGGTCACGGGCAATGCTTCGTAGGCTTTGTCCCTTTGCGATGTGTTGAATCACAATATCCTGGCTGAGGGGCTCTACGGTAGCCAGAATCTTGCGTATACGGTGTACGGTTCGTTCGATGTCGATCTTGTGTTCTGGGCATATCGTTTCTGAACGCGGATCGGGTCGCTGAGACGGTTCGTATTCCACTTGTCGTCCGATATTGCATATGAATGGCTCTTTGGACCGACAACGTTTGCGTACCAGATCGAGTACACAGCCATGGAGCCTATGGTATGCGAAGGTCGCGAACTGGGCCCCTTGTGATGGATCAAATCGTAGAGCCGTGCGCCAGAGGGCCTCTTCCAGGTGGCTTCGTAGGGTCGGCATTTGTCGGAGTTTAGGAAAACGTCGAAGGCTTCTTACAAGGAACCGGTCTACCAGAGCCTGTTGGCTTTGATAGAGTTGGATGGCGTGGGTCCGATCAATAGTGCGCATAGGCTACCTCCAAAATAGAGGTTCTATTCGCACAAATCATGCCAATGCGTGCGCCATTCCCTGGCGTGGATTTGCCCTCGTTGATGGGGATATTAATACCCCACCGCTGGGGACTGTCTCATGTACCCAGAGAGCGAATCGGAGAATCTAGATTATGTCTAGATTTCGCCGTTCAAACGCTTACGTATTTCCAGACCCGCTTTGAAGAAAGGTAGCCGTTTTTGCGGTACTTCTACCATCGCCCCTGTACGAGGGTTGCGGCCATTATAGCCATCGTAATGCTTGACGACGAAATTGCCGAAGTTACGGATCTCAATGCGTCGTTCTAAGCTCAAAGCGTCCGTCATATGCGAAAAGAGTGTGTTCACAACTACCGCGGCACGATCTCGTGAGATTCCTGCCCGGGCGGCGACGGCTTCAATCAGTTGGGACTTCGTCATTCGATTCCCTGCGTTAATCGTAAGGTCGGAGGGCGGCTTATAGAACACAATTTCTATATGTGCAAGGGATGATTCATAAATTCTACAATGTCTTCGAACGGGGACTATATATTATAGGTTCCACAGCTTTGGTGAATTACTGAATGCGAAACGGGCTCAATTTTTTGATGAATGGTGGTATGCGACCGTATCGAAGAATACCCGTGTGGACTGCGAAGATTCGGGTTGTTTTTTTCCTGTATCAAGGTAAGGTCTGTCGGTGGGCGCGATGGGCGCAGAAAGGCTAATAATTTATGGCTTCGGTTCTCTATTTAACAGGATTTGGCGCATTTCCCGGGGTTGATCGAAATCTGACCGGCGAAGTGGCTTCCCATTTTAATAACCGAAAGTTTGGCAAACTTACGGTCGTTTCTGATGTCTTACCCGTCTCCTATGAGCGCTCTGCTGCTCAGGTGGAGGAAGGAATCCGAGAGCACAACCCACGGATCATTGTAGAGATGGGGCTCGTTGCTCTGGACAGTGTTCTCCGTTTAGAGACCTGGGCTGTAAATGAGATGACGGGTCGGCTGCCTGACTGTGATGGATTCCAGCCGCGGGAAGTACCCATTGATGAGAACAAAGAGTTCAAGTCCATCTACCAGACCTCGATGAATGTCGGGCCCGTTCTTGAAGAGTACCGACGGAGTGGATTCCCCGGGCGTATCTCCTGTAACGCCGGTCGGTACGTCTGTAATTCGGTCTATTATCGGACTCTGGCGCAATTGGCGGAGAGCAATTCCAAGACTCCGGCAGTCTTCCTTCATCTGCCGATGGTGGGTCTACGCCCATTTGGAGACCAACGCTACGAACCATGGGATCTCGAGCGCCTCACTCTGGCGAGTGAAGCGATGCTCAGTTCCATAGTGAAAGTACACGGCTGATCTCCCTAAGAAAAACGTTTTCAACTGTCGTCGTGTACTGCATTGAAAACGGACGCATCCGGCCCTTTTTAATTGACCGGGACACCGTGCTTTTTTAAAGTGGACCTATTGGGTCCTATTTATAGAATGGCTTGGAATCGATGTCTGTTCGCCGAAAGAGAAACGCACGTCAGCCGGGGCAGCGCCTCAAGTATCTAGAGGACGAGTTCTATTGTCGTGCTCGGCGTCGAAGACTCAGCCTGGGCAAGTGTCTCAACGACTATTGTAATGCGAACGCGTTCGAGGATCGCAAGTCGGCATGTTGGCGCTGTCCCCAGGGACAGAACAACCGCAGTGATTATTCCCGAGAGTTCCCGTCCTTTTGAGATACGTCGATATAGGGTGTTGGTCATTCAGGGGGGCTGAAAAGAGCCGGCATACGCACCCGAACGGTTTGCGTACGAGCAAACAATCGCTACCATGAAATTGGGTGTTTACGTTGATAGGAGGCCCCAATTGAACTTCTATACCAAGATGTTGATTGTGATATGTCTTGTGTTCTGGGGGCCGATTCTGGGATTGGCCGACCCAGTGGAGGAAGCCCCCAAGGAGGGCTACGCCATCCTCTTGAGTGAGATGGTCCTATCGGGGCCCAAGGTCTGTTATCCGGAATGTGCGCCGGACTTGAGTTGTGAGAAGCATACCTGCCAGCAGATCGATGGCATGAACGTGTGTTTGGATTCCAATATTCAGACTCCGTATACGGCTTGTGCAGGTGCGAATCCCTGCGCAGAGGCGTTAGCTTGTCTACAAGGAGAGAGTGCCCAAAAACTCCCCGACTTTATCGCCCATAAAGAAGAGAAAGGCTTTGCTGTATATGTATTTGGCCCCGAGGATTGGGGCGGTGGCTTGGGCGCGGATGCTGCGACCAATATTCGAACTATGCTGCAGATCAAGACACCGGAACTGAATCTCAAATATCTTCTGCTTATTGGCGATCCCACACCGGACAGTGACCTTCCCATGAAGGAACTCTGGCCACGAAATAATGCGACTGAGTGGTGGGCGGTGAACTATGCGGTCCCGTCCGACTACTTTTACGGAGAGCTGGATGGGGATTGGGATCTGGATGGGGATGGCAAGTATGGTGAGTTTGGGAACCCGAACCTCACCAACCTGGATATTTCGGGTGATTTCGCTCCAGGCGGTTCCGAGCTTCTGGGGGTTAATCGTGGTTACGAACTGAAGGTGGGGCGCATACCGGTGTATTCCGAGGTTGGAATGAGTGCCCTGGACCATATTCTTACCAAGACGATCAACTACCAACGTGCAAGCTATGACAGCATTGGGTGGCGCAAAGGAGCTCTTCTGGCGGCGGAGGGCGGCAACCGGTTCTTTTTCGGTGAGCTTATTCGAGACCAAATCTTGAGCCCGAATAATTTTGCGAGTTATCGAGTCTACGACGCCGATTGTTGGAATGAGACCGACCTGGATGCCAATTGTATGTCGTCGCTTCCGACTTTGCCGGATGCCATGGAGTGTAGCGTCGACAATGTGATTCAAGGCTGGAATTCGTTGGTTCCGGGGGCTGTCTTCTGGCTCTCTCATGGGAGCTCGCAGAGCGCGATACCCATTATGTCGACCTACGCGGCGGAGACCTATCTAGACGATGATTACCCGGTCTTCACCTTTCAGGCGTCCTGCAATAACTCGACTCCCGAGGCTGTGAACAACCTCAGCTATTCGTTATTGGTCAACGGGGGGATCGCCACGATTGGTGCGACTCGGGAGAGTCATGGGCCTGGGGCGCCGTGGCCGTCATTGTCGGGAGGATCGGATAACGCCAGTATGGGCTGGGAATATGCGCGGCATATTATCGAGCTGCAGGAGAACGCTGGGACGGCCTTTTTTGAGCTCCGGAAAGACAATGGTTTCGGTAAGTGGTGGCTTTGGCAAAACTACGCTGCGTTCAATCTGTTTGGGGACCCGGATGTGTCGCTGTATGACTTCTTACCCGTGCACAGTATCGACCCGATTGCCGATCAGGAGCTAGCAGAAGGCGAGAGCCTAGAGCTCGTATTGGTAGCGACGGACGATCAAGGGAGTCCGGTAGCTCTCGAGGTAAGTCCTCTGGAAGATTGGATGAGCTTTGACCCTATGACCGGCGAATTTCTGGCGGATGCGGACTATGACCATGCGGGTGTGTATACCCTCTCGGTGCAGAGCACGGGCTACGGTGAAAAAGCGGTGCAGGCGTTCAATCTCGAGGTCTACAATACAAACCGTGCTCCCGTTCTCTCCATAGAGACCGAGGCATTTGTCACCGCAGGCCAGAGTATCGAAGTTCCCTTTAGCGCGGATGATGCCGATGGGGATGATGTGGTCGTTTCGAATAGCCCCACCGCAGAGTTCGACTGGGTTACGATAGGGGAGGGGATCCTGGACATCAGCCCGGGCTCAGCCGTTCGAGGGGAGTATTTCTACACCCTGGTGGCTGATGATGGAGAGAGCTCCGTTGATATGACCATCTCCATCACAGTGGAGGCGCCGCCGGAAGATGCCAGTCCGGCTGCGGATATTACGGAAACCATCACTACAGATGATGTTGTGGCAACCGCCGATACAGTGGAAACCGTGGATACAATCGCCGAAGAGGTTGTAATGGGGGCGGACTCGGGAGGGCAGGCCGTATCGAAGTCTTCGAGTGGCTGCACTGCTGGGTCGGAGCCCACATCGCCCTGGTCTTCCTTCCTGATATTATTCGTGGTGACTCTTGGTCTGGTCTACCGAAGATCCAGGTTTTTGGTCTGATCACGACCCACCGTGGCCATCGAAGATTCGGGTGCTCTGCTGGCAAACGAGGCGTGTATGTCATAAGCTCCTATGTCTGGGATTTGTGTGTGTGATGCGATGAAGATGCGATGGATTGGGCTTGCGTTTTTTCTTGTCTCTTGCGGTGGTGGAGAGACGACAGTTGAACCTGGGAGCCTGGGGGGAGCCTGCCTTTCGGATGGGAGCTGTAACGAAGGCCTGATCTGTGAAGAGGGGATCTGCGCGGAAGGAACACA